>CAXYJY010000071.1:0-14164 GCA_964277755.1 uncultured Hymenobacter sp.
CACTGAACTGTCCGGGCTCACGGGCCAGCGGCCCCCTGGGTGCCAGCATGCTGAACGGCCTCCGAAGCCAATGACACACTGCGGCGTGGCCCAAGAGGATGCCACCACAAACATATGATGACAGACGATTTTTAGCTATGCCCCAGGCGGCTACCTCCCCCCGGCTCCGAACCCCGCTCCGCCTTACGGCTGCGCGGCCAGCCAGGTCATGGCCTCGCCTTCCTGGTCGAAGTAGCGGTAGCTGGCCCCCTGCAACTCGCCCTGCCGGATGTTTTCGCGCAGCACGGGGTCGGCGGCGGCCACCTCCTGCCCCACCCGGGCAAAGTAGGCTATCACCACCGGCTTGCCCAGCAAGCCCGGCAGCCGGGGCCCAAATTCCTCGCCAAACCAGCGCTTAGCCTCGGCCTCGTTGATGGAGCGGCGGCGCACGTCGAGCAGCCAGTGGCGGCAGTTGCCGTGGGCCTGGGCCGCGCGCAGGGTTTCCTGGTAGTGGGCTTGCAGCTCGGCCAGCGTCACGGGGCGCAGCCAGCGGCCTATCAGCAGGTGCTCGTCGATGAGGTAAGTGAGGGTAAAGCTATCGGGGTAGCGGCTGACGAGGAGGTTCATCGGGAGCAAGAATAAAGAGCTGGCAGGTCGTAAAGGTATTGCGCCAGCCGCTCAGGTTAGCGCGGCGGGCGCGGGGCCGGGCGGCGCGCCGGGGCTGTTGGTCGTGGCCAAGAGCTTGTCGGGACTTGCCAAGAAGCTCTTGGGACTTGCCAAGAGCTTATCGGGACTTGCCGACAAGCTCTTGGGACTTGCCAAGAAGCTCTTAGGACTTGCCGACAAGCTCTCGGGGCTTGCCGACAAGCTATGGGCGAGCCCCGGCGCGTCGGCGGCAGCCGCGCTGGCCGGCGCGGTACTATTCCAGTAAGATTTGCTAATGTTCTTCTAAAGAATTGATTTAGACAAGTCACGGATTTTAATCTCCGGCATACGTCCTACCTTAGCTGCTGTCTATCATCTCTTTCAACCCTCTCCTATGAGAAAGCCCAAACTTATCGAAGACTACAACGCCCTGGCCTACGACTCGGTGTCCCTGTTTGCCCACAGCGCCATTCGCCAAACCACCAGCAGCGCCTTCATTGCCAACGGGGGCTCGCTGCTACCGGCCCTGCAAGCGGCCGTGGCCACCCTCGATGCCGACGTGGCCACCCTCGACTACCCCACCCCGGCCCAGACGGCTAACCGCGACCGCCTGCGCGCCACCGTCACGGCCGAGCTGGGCCGCCTAGCCAAGCGCCTCAACCTCGACTACCAGGGCCAGGAGGCGGCCTTGCTCTCGTCGGGCCTCACGCTGGCCGCCAGCACTAGCAGCGCTGCCGCCCGTAGCCTGGCTCCCGTGGCGGTGCCCATGGAGTTTGAGCTGCTGGATGGCGGGCAGCCCGGCTGCGTGCTACTAAAGCTAAGCCGCCCCACGGGCACCATCCAGAACCTGATTCGCTACACCACCGACGAGAAGCTGCCCGAGGATAACTGGTGCGTGGCCGTGGGCGGGGGCCGCGAGCGCGAGCTGGGCCCCTTCGACTCGGGCACCAAGGTGTATGTAAAGGCCGCCGCCCTGGCGGGCTCTACCACCAGCCCGCAGTATTCGGGCGTGAAGAGCCGCATCGTGCAGTAGGTTAAGCGCTTCTTAGCAACCGCCCCCGGTTCTTTCGCTGGTAGAAAGGGCCGGGGGCGCGTGCGTAGGGCGGGTACTATGGGCCTACCTTTACATGCTTTCTTCATTTCCTATATGCCCACGACCCGCTACTCGCTTTTCGCCCCGTTGCTACTGTGCCTGGGGCTGCTGCCGGGCGGCCCGGCCGCCCATGCCCAGGCCCCCGGCTGGCAGGCCGCCACGGCCATAGCCACCGGCTTTGGCGGCCTTTCCAACATTACCCTCACCGCCACCGATGCCAGCGGCAACGTGGTGGTAGCCGGCGAGTTTCAGGGTACCATTACGCTGGGCAGCTTCACGCTCGTCGCCAATGGCGCGAAGATGCCCTTCGTGGCCAAGTGGAACGTGGCCACTGGCACCTGGGCCTGGGCGCAGCAGCTGGGCGGCACGGGCGAGACTTTTGTAGGGGGGCTGGCGGTGGCCGGCGGCAGCGTGTATTTGAGCGGCAGCTTTAGGGGCAGCGCCACGGCTGGCAGCCTGAGCCTGAGCAGCCCAGCCTCTTTTGATGCTTTCGTGGTGAAGCTGGCCGATGGCGGCGCTACGGCCAGCTGGGTGTGGGCGCAGCAGGCGGGCGGCGCGGGCGACGACTTTGGCTATGGGGTGGCGGCGCAGGGCAGCAGCGTGTATGTAGTGGGCATGGGCCAAAGCCCGGCCCTCACCTTTGGCCCGGCTACGGTACCCACGTCGGCCGCCATCAATCCGTTTGTGGCCAAGCTTACCGATGGCGGCACGGCCGGCAGCTATACGTGGGCGCTGGTACCCGGCGGCCCCGGCCATGGCCTGTTGAGCGCGGTGGCCGTGCAGGGCAGCAGTGTGTACGTGGGCGGCCAGCTACAGGGCACCCGCACTTTTGGTGCCACCAGCCTAGCCACCAGCGGTTTCAACGATGCCGATGCCGTGGTGGCCAAGCTCATCGATGCGGGCCCCACCGCCAGCTGGGCCTGGGCGCAGCGGGCGGGCGGCCCCAGCGCCGAGCGGGTGGCGGCCCTGGCCACCAGCGGCGCGGCCGTGTACGTGGCCGGCAGCTTTTATAGCTCCGCTGCGGCCTTTGGGGCTACTACACTGGCCACGGCCGGTAACCGCGACGTTTTCGTGGCCAAGTTGCTGGAGGCGGGCACCACCGCCAGCTGGGCCTGGGCGCAGCAGGCCGGCGGCACCGACGATGACGATGTCGCGGGCCTGGTGGTGCGCGGCAGCCAGGTATACCTTTCGGGCCAGGTGGCCAGCTCGCTGGCCACCTTTGGCACCACTGCTTTGTCTCCCATCGGTGCCAAGGCCGGCTACGTGGCCCGGCTGGCTGATGCGGGCCCCACGGCGGCCTTCGCGTGGGCACAGGCTGTGGGCAGCCCGGGCTTTAGCACGGCCTCGGCGCTGGCTCTCGGCCCCAACCGGCTGTACGTGGGGGGCTACACGGAGGGCGCTACCACCTTCGGTAGCGTCCTGGTGCCGGGGAGCCTCTCGGTACCCTACGGCTACCTGGCCACCATTGCCGATGCTGCCTTGCTGCCCACTACGGCCGCCGCTGCGCCGGCCGTGCCGGTGGCCATAGCACCCACCCCCGCCCACGGCCCCGCCACGGTGCAGCTGCCGGCTGGGCTGGCGGCCGGCCCCGCCACCCTCACCGTGCTCGACAATGTAGGCCGGGTAGTGCGCACGCGCATCGCGGCCCTCGCGGCAGGTAGCGCACAAGTTGCTTTCGACGTGGCCGGCCTCGCGCCCGGCGTGTATGCCCTGCGCGTGGCCGTGGGCGAGCACCGGGGCACCGCCCGCCTGGTAGTGGAGTAGGCGACCAAGGCGGCCGTACCGCACCCACTCACCCAAACGCAAAAAGCCCCCGCCAGCTACTGGCAGGGGCTTTTACATTCAGCTACGGCTACTTATTCGCGGCCGATGGGGTAGTAAGCCTTGCGGCCGTCGGGGTACACGCCCTCTACCAGCGCGCCCGAGTTGTCTTTGGCTTGCTCCAAGTAGTTCTTGACGTCGGCCGGCTTGCGCACCGGGTTTTTGTCGATGCGCGTGATGATGAAGCCTTCGGCCATGCCGGTTTCGCGGAAGTTGGAGCCCCGCACGCCGCTAATCTGCGCGCCGCCGTCGATACCCAGCTCGTTTTGCAGGCGGGCCGACACGGGGCCGAATTTGGCACCTTCGTAGCTCACGGCTGCCGTGGCGGGCATGTCTTTCACCACGGCCGTGGTGTTGGAGGCGTTGAACAAGGTAGCGGTAGCCACCTCTTTGTTGTCGTTGCGCAGGTAGCCCACCTTAATCTTATCGCCGGGGCGGAAGCGCGACACCTGCTCCTGCAACTGGGCCGAGGTATTGACGCTGATGCCGTTGATGTCGGTGATGATGTCGCCCGTCTTGAGGCCGGCCGCAGCGGCCGAGCTGCCGGGCGTGAGGCCCTGCACGTACACGCCGTTCAGGGTGTTGAGTTTCTTCTCCGAGGCCAAGCGGGCATCCACTTCCTGGATGCGCACGCCGAGCAGGGCGCGCTGCACCACCTTGTATTTCAGCAAGTCATCAACTACCTTGCTCACGATAGAGCTGGGCACGGCGAAGGCGTAGCCCTCAAACGAGCCGGTGTGCGAGGAGATGGCCGAGTTGATACCCACCAGGTCGCCGTTGGTATTTACCAGGGCACCGCCCGAGTTGCCGGGGTTCACCACGGCATCGGTCTGGATGAACGACTCGATGCCCATTTCCTGGTCGCGGGCCAGAATGCCGATGCTGCGGCCCTTGGCCGACACGATACCGGCCGTCACGGTCGAGTTCAGGTTGAAGGGGTTGCCCACGGCCAGCACCCACTGGCCTACCTTCACCTCGTCCGAGTTGCCGTACTTGATAAAGGGCAGGTTGTCGGCCTTCACTTTCAATACGGCCAGGTCGGTGCTGGGGTCAGCGCCTACCAGCTCGGCGTCGTACTTGCGTTTGTCGTCGAGCACGACCGTGATTTTAGAGGCCTTATCAATCACGTGGTTGTTGGTGACGATGTAGCCGTTGGCGGCGATGATAACGCCCGAGCCCGAGCCTTCGCCGCCGCCCTGGGGCTGGCGCTGCCCGCGCAGCTGGTCTTCAAACTGGTCGCCGAAAAACTGGCGGAACAAAGGGTCCATCTGCATCCGCGACTGGCGCTGGGGCTCGGCCTTGTACTCGGTCATTACGTGCACCACGGCCGGGGTGGTAGCGGCGGCGGCGGCCACGAAGTTGAGGCCTTCGGGCGCGGCGTAGGCGCTGCTGCGCATGGCCGACGTGTAGCGTACCTGGGGGTCGGAAGCCACGGTCGTCTGAGCCACGTTGCCCGGCTCGGTTTCCAGTAGCTTGTACCCCCCTACGGCCACGCCGCCGCCAAGTACGGCAGAAGTCAGCAGGCCGAGCATCATGTTTTTAGCTTGCATTGGGGTTGTTTTTAAAGAGGGGAAAGAAAGGATTGCGAAGTAACAAAAAGCGCCGGAACCAGGCAAGAGCCACAGGCGGCTTTCGGCACCAGCCCGCCGCAGCACGGTCTTACGAAGTTCAACGCCAAAGAGAGGATTATTCGTGCCCGAGGGTTGCGTGGCCGAAAGCAATTATACAATTCTTGGACCAAAAAAGGCACCCTCGGAGGGTGCCTTTTCTGGGGCCGAAGCCGGGGCCTAGCGCACTTCGATGTGCTGCTTGGTCGCTTTCTCGGTGTCGAAAGGCAGGTTTACGCGCAGCAGGCCGTCGGTGAGCTCGGCCGTGATGGCTTTCACGTTCACCGTCTCGGGCAGGCGGAAAGTGCGGCTGAACTCGCCAAAGCGCGTTTCGACGCGGCGCAGCTTGGGGGCGTCGTCGCCTTCGGTGGTCGGGGCCGGGCGGTGGCCGGTCACTACCAACTGGTTGTCCTGGAAGTCGATGCTGACGGCCTCCTTGGCCACGCCGGGCAGGGCGAGGTGCAGCTCGTAGCCGGCACTGGTCTCGAAGATGTCGGCGGCGGGCACAAACGAGGTCGAGGGCCGGGGCGCGGCGGGCTGGGTATCGCGCAGCACTTCGTTCAGCAGCGAGTTGAAGGCGCGGGCGGGGGCCAGGGCAGGGCGGTTATACAGCAGGGTTGCCATGATAAGTAAATAGGTTTTGGTTGAGTTGGGTTTGAAAAGCCGCACTACTGCACGGCGACACTCCTTTACCTATAAACTTTGTGCCATCGCCGAAATACGCCAAAAAGTCCGTTTTTAACACTTCACCAAAATGTACACTTGACAGCAAACACCAATAAAGCGCCTCTCCGGGGCGGAGAGGCGCTTTATTGGTGTTTTAATATCGGCCATTTTGACAGCATCCTTTTCTTAGTGCTGGGTTGGCAATTGCGAATGGCTGGCCTTCTCTCCGCTGGCCCCAGCCGCCGGGATAGTAAACCGCACATCGAGTCCCAGCGTGGGAGAGGCGTAGTTGACCTTGCCGCCGCGGATTGGAATCATGTTATTGTTGCCAGCATCGTAGTACTGCACCAATTCCTGCGCGTAGCGCGTCTGGTAAGCAAACCAGGGCGTAAAGTCAATTTTCGGCGATAGCCGCACGCCCACCTCGGCCCGCAGGCTGGTAAACTGAATGGTGCGCTCATCGGGCGCGTTATCATCTTTCTGCAAGCGCAGGTGCGTGCTGGCCGCGTAGCTCAGGCGTGGGCGCAGGGCGAAGCCGTCGGCCGTGCCGCCGAGCGGAAAAAGCCGCTCCACATCTACCCGCAGGCGCGTCCAGAACTGCCCGTTGGGGCCGGTGCCGCCGAGGTAGTTGCGGTTGGTCAGTATTTGGCGTTCCACGCCCAGCCGCTGGCCAAAGGTGAGCCCGCCGAAGATGGTGGAGCGATGGCGCAGCAGCAGCTCGGGCACCAGCAAGTCGCCGGGGTTATTGGTTTCGAAGCGCCCATCCCACTCATAGCGAGCAGCGGCACCCCAGCTCCAGTTGGCATTCCAGAAATGCTCGTAGGCCAAGGCTATGCGCTTGGTATCGACGCCCAGCGGGCGGGCGGCATAGTAGCCAGCATCGGCACGGTTGGTAATGCGCTCGCCGCGCAAGGCCAGCAGCAGGTAGTCACCGTTTTTCAGCGTCAGCTCGGCTTGCAGCTCGGGCCACAGCTCCAGCGGCCGCACCACGCGCTGGACCACGTTGGGGTCGAAGGCCACCACGGTAGTAGTGTTTTGCGCGAAGGCCGCCTGGTAGCTCAGGAGGCCCCCAGCCCCCAGCAGCATGGTAGTAAAGCAACGATTCATAGTAATCATAACAGGAACAGAAATAAGAACCTAGCGAGCTAATTCAGCCAGCTCCTGCAAGGTAAGCCACGCCATGAGCCCCGCCCCGATGCTGAGCGCCTGCTCATCCACATCGAAGGTAGGCGTATGCACCGAAGCCGCGAAGCGGCCATCCACGGCCCGCGTGCCCAGGCGGTAAAAGCACGCCGGCGCGGCCTGCGAGAAGTAGGCAAAGTCCTCAGCCGCGAGCCACTGGTCGAGCTCAATCACGTTTTCGGCCCCGAGATACTGCTCGGCGGCGGCGCGCACGCGGGCCGTCACGGCGGGGTTGTTGTCGAGGCAGGGGTAGCCGCGCCGAATTTCCAGCTCGCACACTGCGCCCATGCTGGCGGCCAGCCCTTCGCAGAGCTGCCGCAGGTGCTGGTGGGCCTCGCCGCGCCAGGCTTCATCGAGCGTGCGGAAGGTGCCTTCAAGATACACCTCGTCGGGGATGACGTTGGTGGCGCCGTTGGCGATGACCTTGCCGAAGCTCAGCACCGAGGGCATTTTGGGGTTGGCGCGGCGGCTCACTATCTGCTGGGCGGCCACGATGAGGTGCGCGGCCACCAGCACCGGGTCGAGATTGAGCTCGGGCATGGCCCCGTGCCCGCCCTTGCCTTTTATGCGCAAATACAGCTCGTCGGTGCTGGCCATGTAGCGGCCCGGCCGCAACCCTATCTGCCCCACCGGCAGCTTGGGGAACACGTGCTGCCCGAGTATCTCGGCCGGGGCGGGGTTCTGGAGCACGCCGTCTTTTATCATCAGCGACGCCCCACCCGGCAGCAGCTCCTCGCCCGGCTGAAAGACGAGCTTCACGGTGCCGGCAAACTCGCCCTTTAGCTCCATCAGCAGCCGGGCCGCGCCCAGCAGGCAGGTAGTGTGTACGTCGTGGCCGCAGGCGTGCATCACGCCGGGCCGGGTCGATTTGTAGGGCACGTCGCTAAGCTCCTGAATGGGCAGCGCGTCCATGTCGGCGCGCAGGGCCACCACCGGCCCGCCGGCCCGGCCCTCAATGAGGGCCACCACGCCGGTGCCGGCCACAGCGTAGGGCTGCAAGCCCATCTCGGTCAGCTTCTGGGTCACGAAAGCCGCCGTTTCGGTTTCCTTAAACGACAGCTCGGGGTGCGCGTGCAGGTGGTGGCGCAGGGCCGCAAGCTCGGGCGCGAGGGCGGCCGCGCGGGTTTTGAGGGTAGCTAGCATGGCAGGTAAAACGGAGTGGCACTCCGTTTTCGCGTCTGGGCAAGACCTAACGTGAACGGAGTGCCACTCCGTTTTATAGCTTGGCTACGGTATCTTATTGAGCAGCACCTGCATGGGCTCCAGCTCGGCCTTGGGCGCAAAGGGGCGCACGCGGGCCAGGCCACGGGCCGCCTCCAGCTTAGTAGTATAGTCGCCGATGTAGAGGCGGTACACGGGCTGCTTGAAGGTGAGGTAGTCCGTTTCGTCGGGGTAGCGGCCGATTATCTGGCGGCGGATGGTCATGGCCTGCTCGCGCTCCAGCCCCAGATACACCCGGATACGGTAGCCGCTGGTGTACTTCACGTTCTGGTTGGTAAAGGCCTGGTCGCGCAGGCGCTGCTCTACCTGGGCCGTCACGGCATTGGTGGGCGCAGGGGCAGCTTTAGGCGCGGGCGGAGTGGCTGGGCGGGGCGCGGCCGTAGCAGCGCTGGGCGCGGGGGCCGCGCCGGCCGGGGCGAAGGTGGGCCGGTACTTGGTCAGGTCTTCGGCGGGGATGAGGGCCGTGGTTTTGCGCACCGTGTCGGTGGGCGCGGGCGTGGTGGCCACGGGCACTTTGGGAGCCGTGGTGGCGCAGGCCGCCAGCAGCGGCAGGCTCAAAAGCAGCATAGCCTTAGGCGTTTGTAGGCGCATCATCTTCAATAATAACCAGACTGTTAGAAGTACCCAGGCGGTCGGCCCCGGCGGCCAGCAAGGCCAGCGCCTGCGCGCGCGTGCGGATGCCCCCACTGGCCTTAATACGGACTTCGGGGGGTAGCACGCGGCGCAGCAGCTCCACGTCGGCCACCGACGCACCCCGGCTGGCAAAGCCGGTGCTGGTTTTCACGAAGTTGGCTCCGGCCTCGGCGCAGAGGCGGGCAGCCGTTTCCATCTCCTGTTCGGTGAGCAGGGCGGTTTCGATGATGACTTTGAGCAGCGCGTCGTTTACGTCGCAGAGGTCGGCGAGGTCTTCGACCTCGGCCTTCACGGCGTCCCAGCTGCCCGATTTCAGGGCCGAGATATTGAGCACCAAATCCAGCTCGGTGGCCCCTTCGCCCAAGGCTATTTCCGCTTCGCGGAACTTCACCCGCGCGCTGTTATACCCCAGCGGAAACCCGATGACCGTGCACACGGCCACGCCCGAGCCGCTAAGCTCGCGGGCGGCCAGCGGCACGTAGCAGGGCGGCACGCAGGCGCTGGCAAAGCCATGCTGCCGGGCCTCGTGGCACAGCTGGGTTATCTGGGCTTCGGTGCAGTCGGGCCGCAGCAGGGTGTGGTCGAGGCGGGCGGCGAGGTTGGGGGCGGGCATGGGGCAAAGGTAGGGCGGGCGAAGACGAGGGCTAGAACTGCCCCAGCAACGAGACAAATTCCGCAAACGGTACGGCCCCTTCCACGGCCGCGTTCTCATACACCATGAGGTAGGCGTGCTGGGCGGGGCCCGCCAGCTGCTCCCAGGCCTGGCCCAGCCTCACGTTGGCGGCGCTTTTGGGGTTGTTGAGGTGGTCGCCCTTGGTTTCGATGAGCAGCAGGCGGCCCCGCGTGGTGAGAGCGATAAAATCGGGGTAGTGGTTGGCCACCGGCCCGTTGAGGCGGAAGCTGCCCACCGTGCGGCTGGGGTTGCGCGTCCAGAACACGAGGTTGTCGGCGGCGGCCAGGCGCAGCATCAGTTTTTTCTCAAACTGGTTGCCGTCTTCCTCGCGCTCGTAGAGGGTGCGGTCGAGCGGCAGGGCGGGGCGGGCCAGCGCCCGGCGCTCGGGCAGGCCGTAGCGCGGGGCCACCGTAATGCGCCCCAGCCGCCGCTGCTGCTCGAAGGCGCGCAGGGCGTGCGCGGCCAGTAGGCGCTCGATTTCGCGGCGGATAACCTGGGCGTAGGCCTCGGGGCGCTCGCGGGCGTCGCGCAGGCGGGCGGCGTCGAAGCCCACGGCGGGGTCGGTGCCATCGCCCACGATGCGCGCCAGGTAGCCTTGCAGCTGCTTGGCCGAGATGTTGTCGAAGCGCGTGGCCAGGGCGCGGCCCAGCACGGCCAGTACCTCCTTGCGCTGGCGGGCGGGCGGGGCCTGGTCAAAGAGGCGCAGCATTTCTTCGCGCAGGCGGGCATCGACCTGGCGCGGGCGCGGGGTGTAGCCCTGCTCGGCCTGCTCCTCCAGGTCTATCTGGTAGAGGTCGGCGGGCAGCTGCTCGAAGTGCAGGCCGGCCGTCGACTGCTCGCTCAGGAGAAAGCCGCCGTGCAGCTGGTCGGGGGTGAGCAGGGGCGCGGGGGCGGGCTCGGCGGCCAGGGTGCCCGCCCACAGGCCGCCGGCGGCCTCGGTGGCGGGCACTACAAACTGGGGCAGGCGCAAAGCCAGGGCCTGCGCGCGCACGGCCGGGCGCATGGGGTAGCTGTTGTCTTTCACCTGGTCGGCTACGGTGGGCGGAGTGGGGCGGGTGGCGGGGGCGGCGGGCGGCGGGGCGGTGGCCCGCGCATTGAGCTGGCCCGCCAGCGCGGCCAGCGGGTCGGCGGGGGCCGGGGCCGCGCCGGGGGCGGCCACGCCCAGGGGCGCGCCCTCGGGCAGCAGGGGCAGGTCGGCCAGCGGCACGGTGGGGTCGAAGGCGGCGGCCGGGGCCTGGGCGGGGGTGGCGGCTACCAGCCGGGCTTCGTCGAGGGCAGCGGCGGGGTCGTCGTCGTCATTGGCGGCGGCGGCGGCGGCGGGCAGGGGCAGTTCGGGCGCGGGGGCTACGGGGGCGGCGGGCGCCTCTACCGAGGCGGCGCGGTAGTCGGCCTCGCTGAAGCCGGCCTCGTGCAAGCCCTTCACTATCTGGTTGAGGGTTTCGGCAAAGCGGGCCGAGGCCGTGAGCACGTAGCTGCGGTTGAGCCAGGCCACGGGGTGGGGCGTGGCGCGGGGCTGGCGCAGCACCCGGCCCACCAGCTGCTCTACTTCTACGGGGCTCTGGCGGGCGGCCAGCGAGGCCAGCACGTAGGCAAAGGGGCAGTCCCAGCCTTCCTTGAGGGCATTCACCGTGATGATGTAGCGCACCGGGCAGCCGGGGGCCAGCAGGTCGGTATCGCCCAGCTCGTCGAGGCCGCTCACTTTTATTTTTATCTGCTCGGCCGGAATCCGCATGGCTTCGAGCTTGCGGCGCACGCGCTCGTAGGTGTCGCGGCTGTCCTGGGCTTTTTTGGTGCGGGGCTGGGCCTGCACCAGCACGATGGGGCGCACCACCGGCGCGCCCGCGCGGCGGGTGGCTTCCTGGGCCAGGGCTTCGAGGCGGTCGCGCAGGCGCACGGCGGCGTTCAGCACGTCGGTGGCGTCGTGCAGGTTTTGCACCAGCAGGGGCAGCTTCACCATGTGCTCGGCCTTGAGCTCCTGCGCGCCCACAAAGGCCAGCAGGTTGGCCTTGGCGGTGGGCGTGGCCGTAAGTTCCAGCACAAAGCGGGGGTTGAGGTGGCCGAGCATCTCATCGGAGAGGCCGGTGGTGGCGTTGTGGCTTTCGTCTACTATCACCACCGGCTCGAGGCGGCGCAGCACCTGGATGCTGGCCGTGGCGTCGATGCCGGGCAGGGGGTCGGGAGCGGCCCCGTAGGCCTGCACAAAGCCGAAGTGCCCGCCATTTTGCCGGAAGCTGCGGCGGTTTTCGCTGCTGCCGGCCTTCTTCTCGTCGCCGGCCAGCCACTTGCCCAGGTCAAACTTGAGCGAGGCAAAGCTGAGCACCACCACCACCAGGGCCTCGCCGGCGGCGGCGGCGCGCAGGGCGGGGTGGCCGGCGTGCAGGTCGTCCACGCTCAGCACCTCCACGGGGCGGCCGGTGGCCCCCACCTCCAGGGCGCGGCGGTAGGGGTGGCCGGGGGTGCGCAGGGTGCGCAGCGTTTGCTGCAAAATGGGCAGGCTGGGCACCAGCCACACGGCCAGCAGGCCGCGCTGCCCGCTGCCCCCGCCGCCCACCTGCCCCAGCAGGCCCACGGCGTGGCTGGCCAGCAGGGTTTTGCCGCCCCCGGTGGGCACCTTCACCGTGAGGCTGGGCACGGTGGCCGCCAGGCCGGGCCGCGCCTGGTAGGGCGCCACCGGCCGGCCGGGCTGCGGGGCCAGGCGCAGGCGCGGGTGCTCGGCCCAGAAGCGGCGGAAGCTTTCGGCCACGGTGCGCCCCGGCACCAGCAGTTCCGTGAAGCGGGCCAGCTCGTCGAGCACGTGTTGTTGGTAGGGTTTGAGAAGCATATTGTAGGCGGTTAGCGGCCGGCTGTGGGCCAGTAGCTGGTAAGTAAACTCTGCCTGTCATTGCGAGCGCAGCGAAGCAATCGCACCAGAGCGGGCCGTTCGGGTGCGATTGCTTCGCTGCGCTCGCAATGACAAACTATTTTTTGCGTCGGGCCTGCCGGGAAAAGGAGCACTTGGCTACAGCAACCGCAAGTCGCGGGGAATCTTGCGGAAGGTAACGCCCAGCTCGGCCAGGGCGGCGGCGTCGAGCAGGCAGGCATCGGCATACACCACGGCGGGGGCGGCCACGGCGTGGGCGGCCAGCCAGGCCCGGTCGAGGGTGGTGTCGGTGGCGGGGTCGTAGTGCAGGTAGTAGGTGGGGCCGCCCTCGGCGGGGTGCTGGCCCAGGCGCGGGGCGGTGGCCCCGGCGGGCAGGGCGGTGCCAGTGTCGGCGCGCCACACGTAGGGGGCCAGGGTGGCCCAGGGGGTGCCCTCGGCCAGCAGGCCGGTGTCGGCGTCGAGCAGGGGCTCGCCCAGGGTGTAGAAGCCGAAGTGCCCGCCCGTGCCCGGCACCGCGCCGTAGCCCTGCACCACGCGGCGCAGGCGCTCGGCGGTGAGGCTTTCGGCGTAGGCCTCGCGCTCGATGAGCAGGCACTGCCGCCGGCCCCCGTCGCGGGCATTGAGCTTGAGCACCGCGTGGCCCGTCGTGCCCGAGCCGGCAAAGCTGTCCAGAATGATGCTGTCGGGGTCGGTCATCCATTCAAGGACGCGCTCCACTATTTCTACACTTTTCTCAGTTTCAAAACTAGTAATACTACCACTCATGGTAACATCCATCCAGTTATCGCTTAAAAGCTTAGTAGTTTGAGGTGCTACATAATATTGAACGACACCATCATCGTTCCGTCTCACAAATTCCAGTTTTTCGTTAGTTGACGTTAGATTATCAAAGTAGAAATCATCTAATGTCATCCGCTCAGAAAACTCCTGAATATAGCGTCCATAGTTAGCAGCCGCTTTAGAGGCTCTACCTTCTTCCCAACGCCATTGCCCCTTTTCTGGATGGACTCCTAACAGGTTGTAGCGCATTGTAGGACGGTCTGTTCCCCGCCAAAAAGTATCCCATTTACCTGCCTGCTCACTCTCAAGCTGTTTTGACAGTTTAGGCAAGCGCGCACTCGTACTCTTTGTATAAAGCAGAATGTATTCGTGCCCTACTGACAAAGAATTTATATCAGAAAATTGGGCCTGCACATTCTTTATTCCTCTTCTTACAGCAATACAATTGCGAAAATTTCCTGGCCCAAAAATTTCATTCATCATGAGACGCAGATTAGCTTCCTCATTATAGTCAATGGAGACGAAGATGGCGCCATCGGGGCTGAGCAGGCGGTGCAGCAGCTTGAGGCGCGGGTACATCATGCAGAGCCATTTGTCGTGGCGCGAGAGGTCGTCGCCCTCGGGGCCGACCACTTGCCCGAGCCAGGCGAGCAGGGCGGGGTCGCTCACGTTGTCGTTGTAGGCCCAGCCCTCGTTGCCGGTGTTGTAGGGCGGGTCGATGTAGATGCACTTCACGCGGCCCTCGTACTCGGGCAGCAGGCTTTTGAGGGCGTCGAGGTTGTCGCCGTGAATGAGGCGGTGGGCCGGGGGGCCGGCGGGCTCGGGGGTGGCCGCCGGGGCGGGGTAGCTATACTGCAAGTGCAGGGGCCGGTAGGGCACCTGCTGGTGGTGGTGGCGAATGGCGTCTTTGCCTAGCCAGGTTAGTTCGGGCATACCCCAAAAGTACGGCGGCGGGCGGGTGGGGCGGGGCTCGCCGGGCGCGGGGACCAGCGCGGCAGGCCGCC
>CAXYJY010000072.1:0-58393 GCA_964277755.1 uncultured Hymenobacter sp.
GTGGGGCGGTTGCCGAAGCTCTACGCCCCACGCCCGCCCAAAAAAGCGCCGCTAAACGCCCAACCAAGCCCACAATCCCCAAAAACCCGCCCCCCGCCGCCCCACGCGCGGCCGTGAATTTGCCCCCGGCAATTCCCCAAAACGCCCCCCTGCCTGGTACTAAGCAAAGAATAACATTGTACCCCGTAAGCCTGCCCCCGCCTAGCGCGGGGCGGGCCTGCGGTTTTTTTTATTGATTCGTTTTCCACCTTTTTCCCACCCTTTTATGGTGAACTCTACCCTTCGCGGGGCGCAGTGGCTGCGTCCTGTTCGGCTGGTGCTGGCGGCTGGGGGCTGGCTGGCGGCTACGGCCGCCGCCCACGCCCAGTCGACGGCCAACGACCTCACGGCCGCCTGGCTCGGCACCATCGACCAAACCACCCAGACGGTGACTGGCCTGCCGGCCAACGGCCGCGTGGCGCAGCTGCTCTCGGCCAGCGCGGCCTCGGCCGGGGCCTCTATCAAAGTGGTGAACGGCAGCGGCCAGCCCGTGCCCAAGTATGCTGCCCTCAGCAGCGGCCTGAGCGTGGTGGTGACGGCCGCCAGCGGCGCGACCAAGACCTACGCCGTGCAGCCCACCGGCGCGGCCTTGCAGGTCGAGAACCTCGCCAACGCGGCCAGCAGCACGCAGGCCAGCATCACCGACCGCATCCTGAGCGTCAGTGGCAACTCGGAGTTTCACGTCACCGGCACGAGCAATCCGCTCAAGGGCACGATGATAGACATGCAGGGCGATAACGTGTGGCTGTACTTCGAGGGTGTGCGGCCGTCCAAGTTCAGCCAGCGTCTCTTGAGCCAGGTAACGGTGAACGGGCAGCGTGCCCAGATTGACACCACCGTGCGGCTGGTGCAGTACTTGCAAGGCTGCGTGCTCATCAGCCAGCCCAGCAGCTACCAGCCGCTGGAAGCCTTCACGGGCAGCGGCTTTGCGGGCAGCTCGATGAAGTTCAACCAATATACCTACTACAAAACGGCCGACCTCGGGGCGTTCAACGACAACATAGGCTCGTTTAAGCTCAAGAAGGGCTACATGGCCACCTTTGCCGAGAACGACAACGGCACGGGCTTCAGCAAGGTGTACATCGCGGCCGACAACGACGTTACCATCAGCACGCTGCCCTTGAGTTTGCAGGGGCGCACGTCGATGGTGCGCGTGCTGCCCTGGGCCTGGGTCAGCAAAAAGGGCTGGTGCAGCGCGCCGTTGCTCGGCGACTCGCTGCACTCGGCCTGGAACTACAACTGGAACAACAACGGGCAGTCGTCGCTCGACATGGAGTACGTGCCGATTCGCCAGACGCAGTGGTGGCCGGACTTTAACACCACGAACAACAAGAAGAAAGTCACGCACTTCCTCGGGTTCAACGAGCCCGACACCAAGTCGCAGTCGAACATGAGCGTCAACCAGGCCATCGCGGCCTGGCCGGGGCTGTTGCAGTCGGGCTTGCGCGTGGGCTCGCCCGCGCCCACCGACGGCGGGGCCAGCTGGCTCTACACCTTTATGGACCGCGCCGACTCGGCGGGCTACCGCGTCGATTTCGTGGCCCTGCACTTCTACCGCGGGTGCCAGACGCCGCAGCAGTTCTACAACTACCTCAAGGCCGTGTACGACCGCACGCGCCGCCCCATCTGGATTACGGAGTGGAACAACGGGGCCAACTGGACTACTTCCACGGGCTGCCCCAAACCGACCTACGCCGACCAGGCGGCCAAGATTCAGGCCTTCGTGACGATGCTCGACACGGCGCGCATCGTGGAGCGCTACTCGCTCTACCAGTGGGTGGAGGACACCCGCAAGCTGTTCGTGACCGACTCGGACCCCACGACCATTACCCCGGCCGGCATCGTGTACCGCGACAAGGTGTCGCCGATGGCCTTCAACCCCAGCCTCGTGCCGCCCACCGTGGTAACCACGCCGCCCATGCCTTTTGGGCGCGGCAACATCGCCGTGACGCGCTTCGGCAACGCCGGCTGGACGGGCGGCACCAATGTTACCATCCCGGCCTACATCGACGAGTACTCGCCCGTCAACAGCACGCTCTACACGGCCGGGCAGCTCATGCGCAGCATCCCCATCCCCACTTCCAACTACGGGGCCAACTTCGGCTACGTGGGCTCGGGCATGAAAGTGAACGCCGACGGCGCGCTCGGCCTCTCGCCCGACCGCACCAAGATGGCGCTGGCCGGCTTTAACCTCGGCACCGGCAACAACAACCCCAACGGCGGCAGCGCCGCCCGCGTGGTCGCCATCTTCGACGCCGATGGCAACCTCGACACCCGCACCGGCTTTTCGGATGGCAGTGGGCAGCCGCTGCGCACGGCGGCCGTCACCGACAGCGCCACCGTGTACATCGCCTACGGGGCCAGCAACCTGGGCCTCAAGCACGCCTCGCTGCCCACTACCGTGAGCAGCACGCCGCGCAGCCGCACCGGCACCACCATCTTCCCGGTTATCAGCCTCAAGAAGATAGCCGTGTACGAGGGCCAGCTCTACTTCACCCAAAACACGACCGGCAGCGCCAAGGTGATGAAGCTACCCGGCGTGCCTGGCAAGGCTACTACCCCCACGGCCCTGCCCGGCATCCCCAACATGGTGAGCGGCGGGACGCAGCCCAGCGGCTTTGTGATGTTCGACGTGAACCCCAACGTGCCGGGCATGGACTTGCTCTACTACTCCGACGACCCCGTGTCGCCGGCCACCGCCTCGGTGCTCAACAAGTACACCTTCAACGGCACCACCTGGACGGCCCGCGGCACCTACACCGTAACCGGGCTAAACGACAACGCCCTGCGCGACCTCACGGGCACCCTTGTGAAGGGCGTGCCCACGCTCTACGCGGTCAGCCTCACGTCCATCGTGAAGATGGAGGACAAGGCCACGACCTACTCGCTGGCCAACACGGCCTTCACCAACAACCTCAACATCACGACCACGCCGCTCGTGAACTCGCAGACGACCAGCTCGACCAACTACGGCTACCGCGGCATCTCCTTCACGCCCGGCACCCGCGACTCGCTTTACGTGCGCGTGCCGCAGACGATTACGATGGCTACCATCGCCAACAAGGCGATGGGCGCGGCCGACTTCTACCCCGGGGCCACTACCACCTCGGGCCTGCAAATGGCTTACGCCACCTCGGACCTGAGCGTGGCCACCGTGAACAACGGCCTCATCAGCATCGTGGGCCCCGGCACGGTCACGATTACCGTGAGCCAGGACGGCAACTACAAGTACCTGCCCGCCGCCCCGGTGTCGCGCACCTTCACCGTGCTCAGCGACCTGACGGTAATGGCCGGCCAGACGATGACCATGAGCAGCGCCGCCAGCTACGGCAACGTCATGGTGCAGGGCCAATTGATGCTGAACGCGCCCCTCACGGCGGCCGGCACCATCACCGTGGCCAGCGGCGGGATGCTCGCCACCAACTGCCAGCCCATCGCGGGCGCGGCCGACTTCAAGGTAGAAGCCGGCGCTGAGCTGCGCGTGTGCGACGCGGCGGGCCTCGCGCCCACCGGCACCATGAGCGGCGCGGTGCAAACCACCGGCACGCGCACCTTCAGCCCCGACGCTACCTATATGTATAATGGCAGCATGACCCAAACCACCGGCACGGGCCTGCCCGCCCAGGTGCGCAACCTGATGGTGAACAACCAGGCCGGCGTAACCCTGAGCGCCCCGCTCACGGTGATGCAGGTGCTGCGCCTGACCCAGGGCAACCTGAGCCTGTCTGGTCAGCTGCTGACCCTGCACTCCGACGCCAGCGGCACCGCCCTGGTCGATAACACCGGCGGCGTAGTCGTGGGCACGGCCACCGTGCAGCGCTACCTCGACGCCAGCGTAAACCCCGGCCTGGGCTACCGCCACTACGCCGCCCCGGTGAGCAACTCGACGGTGGCCGACCTCGGCACCGCCACCTTCGCGCCAGCCGTGGCGGGTAGCGCCTTTGCTACCGTGTACGGCTACGACCAGAGCCGCCTCACCACGTCGAATAATACCTTCGACCAGGGCTGGGTAGCCCCGGCCGCCCTCACTTCGCCGCTGGCCGTGGGCCAGGGCTACACCGTGAATTTGGCCGGCACCGAGCTCGTGGACTTCACGGGCACGCTCAACAACGGCCCCATCAACCTCAGCCTGACGCGCGGTACGCCCTCCGAGGCCGGCTGGCAGCTGCTCGGCAACCCGTACCCAGCCCCGCTCGACTGGAGCACCGTGACGGTGCCCGCCGGCCTGGGCGCGGCCATGTACGTGTACAGCAGCACCTCGCAATACGGCGGCAGCTACCGCAGCTACGTCAACGGCCTGGGCACCTCGCCGCTCGTGCCGGCCGGGCAGGGCTTCTTCGTGCGGGTGAATGCCGCCGGGGCTACCCCCACGCTCGCCCTCACCAATGCCAACCGCGTCACCACCTTCGGTACCCAGCCCGCCATGCAGCGCACTGCCGCGCTGCGCCCGCTGGTGCAGCTGCGGTTGGCCGCCCCCTCGGGCGCTACCGACGACGCCTACGTGTACTTCGAAACTGGCGCTGCCGCCGCCGCCGATGCCGCCTTCGACGCCGGCAAGCTGCGCAACACCGGCTCGCAGGCTCTCAACCTGTTCTCGCTGGCTGGGGCCGATGAGCTCAGCATCAACGGCCTGCCGCTGCCCGGCGCGGCCAGCCTGGTAGTGCCCCTGGGCGTGGCCGTGGCCCAGCCCGGCAGCTACACTCTGCGCGCCGCCCAGCTCCTCAACCAAACGGGTAGCGTGGCGCTGCGCGACAAGCTCACCGGCGCGCTCACGCCGCTGGCGGCGGGCACCAGCTACGGGTTCACGGTAGCGGCGGGCGCGCCGGCCACGGGGCGTTTCGAGCTGCTGTTTGGCCCGGCCACGCCGCTGGGCACGGCGGCGGCTACACTCGGCGCGCAGGTCGAGCTCTACCCCAACCCCGCCCACGGCGCGGTGCAGGTGCGGCTGCCAGCTGCGCTTCAGCGCGAGGCGGTGCAGGCCACGGTGCTCAACGCGCTGGGCCAGGTGGTAGCTACCACCGCCCTGCCGGCCGGGGCCGCACTGCGCCCGCTGCCGCTGGGCACCCTGGCGGCCGGTGTGTACACGCTGCGCCTCGAAACCAGCCAGGGTATCGTGGCCAAGCGCCTCGTGTGCGAGTAGGCTTACGGGCCGCCAGGGCCTAGGTGGGCTTTGGTGCGTAATGCGATGTGAAAAGGCGAGCCAGCTACTGCCGGCTCGCCTTTTTGCTGGGTGAAAAGGGGCAGTAGAGTAGGGCAGTATCTTGTCCTAAAACGCTGTGCTATGGGTACTGCGGCGAACTGTTGCACTACGCGGCAGTCCAGTGCCAAGGTGCCCTTGCGCGGTGGCGGCTTGGCCCTCGACTCGTTCGGCACGGCCCGAAGAAATTCAGCTTAAAGGCAATTGACTATAGGGTTTTTAGCTTGTAAAGCACCGAGCTTTGCCCCGGCAATCGCTTGGCTTTTAAAATAAAAGCTGAATAAGCTAATACTTAAGAAATAATAGCGGCCGGCTGTCCGTTGGCTACCCGGCCGCGCGGCGAAAGCCCGCCCGCGACGACTTCATTCACTGCCTCCTACCCACCTGCTCACACCCTTACCTGTTTTTCTGATGAAGTACCCCCTCGCGCTGCTGCTCGCCTCGGCCGCAGCCGCCCCAGCGTGGGCGCAATCTCCGGCCGCCAAGCCGACTACCCCCAAAGTAGTGGCCGGCACCGGCCAGCTGCGCGGCCAGGTGCAGGACGCGGCCACCAAAAAGCCCGTCGAGTATGCCACCGTGCTGCTGCTGCCCGCCGAGGGCACCAGCCCCATCGCCAGCGCCACCGCCGACGGCCAGGGCCGCTTCGAGCTGACGCGGCTGCCGGCCGGCAGCTTCCGCTTGCAATTCAGCTTCGTGGGCTACGCGGCGTTGGTGCAGCCCGTGACTATCACCAGCGCCGCTACCGACCTGGGCACGCTGACCCTGGCGGCCAGCGCCAAAGCGCTGGGCGAGGTGAGCGTGACCGGCCAGCGCCCGCTGGTAGAAACCCGCCCCGACCGCCTCGTGTACAACGCCGAGCAGGACGCTACCAGCGCCGGCGGCACCGCCACCGACGTGCTGCGCAAAACGCCCCTGCTCAACGTGGACGTGGACGGCAACGTGCAGCTGCGCGGCTCGTCCAACCTGCGCATTCTCATCAACAACAAGCCCTCGGCCATGCTGGCCGGCAACCTGGCCGACGCGCTCAAGCAGATTCCGGCCGACCAGATTAAGGCCATTGAGGTGATTACCTCGCCGTCGTCGAAGTACGACGCCGAGGGCTCGGCCGGGGTGATTAACATCGTGCTCAAGAAGAACAACTTGCAGGGCACCAACGGCAACATCGGGGCCGGCGTGGGCAACCGCAACCAGAACGTGAACGGCTCCTTCAACGTGCGGCGCGGCAAGCTGGGCGTGAACACGCGCCTGAGCAGCTACTACAATACGTACCCGTACCGCTCCAGCACCAATCGCACCGATTTTACCTCGGCTGGCACAGGCTACTTCGACCAGCAAACCACCTCCCGCAGCGAGGGCACGGGCGGCTACGGGCAGGTCGAGCTGACCTACGACCCGTCGCCCAAGCACAGCTTTACGCTCAGCGGCAACGGCAACCTCTACCGCAGCAACTCGCCGCAAAACTTCGTGAATGAGTACAGCGGCATTCCCGCGCTTGACACGCTGTATGCCCGCGATATCGCGCAGCGCTACGTGGGGCGCAACTACGACTTCAACGCGGGCTACACGCGCACCTTCGGCCCCGAGCAGCCCCGGCGCGAGTGGAGCGTGCTGGCCCAGCACACGCGCAGCACCAACACCGGCAGCTACGCGCTGGAGCAGTACCACGCCGCCGCCATCGAGGCCGGGCCGCTCGAGTACCGCGAGCGCAGCAGCAACCTCTCGCGCAACTTAGAGACTACGCTGCAAACCGACTACACCCACCCGCTCAAGGAGAAGAACACCCTGGAAGTGGGCGCGAAGGCCATTTTGCGGCAGGTGAGCAGCGACTACAGCCTCGACACGCTGCTGCGCGCCCGGCAGGCTGACTTTGCCCGCAGCCCGCGCCGCTCCAATGCCTTCGGCTACCAGCAGGACGTGGCCGCCACCTACGGCACGCTCAACATGGCGGCCGGCAAAAAGTACAACCTCAGCCTGGGCGCGCGCCTGGAATATACGCGCATCGAGGGCGATTTTGCGGGGGCCGGCAGCAGCTTCGGCAACTCCTATTTCAACCTGCTGCCCAGCCTCAGCGCTACGCGCACCCTCAAGGAGCCGGGCCACACGCTGCGCCTCAACTACTCGCGGCGCATTCAGCGGCCCAACATCTACTACCTCAACCCCTACGTGAACGTGCTCACGCCCAACAGCGTGTCGTATGGCAACCCCGAGCTATCGCCCGAGTTTGCCAACAACTTTGAGCTGAGCTACAGTACGTTCAGCAAGAAGTCGTCGCTCAACGTGTCGACCTACCTGCGCTACGTGGGCAACTCGATAGAAAGCTACAGCCGCTACAACGAGGCCCTGGCCCGCACCGAGCGCACCTTCGGCAACCTGGCCACCAATGCTACCTACGGCGTCAGCTTCTACGGCTCCATAAAGCCCGTGGAAGCCTGGAACATCAGCGGCAACGCCACTCTCAACTACACCCGCCTCAACAGCGCCGCGCTCGACCGCAAAACCCAGCTCCTTACGGCCAATTTCGGCTTCAACTCGTCCTGGAAAATCAACAAGCAGTACTCGCTGCAAGGCTTCAGCGGCTTTAGTACGGGCGGCGTGGGCCTGCAGTCGCGCTACTCGGGCTACTCGTACTACTCGCTGGCGATTCGCAAGGTCATCCTTAAGGAAAAGGGTGATATAAGCTTAAACGCCAGCAACTTTTTGACGCCGGGCCGCGAGTTTCGCAATTCTACCACCACCGACCGCTTCACCAGCGAAAGCGTGAGCTACCAGTACCAGCGCACTTTCCGGCTCTCGTTCAGCTATCGCTTCGGCAAACTCACCACCAACAACCCGCGCCGCCGCTCGGTGCGCAATGACGACTCGAAGGGCGGGGGCGACTCGCAGTAAGGGAGGCGTGCGAGCGGGCGCAGCAAGCCAGCACTGTAGTAGCTTGAGTCTATAAATAAAAAGCCGAAATGGCCCCAAAGACGCAGGTCTTTGGGGCCATTTCGGCTTTATGGAAACACTCGCAAAAGAAAAGCTTCGCCAATGGACAGGCACCAGGAAAACAGCGCTGCGCCCGATACATTTCCGAGTAGGTACTCGCCCGGCTAAGCTGGTTTGGCGCTTCGGTCCGAACATGCGCTGGTGGCGGATGGGCTTGGTGCTGCCTTTCGCAGCGCTGGGCAGAGCGGGTTTTTAAATAGCGAACGCGGAGCTGATTAGCCGGATTTTAGGGATAGTAAACCTAGCAATAGAAAAATTAAAAACCTGATAAATAGTAAATTGAAAAGTAATTATAAATAAAGTGCAAAGTTATTATGCTATTCTAAATACTCATAATTCAATTGGCATAGCTACGGGGTGCGGTTTTAGTTGTTACTTTGTGAGGCTTACCGCTTCATTTTAAGCTATGTTGACAACTTCTACTGTACCGACAAACGACCATTCGCCCGCCCCCGTCCGCCGCCACTGGCTAAAGCGCTTTGGGGCCGTGCTGGGTAGCGTACTGCTGGCCGGCCCGGTGCTGGCCCGCGCCACCCGCCGCAGCCCCGCGCAGGTGCAGGATTCGGACCCTTTATTGGGCGAAATCATGCTGGCCGCGTTTGCGGTAGTGCCCAATGGCTTTGCCCTGTGCAACGGGCAGCTACTAAGCATCGCCCAGAATACGGCCCTGTATGCGTTGATAGGCACCACCTACGGGGGCAATGGCCAAACCACCTTTGCCCTACCCGACCTGCGCGGCCGGGTGCCGCGCGGCATGGGCAACGGCTACACCCTGGGCCAGACGGGGGGGAGCGAGTCGCCGGTCTCGACGGCTAACTTACCAGCCCACACGCACCAAGCGCTAGCCAGCGGGGCGGCAGCTACCAGCAGCTCGCCCATTGGGGCGGTGCCCGCCGTGCCGGTCGGCACCAACCTGAACGGGGAGCCCGTGGCGGTGCTGGCCTACAACACCAGCCCCAACGCCGTGGCCACTGCTACTACCAGCACCGGGGGCGGAAACACCACGCAAGGCAACCAGTCGCCTTTCCTGGCACTCAATTACTACATCGCTACGGAAGGTATTTTCCCTTCCCGCAATTAAGCCAACTGGCTTGGGGCGGTGCTGCTAGCGGGTAGCTGGCTCGCTGGCCGCCGTTTACAAGCTAATTCATTTTCAGCTATGTCACAGTCTTCTACTACCACTGCCAGCCAGCCGGCCGCCGCGCGCCGCAGCTGGCTCAAGCGCCTGGCGGCGGCCCTGGGTGGGGCCGCCCTAACCCAGCCCGCCCTGGCCCGGCCCGCCAGCCCCACGCAAGTTCAAAGCTTCCAGCCTTACCTCGGAGAGATTATTCTGGTGCCGTACAATTTTGCGCCCAGGGGCTATGCCCTGTGCAACGGGCAGTTGCTGAATATCGCCCAGAACCAAGCCCTGTTTGCCCTGCTGGGCACTTATTATGGAGGCAATGGCCAAACCACCTTTGCCCTGCCCAACCTGCAAGGTAGCACGGCCATTGGCATGGGCCAGGGGCCGGGCCTCAGCAACTACCCCATCGGCAGTGCTATTAGCGCCACCCCAACTACCCTGACCGCGGCCAACCTGCCGGCCCACAGCCACCTAGTGCCCGCCAGCGGCAACGCGGCCACCAGCAGCTCGCCTGCCGGGGCCGTGCCGGCCGTGCCCAGCGGCACCAACGTCAACGGTGAGCCGGTAGAAGTGCTGGCCTACGCCAGCGCTGGCACTGGTGCCGAGGCCACCGATGCCATTGGTACTACCGGCAGCGGCCAGCCCATTACTCCCTCCCCCTACCTGGTGCTTAACTATTGCATCGCGACGCAGGGTATTTTCCCCTCGCGCGCTTAAGCTATTGCGTTCTGGCTGGCCCGGCACATACCCGGCGGCTGGCCGGGAGCTCACTTATTTTTCTTTTTGCTATGAGACTCATCGCTACTGCTCACGGAATAGTACCGGCTGCCGCGGCGGCCCCCAACCCCGCCCGCCGCAGCTGGCTCAAGCGCCTGGGGGCCGTGCTGGGCGGCGCGGCCCTGGCCCGCCCGGCCCTGGCCGGCCCTACCCAGGTTACGGGTACCGACCCTTACCTCGGTGAAATCATGCTGGTGGGCTGGAATTTTGCCGCCAATGGCTGGATGATTTGCAATGGCGCGCTGCTCCAGATTTCGCAGTATCGGGCGTTGTATCAACTCATCGGCACTACCTACGGGGGCGATGGCCAAACCACTTTTGCCCTGCCCGACCTGCGAGGGCGCGCGCCCAAGCACACCGGCCAGGGTGCTGGCCTCAGCAACTACGTGCGGGGTGTGCAGGGGGGAGGCGAGGCCCTGACGCTCATCACGTCCATCATGCCCACCCACAGCCACGCCGTGAATGCCAGCACCAGCCCGGCCACCAGCAGCTCGCCCCTGGGGGCGGTGCCGGCCGTGCTCAGCGGCACCGACGTCAACGGCGAAACGGTGCCGGTGCTGGCTTATGCCAGCCCCAGCACGGGCACCGAGGCCGCCGGCGCACTCACCAACACGGGCAGCGGCCAGGCTATCAATCTGCGGTCGGGCCAGCTGGCTATGAATTACCAGATTTGCGTCGCAGGTTCTTACCCCCCCTCTAACTAACCCACCGGGCGGGGCCACCCGGCTTGGGTGGCCCCGCGCTATTTTCTCCTTTCGCGTTGGCTGCGCGGGCAGCCTTTTTTTTCTTGCTATGAAACAATCTTACTTTGCTAAGTACGGGCGGCAGCTGACGTGCCTGCTGGGCTTGCTGGGTTTGGCCGCGCCCCGCGCCCAGGCCCAAACGGCCACCAGTATCTACTACACCCAGGGCAGCAGCTCGGCCGCGCTCGACGCGGTAAAATCAATAGCGGCCACGGGCGCGGGCGGCGCTACTACGCTGCCGGCCGGCGCTACTACGCTCGCGCAGCCCACCGACATTGTGGTGGACCGGGCGGGCGGCTACCTCTACGTGGCCGACCAGTACGTGGGCACGGGCGCCATCTGGCGCTATAACCTCGATGGCACCGGCCAAACCCGCGTGGTAGCCGCCACGGCGGGCGCCACCTACAACGGCCTGGCCCTCGACGCGGCCAACGGCCGGCTCTACTTTACGCAGGCCGGCAGCACGGCCAGCCAGGCGGCGCTGAAAGTAGTATCGCTAGGCGGCACGCTGCCCGCCACGGCTACCACCGTGACCACGCTGCCCACCGCCTTCACGCGGCCCGGCGACCTGGCCTTGGATGCGGCGGCGGGCGTGCTCTACGTGGCCGACCAGCGCACGGCGGGTAGCATTATCCGGGTAGTTATCAGCTCGGGGGCGGTGACTACGCTCGTAAATGGCGTGGCCAATGCCAATTATAATGGTCTGGCGCTCGACGCGGCCAACGGCCGGCTCTACTTTACGCAGGGCAGCGCCGACGCCACGCTCGACGCGCTGAAGCTCGTGACGCTGAGCACCTCGGCCGTGACCACGCTGGCCAGCGGCAGCACCAATTTTACGCAGCCCACCGACCTGGCCTTTGAGCCGGGGCCGGGGCAGCTCTACCTCACCGACCAGTACGTGAGCACCGGCCCGCTGCTGCGCTACACCGTGGGCGTGAGCAACGGCGCGGTGAGCGTGAGCAACCGCACCGCCCTGGTGAGCGCCACCACCGGCGCGGCCTACGGCGGCCTCGCACTGGCGCTGGGCACCTCGGCGCCGGTAGTGGCTACCAGCACCGGAGCCGTGACCGCGCCCGAACAGGTAGCCACGGCCGTCGACCCCGGCCTGACGGTGACTGATACCGACAGCCCCACTCTGACGTCGGCCACGGTGAGCATCAGCAGCGGCCTGGTGAGCGCGGAAGACGCTTTACTCTTCTTTGCTAGTTCGGCCACGTCGGGCAACATCGCGGGCAGCTACAACGCCGGTACTGGCGTGCTCACGCTGTCCTCGGCGGGCGGCACGGCCACGCTGGCGCAGTGGCAGGCGGCGCTGCGGAGCGTAGCCTACCGCAACTCGTCGGACGCGCCGACTACGGCGGCCCGCACCATCAGCTTTGTGGTGAGTGACGGCAGCCAGAACAGCAACGCAGCCACTCGCACCCTGAACGTGCAGGCCGTGAACGATGCGCCCGTTATCACAGACCCGGCCAGCATCAGCACCGCTTATAATACCGACGTAGTCTTTACCGGGGCCAATGCCATTACGGTATCGGACGTGGACGCGGGTTCGGGTACTATCAGCACGACCCTGACGCCTGCTAACGGCAACCTGGTTTACCAGGGTACGCCTCGCACGGGGCCTATTACCGTTAGCAGCTCGGTGGCGGGTACGAACAGCTTCCTGCCCCAGATATTCTTCCGGCCCACGCCGGGCTTTAGCGGGACGGCTACCCTGACGGTACTCACCAATGACCAGGGCAACACCGGCACCGGCGGCGCGCTGACGGCTACCAGCACCATCAATATCGTGGTGGCGGCCCCGGCCCTCACGGCTACCCTGAGCACCACCTCGGCCAACCCCACCAGCACCGCGCCCATTCCGTTCGCGGTGACGTTTTCGCAGAGCGTGGGCAACACGTTCACGGCCTCAGATGTGACGGTATCGAACGGCTTCATAACCAGCGGCAGCTTTAGCGGCAGCGGGGCCGGTCCCTACACCTTCACCGTCACGCCGTTTGGGTCAAACACCGTCACGGTGGGCGTGGTAGCGGGCGTGGCCGCCGATGCCAACGGCACGGCCAACACGGCCAGCAACACCGTGGGGGTGCAGTACAACCAGCCGGTTACGAATACGCCGACGCTGAATAATCCAGCCAATGGCAGCTTCGTGCGTACCAGCCGGCCCGAATACCGCGGCACAGCGACGGCCGGCAGCCTTATTAATATCTACCGTGCCACGGGCGGCGGCGGCTTCGTGCTGACGGATACGACCTTCGCCAACTCGCTGGGTAATTACCACAAGTTTGCCGCACTGGCCGATGGGCAATACGCGGTGTACGTGACGGCCACGGCCAGCGGCCGGGCCACCAGCGCCAACTCGAACACCAACACCTTCACGGTAGACGCCACGCCGCCCACGGTAGTACTCAGCAGCAGCACGGTGGCTAGCGGCGGCACTACCTCGACCTCGCCGGTAAGCTTCACGGCGAGTTTCAGCGAGCCGGTAACGGGCTTTACCAGCACCAGCTTCCTAATCAGTGGCGGGACTCTAACCAGCGGGCCAACGGCCGGCAGCGGCAACACCTACACCTTTCAGGTGACGCCCAGCCGGCTGGGCTCGGTGGTGGTGCAGGTGCTGCCCGGCACCGCCCAGGACCGGGCCGGCAACAGCCTGGCGTCCTCGGCAGCCTACTCGTTTACGTTCGCGGCACCCACCATCACGGTGGCCCCGGCCTCGCTGCCCAGCGGCCAGCAGGGCACGGCCTACAGCCAGGCCCTGACGGCCTCGGGCGGCACGGCTCCCTACACCTACGCCATCACGAGCGGCGCGCTGCCGGCGGGCCTGATTTTGAGCAACGGCACGATTACGGGCACACCCGCAGCTAACGGTACGTTCAACTTTACGGTGACGGCGACCGACGCCTCGGTGTCTCCGGGCCCCTATCGCGGCTCGCGCAGCTACTCGCTCTTTATCAACACGCAGCCGGTGACGGCAGCCCCAATAGTAACCACGCCAGCTAATGGCAGCTTTAGCAACAACCGCACGGTAACGGTAGCTGGCACAGCCCCGGCCGGCAGCACGGTTTCGATTTACATCAACGGCAGCTTTGTAAACACAACTCCGGCCTCGGCGGCGGGTACGTTTAGCTACGTTGTGCCGGGCAGCGCGCCGGATGGTACCTACACCGCCTCGGCCACGGCCCAGAGCAGCGGCGCGACCACTAGCGTTAGCTCGAACGTCAACACGTTTACCATCGACGGCACGGCCCCGACCGTGGCCCTGAGCAGCGCCACGGTGGCCAGCGGTGGCACTACCTCAACCTCGCCGGTGAGCTTCACGGCTACCTTCTCGGAAAGCGTAATGGGCTTCACGGCCGCCGGCCTCACGGTAAGCAACGGCACGGTAACCAGCGGACCCACGGCCGGTGCCAACAACACCTACACCTTCCAGGTAACGCCCGGCACGGTGGGCACTGTCACGGTGCGGGTAGCGGCCAACGCTGCCCAGGACCAGGCTGCCAACGGCAACACGGCCTCGGGTGCGTACACCTTCCTGTTCGCGGCACCCACCATCACGGTGGCCCCGGCCTCGGTGGCCCCCGGCACGCAGGGCCAGCCCTACAGCCAGACCTTCTCGGCGTCGGGCGGCTCGGGCAGCTATAGCTACTTCCTCAGCGGCTCCATCCCGTCGGGCCTGCGCTTCAGCGGTAGCACGCTGTCGGGCACGCCCACGACCAGCGGTTCGTTTACCTTCCGCATCACGGCTACCGACAACTCGGCCGCGCCCGGCCCTTACAGCGGCTTCACCAACTACACGCTCCTCATTGCGCCCCCGGCCGTGACGGTGGCTCCCGTGCTGACTTCGCCCGCCAACAGCAGCACAACCAGCGGCACGCCCACCTATGCGGGCACGGCCCCGGCCGGCAGCACGGTAACTGTGTATGTAGCCGCGGGTAGCGGCGCGTATCAACTCGTCGGCACTACTACGGCTACCAGCGGCGGCAGCTTCAGCCTGGTATCGCCTACGGCGCTGGCCAGCGGCACCTACTCGGCGTATGCCACGGCCCAGAGTAGCGGCAACACCGTGAGCGCCAACAGCAACACTAATACCTTCCTGGTCGATGCCACGGCCCCCGTGGTGGTGGCCAGCAACCGCCAGAGCCCGGTAGCCGCCGCCACCAACGCCACTACCCTGACGTTCCGCGTCACGTTTAGCGAGAGCGTGACGGGCGTGGATGCCAGCGACTTTGCCCTGACTACCACGGCGGGCACAGTGAGCAGCAGCGGCCGTACGGTCGTGGCCATTTCGGGCAGCGTGTACGACGTGACGGTGAGCGGCGTAACGGGCAACGGCACCGTGCGCCTCGACCTCAACGCCAGCGGCACGGGTATCGTCGATGCGGTGGGCAACGCCATCAGCGGCGGCTACACCAGCGGCCAGACTTACACTCTCGACCAGACGGCCCCCACGGCGACCATCAGCACTGCGGCCGGTAGCCCCACCAGCACTTCGCCCATTCCGTTCACGGTGACGTTCTCGGAACCCGTAACGGGCTTCTCGGCGAGCAGCATTACGGTGACTAATGGCACCGTGAGCTCGGCGCTTACTACCAATGGCAACGCCTACAGCTTCAGCGTAACGCCTGCCGCCAGCGGGGTAGTAGTGACGGTGAGCGTAGCGGCCAACGCCGCCCAGGATGCGGTGGGCAACGGCAACCTGGCGGCCGCGCCGCTCAGCGTTACGTACATCGCAACGCCCACCATCACCAGCCTGAGCCCGGCCACCGGGCCGGTGGGCACGCAGGTGACCATCATGGGTACCAACCTGAGCAACGCCTCGGCCGTGCGCTTCAACGGTACGCCGGCCAGCTCGTTTGTCGTCAACTCAGCCAGCAGCATCACGGCTGTGGTGGCGGCGGGTACTACTACCGGCCGCGTTACCGTGACTACCCCCGGCGGCACGGCTACCTCGCCCTACGACTTCGTGGTGCGCGTGGCTCCCACCACGGTGGCTGACTCGTACACCACGCCGCAAAACGTGACCCTGACGGGCAACGTGCTGACAAATGACATCGGTACCAACCCGCGCGCCATTCTCATTAACCGCCCGGCCAATGGTACGCTCGCTCTCAATCCCGACGGCTCGTTTACTTACGTGCCTAATCCTGGCTTCACGGGTACGGACAGCTTCACGTACTACGCCTGCGACCCCAACCTGCCCCTGCTCTGCGGCAACCCGGCTACCGTTACCATTTCGGTAGTGCGCGTGGCCCCCATCACGGTGGCCGACTCGTACACCGTCCCGGCCGGCGCGACGCTGACGGGCAATGTGCTGACGAACGACATCGGTACCAACCCGCGCGCCATCCTCATCACCCGCCCGGCCAACGGTACGCTGGTGTTAAATCCCAACGGCTCGTTCAGCTACGTGCCCAACCCCGGTTTCACGGGCACGGACAGCTTTACCTACTACGCCTGCGACCCCAACCTGCCCCTGCTCTGCGGCAATCCCGCTACGGTTACTATCACCGTGACGGGTGGCGGCCCCATCACGGTGGCCGATGCTTACTCGACGCCCATGAACACGCTGCTAACAGGCAATGTGCTGACGAACGACATCGGTACCAGCCTGCGCGCTATCCTCATCAACCGCCCCATGCAGGGCACGCTCGTGCTCAACCCCGATGGCTCGTTCAGCTACCAGCCCACTGCCAGCTACGTAGGCCCGGACAGCTTCACGTACTACGCCTGCAACATGGGCGCGCCCCTGGTGTGCGGCAGCCCGGCCACGGTGAGTATTACCGTGCTGCCCGCTGGCGCTAATACGCGCACGGCCGCTACTATCGGCTCCACGGCTGCCACCTCGGCCAAGCCGGCAGTTAGTGCAGCTGGTGGGGCCACTATCTCGCTGCAACTGGCGCTCGCGGGGCATCCCAACCCCTTCGGCGACGAGCTGCAACTCAGCTACACCTTGCCCATCGACCAGGCCTACACGCTGGCCGTGTACGATGCCCAGGGCCGCCTGGTGCAGCAGCTGGCCCGCGGCCAGGCCGATGCCGGCCAGGAGCAGCAACTGGTAGTGCCCACGCACGACTACGCCGCCGGCCTCTACCTCGTGCGCCTGACTACGGCCACGGGTACCCGCCAGCTCAAGCTCATCAAACAATAAAAGCGGAAGCCCCGGCAACAAACAGCCCGCCCCGTGCAGTACGGGGCGGGCTGTTTTCGTTTAGCGCGCAAGTGCCAGTTGGCCGTAGCGATTTTCTGGTTTCAGCTTGCGGCCTCTCGGTAGCTAGCCGCTACTTCGCGGTGGCGGGTAGCAGCTGGGCCAGCGCCGCTTGCAGGCGCGGCCCGTAGAGGTTGATGCCCAAGATGTTGCCGGTCGGGTCGATGAGAAAATTCTGCGGCGCGCTGCGCACGCGGTAGCTCAGGGCCGCCGCGTTGTCGTCCGGGCCTCTCAAGTCAGACGCCTGCGGCCAAGTCAGATTGTGCTCATGGATGCTCTGCCGCCAGTGCTTCGGGCTGATGTTCTTATCGAGGGATACGCCCACCACTTCAAAATTGCGCCCCTGGTACTGCTGGCGCAGGCTGCGGATAACCTCAAAACCCATGCGGCAGTCGTCGCAGCCCGAAGCCCAGAAGTCGAGCAGCACGTACTTGCCGCGCAAGTCCTTTAAGGAAAACGGTTTGCCCTCAGCGGTAGGCTGAGTGAAATCGGGGGCTGGCGCACCGAGGGCCACTACTTGCAGCGCTTGCACCAGCCGCCCGTAGGCCTGGCCGGGCGCGCTGTTGCGCAGGGTAGGGCTAAGCGCCTGGTACAGTGGCGCTACCTCATCGTACTGCGGCGGCCCCAGGTAAAAGTGCTGCACCAGCATATCGAGGCTCGCCCAGGAAGTCGGGTTATCCTTTATGAACTTCAACGCTACCTCTTTTCGCTGCCGCTGCTCCACCACATTCTGCGCCCAGGTAACGACATGCAGCTGATTGGGCTGGTGGTGAAGTTTGTATGCTAAGAAGGCCGCATCCTGCTTCATAAAGCGTTGGTAGTCGCGCGTGGCGGGGCCGCCCTGCACGGTGGCGTGGTGCAACACCGCGTCAGGGCTAGTCACCAGCAGCGGCCCCGGCTCCAGGAAAATAGAAACGGCGTCGAAGCTAAAGGCCCGCGCCAGGTTCGGCGTTTTGCCATCGGCGGCCAGCACTACCTGCACGCGCTTGGGCGCGTCGCTGGTGCCGCGCAGCTCGAAGGTCCCGTTGTGCAGCCGCGTCGAGTCGAGCAGCCGGCTGTTGTAGAGCAGGTATACTTTGGCGGTGGCGGGCTGCGGGGCGATTTTACCTTTGAGCTGGTAGGGGAAGGGCGTTTGTGCGCTGGCTAGCAGCGGCAGCAGCAGCCCAAGGAGTAGTGGTTTCATGCGTTTATTCGGGGTAGATAGGCGATTTTATATAATCGCGCAAATAACCGGTTTTATTTCACAGCCCCGGCCGTCGTCGCGCCAGTCGCCTGCGCCGTTGGCCAAGCTGGCAAGGCCAAATAAGCCGCTTTTCGCTAAGCCCTTGCAAGCAAAGTAGCGGCCCAGCCCGTGCCAACGCTGCCCGATACGCCCCCCGCATTCACCGAAAACGCCCCCGTGCGGCCCTGGCTGGCAAGAGTAGTATTGCGGTAGCATTGCCTACTCCAGCTTTTGGCCCCGGCCGCAACTCTTGCTGCCTTTTCCCATCCTTCTATTCATGCCCGATTTTCGTTTGCCCCTGGCCGCGCTGCTCCTGAGCACCGGCCTGGCCGCCGCCCAGGCCCCCGACCCCGCCGAGTGGCAAAACCCCCAGCTGGTGCAGCAGGGCCAGGAAGCGCCCCGCGCCAGCTTCCAGCTCTACGCCCAGCCTGCCGACGTGGCCGCCGACAACCCCGCCCGCTCGCCCTGGCACCAGAGCCTCAATGGCACCTGGAAATTCAACTACGTGGCCCGGCCCGCCGACCGGCCGATGGACTTTTTCCAGCCCGGCTTCAACGATGCCGCGTGGCGGCCCATCCAGGTGCCCGGCAACTGGGAAATCCAGGGCTTCGGCATCCCAATTTACACCAACATCACCTACCCGTTTCCGCGCAACCAGCCGTTTATCGACCCCAGCAACAACCCGGTGGGCACGTATCGGCGCAGCTTCACGGTGCCGGCCGCGTGGCAGGGCAAGCAGGTGCTGCTGCACTTTGGGGCCATTTCGGGCTGCGCGTTTGTGTATGTGAACGGGCAGCGCGTGGGCATCAGCAAGGCGGCCAAGTCGCCGGCCGAGTTTGATATTACCAAGTACCTCAAGCCCGGCGACAACCAGCTGGCCGTGCAGGTAATGCGCTGGCACGATGGCAGCTACCTCGAAGACCAGGATTTCTGGCGGCTCTCGGGCCTCAACCGCGACGTGTATTTGAGCGCGCTGCCCACGCACACCATCTGGGACTTCTTCGCCCACGCCGACCTCGACCCGACGTACAAAAACGGCCAGTTTTCGACTGAGGTAACGCTGCGCAGCTTCGGCAGCGCGCCCGCCGCCCGCCTCACCGCCGAGGTGCTCGATGCCAGCGGCAAGGTGGTACTGCGCCAGCAGCAGCCCGTGGCCGCGCCCACCGGGGCCGGCACGCAGGAAGTGAAATTCAGCGGCAGCATCCCGAAGGTGCGCCCCTGGAGCGCCGAAAACCCCACGCTCTACCAGCTGCGCCTGACTTTGGCAGACGCGCAGGGCAAGGTGCTGGCCGCCACGGGCAGCAAAATTGGCTTCCGCAAGGTCGAGATTAAAAACGCCCAACTGATGGTGAACGGCGTGCCCGTGGAAGTCCACGGCGTGAACCGCCACGAGCACGAGCCCACCACCGGCCACGTCGTGACCGAGGCCGGTATGCGCCGCGACCTGGAGCTGATGAAGCAGTTCAACATCAACGCGGTACGCGGTAGCCACTACCCCAACGACGAGCGCTGGTACCAGCTCTGCGACGAGCTGGGCTTCTACCTCGTGGATGAGGCCAACATCGAAACCCACGCCTACGGGGCCGAGCTGCAAGGCGGCTTCGACAAAAGCAAGCACCCCGCCTACCTGCCCGAGTGGAAGGCCGCCCACCGCGACCGCATCAGCCGCCTCATCGAGCGCGATAAAAACCACCCCAGCGTCATTATCTGGAGCATGGGCAACGAGTGCGGCAACGGGCCGGTGTTTCACGAGGCCTATACCTGGCTCAAGCAGCGCGACCCCTCGCGGCCCATTTCCTTCGAGCAGGCTGGCGAGGATGTCGATACCGACATCGTGGCCCCCATGTACCCCGGCATGGGCTCGATGCGCCGCTACGCCGAAGCCACCGACAAAAAGCGCCCCTACATCATGTGCGAGTACGCCCACTCGATGGGCAACGGCCAAGGCAACTTTCAGGAATACTGGGACTTGATACGCGCCCACCCGCACATGCAGGGTGGCTTTATCTGGGACTGGGTTGACCAGGGCATCGCTACCAAAACCACCGACGGCCGCCCCTTCTACGCCTACGGCGGCGACCTCGGCGCGTATTTCCTCCAAAACGACGAAAACGGCTGCGCCGACGGCCTCGTGGCCTCCGACCGCACCCCGCACCCCGGCCTCTACGAAGTCAAGAAGGTATACCAGGACATCCGCTTCGAGGCCGCCCAGCCCGCCAGCGGGCGCGTCACGGTCATCAACTGGTTTTCGTTTCAAGACTTGAATGGCTATAACTTTCAGTGGGAATTGCTGCGCAACGGCGCGGTAGTAAAAACCGGCACTTTCGCCGTGGACAAGCTCGGTGCCCGCCAGCGCCGGGAGGTGAAACTGGCCTTGCCGGCCATGAAGCCGGAAGCCGGGGCCGAGTACGTGCTCAACGTATTTGCCAAGACGAAAACGGCCGCGCCGCTCGTGCCCGCCGGGCACGAAGTAGCCCGCGAGCAGTTCGTGCTCACGCCCGCTACCGCCTATTTCGCGGCGGCCTCGGCTCCGGCCGGCACCCTGGAAATCAAGCGCGACGGCGATAAGCTAACTTGGACCGCCGGCGACGTGCGCGGCGAGTTCAACACCAGGCAGGGCCGCCTCACCGACTACCGCCTCAAAAACCAGTGGGTGCTGGGCAGCTACCCCGAGCCGTATTTCTGGCGCGCGCCTACCGACAATGACTTTGGCAACAACATGCCCGAGCGCCTGGGCGCGTGGCGCACGGCCCACGTTAACCGCCCCGTGCAGCGCGTGACGGTGGGCGAGCAGTCGGCCGCTGGCCTGCCCATCACGGTCGAGTATTTGCTCGCCGACCTCGGCGTGCCCTACACCGTGGCCTACCTGGTGCAGCCCGATGGTGCGCTGCAAGTCACGGCCAGCATCGATATGCAGGGCAAAATCCTACCCGAAATGCCGCGCTTTGGCATGCGGATGGAAGTGCCCCGCCGCTACGACCAACTGCGCTACTACGGCCGTGGCCCCTGGGAAAACTACGCCGACCGCCACACCGCCGCCTTCGTGGGCACCTACCAGGATTCGGTGCGGCGCTCGTTTCCCGGCACCTACATCCGGCCCCAGGAGTATGGTTACCACACCGATACGCGCTGGCTCAGCCTCACCGATGCCAACGGCTTGGGGCTGCGCATCGAAGGGCAGGGGCAACCCGTCTGCTTCAGCGCCTTACCCTACCGCACCGAAGACCTCGACCCTGGCCTCACCCGCAAGCAGCAGCACCCCACCGACCTGCCCGGCAACGGCCGCACCTGGCTGCAAGTCGACCTTACGCAGCGCGGCGTGGGTGGCGACAACAGCTGGGGCGCCCTGCCCCACGACCAGTACCGCCTGCTGGCCAAGCAGTATCGCTACAGCTACACGCTGCGACTGGTGGGCGGCGAGGCCGGAAAACAATAAATAAGCAGTAGTATTTCTGCGAAAAACGGTTGTCGGGCAGCGCGTCGCGAAGTCTGGCAACCGTTTTTTGTGGTTCTTTCCCTTCATGAATTGCTAGTAGCCATATGCTGAAACCCTGCGAAACCCTACGCCTGACCCTGCGAAACCCCGCGCGAAACCTCGTTAGGGCCGCCGTGATAGTCTTGCTTGCTACCACCGCCCATGCCCAAACGACCTCGGCCGTCGGCCTGGGCTGGGCCAAAAACAATGTCAACGGCGCGATTTTTCGCAAGAACTCGGTCGTGAGCCAGGGCCAGAGCCAGTACGTGGCCTACTACGACTCGGCGGGCTACGTAATGCTGGCCAAGCGCCAGCTGCCGGCCGGGCCGTGGCAGGTGCAGCGCACTGACTACAAGGGCAATGTGAAGGACGCGCACAACGTCATCAGCCTCATGGCCGATGGCGCGGGCTACCTGCACCTGAGCTTCGACCACCACAACAACCCCCTGCGCTACTGCCGCAGCACCGCGCCCGGCACCCTCACGATGGGCCCGCTGGAGCCCATGACCGGCGCGCAGGAGCAGAAAGTGAGCTACCCCGAGTTTTACCGCTACCCCTCGGGCGACGTGCTGTTTATGTACCGCGACGGCGGCTCGGGCAATGGCAACCTCGTGCTGAACCGCTACGACGTGAAAACCAAAAAGTGGACGCGCCTGCACGACGTGCTCATCGACGGGCAGGGGAAGCGCAACGCCTACTGGCAGGCCTGCCTCGACGGGCGCGGCACCATCCACGTGTCGTGGGTGTGGCGCGAAAGCCCTAACGTGGCCTCCAACCACGACATGGCCTACGCCCGCTCGACGGACGGCGGCAAGACGTGGCAGAAAAGCACCGGCGAGCCGTACGCGCTCCCCATTACCGAGGCCACGGCCGAGTACGCGGCCCGCATCCCGCAAAACTCGGAGCTCATCAACCAAACCGCCATCACGGCCGATGCCCAGGGCACGCCCTACATCGCCAGCTACTGGCGGCCCCAGGGCACGCAGGTGCCGCAATATCAGCTCATTTACTTGCAGGGCAAGCAGTGGCGGACCACCCAGATTAGCCAGCGTACTACGCCCTTCAGTTTGAGCGGGGTGGGCACGAAGAAGATTCCGATTTCGCGCCCGCAACTGCTGGTTTCGACCCAGAAAGGTCGTACGGCCGCCTACCTGCTCTTTCGCGATGCCGAGCGGCAAGACCGCGCCTCGGTGCTGCAATGTCCGGATTTAAGTAAAAAGCAGTGGACTGCTACCGACCTCACCACTACCTCGGTCGGCAACTGGGAGCCCAGCTATGACACTGAGCGCTGGAAACAGAAGGGCGTGCTCAGCCTCTTTGTGCAGCGCACCGGCCAGGGCGACGGCGAAACCCTCGAAAACCTGCCCGCCCAGCCCGTGCAGGTGCTCGACTGGACGCCCGGCCCGCCCGCCCGCCCGGCCTCGGGCGCGACAGCGCCCGCCCGCGCCGATAAATACAAGCTGGTCTGGGCCGACGAGTTTAAGAAAACCGGCCCGCCCGATGCCAAAAACTGGCAATTCGAAACCGGCTTCGTGCGCAACCACGAGCTGCAATGGTACCAGCCCGATAATGCCCGTTGCGAAAACGGCTTGCTAGTGATTGAGGCTAAAGTCGAAAACCGTCCCAACCCCACGTACAAGCCCGGCAGCACCGACTGGCGCACCAGCCGCCCCACCATCACCGCTACTTCGGCCAGCCTCAACACCCGCGGCCGGCAGCAGTGGCAGTACGGTCGCTTCGAGATGCGTGCCCGCATCGACACGCGCGCCGGCCTCTGGCCCGCGTTCTGGACGCTGGGCGTGAGTAGGCCCTGGCCCTCGAACGGTGAAATCGACATTATGGAGTATTACCAAGGTAAGATTCTGGCCAACGTAGCCAGCGGCACGGCCAAGCCCTATACCGCCAAGTGGCACTGGGAAAGCAGGCCCGTGGCCAGCTTTGCACCCGATTGGAATAGCAAATTTCACGTGTGGCGCATGGACTGGGACGCCGAGGCCATTCGCCTCTACGTCGATGACGAACTGCTGAACGAGACGCTGCTAGTCAACACCATAAACGCAGACGGCAGCCAGTTCAACCCCATGCAACAGCCGCACTACGTGCTGCTCAATTTGGCCCTGGGCGGCGACAGTGGCGGCGAGCTACCCGCCACCAGTCTGCCCAGCCGCTACGAAATCGACTACGTACGCGTGTACCAGCGGCCGTGACGTGAAGAGAAGCAAAAAGCCGGGCCGGCGGCTGCATGAAGCATACAGCTGGCCCGGCGCGAGCAGGAGAAATGCCAGCTTGGCAGAAACAAAAAAGCCACTCCGAAGCGAAGTGGCTTTTTATTATAAGTGGCTGATAAACAGCATTTAGTAGTCCGTAGGGGAATCGAACCCCTGTTGGTAGAATGAAAATCTACTGTCCTAACCCCTAGACGAACGGACCGTTTTTGTTTTGGTGGTGCAAAGGTACAGCGCCAAGGCTTTAAAGCAAATGCTGGGCTTGATAAAAATGCGGTAATACTAAAAGAACGCTGATTTTCAGCTAAAAAAAAACTGCGCGGCTACCTTGCTTGTTGAAGCGGGTATGAGAGGTAAGACCTCATGGGCGGTAAACTCGCCTCAAGCCTTACCTTCGCCCTACATTTCACTGGTGCCGCTCAGGCGGCCCGCTCTACTTCCATTTTTCCCAACACCATGGCAAAAATTAAAGTCGCCATCAACGGCTTTGGCCGCATTGGCCGCCTCACCTTCAAGTCGCTGCTCGGGCGCGACAACGTGGAGATTGTGGCTATCAACGACCTGACTGACAACAAAACGCTCGCCCACCTGCTGAAGTACGACTCGGTACACGGCCGCTTCGATGGCACCGTGAGCTACGACGACAACAGCCTGACCGTGAACGGCCAGCACATCGCGGCCCTCGCCGAGCGCGACCCCAAATTGCTACCCTGGAAAGACATGGGCGTAGACGTAGTGCTGGAATCGACCGGCCGCTTCGTGGACGAGGCCGGCGCCGGCCAGCACATCACCGCCGGTGCCAAGAAGGTCGTGATTTCGGCCCCGGCTACCGGCAACATCCCGACCGTAGTACTCGGCGTGAACGAAGACACGCTGACCGGCGACGAGACTATCATTTCGAACGCCAGCTGCACGACCAACTGCCTGGCCCCGATGGCGAAGGTGCTGAACGATGCTTTCGGCATCGAGAAAGGCTACATCACGACGGTGCACGCCTACACATCGGACCAAAACCTGCAAGACGCGCCGCACAAAGACCTGCGCCGCGCCCGCGCCGCTGCCTACAGTATCATCCCGACCAGCACGGGTGCTGCCAAGGCTGTGGGCCTGGTACTGCCCGAGCTGAAAGGCAAGCTCGATGGTATCGCCATGCGCGTGCCCATTCCGGACGGCTCGACCACCGACCTGACCGTGATTCTGAAGAAAGAAGCCAGCAAGCAGGAAATCAACGAAGCCATCAAAAAGGCCGCTGAAGGCCCGTTGAAAGGCATTCTGGAGTACAGCACCGACCCGCTGGTGAGCATCGACATCGTGGGCAATCCCCACTCGTGCATCTTCGACTCGGAGCTGACCTCGACCAACGGCACGCTGGTGAAGGTAGTGGGCTGGTACGACAACGAGACCGGCTACTCGACCCGCACCGCCGACCTCATCCAGAAGCTGGGCGAGAAAATGAATGGCTAGTTTTTAGTGACTAATAGCTAGCGACAAATGACTAGTGGCGAATGACTACTCATTCGTTACTAGTCATTTGTCATTATAGATAAGTATGCCGCGTACCTGCTTTATTTTCAACCCCACGGCGGGCACCGGCCGCCGGGCCGAGTTTCCGGTGCTGCTGGCGCGGCACTTTGGCACCGCAGCCCAGGGCGACTACGTGTTGCGCCCCACCGAGGGCCCCGGCCACGCTACCGCACTGGCGCGCGAAGCCGCCGCCGAAGGCTGCCGCGTAGTAGTGGCCGTGGGGGGTGATGGTACCGTGAATGAGGTGGGCCAGGGGCTTCTGCACCAGCCCACTACTGCCATGGGCATCGTGCCGCGCGGCTCGGGCAACGGGCTGGCCCGCCACCTCAAAGTGCCTCTGAACCTGGGGGCCGCGCTACGGCGGCTGCGGCAGCCCAGCTTCAGCCGCATGGACGTGGGGCGGGTCAATGGCCGGCCGTTTTTTTGCACGGCCGGGCTGGGGTTTGACGCGCGGGGGAGCCAGGTATTTGCCCAGGCCGGCTCGCGCGGGCTGAGCACGTATTTGCGCGTGACGTTCAGCGAGTACCGCACCTTCGAGCCGGTGCCGATAGTGGTTGAAACCAACGGCCAGACCCTGGCCACCGACTGCTACGTGCTGGCCTTCGCCAATGCCTCGCAGTATGGCAACAACGCCTACATCGCTCCCGATGCCAACCTACAAGATGGCCTGCTCGACATGTGCCTCATGGACGCGCTGCCCCCTTGGCGCGCCGTGCAGGTGATGCTGGGCATGGCCCTGGGCACGCTGCCGCGCACCGGCGGCGCGGCCTACCGCCACACCAGCCACGCCACCGTGCGCGCCGCCGCGCCCATCGGCTGCCACGCCGATGGCGACTACCTGGGCCACGGCACCGAGTTCGCGTTTGACTTGCTACCGCTGGCCCTGGAAGTGGCCGTATAATAGGGTAATAAGCTACTTGTCTGTCATTGCGAGCGTAGCGAAGCAATCGCATTTGTTCGGCCGCGCCGCTCAGGTTCCGTTCGGGTGCGATTACTTCGCTACGCTCGCAATGACAGCCAGTGAGTTTTAATTTGAGCTGAATCGAAGCTTTTTACCAAGTCAAACTGTTAAGCTGGCACTACCAAAATCAACTGATTTAAACCAGAAGAAAATGGCTCAGGATTTTATAAAGGAGTTGCAGGCGCAGCTTCAGCCGGCGCGGCAGCGCATGGTCGACCACCTGCTGTACCGCCGCATTCAGTCGCTCGCTGAGCTGCGGACATTCATGGGATACCACGTCTTCGCGGTGTGGGATTTTATGTCGCTGCTCAAGGCCTTGCAGCGCGACCTTACCTGCGTGGAGCTGCCTTGGGTGCCCAAGGGCAACCCCGCTACTCGCCGCCTTATCAACGACATCGTGTTGGAAGAAGAAACTGACCTCGACCCCGAAGGCCAGCCCACCAGCCACTTCGAGCTATACCTGCGTGCCATGCGCGAAGCTGGGGCCGACACCGCGCCCGCCGAGCGCCTGCTCGCCGCCCTGGCCGAAGGCGCCAGCGTGCCCGCCGCCCTGGCCGCCGCCGGGGCCCCGGCCGCCGTGCAAGACTTCGTGAAGCACACCTTCGCCGTGATTGCGGCCGGGCAGCCGCACGCCGTGGCGGCGGCCTTCACGTTTGGCCGCGAAGATGTTATCCCCGATATGTTCCGCCACCTGGTGGCCGACCTGGGGCAGCGCTTTCCGGGCCAGCTCGACACGTTCATTTACTACCTCAACCGCCACATCGAGCTCGATGAAGACCACCACGCCCCGCTGGCTCACCAGATGGTGCGCGACCTCTGCGGCACCGACCCGCAGCGCTGGCAGCATGCCACCGAGGTAGCCCGCCAGGGCATGGCTGCCCGCGTGGCCCTTTGGGACGGCATTCAGGCGGCAATGGCCAAAGAGCCAGCAGCGGTGTAATTTGCCTTTATGAAAAAAGACCAGCGCCAAGGCGTGGTGTACTCCACGAACCCCAATTTTACTTACCAAACCGACGAGGCAGGCGAGGCCACCACGCTGCCGCCCCAGCAGCAGCAGCTGCGCGTGCAACTCGATAAAAAGCAGCGCGGCGGCAAGCAGGTGACGCTCATCACTGGCTTCGTGGGCCGCGATGAGGATTTGCAAGCCTTGGGCAAGCTCCTCAAAACCAAGTGCGGGGTAGGCGGCAGCGCCAAAGACGGCGAGGTAGTAGTGCAGGGCGACTTTCGCGCCAAGGTGCTCGAAGTGCTGCTGAAAGAAGGCTACAAAGCCAAGCAGATAGGTGGGTGAGCAGGATGAAGGCGGCCGATGGGCCATCTTCGCCTTATGAAAACACCGATACTGCTGTTGGCGAGCCTGGGGCTGGCCCTGGCCGCGCACCCGGCCCAGGCCCAGGTATTTCGGCCGGGCTGGGTGCTGCTCGCGCAGGGCGACACCTTGCGCGGCGAGGTAGAAGACGCCGCCTGGGAAGAAGCCCCCACGCGAGTGCGATTCCGGGCCGCCGCCGGGGCCGACATTAAAACCTATGCCGTGCCCGAACTTCGGGCTTTTCGCTTGGGCGAAGGGCGGTTTTTTCGCCTCGAAACCCTGCCCCTGGACCGCGGCGCCCAGAAGCAACTGAGCTACCTGACTACCTGGCTAACGCGCAGGCCCCAGCCCGAAACCTTTCTGGCGGAGGTGCTGGTAGATGGCCCCGCCAGCCTGCTGCGCACGGCCGTGGCTGATGTGCAGCACTACTACGTGCGGCGCGCTGGCCAGCCGGTGCTGGAGCTGGCCGAGCGCTACTACCTCCAGGAGCAGCAGGGCCGCCAAACCATTGCCGATGGCAACAACTACCAGGGCGAGCTGCTGACTTATTTTGGCGACTGCCCGGCGGCGGTGCAGGCCATTGGCCGGTTTGAGGCATCGGCGCTGGTGGCGGTGGTGCAGGCCTACAACCGCCGGTGCGCCACGCCGCCGCAGGCGGGCATCGAGTACCGGCAAGTAGTTCATAAGCAACTCATCGGAGGGTTTACGCTGGGGCTGGTGGCAGGCGGGCGCTACACAGCGGGCCAGCTACAGGCCGCACCAGCCAGCGCTACGACCACCCTGGCCGGCCTGGGGGTAGGCGGCGGAATCCGGCCCATTGGCGGAATGTTTTTTGATATTCTGGCCCCTGGCCGGCACTTGGCCCTGCATTTCACGGGGCTGCTCACGCGCATTGGCCGCCGCCAGGAGTTGGCCACGCCGAGCCCAGGGCTGGTAGCCCGGTTCAATAACCAGGTAGCGTTGCTGGAGATGAGGTTGGGTGGCCGCTACTTCTGGTCTTCGACCCGGCGCGGCCAGCGCTTCTTCGTGGGCTCGGGCATTAGCACGCCCATCGCGCTGGGCAGCTCCGAGGCCACACTGGCCTACTACGATGCCAATGGGCAGTTTCTGGACGGTAGCTCCGTGCCTGATGCCTACCCATTTGGCTCGCTGCCCTACCTAGAAGTAGGCGTGCAGCAGGGCCGCTCTACGCTGGCTGTGGATGGGCGCCTGCAAACCCGGGAGGACTACCGCATCCTCAGCTACGCACCGCAGCCGCAGGCTGGGCCAAAGTTTTCGTTTAACACAGAGTCGTACAGCGCGCGCGCCTGGTACCTCGGGGCTACGCTGGGCATCGCGCTGTGGCAGGCGCACTAAGGAAAATTAGGTGCAATTGGTGAGCGTGCCGGCCCCGCGCGCAACCAACCAGTTAGCCAAGCAAATAGCCCGGCCGCGACGCCCGCCTAGGGGCGTCGCGGCCGGGCTATTTGCTTGGCTAACTGGCTACTCCTTCACCTGCTCCAGCGAGCTGCCGCTGTTGAGGTCTTTCTCAATGCGGGCGGGGTTGCCGGCGTATTTTACCTGGCTGCCGCTGCTGAGGTCTACCTTTAGCACGTCGGTGGCGCGCACTTTGGCTTCGGAGCCGCTGCTGAGGTCGACCGAGGCCGTGCCGGCGCGCAGGCCCAGGGCATTGAGCGTGCTGGCGCTGGAGCCGTCTACCGACAATTCGTTGGCCGTGCCGCTGAGGTCGGCGTGGGCGGCGCTGCTGAGGTCGATTTCGAGGTGCGGCACGTCAACGTTGAGGCGGGCCGAGGCGGCGCTGCTGGCGTTCACGCGCAGGTCTTCGTCGCGGAAGCCGCTCACGTCGGCCTGGGCGGCGGCGCTCAGTTCGAGGCGCTTGAGGCTCGGCAGCGTCACGGTTACCAGTATCGGGTTGCGGCGGTTGCCGAAGGCCGATAGAAAGCCCGTGTTGCGGCGGTTGCGGATGAGGAGCCGGTCGCCGCGCACTTCGAGGCGCACGTCGTCGAGGTCGCCGGTGCGGCCGGCAGCCTCGGCCTTGTAGCCGTCGCCCTGGCGCACTACCACCCGAAACACGCCGGCCACTTCCACTTCATTGAAATCGTCGCCGCTGTTGAGTGTCTTGCGGCCGGTGCCGTAGTGGCCGGGGTCGGTGTTGAAATTGGGTGCGCTGGTGCTGATGCGTACCGTAGGCTCATCGCCGTCGGTGTCTACGCGCAGCTTCATCTTGGTGCCATCGGCGTCGATGTTTACTACCTCGTCGCCGTCGTTATCGCTGTCGTTGTCATTATCGGCGCTTTCATCATCCGAAGCCGGGCAGTCGAGGCACTGAAACTTGCCCTCGCGGGTGAAGCGGGCGCGGTACGAGCGGTCGGTGTCGGTATTGGTGTCGGGGCGCTCGCCGCTGGTGAAGTCAGCATCATTGAGCAGCCGCACGAAGGTGGGTGTGAGGCGGTACACTTTGCCCAGGGGCAGGTGCAGCGTGAGGTTCAGGCGCTGGTTGCGGCCGGGCGCGTCATCTTTCAGCCGGAAGCCCTCATCGAAAGTGATGGTCGAATCGCGCTGCGTGATGTTATATACCATCGTTTGCTGGGCCGTGAGGCGGGCAGCCTCTTCGGTACGGCCGCTGGCCCGAAACTCTTCTTCTACGTAGGGGGCCGCGCCGCTATCGGCCACGGCCACGTCAAGGTTTATCCATTTGGTGCTTTCCTCATGGGTGCGCGAGTCGAGCACGATGCCCCGGCCCGCCAGCCCCGGAAAGCGTTGCGTGGTGGTGTAGCTGCCCTTTGCCTGGAAGTTGCGGGCGGCTTGCAGTCCTGCGGCCGTCGAGCCTACTACGCCTAGTAGCCACAGCCCCAGTAGTATCAGACCGGTATTGCGACCCGATATCCAGCGGCGCATAATCAGCCGCAAGCCCAGCAGGATGAGGCCCACGGCCGGAATGCCGGCGAGCAGCGCCCCAGCCATCGCGCCCCAGGGCGACAGGTTGCGGACAAGCTCACCAAACTCGTTGTCGAACACAAAGCCGTTGCTCGTGTGCTCTACCGCCGTGAAAGGAATGATGCTCAAGGCCGCGCCCAGCGCCATCAGTACCCCAAACAGCCAGGAGCTACCCCACACAAGCAGCAGCCCGCCCACCAGCCAGCGAATAACGGTACCCAGGAAAGAAGCCGCCGGCTTGGCGCTGCGCGCCGCGCCCTCCAGAAACGTGCCCACCGAGCGGCTGCCGGCCGGTGTAGTAGCGTCGCTTTCAGAGGCATTGCTGCGCAAGGTGTTGTCGATGCCCGAAAGCGTGACGGCATCGCCGCGCATCTGCATTTTTTCCGATACCGTGCGGGCTTCGGGCACTACTACCCACAAAATGAGGTAGGCAATAAAGCCCGAGCCACCCAGAAACAGGCTAACCAGGAAGAGCACCCGCACCAGCACCACGTCGGTGCGGAAGTAGGCCGCCAGGCCGGCCGATACGCCGCCTACCTTGCCATTATCCACGTCGCGAAACAGCCGGCGGCCGGTGAGCGAGCCGCCAAAATCGAGCGTGTCGATGGGGGCGGGGGCGTCGTTGCGCTTGGGCAGTACTATCCAGAGGATGATGTAGGCAATGAGCGCGATGCCGCCAAAATCGAAGCGATGCCGAAACACGCCCGTGCCGGGAATGTGGTCGTACACGCCGAACACATTAGGCAGCAGCACCAAGGCCAGGAAAATAAGCCGTACTACTAGCGGGTTTACCAGGAAGTACTGCGCCAGGCCGGCGCACACGCCCGCGATTTTGCGGTGCGCCAGGTCGCGGTAGAGGCGGCGGGGCTGGCCGTCGGCCGCGCGCTGCTCGCCGTAGAGCGGCGTAGCGCCGCCCGCGTAGCCGCGGCCAAAGCCGGCCGACTGGTTGGCGGCCGTGGGCTCGGCGTAGGCAGGCTCGTCGTCCTCGTCGGGCGAGGTGTTGAAGTCGCTCACGCGGCCCATTTTGGCGGTCATTTCCTCCACGTCGGTGAGGGTGATGACTTGCTTCACAGCCGAAAGGCGCGCTGAAAACAGCTCGGCAATGCGGCCCTCGATGTCGGCCACTATCTCCTCGTGACCCTGGTAGCTGGCAAAGTGCGCCTTCACCTCGTGGAGGTAGCGGCTCAGCACTTCGTAGCCATCATCTTCGATGTGGAAGATAATGCCCTGCAAGTTGATACTGATGTTCTTTTTCATGGGAAAGGCCGCAGGCGGCGAAGCGCGGCAGTTTTAGGCTGAAAGAGGGGCGGAAATGCAGGGTGATTAAACAGGGCGGCGGGGCTGGCGAATGATGCCCACCGAGAGGGCCATTTCTTCCCAGGTCTGGCGCAGCTCTTCCAGAAACTGGCGGCCCGAGTCGGTGAGCGTATAGTACTTGCGCGGCGGGCCGGAGGTCGATTCCTTCCAGACGTAGTCGAGCAGGGCGGCATTCTTGAGGCGCGTGAGCAGCGGATAGAGCGTGCCCTCCACCACTATCATGCGGGCTTGGGTGAGCTCCTCCAGCATGTCGCTGGCGTAGGCCTCCCCGCGGCCAATAATCTCCAGGATGCAGAATTCGAGGATGCCTTTGCGCATCTGCACCTGGGTGTTCTCTAATTTCATGGGCGGTATGGGCTAGTAGTAGGTGAGGAACAGTACAAATGTAGTACAGGTACTTTGTATTGCATAATACTCGGCGTAAAAATTTTTGTTGCAACGAGCGCTGGCGCTGATAATTTATTTTCTCACCAAATAGAGTGCCCCGTCTTAAAGTACCAGTTAAGTGAGCGCTGGCTGTCTCACCATCAGTAGCTTATATTTTGTATAAATAAAATTTCACCAAAAACAAAAAAAATATCCGTAAGCCAGTATTTCCCCAGTGTGCTTCGAATAATCCTAAAAAATATCGGCACGCTGCCGGCCAGGCGGCTTACGGTCGCGCTTATCTGGTATGGGCGGCCGAGTAGCGGCCCCACCGCTCGGCGCGTGGCACCGTACCAGGCCGCGCGCTTGCGCTCTGCCGCGCACTAATGGGCAGTAACTTGCGTTGCGGTTCCGATTTTCCTAGTCTGACCTTTCTTTATGCTACAATTTTCCGCTGCTACCCGGTTCGGGCACACCACATGGGCGCTAGGCCTCGGCCTGCTGCTGGCCGCCGGCGCGGCCCACGCCCAAACCAACACGCCCAAGTACAGCAACGAGTTTATGAACCTCGGGGCGGGGGCCCGCTCGCTGGGCATGGGCAAGGTGCAGGTGAGCCTGGCCACCGACGCCACCGCCGGCTACTGGAACCCCGCCGCCCTCACCAACCTCAGCGCCAAGTACGACGGTGTGCTAATGCACTCCGAGCTGTTTTCGGGAGTGGTGAAAAACGACTACGCCGCCTTCGCCATGCCGCTCGATGAGAAGAGCGTAATCGGGGCCACGCTGCTGCGCACGGGCGTCGATAATATCGCCGATACGCGCCTGCTAATCAATCAGTATGACGGCTCCATCGACTACAGCCGCATCACCTACTTCTCGGTGGCCGACTACGCGCTGCTCTTGTCGTATGCGCGTAAGCTGGGGCCCGAGGGCCTGAGCGTGGGGGCCAATGCCAAGCTCATTTATCGCAATGTGGGCTCGTATGCCAACGCCTACGGCTTCGGCCTCGACGCGGGCGTGCAGTATAACCATAAAGGCTGGCGGCTGGGCCTCATGGCCCGCGATATCACAACTACTTTCAACGCCTGGAGCGTGGACGCCGACAAGTTCAAGGCCTCGGCGGCCGTGGGCGACCAGATTCCGGTGAACTCGACCGAGATAACGCTGCCTCGGCTGGTGCTGGGCGCGGGCTACCAGTTTAAGCTGCCCGCCCAGTTTACGGCCTTGGTAGCCGCCGACTTTGAGGCCACTACCGATGGCAAGCGCAATACGCTCGTGTCGGCCAAGCCCGTGAGCGTGGACCCGCGCCTGGGCCTTGAAATCGGCTACCACAACTTGGTATACCTGCGCGGTGGGGTAGGCAACTATCAAAAAATAAGTAACTTTGACCGGACGCAGCAGTGGAAAGGGCAGTATAGCCTGGGCGCGGGCGTGGCCTTCAGCGGTCTGCGCGTCGATTTGGCCCTCTCGCGCCTGGCGCTCGATGAAACTGCCAACGTCAACTCGCTCATCGTGAGCTTGGGCTATGGCTTTGGCAGCCGGACGGGCGGCTTGCGCATGACTAATTAAGCTTTATTGCGTTTACTTCTAGCTAGTTATCTGGGGGCCGGCGGCGGCCGGCCCTTTTATTTTTCTTCTCGCTATGACACAATCCTACACTGGGGAGCGGCGGTTTGGGCGCACTACTACGAGCTGGCTGCTGGTGCTACTGGGTTTGCTGCTGGGCACGGGCGCGCACGCTCAATCGGGCCCCTACGGCAACGAATGGATAGTAGCCGGCCAGCCCTACTACAAACTAAAAGTGTGGCGCGACGGCCTCTACCGTCTCGACTACAACTACTTGCGTAGCCTCAACGCCACGGGCGTGGCGCCCACGCAGTTTCAGCTGTGGCGGCGGGGTAAGGAAGTGGCCGTGTACCAGGGCGGCAACGCCGCTACCCTCGATGCCACGAGCTACCTCGAGTTCTACGGCCAGCGCAACGATGGCGTGCTCGACCGCGACTATTATAAAAACACCGCCGAGCAGGCCCACCAGTACTACAGCTTTTACACCGACACGGCAACCTACTTCATTACCTGGGGTAGCCGCGCCGGCAAGCGCATGGCCCAGCCCGTGGCGGCCGGCGGCACGCCCCACGCTACGCGCATGCAAACGGTGGTGAAGGTGGCCAAGGATAAATATTACGAAGCCCCTTCCGAAGGCACGGTACACATGCCCTGGCTGAACAGCGGCGAGGGCTTTTTCTCAGATTGGTCGTTTCAGGGCGAGTTGCCGCTGGTGAGTGATAGCCTGCTGCGGGCCGTGGTAACGACGGCGGGCGCGCGGCCCATCCGGGCCGAGGTGTGCGCGGCAGGGCGCAGTGACGTGAGTGGCCCGGGCGGCCCGGTGGGGCAGCACACTACCAGCATCCGGGTGATGCCGCCCGGGGCCAGCGCCGCGCGCGAGCTGGGGCAGCTGGTGTATCAAAACTACAATTTCAAGAAGGGGGTCTATACCTTGAACCCTAGCGATATCGGGGCCGATGGCAAGGTAGAAATCCGGGGCTCGGTAGTGGGCCAGCGCACGGGGCCGGTGTTTGATGTATTCGTGCTGAGTTACTTCAAGCTCACGGCTCCGCAGCAAAGCGTGTGGTTTAGCGACCGGCGCAACCTGTGGTTTCAAAATGACTCGCTGCTAGGCGGCCCGGCCACTTACGAGCTGGCCAACGTGCCGGCCTCGGTGGTAGGCTACGACATCCACGACCCCTATAACGTGCAGCGCATTGCCGCCACGGCAACCCAAACGCCGGGCAGCACCGCGCGCCGCTTTGTTTTTCCGGATGCCACGAGCAGCCAGACGCGCCGCCTCTTCCTGGCCGATGCGTCGGCTTGGCTGGCCCCGCCCGCGCCGGTGCGCGTCAACTTTCGCGCGCTCAACGCGGCCACGCCCAATTTCATCATCATCACCCACCCCAAGCTGATGAAGGCGGCCGGCACCGTGCCCAACGCCGCCCTCGAATACGCCAAGTACCGCGCTTCGGCGGCCGGTGGCCGCTTCGATACGCTGATGGTAACGGCCCCGCAGCTCTACGACCAGTTTCACTACGGCGAGCGCTCGGTGCTGGCCTTGCGCCACTTCGCGCTGTGGGCCGCCGCTGCCTCGCCTGCCACGCAAACTAAATACCTGCTGCTGCTGGGCAAGGGCCTGAGCGCGGGCGTAACGCCGGGTATGGTCGATTTGTCGACCTACTTCGGGGTAAACGCGGGCATCACTACCCGCGCGCTGGGCGAGCAAGGGTTGGACCTGGTGCCCACTTCCACGTCCTCAACTTCGGATAACTTTTTGTCGGCCGATTGGCCTAATAACAGCCTGGTGGCCCGCTTGCCTACTGGCCGTGTGCCTGCCACTACCCCGCAGGAGGTGCTGGACTACCTCAATAAGCTGCGCGAGCACGAGGACAAGCTTACGACATACAGCGCCTCGGCCCCGCAGGACTGGCGCAAAAACGTGCTGCACCTGGTGGGTGGGCTCAACGTCAACGAGTTTGCCCAGTTTGGGGCCTATATGGATGGCCATGCCCAGCGCGTGCGCCGGCCCTACCTGGGTGGCACGGTAACTACGCTGCGCAAAACCGCGCCCGGCTTGCCCGTTACCGTCAATATCGCCAACGAGCTCAATACCGGCTTGTCGGTGATTCAGTACTTCGGCCACGGCTCGCCCACGCGCTTCAACCTTGAAATCGGCGACATCAACGACCCCGCCACCAACTACCGCAACACGGGCCGCTACCCGGTGATGATGTACAACGGCTGTGCGGCCGGCGACTGCTTCTTTCAGGCGCCTACCTTCGGCCCGAGCTGGCTGCTGTCGCCCCAAAAAGGCTCGGTGGGGATGCTGGCGCAGGCCTGCGAGTCGTATGCCCACATTCTGGACCCAACCCAGGACCTGGTGTACAAGCTGCTCTTCAATGACCCCGACTGGTACGGGCAGCCCGTGACGCGGGTGTTTGGCGAGGCCGTGCGCCGCTTGCAGCTGACGCCACTCTACCAGAACAACGTGGCCGCCGCCACCGAGCAGTTTCTGGCTACTACCTGGCAGGGCGACCCCGCCCTGCGCCTCTATGCCCCGGCCAAGCCCGATTTTATCGCCAGCAATGCCACGCTGTCGGTGGCCCCAGCCCCGGGGGCCAGCGTTATTTCGGCCACCGCGCCGTTTGTGCTGCGAGTGGGGGTGAGCAACCCGGCCCGCATCACTACCGACTCCATTGAGATTCGGGTGACGCGCACGTATGCCAGCGGTGGCCAAGCCACCCAAACGCTGACCCGGACTTTCCGCCAGGCCTGGGTACGCGATACAACCTACACGATTACGCTGAACAACACGGGCAACGTGTACGGCTACAACACCTTCAAGGTAGAGCTCGACTACCGCAACAAGGTAGCGGAACTCGATGAGACCAACAACGTGGCCACTACTAACTACTCGTTTTTGCAGGGCAGCCTTACGCTGCTCACGCCCACCGAGTTTGCCATTGTTAATACCAGCCGCCCGCGCCTCACGGCCCAGAACAACGACCCCGCCGCCGCCGTGCGCGGCTACGACTTCCAGGTCGATACGGTGGCTACGTTCAACAGCCCCAAGCTCCAGCAAAGCCTCGTCACCGGCCCGCCCACCGTGAGCTGGCAGCCCACCGCGCTGGTGGGCGCGCGGCCCGACTCGGTAGTGTGGTACTGGCGCGTGCGCCTGAGTGCGCCCACTGCCCAGGAAGACCCCAGCTGGCAGGTAGGTTCGTTCCGGGTTATCTCGACCGTGCCCAGCGGCTGGTCGCAAAGCCACTACGCCCAGCTGCGGCGCGACCAACTGCAGCAGGTAGCCGTGGCAGCCCCCAGTGGCCGCTGGAGCTTTACCGACCAGCGCCTGCCCATCGGCCTCACCACGGCCGGCGGCGGGGGCGTGGGCGCGGCCAGCACCTTCAGCACGGGCTACGGCATCCGCACCGATTTGACTTCGCCGCCCTCGGTGGCCAGCTGCGGCATCGGCTCGCCCAACCTGCTGCTGGCCGTGCTCGACGGCCGCACCTTGCAGCGCATCACCGTGGGCGGCGGGCCATACTATACCTGCGGCAGCCCGGCGCAGTCGTTCTACCACTTTGGCAGCATAACGGGCGATACGCTCGACAACCTCAACAACAGCGCCGCCCGCCAGCAGCAGCTCATTACGTTCCTGCAAAACGTGCCCGACGGCTCCTACGTGGCCCTCATCAGCATGAACCGCCTGCGCTACGCGGCCTTCCCGGCCAGCTTGCGCACGGCGCTCACTACCATGCTGGGCAGCCAGCTGGCCGCCGCCGGCCAACTGCGCAACGGCGACCCGTGGGTACTGCTGGCCAAAAAGCAGGCCGCCGGCGGCCTGCTGGTGCGCGAGCAGGGCCCCGACCGCAGCCTGGCGCAGGCCAGCTATTCGCAGCTGGTGAGCATCGTCGACACGGCCCGCGCGCCCGGCCAGGCCGGTAAAGTGCTGAGCGCCCGCATCGGCCCGGCCAAGGAATGGCAGTCGCTCTTCAACGTCATCAAGCGCGAGAATAGTACCGGCAAATACACGCTGCGCGTGCTGGGCCTCGATGCCAACAACGCGGCCACCGTGCTTTACCCCAACGTGACGGCCAAAACGCTCAATCTGAGCAATGTGCCGGTGGGCTCCTACCCGTACTTGCAGCTGGAGCTGGTGCTGAGCGACTCGGTGAACCGGGTGCCGCCGCAGTTGAAGCAATGGCTCGTGACCTACAAGGCCCTGCCCGAGGGCACCGTGCGCCGCGACCTCGTGGCCGCCGCCGACTACGACCCCGCTACGCTGGCCGCGCAGGCCGCCGGCACGGGTAGCATTAGCTTCCCAATGAAGTTTGAGAACATCGGCGGGCTCGACTTCGCGGCCCCGCTCGCTACCCGCATCGACCTGCTGAACGCCAGCGGCGTGTCGGTGGCCAATAATACCTTCGTAGCCCCGCGCATTCTCAAGGCCGACTCGGTGATGACGGTGCCCGTGAAGCTGAACGTGATAGGCAAGTTTGGCACGCTCACGCCGGTAGTCACGGTGAACCCGCTCCAGAGCCGCCAGCCCGAGCTGTATTTCTTCAACAATACGCTGACGCTCGCGCCCTTCTCGGTGCTCGATAAAAACGTGCCGCCCACGCTCGACGTGGCCTTCGACGGCCGCCACCTGCTCAACGGTGATATCGTGTCGCCCACGCCGGCCATCAACATTCAACTCAAGGACGAAGACAACCTGCGCCGCCTCAAGGAGGCGTCAGCCTTCACGGTGCTGCTGCAAAAGCCGGGCGCGCCGACCTCCACGCTCATCAGCACGCTCAACAACCCTGAAATTCAGTTTTCGGTCGACTCGACCTCGCAGGCCGGCTCGGTAGCCCGCCTCGAATACCACCCCGGCAAAACCACGCCGCTCGCCGATGGCACCTACACGCTGCAAGTGCAGGGCCGCGACCGCGCGGGCAGCGCCGCCGGCACCCAGAACTACCAGGTGAAGTTTGAGGTCATCAGCCAGTCAACCATCACCAACGTGTTTCCCTACCCGAACCCCGTCACGAGCAAGGCGCGCTTCGTGTTCACGGTGACGGGCCAGGAGCTGCCGCGCGACATGAAAATCCAGATTATGACCTTGGCCGGCAAGGTAGTGCGCGAGATTTTCATGAATGAACTCGGCCCGCTGCACATCGGCAACAACATCACCGACTACGCCTGGGACGGCACCGACCAGTACGGCGACCGCCTCGCCAACGGTACCTACCTCTACCGCGTGTCGCTGAGCGACCCCAGCGGGCAGTTCAGCAAGCGCAGCACCGCCGGCGACCAGGGCTTCCAGAAAGACTGGGGCAAGCTCGTACTACTGCGGTAGGTAGTAAATGAGCAGGTGAGTAAATGAGTAAGTCCCCGGTAGTCAGCAATGTGCTACCGGGGACTTACTCATTTACTCACCTGCTCACTTACTACTACCGCCGCCGCAGCGTCACGAAGCTGTAGGCATACGGATTCTGGTCGTCGGCTTCGTGGCGCTCGCGGCTTTCCTCGCGCCACTCGGCGGGCGGCAGGGCCGGGAAGTAGGCGTCGCCCTCGAATGCGCCGTGCACTTCGGTGAGGTACACCACGTCGGCGGCGGGTAGGGTTTCGCGGTAGATTTCGCCGCCGCCAATCACGCACACCGGGCCTTCGGGGCCGGCCAGCGCGGCGGCGCGGGCCAGGGCGGCGGCCACCGTGGGTAGGGTTTCGGTGCCTTCGGCCGCCCAGCCGGCTTGGCGGGTTATAACTAAGTTGGGGCGGCCGGGTAGGGGGCGGCCGATGCTGTCGTAGGTTTTGCGGCCCATCACCACGGGGTGGCCCAGGCTGAGGCGCTTGAAGTGGCGCAGGTCGGCGGGCAGGCGGCCCCAGGGCAGCTGGCCGGCGCGGCCAATTACGCGGTTGCCGTCGGCTACGGCTACGATGAGGGCTAGCATAGAAGAGGAGGGTATTAGGTAAATAGTATTCGGTCATGCTGAGCTTGCCGAAGCATCTCTGCCGCATCATTCAACGGTGCGGTAGAGATGCTTCGGCAAGCTCAGCATGACGAACGTAATTGCTGCTAGCCAGCCAGCGCCACGCCCGGCAGCTTCACGCCACGCAGAAACTCGGCCACGCCCATGCGCTTTTTGCCTTCGAGCTGCACGTCGAGCAAATCGAGCCAGCCGCCGGGCGTGGCCACGCGCAGGTAGTGCTTGCCGTCGGTGGCCCAGGTGCCGACAGCGGCTCCGATGGGATATTCTGCGAACACGGCCGCGCGCAGCACTTTCAGGGCGCGGCCATCGGGCAGGGCGGTGTAGGCGGCGGGGGCGGGGCTGAGGCCGCGCACCTGGTTGACCAGTTGGTAGGCCGAGCGGGTGAAATCGAGCCGGCCGGTTTCCTTGGTGAGCTTGGGGGCGGGGCGCAGGTCAGGGGTGTTGGGCTGGGGCGTGCTGGGCGCGTGGCCCGCCGCGATGGCGGCCACCGTGCGGGCGGCGAGCTCGGCCCCGAGCACTTTTAGCTTGTCGTAGAGCGAGCCAAAATCGTCGTCGGGCGCGATGGCGATTTTCGACTGCAAAATCAGGTCGCCGGTGTCAATCTCGTGGCGCAGGAAAAAGCTCGTGACGCCCGTTTCCTGGTCGCCGTGCATGAGCGCCCAGTTGATGGGGGCCGCGCCGCGGTACTGCGGCAGCAGCGAGCCGTGGATGTTGACCGAGCCCAGGCGCGGCATGTTCCACACCGCCTCGGGCAGCATCCGAAAGGCCACCACTACCTGCAAGTCGGCCGCGTAGCCGCGGAGCTCTGCCTGAAACGCCAGGTCTTTGAGGTTGGTGGGCTGGAGCACCGGCAGGCCGTGGGTGAGGGCCGCCTGCTTCACGGCCGAGGCTTGCAGCTGCCGCCCGCGCCCGGCCGGGCGGTCGGGACCCGTGACGACGGCTACCACCCGCGCCTCGGGCAGCGCGAGCAGGGCGGTGAGGGTGGGCACGGCAAAATCGGGCGTGCCCATGAAGATAAGGCGAAGGGGAAGGGGCATAGCTACGGCAAAACACCGGCCGCACCAGCGGCCAACGAAGCGGCGAAGGTAGCCCCGCGCGCCTTACCGGGCCGCTGCGGCTGGGCCAGCAATGGGCCGGAAAACCCGGTGAAAACAGGCGTTAAAATAATTGATTATTAGATAGCAATAAGTGAGCTGTTTTGTCAGCCATAAGGTGTACGTTTGTTGAATATTATCCACTTCCTTATGAAAGCCAACCTCCTACTCCTGCTGGCGCTGGCGCTGCTGCTGGCCCAGTGCAAGAAAAAAGACCCCGACCCCACGCCGCCCACTCCCGCCGACCCGCTCGCCGCCCTGCCCGCCGAAACGCAGACCGGGGCCGGCACTTTTGGCTGCCTCGTCAATGGCAAGGCTATGAGCGTCAAAAGCCCCTTCTTAGCAATAGGCGATTGGACTGGCGCAATAACTAGTCTGCGCATTGTAGGACAAACTTCAGTGCCCCAACCAGACTACGCTATTCAGCTACTACTGAATGGTAAACTTCTCAATGGGCAAGTCTTTTCGCTGATACCACGCAGGCAAAATTTTGCTAGTACGAATAATGAATTCAATGTTGATGCGTCAACTAAACAGTATACCTGCCTTTATCAAGGCAATTACATCAAAACGGGTCAAGTGACCCTAACCAAATTCGACGGCTCTAATCGCATCGCCTCAGGCCGGTTTGCCTTCACCCTCTACGAGTCTGGCGGCTGCGACACGCTCAAGGTCACCAACGGCCGCTTCGACGTCAAATTCTGATTTCTTCTTCCCCATTTTCCCAACCCCCTTGCCCTATGAAAAAACTTCTCCTCTTGCTGCTGCTCCATGCGTGGGCCACGGCCAGCTTCGCCCAGTTTAGTGCCTCGGACCCGGCTGTAGACGAGGCGCTGGCCCCGCCCACGCGCTGGCAGCAGCACGCCGACTCTATCTTTCAGCACATCGACCGCTCGCAAGTAGCTACGGGCTTGCTCGTCAACTACGGCTTCGCCCTTAAAGACTACCACCCCTTCCAGGGCACGGCCCTCACGACGGCTAACAAGGTGCATACCCCGCTCGACTGGCGCCTGCTCTACATGGCCCTGCAAACGAGCACCTTCAACGGCAATGCTACGCTGCCCTCTCTGCTGCTGGCCAATCAGCGCATCGAGCAGGCCCAGCAGAATACGGCCGTCGTGAGCTTGGCCACCCTGCTGGCCCGCTACGACGAGTTTCGGGCCGATGCCGGCACCTCGGGCCTGCTCACGCGCAGCGGCCAGCAGCTCTACGATGCTCCCAACCGCCCGCGCTCGCCCTACGAGCAGCACACGCTCGTGGCTCTGTGCCCGCTCCAGACCGTGCTCGACACCCGCACGCCGCAGTTTAAGCTGCCTGCGCTACTGCGCTTCACCAACGCCGCCCCGGCCATCACGGCCCTGGAGCTCGACGCCGACGACGGGCAGGGCTACCGGGCCGTGGGCTGGGACCAGCCTATCGGGGCCAGCTACGCCGCCAACGGCAGCTACACCCTGCGCCTGAAGCTCACCTGCGCCGATGGTACCGTGCTGCTCAGCCAGGCCCACCTGGAGGTGCAGCAGCCCGACGCCAGCGCGGCCCGCTACGGCAACAATGGCGTCATAACCCGCCACAGCAGCGCACTCTTCTCCGATACGCGGGCTTACAATGGCGGAGTGGCTGGCGGTAAAGTCACAGTGGCTTATGCTAACGGCAACAATACAGGGACTATTCGCAAGCCGCTCATAGTTCTGGAGGGGTACGATGCTAGTCGTGCGCTGAACAGCCCACGATATGACTATGATTATAACAGCTTTGTTAATGGAGGTGTACTTGGTGGCATAAACGTTTTATATACCAATGGACAAGGGCAGTCGGCAGTGCAAGTGAACTTTGGCGAGCAACTCAGCGACGTAGGCCAGTACGACCTTATTTTTCTCGACTACGACAACGGCACCGACTACATCCAGCGCAACGCCTACCTAGCCGAGCGGCTGATACAATGGGTAAACGATACCAAGCAGCCCCTCAACGGCGTGCGGCAACAAAACGTGGTAATGGGCATGAGCATGGGCGGCCTGGTGGCCCGCTACGCCCTGCGCGACATGGAAGTGCGCCGCGCCGCCAACCCCAGCCTGCCCGCCCACGAAACGCGCCTCTACATCTCGCACGAGGCCCCGCACCAGGGAGCCAACGTGCCGCTGGGCTTTCAGTACATGGTGAAGAGCGTGGCCGACATCCGCATCTACGGCCTCATAAAGCTAGGCACCATCAACCCCGAGCTGGGCCGCTTTGCCAAGCTGCTCGACGAGCCCGCCACCCAGCAGCTCCTCATCTACCAAACCGACCCGCGCGGCGGCAACCTGCACAACTCCTGGCTCAGCGAGTACAACCAGCTCGGCTACCCGCAGCAGTGCCGCAACGTAGCCACTAGCGGCGGCTCGGAGTGCGGCCGGCCGCAGGTGTTTGGCCCCTACGCGCAGCTACTCAAGATACAAGGCAACGGACTACTCGACAGCCAATATAGCGGGCTGGCTAACGGCAGTAATTTCCTGCTTGGCGCACTAACCGGGGTTGGAGCCGCTTTCGCGGGAGCGGGTCCCATTGGCCTACTGGTCGGTATAGGAGTAGGTGTAATCATGGCGCTGGGCGACTACGAAGGCAGCGTCGATTTTGAGGTGCATGCCTTGCCCAGCCAGCAGCAACGCAACATTTTCTACGGGCGCTTTAACATCTGCAAGGACATCGTGTTTGGCTGGTTTACCACGTGTTTGCTCGAATACGAAGACAGCAACGCTTCCGAAACTTATATGCTGGCCTACGACAGCGCGCCGGGCGGCACCTATGACATCAACCAGGTAAGCAATGGCGCGCTAAGCCAGATTAGCAGCAGCATCCCCGTGGCGGGTGTGCAGGCAATGGTGAAGCCTACGTTCTGCTTTGTGCCCACCACCAGCGCCCTCGACATCGGCAACAACAGCGTGGCCCTGACCCCGCAGGACCTCACGGCCTCCTACACCAATACCGCGCCCCCGGCCGCGCCGCGCAACACGCCGTTTGCCAACTTCATCACCGGCGTGCGCGAAAACCTGACGCACATCCTTTGGAACGGGCAAAACAGCAAGTGGGCCTTCCGGGAGATGGAACAAATGCCCCAAAACGTAAATTGCCTGGGCTACTGCCAGGCTACCTTCGCCATTACTGGCAGTAATGCCGTGTGTGCCAGCGGCACCACCTACGGCATCAGCGGCCTGCCAGCCGGCACCATCGTTACCTGGTTTTTGAACACGGCCGCCAGCGTTACCACTAACTACAGCTACAATACGCCCACGTTTACGACGGCCTTCACGGGCGCAGGTAGCGTGGGGCCCGCCACCCTCACGGCTACCATCGAGAGCGAATGCGGTCGTATGAGTTTAACCCGGCGCATTTACATCGGGTCACCCGAGCCCATCGACTATACCGAAGACGAGGTAGCCTCCGACCCCTGCAATAAAATCGTGTGGTACGTCATCAACAACTACGACCCTAGCCTGACTTACTCTGGCACGGGCCTGGCCGGCATCGGCTACGGCCGGTTTCGGGTGAAAAGCGGCGGCAGCGCCACTAGTAAGGCATTCACGGTAAAGGTTGCCAACGACTGCGGCACCAATACCATCAGCGACGTGGCCCGTTTTGAAAACTGCCAAGGGCCCACCCCCATGTACGCCGTGTATCCCAACCCCGCCGACAACCAGCTGACCGTAGAACAAACCGACAGCACCAGTGCCCAGCGCGGCATGGCGGTCCGGGGCGCTTCGGCTACTACGACCAACAGCGCGGCTCCGGCCACGCCCTACACCGTACGCCTCTTCGACAGCTACGGCGTGCAACAGGCCCAGCAGGCTACCACCTCGCCCACGCTGAGCTTGCCCACCGGCGCGCTACCCACCGGCCTCTACCTGCTCCACATCGAGGTCGATGGCACCGTAGTGGAGCGCCGCCGCGTGCAAATCACGCACTAGCAGCCCGCTAGCTTAGCTTAAAAAAAGCCAGCTCCTGCCCCGGAGCTGGCTTTTTTGGTGCCTGCCGCTGGCGCGGCCAATGCCTGATGCTCAGTGCCTGCGTTGCTACCGCTCGGGGTACAGCAAATACTTCTGGCGAATAGCCTTGAATTTGGTTAGCCCCGGCTGCCACGAGGCCCGAATGTAGCGCTCGCTACGCCCGGCCACCACCTGCGCCCGCAGCGAGTCGGTGCCGGCCAACTGCTCGAAATACTTGGTAAAGAAATGCGGCTTGTCGGTGCTTTGCTGGTAGAAATCAAGTAGATACTTTACCGTGAAAAATTGCGTCGGCTCGCCGGGGGCAGGCTGGTGCAGGTCGAGGCCGTAGCAGAGCTGCCCGTTGAGCGGCGGGGTAGGGGAGCCAGCATTGGGGCGGGGCGTGAACTGGTAGGGGCGCGTGGCGGGCTGGGTGGGCGCGCCCACCACCTCGAAGGGCCGGTCGGTGCCGCGCCCCACGCTCACGTTGGTGCCCTCGAAGAGGCACAACGAGGGGTAGAGTGCCACGGCCCGCGCGGTGGGCAGGTTGGGCGAGGGGCGCACGGGCAGGCGGTAGGGCGTGGCGTGGGTGTAGCCGCCCTTCAGCGCCACGACGGTGAGGGCGCAGGGCCGGCCGCCGGCCAGCCATTTTTCGCCGTTAATCATCTTGGCCAGCTCGCCCACCGTGAGGCCGTGGCAGATGGGCAGCGGGTCGAGCCCCACGAACGAGCGGTACTTAGGGTCGAGCACCGGGCCATCGACTACCGCGCCGTTGGGGTTGGGGCGGTCGAGCACCACCACCTTCTTGCCCTGCTCGGCGGCGGCCTCCAGCACGTAGTGCAGCGTGCTGATGAAGGTGTAGAAGCGCGTGCCTACGTCCTGAATGTCAAATACCAGCACGTCTACGTCGGCCAGCATCTCGGGCGTCGGCTTCTTGGTCTTGCCGTACACCGAGCGCACGGGCACGCCGCTGCGGGCGTCGCGCCCGTCGGCGATGGTGGCCCCGTCGGCCGCCTCGCCCCGAAAGCCGTGCTCGGGCGCGAAGATGGCCGTCAGGTTCACGCCCCGGCTTTTGAGGGTATCGACCAGGTGCGTGCGCCCCACCAGCGACGACTGATTGACGACCAGCCCCACGCGCTGGCCCGCCAGCAGCGGCAGGTAGGCGGGCAATTGCGCCGCGCCCATTGTGGGCTGCCCGGGCGCGGTTACCCCACCCCCGGCCCCTCCCCTCCGGGAGAGGGGAGCCTGACGATTGGTTGCGTCGAAGGACGATAGGCTCCCCTCTCCCGGAGGGGAGGGGTTGGGGTTACACGCCAGGGAAGCCAGCCCTACGCCAAGTAAAATCCGCGTTATCATAGCCCAAAACTACGCGCCTGCGTAGCAAGGCGGGCCGCCAAAGCTGGGTCGGCCGTAGCTTTACACCCGCCCGTGAACATCGCCCGCTACATATCAAGCAAAATGGACGGGGCCGACGTCGGCTCGTTCACCCATTCGGTTACCCGCATTGCTACCGTCAGCATTGCGCTGGGCATCGCCGTCATGCTCGTGTCGTTTTCGATTCTGCAAGGCTTCCGCGAGCAGATTCAAGGCAAAATCTTCTCGTTCGGGTCGCACATTCAGCTCTCGCGCTACGACAATACCAACTCGCTCGAAGTAGCCCCGCTCTCCGAGCCCGACCTGCGCCAACGCCTCGCGGCCTACCCGCAGGTAGCGTCCGTGCAGGCCTTTGCCCGCAAAACGGCCATCATCAAAACCACCGACGAGGTACTGGGCGTGGTGCTGAAAGGCGTGAGCGAGCGCCACGGCCCCAACTCGATGCGCCAGAACATGGTGGATGGCAAGTTCATTGCCTACTCCGACACGGCCGCCAGCAACGACATCGTGGTGAGCCGCAAGGTGGCCGACAAGCTGCGCCTCAAAGTCGGGAGCGAGGCGCTGTTTTACTTTATTCAGCAGCCGCCGCGCGTGCGCAAGTTCCGGGTATCGGGCATCTACCAGACCGGCCTCGACGAGTTTGACGAGGTGTACGTGCTCGGCGATTTGCGCCAGGTGCAGGAGCTCAATGCCTGGCCCGACTCGCTGGTAGGCGGCCTCGAAGTGCGCCTGCGCGACTTCAAGAAGCTCGACCGCACCTTCGACGCCTTCAACCAGGAACTACCCTACGAGGTGCGGATTGATAAAGTCACCGACCAGTACGCGCAGCTCTTCGACTGGCTCCAACTGCTTAATCGCAACGTGATTATCTTTTTGGTGCTCATTATTTTCGTAGCTACCTTCAATATGGTCGCCACCATCTTCATCATGATACTGGAGCGCACCAAGATGATAGGCATCCTGAAGGCGCTCGGGGCCAGCGACAACCAGATACGGGAAATGTTTTTCTTCCGGGGCGTGGCCATCACGTTGCGCGGCCTGCTCATCGGCAACGGCGTGGCGCTGGGCTTCTGCGCCTTGCAGTACTACTTCAAACTCATTCCGCTCGACCCTGAAAACTACTACATGGACCGCGTGCCCATTTCCTGGGACCCTGCCATGATGGTGTTGCTCAACGTGGCCACGCTGGTGGCCTCGGGCCTGGCTGTGCTCATTCCTACCTACCTCATCGCCCGCATCAAGCCCATGGTGGCCATTCGGTTCGACTAGGTGAGGTGGAGGGGGGATAGTTGCGTCATGCTGAGCGTAGCGAAGCAATCGCACCAGAGTAGAACCCAAACGGCGCGGCTGAACAGGTGCGACTGCTTCGCTACGCTCGCAATGACAAAAAATCACTCGTCTTCTAATCGACAGAATGCCGGGGTTGGGCGATGAAAATTGGGGTAAAAGCGCCAGCCGCCGTACCTTGCAGGGCTTTAGGGAAAGACAAACAATATTTTTTAACCAGCGCCGACGCAACCACTTGGGCGGTCGGCCTACTCTTAGGCGCGTTACCCTTCTACTTTTTCATGAAAAATATTTCGTTGCGGGCCGGCCGCTTTGTGGCCCTGGCATTGGTAATCACCGGCCTCGGGCTGGGCAGCTGCAAAAAGAGTGAAACCACCACGGTGTACGGCAACTGGACGCGCAGCAGCACCTACTCGGGCCCCGCGCGCTCCGAGGCCGTGGCCTTCGTTATCAACAACATCGCTTACGCCGGCACTGGCCGCAACCCCGCTAGCACCACCACGGCGTTCAACGACTTTTACGCTTTCGACCCCTCCAAGGGCGGCTGGTCGCAGGTGACGCCCATGCCCACGGCGGCGGGTGCGCGCTACGGGGCGGTGGCGTTCACGGCCAATGGCAAAGGCTACGTAGGCGGTGGCAACAACGGCAACGGCACCTACCTGAGCGACGTGTGGCAGTTCGACCCCACCCAGAACACCACCACCACCGTGGGCACCACCACGACTACCACCGTAGGCCGCTGGACGCAAGTGGCCTCGCTGCCCGTAACGCTCTACGGCGCGGTGGGTGGCAGCCTCAACAACGTGGGCATCGTGGGTAGCGGTTTCGACGGCAGCAACAACACCAACGTGTTCTACCAGTTCAACAACGGCGCGTGGTCGCAGCTGCCGGTGCCTTTCCCCGGCGATAAGCGCACCGGTGCCTCGGCGTTTGTAGCGGCCAACCAGTTTTACGTAGTGGGCGGCTCGAATAACAGCGCCAATGTAGTCGACGTATACGCCTACGACGCCGCAGGCCCTAAATGGACGCTTAAGCGCCAGTTGCGCAGCGTGAGCAACTCGACCGAAACCTACGACTACAGCGGCGTGGCCCGCTCGCAGGCCGTGGCCTTTACCGTAAATGACAAAGGCTACGTGGCGCTGGGCGGCAGTACGCTCACCAGCTGCTACGAGTACAGCCCCATCGACGACGCCTGGACGCTGAAAAACCCCATCAGCGGGGCTACCGGCACGGGTGCTACCGGCACGGCCCGCAACAATGCCGTGGGCTTCGGCATCGGCAACTATGGCTACGTAGGCCTGGGCGTGAACGGCTCGACCCGCCTCGACGACTTCTACCGCTTCGCCCCGAACGATGCCCAGGAATAACGCAGTACTCAGCCGGCCCCTGGCCGCTGGCTGGGGCCGGCTGCTACTGGGCCTGAGCCTGCTGCTGGGTGCGGCGGGCTGCTCTTCCAACCCCGCCGCCAATATCGGCGTGGGTTTGCCGAGCGTAGATACGGCCACCGGCGCGTACCTGGTTGATACGCTGACCGTTCGCGCCTCTACGGTGCTGCGCGACTCGGTAGTGACGTCTACCTCCAACTACCTGCTGGTAGGGCGCTACCAGGACCCCATTCTGGGGCCCATCAAAACCACTAGCTACACCACGCTCAACCTGGGCGGCGCATTTCAGCCGGCGGCTACGCTCGTAGCCGACTCGGCCGTGCTGGTGCTGCCCACCGACACGTACCGCTACGGCGACACGACCCAGACGCAAACCTTGGTGAACGTGCGCGAATTGACCTCGTTCATACCGGCTACGAGCTTTGGCTTTGCCTCGCCCAAAATCACGTCAATGGCAGGCCGCTTCGGGGGGGCACTGACTAGTTCGCTCACGCCGCGCCGTGCCCGCAAAACGCTGGGTACCTTGCGCCTGCGCCTCGACAATGCTTACCGCGACCGGCTGATGAACGATGGTAAAGCCGGCCGCCTGACCACGCAGGAGCAACTGGACCGCAGCTACCCCGGCATCTCGTTGGAGCCGGGTGCCAACGATGCGGCCGCCCTGGTGCGCCTCAACGTGAGCGCCAATGGTGCTACGGCGGGTGTGGTGCTCTACTACCACGACCCAGCCGATGTGGCGACGGCTATCAGCCACACGTTCAACATCAACAGCGCGCGGCACTTCTACCAGGTAGAAGCGCCGCAGCTGGGTAGCCCGCTATCGACGCTGACCTCGCTACAGCAAGTCGACGCGGCGCTGACCGGGCAGCAAACCTATATTCACGGCTTGCTGGGCTTGCAAACCAAGATTGAAATTCCGTACCTGCTCGACCTGCGTAACTTTGGGCAGAACTTCGTGATTACCAACGCGGCTATGACGGCGGAAGTGCCCGCCACTACGCTCAGCAACCGGCTGGCGCTGGCCCCGCCCACTACGCTGGCAGTGTCGACCACCGACCGCAACAACCACCAGGGCACGGCTTTCGCCAATGCTACCTACAACCCCACCGTTACCAGCCGCGACGGCATTACGCAGGCCGGCTATACGTGGTCGGTGCTGGCGTATTGCCAGAACGTGCTCAGCGGCGCGGTGCCCAACAATGGAATGCTACTGGCTACTACCACCCCCACGGCTCCCGAGCGCGTGGTGCTGGGCGGCCCCCGGCGCACTCTCAATCGCCTGCAGCTGCGGCTCTACCTCATTAGCAACGGTCGATAAGCCAGTTGGTTAGGCTGAAAAATAAGTAAAAACGCCCCGGCAGCACGTCTGCCGGGGCGTTTTTGCGTTAGGAAGATGGGGCTGAAATAAATCGGGCCAAACCGGTCGGTGATGGTACCTTCCACCCCTTTTTCTTGTTACCTGTCCGTGCCTGACCTCCTGCCTGCTCCCGCCGCCCGTCCCGATTTGCTGCGCGTCTCCTACGACGACTACCGCGCCCTGCCCGCCATCGCCAACTCCGACCTGTCGCGCCTGCGCAACGCCCTCGACGGCCGCCCCCCGCGCACCGATTCGGGCTCGGGCGCGCTGAGCTTCGGCACGGCCTTTCACACCGCTTTGCTGGAGCCCGACGAGTATCAGGCCGGCCAGCCGGGCCTCAACGATACGCTCGTCTGGTGGCTGGTGGAGGGCGTGAAGCTGAATACCGAGCTCAATCGCCTACTTGCACACGGCCTCACCGAGCGCAGCGCCGTCTTTACCGAGCCTACTACTGGTACGCTCTGCAAGCTGCGCGCCGACCTAGTGCTCGACCAGCCTGGCGAGCCCTACACGGTAGTCGATTTTAAAACCACGATGGCCCGCGATGCCGAGCACTTCCGCTGGCAGTGCTCGGCCTACGACTACGACCGGCAGGCCGCCTTTTACACCGATGCCCTCCGGGCCGAGCGCTTCCTGTTGGTGGGCGTACAAAAAGTCGAGCCCTTCGGCGTCTTCCCACTCGAAGTGCCCGCCGACATGCTGGCCGAGGGCCGCCGCAAATACCTGAGCCTGCTGCGGCTGCTGCACGCCCCTGGCACCGCGCCCGCCTTCCGCGCCAAGGCCGTGCAGGATGCCGTAGACTCCCTGGGCTGTAAGTGAGCAATAGAGGAGTGCCTGCTTCGTAGCATATTTGCCTGAAAAGCTCTGGTGTAGTCGTTCCAGCATTGGGACGGCTTCACCGGGGCTTGCTTATTATATGATGGTTTGATGATGTAATAATGTAGACTCAGCTGGCAGCCTGAATTTTCGTACAAAAAAGTATAAAAAATTCAAAAGGCAGTTTGCCCAAGTCTATTCTAAAAGCCGCTTTGCCCACGGCTGCTTAGTTCGCGCAGCAGGTTTTTGAGAAAAGCCGGCTCGTGCAGTTGCCGCAAAAGGTAGCCTAAGTATTCCGTCTCGGCCCGCAGGCTGCGCTTGATTTCGCGCAGGCGGGTGCGTTGCTGCTTTTCGGTACCGCTCCAGGGCGCGTCGGCTACTGGGTGCTGGGCGGCGGCCAGCTGCTGGCTGAGCTGCGCCTGCTGCCGGGCCAGGGCCTGGGTGTAGCGCCGCAGCAGGTCGTCGGCCTCGGCGGTGTGCGGGGTGCTGGTGGGGGCGTCGGCCAGTAGAGCGAGTAGCGCCGCCAGGTCGCCGGCCGCATAGGCCGCCGTGATGCGCTGCATCAGCTCAGTCTGGGTTTGTTGCGTAGCAGCGTCGGCCAGGGCGGCGCGGTCAGGGTGGTGCAGGCGGGCCAGCTGGCGGTAGGCGGCTTTGGTATTCTGGAGTAGTGCCTGGCCGGCGGGGTCGGCCTGCTTAGCTTTAGCCGCGCGAGCGGCCTGCGCCCGCTGCTGACGGCGCTCGCGGGCGGTAGCGGCGGCTCGCTCGTGCAGGGGCGGTAAGGCGGTAGCGGTATCGGCTTTGGCTTCGGCAGGCAGCGGTGGGGTAGGTGTGGGCGCGTAGCGCGCCAACATGGCCGATTCATCCTCCCCAAACCGCTCTTGTAGGCTCTGCGCGTTGTGTAGCAGTAGCGCCGTTACCTGCGCTTCTTCGGCGCGGCTGAGGTAGCCGCCGAGCAACGCGGTTTCCATGGGCTCGTAAAGGGCGCGGCGGGCGGCCACGGTATCGGCGGCCAGCGGGCCTACCTGCCGCCAGTAGGTCTGGCGCGTGGCAGCTTGCGCCGCACGTAAAGTTTGCAGTTGCTCGCGCAGGTTTTCCACTGCCCGGATAGTCTGGCGAAAAGCCTGTTGTGCCGGGGTGCCGGCGGGCTCATTGGCGGGCTGGCGCGTGGGTAGCGGGCGGCGCTCGGGAAGGTAAGAATCAGCCATCGCGGCAAAAATACTGGATGAGATAAGTCGAACTGGTTTTTACTATAATCAACGGCTTGAAATGTTAGAATAGCTGCTCGTAATTAGGGTAAATAATTGTGAATTGATTTGAAGTAACTGTCTACTGTGAGAAAATAATTAAAAAAATATTTTGTAAAGTGGTTGCGAATATAAAATTCCTTTGCCTACCTTTGTCACACTAAAGCAATAACGCCATGTATCACCTCACACTCAGCCGCCGGAATTCGGATAAGACGCAGCCAGAACGGCTGCCGCTGCTCGGTACATGTGCCCGTCGCTAACCCCCAGGTTAGAACTGCCACTGCCCGAGCTAGTAAGCTCGGGTTTTTTTGTGTTTAGTCGGTTCCTTAGCCGCTTATTCCCTGTCTGCCCGATGTCTTTTATCCGTCCCAGCTATCCGTTGCCGCAGCTCCCGAGCCAGCCCGCTAGCAGCTGGGGCAAGCGGGCGAGCCATACTTTTTCTTTGCAAACTAAACGCCGGTAATTACCGGCCGTAGCGCGCATTGAAAAGCCTGGTCATGTAAGCCGGGCTTTTTTGTGTAATTACTAAACGAATAAAAATGCGTTTTTATTCGCCGGGAAAAGTGTTGCCTTTGCAAGTAAGAGAATTGCCTGCGTAATCAATTTATTGCCTATTCCTTACTACTACTTCCCTCTACCCATGCGCTTCAACTTCAACTTTCGTAAAGCGCCGCATACCCCCGTTCGCAACCACGAAGGCGCGCCGGCCTACGTGCTCACCCCGGCCCTGGAGCTGTACGCCGCCGTCGCCACGGCTGCCCTCAGCGACCAATTCTACGAAAAGGCTGACACCCGCCTGACCCGCCTGCGCGAGCTGGTGGCCCAGAATGAGCCGCTGTTTGTGGCCCGCCTAGCAGTATACGCCCGCGAGCAGCTCTACCTGCGCTCAGTACCGTTGGTGCTGGCCGTGGAGCTGGCCCGCATTCACCGGGGCGACAACCTGGTGAGCCGCCTGGTGGCATGGGTGGTGCAGCGGGCCGACGAAATCCCGGAATTGTTGGCTTTCTATGCCCAGGCCAACGGCCGCAGTGGGACTAAAACCCTAGGCCGCCTTTCCAAGCAGATGCAGCACGGCCTAGCGTTGGCTTTCAACAAGTTCGACGCCTACCAGCTGGCTAAGTACAACCGCGATGGGGCCGTGCGCCTGCGCGATGCCCTATTCCTGGTGCACCCCAAGCCCCGCGACGAAGCCCAGCAGGCCGCATTCGACCAGCTGGTGGCCGGCACCCTGCCTACGCCCTACACCTGGGAAACCGAGCTGTCGGCCGCCGGGCAGGTAGCCCATGCCTCGCCCGCCGAGCGCGCCGCCGCCGTGGCCCGCACCTGGGAAACCCTCGTTACCAGCGGCCGCCTCGGCTACATGGCCTTGCTGCGCAACCTGCGCAACTTGCTGGAAGCCAATGTGAGCGCCGCCGTACTGGCCCACGCCTGCGTCATCCTGGCCGACCCCGGCCAGGTAGCCCGCGCCAAGCAGCTGCCCTTCCGCTTCCTGGCCGCCTACCGCGAGGTGCTGGCCCTGGATAAAGGCGCGGCGGCTCCGGTACTGGCGGCGCTCGAAGCGGCCATCGCGGCCAGCGTGGCCAACCTGCGCGGCTTCGATGGCACCACTCGCGTGGTGGTGGCCTGCGACGTGTCGGGCTCGATGCAAAAACCCATTTCGCCGCGCAGCAAAGTGCTGCTCTACGACGTGGGTCTGGTGCTGGGGATGCTGCTGCAAAGCCGTTGCCAGCACGTAGTTACGGGCATGTTTGGCGACCGCTGGAAGCGCATCGGGCTGCCGCAAGGCCAGGTGCTGCGCAACGTGCAGGAGTTCTACCGCCGCGAGGGCGAAGTAGGCTACTCCACCAACGGCCACCTCGTGATTCAGGACTTGCGCCAGCGCCGCGAGGTAGTCGATAAGGTCATGATTTTCACCGACTGCCAGCTCTGGGACAGCACCGGCCACGACCGCACGCTAACCCAGGAATGGGCCGCCTACCGCACCAACGTGGCCCCGCAGGCTCGCCTGTACCTCTTTGACCTCGCCGGCCACGGCACCACCCCGCTCGACGTGCGCGCCGAGCACGGCGTGGCCCTCATCGCGGGCTGGTCCGACAAGGTGTTCGATGTGCTGGCGGCTCTCGAAAACGGCGGCGATGCGCTCGCCGAAATTCAGAAAATCGAGCTGTAACCCAAGCGGCCCGGCCGGGCAATCAAGCGGAACCCCCGGCCGACTTTATCAGCGCAAGAGAAATACGTTTGCCATGCTGAGCGGAGCGCAGCGAAGGCGAAGCATCTCTTTAGCATAGTAACTCCTACCGTAAGCAACGAAGCGATAGAGATGCTTCGACTCCGCTGCGCTCCGCTCAGCATGACAGAATTAAACCTAAGAATATGAACCGCGACTATCGCCAGCAACTGGCCTGCGAAACCTTGGCTGCGCTGGAAAATGGCCACTACCCCGGCCCCACCGGCCGCGTGGGCTTCGCTGAAGCCCAGCGCGCTGCTCAGGCCGGCAGCCGCCTCTACCGCCCCGTCGATGCGGCCGACCTGCTGCGCGAGCTAACGTGGCCCGCCGGCCCGCTGGCTGAAGTGCGGGTGCAAAACGCTACCACGCTCGAAGCTGCCGCGCAGCTGGCGGCCGGGTTTGGTAGGGTAGGGGTGCTGAATTTTGCCTCGGCCCGCCACCCCGGGGGGGGCTTTTTGGGTGGCAGCCAGGCCCAGGAAGAAAGCTTGGCCCGGTCGTCGGGGCTGTACCCATGCCTTACACAGTTTGGCGAGATGTATAGCCATAACAGCCTGCCTGCCAGCACCGGGCTCTATAGCGACTACCTCATTTACTCGCCCGGCGTGCCTGTGCTGCGCTGCGACGATGGCCAGTGGCTGCCTCAGCCGCTGCTGCTCGACATTATCACGGCCCCGGCCGTGAATGCCGGCGCGCTCGCCCGCAACGCGCCCCACCTGCTGCCCCAACTGGTGCCCACCATGCGCCAGCGGCTGCGGCTGGTGCTAGCCGCAGCCGCCCGCCACGGCGTGGAGGCGCTGGTGCTCGGGGCCTGGGGCTGCGGCGTCTTCGCCAACGACCCGGCGCAGGTGGCCCGCCTCTTCGCCGAGGCGCTGGCCGAGCCCGCCATCCGGGGGCGTTTTCGATGCGTGGCCTTTGCCATTTTCGACCCCAAGCCGCCGCACACCGTGCTGCGTGCTTTTGAAAATGAGTTGAATTTTAAAGAATTGGCAACATAATTGATAACCCTTATGCACGCAGTCCGTACACTGTCCAGCTTAGGCACACGACTGACCGCTTAATGGCAGCCGTTGGCCGGAACGGCCACCCGCCGGGGCCTCGATGTCCCGGCGGCCCGTTCCACACCTGGGGCTAGGCCCCTCCCTCAATCAGGTGCCGTAGGTTGGCGCTACTTCGTGGTAAAGTTTTCGGGCGTGGCTTTGGTCGCGGCTCGCGGGTTCGAATCCCGCCATCGGCCCCGGCCGACGGGCGAAAACACTGCGCCCGCCGCCCGTTGCCCTGTATTTCTTTCTCGCTGCCGGGTGTCGTAGCCGGGCGTTACTTCGGGGTGTAAGTTCGATTGTTATCTCGGCCGATAGATAGTTGCAGCAAATGGCTGATTATTCAAACGGTAGAGCAACAGTCACAGGCGGCTCATTACCCCGGCAGCTTGAGGAGGGGCCAACCCAAAAACTTCTTTCTGACGTGAAAGCAGCTTTGCCGAAAAGCTTGTAGAGACGCAATCCTTTGCGTCTTGTATTAGCTCGGCAACTAGTGCTTCTCCACAATTTTTCAACCGCTAAAAGCTACACAACTCAGTGCCGTAGGAAGGCGCTATTTCGTCTGGTTGAAGCCTGCTTTCAGGCAGGTTGGGTTCGATTCCCGTCCCGAGACTTTGGTTTTGGGAATGCCGCCGACCGCTTGTTGCCTGGGTTGAATGTTGAGCTTGCCTATCTAACTACAAACCGGTGCCGTAGCGGGGCCATACTTCGTCGCGATTGAGGAGGGCGCGGGTTCAAATCCCGCCCGCTGGCCTGGCCAGCGGTGGCGCAGTGTTTAGCGCACCTTACTGAAAGGTCCCGCGCCCGTTGCCCGGCTTTGTGGGGCATGTACCGGCAAGCTGAAGTTTACCCTGCCCGGCTAAAACAGGGTGCCGTAGGGCAGCGCTACTTCTAATTCCGTGGCCCGCTGGGCTGCCGCAGGTTCGAATCCTGCCCGCGCTGGCGGCGCGGTGGCTGAGTGGCTGAAAGCAAAATTGCCGCCTAACGGCGCTGCTTGCTTGTTGTCCCTTTTTTGGTTGTAAAATCATTGTATCACGCTGGCTGCCAGCCGGCCAAAATCTTACCCGAATCATGCAAAACGACAACGCTCCCGCCGCTCAAACGATGCTTTTCTCGCTACTCTCACCCCCTTAAGCCGGCTGCCCCTGGGCCCGCCGGCCCTGCCCCCATGGCAAACCGACACAAACCTCTACCCTGGCGCGTGCGGGTGGCCCATGCCGCCGACGCGGCCCTGGCCCAGCGCCCCATCTGGGAAAAATGGCCGCTGCCACGCCAACTGAATTTTCTGTTTTCGGCCGAAGGCCAAGTTGAAGTCAGCCGCCTAAGCCAGCCGCATTCGGTGCTGGCCGAGTTACACCGCCACCTCCGCGCCCGCCCGGCCGACGAGCACGGGCGCATCGCGCACTTGCTGCGCCAGCTGGCCCAGCGCCGCACCGCGCTGTTTGCGCGCCCCGAGCTGGCGGCGGCCCTCGTGCAGCTGGGGTTGTACTACCCCCGCCGCCGGCGCGAGCTGGCCGACTGGCAGCCGCCTTCGAAGAATGCCTTTCGGCAGCTCGATAGCCTGGTGCGCCACCTCTTCGACGGCTTTGGCGACGTGCCGGCCTGGGTGCGCCACCGCTGGGGCCAGGCCCCCGATGGCCTGCGCAACGACCTCTGCCCGAGTGCCCTGCTGGTGCACCTGGGTAGCGGCCAGCCGCTGCGCAGCTTCGCGGGGCTGCCGGGGCACCTCAGCAAGCGCCTGGCGCACCTAATGCAGCAGGCCCCGGCCGGCTGCACCTTCCATGAGGCCTACCGCTACGCCCAGTTGGCTGAGCGCGGGGCACCCGAGTATCTGGGCGTGGTGCTGGCCTCGCCGCTGGGCCGCCTGCCTGTCGGGGCCGATGATGAGCTGTACCTGGGGGTGCTCGACCTGTTTCGGGCTGAGCCCGAGGTAGACGCCTGGCAGTTTGGGCCGGTGTGCGACTACGTGCGCCTGCGCCGCTACCAGGGCACGGCTACCGAGCCGCCGCAGCCCGGCTTTTCGGTGCGGGGCCGCTCGCTAGCGTCGCTGCTGGCCCATACGGCCCGCTGGCAGCGCAGCCTCGGCCGCGGGCGGGCCAATCCACACTTCAGCCAGCTGCTTGACGCTACCTGGGCGGGCTTGCCGGTGCCGGGCTTCGTGGGCGGGGCGGGCGACTGGGTGCGCATCCGGCAGCTGCTGAGCTATCCCGAATTGCTGGAGGAAGGCCAGCAGATGCAGCACTGCGTGGCGTCGTTTCGGCAGCGCTGCCAGCGCGGGCAGGCGGGTATCTTCTCGCTCACGCTGGGCGGGGCCCGCAAGCTCACGCTGCAAGTGTCGCCCGAGCGGCGGCTGGTGCAGGTGCGCGGCAAGCATAACCGCGCCCCCACCGCCGAAGAATGCGGCTGGGTGCTGAGCTGGCTAAGCCAGGAAGGCATCAGTGCCATCGACCGCGTATGGGACCAGTACTATGCGCTGGCGTAATTTCTTTTTTAATTTAAAAATCAGCCGGATGCCGTAGGTCCGCGCTACTCCGACCTGTCCCGTCGGGCCCAATTGGGCCCGTTGCGCGGGCCGCTCGTTGCTCCGGCTGGTTTTTTGGGTCGTCATGCTGAGCGCAGCGCAGCGGAGTCGAAGCATCTCTACCGCTTTGCTGCTAGGCGTTAGAGATTACTCTGCTAAAGAGA
>CAXYJY010000073.1:0-46334 GCA_964277755.1 uncultured Hymenobacter sp.
CGTGTACTACAAAGGCGCGCGCATCACGGTGTATTCGCGGGAGGTAGTGCTAGGCGAGTCGGCCTACCCGCCCGGCACCACGCACAACGAGCGCCCGCTCAGTATCGTAGCCATCGACTACCGCACCGGCCGCCTCACCCTCGACCGGCCCCTCGACTACGAGCACCGCGCCGACTATCCCGAAAACCCCCAGACCTCGGGCGGCGGCTCGGGGCAGGCGCGCATCCTGCCCCTCGACGACCCGCGCCGGCCCTACGCCGACTACGCCGAGTTTCGCAATGGCACCATGCTCTCGGCCAGCGCCGCCGCACCCAGCGCCGTGGGCTGGGTGGCCAACGAGGTGGTGTACCGCAACATCACGACCCACCAGGGCGGCACGGCTACCGAGGCCCTCACCAGCACCACCTTCATCGGCGGCGACCTGGGCGGCGAGTTTGAGGACGACAAGCTCAACGGCTGGGTCCGGCGCCAGAACACCCGCGTGCGCGGCTTCGTGTCGAATGGCGGCAGCTGCCGGGGCAGCGCCTGGGTAGGCGGGCGCAGCGACCAAAGCATTCAGCTGGCCGCGCCCCTCGTGGACGTGGACGGGGTAGCGTGCTGGGCCAGCCGCTTCGTCACGGGCACGGGGCCCAAGGCCGTGGTACACAATGCAGACCCGGCCGTGGGCTCCTACGCCGGCTTTCACCACACCCAGCGCTACCACCTGCGCCGCCTGCAGCTCGGGGCTACTAACAACACCGCGGCCTACCTCAGCCCCGCCGAGTTTCGCACCGTCCGGGTTACGTCGGTCGATAGAGGCCGGGCGGGCTTTTACTGGGATGGCGGCCGCGACTCGCCCGCGCTGCTGGTCTGGCGCGGGGCGGGCGTCGGCACGCGCTTCTACACCCAGGACGGAGCCAAAATCGGCCGTGCCACGCAGGAAGTGGCCTTCGTCGGCAAAACGCCCGCCTGCACCAGCGGCACGTTTTACGTGGCGCTAGCTGGCTGCACGCCCCAGGTGGGCGACGTGTACGAGTTCAGCAACGTGCTGAACGTGCTCGACGAAGGCGGCCACACCATCCTCACGCCCCAGCACCCGGCGCGGCTCTATTCGGAAGAAACGCTGGCCTGGAAAGGCAACCGCGCCCCGGCCGGGGCCAAAACACGCACTATTACGCTGACCAAAAGCGACCTGCGCTACAACGAGCACGGCGCAGCCTACTTCAAACTACGGGGTATTCCCACCAGCATCACCTTCAACAACCCTACCGCGGCCAGCGGCAAGGTCAAAGTCTCACTGCTCGACAAGGCCAACGCGGGCTACGACCTCTGCTGCTTTGCCCTGAACTCGACCCAGCCGCGCACCTGCTCGGCCAAAGGCAGCACGGGCGGCCTGAGCATCATCAAGGGCGGCGAGCCGGATTTGAACCAGTACTTCGCCGGCGGCTTCAACCGCTGGGCCTACACCTGCAACGTGTTCATTGGCAACATCAACCCGGCCCAGGCCCCGGAGTTTTCGCTTACGCTCACCTTCGATACGTACTAGGCTGGGGCAGCTTTCTAGCTGCTACCCGGCGGCGCCAAGCGCCCCGGCGCGCAAGCAAAAAGCCCGCTTGAATTAACTTCAAGCGGGCTTTTTAGCTGTTAATGCGACTAGTGCAGAGAGGAAGGGATTCGAACCCTCGATGACCTTTTGAGCCATACACACTTTCCAGGCGTGCTCCTTCGACCACTCGGACACCTCTCTGAATGGGGCTGCAAAGATAGGCGAAAAAGTGCGGCAGCGAGCGGCTGCACAGGCAAAGAAGCTTAAAAAGCGTGTTTTTAGCTGCTTTTCCGCCTGTCCACCCTACGGTAGCGTGATTTCGCCGCGCAAATCCTGGCTGAGCAGGCGGCGGGTTTCGGCTTCGCCCAAACCCAGGCCGAGCACAAACATGAGCTTGGTGATGGCCGCTTCGGTGGTGATGTCGTCGCCGCCAATAACGCCGAGGCTACCGAGGCGGGCGCTGGTTTCGTAGTGGCCCTGCACCACGCGGCCCTCCTGGCACTGGCTCACGTTCAGGATGTACACGCCACGCTGGCTGGCTTTGTCGAGGCACTCCAGAAACCACGGCGCAGTAGGCGCGTTGCCCGAGCCGTAGGTTTCGAGTACGCAGCCGCGCAGGCCGGGCACGCCCAGCACGGCCTCTACCACGGCCGCCGTAATGCCCGGAAACAGCCGCAGCACGGCCACGTTTTCGGTTAGTTGCGCGTGCACCACGAGCGGGGCGGCGGGCAGCGGCCGAATGTCTTTGTCGGCAAAAGTGAGCGTGATGCCGGCGCGGGCCAGCGGCGGGTAGTTTTCGCTTTTGAAGGCGGCAAACTGCTGGCTCTCGACCTTCTTGGCGCGGGTGCCGCGTATTAGAATATCATCAAAAAACAAGCCGACCTCGGGCAAACGCATAGCGCCGCCGCTGGGGTGGCGCGCCCCGGCTACCTCAATGGCCGTGAGCAGGTTGCGGGTAGCGTCGGAGCGGGTGCGGCCCACCGGCAGCTGCGCCCCGGTGAAGACGACGGGCTTGCCCAGGTTTTCGAGCAAAAAACTGAGCGCCGCCGCCGAATACGCCATCGTGTCGGTGCCGTGCAACACCACGAAGCCGTTGAAGCTAGCGTAGTGCTGCCCGATGAGCTGGGCGAGCAGCAGCCAGTCGGCGGGCACGACGTTACTACTGTCGATGGGCTCGGGGAAGGCCAGCAGCTCGATGTGGTAGGGCAGCTGGTGCAGCTCCGGCATGAGGCGGTCGAGCTTGTGGAAGGGCATCGGTACCAGCTCACGGCGCTTGTTCACGGCCATGCCGACCGTGCCGCCGGTGTAGAGCATGAGCAGGCGCGGGGCCGCCGCATCGGCCACGGTGGGCAGCGTGAGCAGCGGCAAATCGGGAAGCGAAACGAGCATAGCGCAAAGAACGGTAGCTGAACCGCAGTCTACCACTAGCTTGCCGCTAAAATAATCTGACCGCCCTGCATTAATGCGCTACTGCTACCAATCGCTGCGATGAATGCAAACAAATCCCCTACCACACAAAATACTGTCGCACTGAATATTATCATACATGCAACATCGCTACAAATAATAAGGATGTATTTTAGAACAAGAGTTGGTTGGATTATGAAAAGATGTTTCATAATCCAACCAACTCTTGTGTATCAATGAAATGTGTACACTAAGCTGGCGCTTTACAGCCGAAACAGCTCCTGCGCATTGCGGGTAGTGGCTTCGGCCACCGCTTCGGGCGACTGGCCGAGCAGCGCGGCCAGCCGGTGCAGCACCAGCGGCAGGTAGGCAGGCTCGTTGCGCTTGCCGCGGTAGGGCACGGGCGCAAGGTAGGGGCAGTCGGTTTCGAGCACCAAATGCTCCAGCCCAACGTGCGGCAGCACCTTATCGAGGCCGCCGCTTTTGAAGGTAGCCACGCCGCCGATGCCCATCTTAAAGCCCCCCAGCGCAATGATACGCTCGGCCTCGGCCACGCCGTCGGAAAAGCAGTGGAACACGCCGCGCAGGGTGCCGTCCTGCGCCTCGGCCACCAGCTCAAACGCCTCCTCGAAGGCCGCGCGGGTGTGTAGCACAATGGGCAGGCCGTACTGCTTGGCTAGGCGCAGCTGCGCGCGCAGGGCCTCGCGCTGCTGCGGCAGGTAGGTTTTATCCCAATACAGGTCGATGCCGCACTCGCCCACGGCCACGAAGGGGCGCCGGGCCAGCCAGTCTTCAATCAGCTGGATTTCCTGCTCAAAATCGGGGCCGACGGAGCACGGGTGCAGGCCCATCATGGCGTGGCAGGTCTGCGGAAAATTGGCTTCTAGTTCCAGCATCGCATCGATGCTGCGACGGTCAATATTGGGTAGCAAAATGGTATCTACCCCGGCCGCTACGGCGCGGTGCAGGGCTTCGGGGCGGTCGAGCTTGAATTGCTCGGAATACAGGTGGGCGTGGGTTTCGATTAATTTCATGGGGAAGGCGATAGCGCGGCAGGTAGCGCAAACTTTGTAGCTCGCGGGCAGCCAGACGAGCCTGGCCGAACGCGAGCTACAAAGTTGGCTACGCCCTTTTCAAGTCACGCTACTTGCTCGCCAGCTCGCATCGGCTACGGCAGCGCCCGCCGCAGCCGCACGTAGGCAATCGGGCCTTTGTAGAAAACTTCGCCCTCGGGTTGCAGCCCAAACCGCTCGTAGAATGGCAGCGTGTTTTGCCGCGCATCACACCAGATGGTAGCAGCGCCTTGCGCTACCGCCGCCGCAATGGTGTACCGCAGCAGCGCCGACCCGATGCCCCTGCCCTGCCACGCCGCGTCGGTAGCAAACTTGCGAAAGCGAGCTACACCATCTTCGCCGACGAAGAGCGAAATAACGGCCACCAACTGGCTTTCCTCAAACGCGCCAAAATGCTGGCCCGTCTCGTCATCGGGCAACTTCACGTAGTCGAGCGGCTGCTCGGGCCACAGCACGGCGTGGCGCAGGGCGTAGGTTTGGGCGGCGGCGATGGGCTGAATGGTCATCGGTTTTTAGGCACAAGGAAAGCCCGGACTGCGCGCTGGCAGTCCGGGCGAGGTAGTAGCGCGGGCTTTCAGCCCGCGAGTGAGTAGTAGACTGGTAGTTCGGGCGCAAGCTGCAAGCCCGCGCTACTTGATGCCCTTTTCATCGAGCTTTTGGTTGACGCGGCGCGCGCCTTGCAGCGTGCGAAACTCGCCCTGCCAGGAGCGAATGCGGATGCGGTCTTCCATGTCGATGCCGGTGCGCACCTCTTCGTAGCGGGCATTGAGGCGGCTGAGAGTAGCGCTGGCGTCGGTCCAGTCCTGCTCGCTCCACTGGCGGCGCTGCTCGCGCACAGCATCGATAAAGCGGCCGTAGAGGTCCAGCATCTCGTCGGCGGTGGCGCGGCTGAGGTCCACGCTCTGCTTGATAAGCCTGGTCAGGCCGGGGTCGGCATTGCCGCGCGTCTGGGCGGGGGCACCGGCCGCGTTGTGGGGCACGGAGGCGTGCGGGCGGCCGCCAGTGAGGTCGCCAGCCTGCTGGGCACTAGCAGCCAGTGGGGCCAGGGCCAGCAGGCCGGCAGCCACGGCCAAGCGAGTAGTAGAGGCAGAAGGGAAAGAGCGAGTGAGCATTGGTAGTAAACGGGAAAAATAAAACAAACCCTGGCCTCACCCTACCAAGGAGCGGGCCAGTTTGAGCCACTCAACGAGTAGGCGGAGCCTTGCGTATGCCAGGCAGGGCACAAAAATCGGCTGCCTGGCCGGTTTTCCCTTAGTTTTGTTGTTTATGCCTGCCTCCAGCCCCAGCGCCCCCGCCGCGCCCCTCCGCATCCAGCCCGCCACCGAAAAGGACATTCCGACCATCATCGAACTGGCCGAAGCCACCTGGGAGCCCACCTACCGCTTCATCATCTCGAAGGAGCAAATCGAGTACATGTACCGCGTTATCTACACGCCGGCCTCGCTGCGCAAGCAAATGCGCGACCAGCACCACCAGTTTTTGCTGGCGTATGTAGACGGCCACGCGGCGGGCTTTGCCTCCTACTCCGAAAAACCCGAGGGCGTGTACCACCTCAATAAAATCTACGTGCTGCCTTCGCACCAAAGCCAGGGCCTGGGCCAGCAGCTGGTGCAGGCCGTGGAAACGGCCGTGCGCCAGGCCGGCGGCCGCACCCTGGAGCTCAACGTAAACCGCCACAACCCCGCGCTGGCTTTCTACGAGCGCCAGGGCTTCGCCCAGCACCGCGAGGAGGACATCGCCATTGGCCCGTACTGGATGAACGACTACGTGCTGCGCAAGGACTTGTAGATTGGACTAGGGGAAGCTGGCCGCCATTTTTGACGTAGCAGACTGCCTCTCGCGCCGGACGTGGTAGCTTTGAGGCCAACCTCACCACATTTTACCCATGCCTACCAAACTTACCGTACTCGCCAATGGCTCGCTCCGCGTGGAGGGCGACGACTTCGAACTAGTAGATGCCCAGGGTCAGCCCTACGGCCTCGGCGGCCGCCAGCGCATCAGCATCTGCCGCTGCGGCCTCAGCGCCCAGAAGCCCTTCTGCGACGGCTCGCACAAGGGCCACTTCGAGCACGACGCCACGGCGTTTGACCTGCCCGCGCCCAAGCCGGTCGTGTAGCGGCTGCTAATTAAGGACAAAGCCCCGGCGCTGCTGCGTAGCAAGGCCGGGGCTTTGTCGTTTTCGCTTCGGTAGTTTTTCGAAGGCAAGCTAAAGCTTACCCTACACTACCCGGCCAATTCATTGACCAGCTCCACGTATTGCTGGCGGGCGGCGTCTTTGCTGAGGCCGGCGAGCTGGTGCCAGGCGTCGTGCTTGGCGATGGCTTTGAAGTCGAAGCCGCCCGGACGCGAGGCGGTGCAGTCGCCTTCGGTGGCTTGCTTGTAGAGGGCGTAGAGCTGGAGCAGCACCTTGTTGCTGGGCTTGGCAGGGAGCTGCTGGGCACGCTGGGCGGCGGCCTCGAAGTCGGCTTGGGTGGTCATGGGTAACTAAAAAATAGGGCGGAATAACCGGCGCGCTGGCCGGCCTTTATGCCCACAAACGTAGGGCGCAAGCGGCATTCGCGGCCCCGGCCGGCGCTAAGCCCAACTATAACACGGCGGCGGGCGGGCCGCGTAGTGCGAGCACTACCCTACCGCGCTCCGCATATTCCCCAATGAAATCCTCCGCCCCACTTGCCGCCGACTGCACGCCGCTCGTCAAGCTTTTTCTGCAATACAAGCTGACCCTGGCGCTGGCCGAAAGCTGCACCTGCGGCCTGGTAGCCGCCCAGCTGGCCCCCGCCGAGGGCATCAGCGACGTGCTGCTGGGCTCGGTCGTGACCTACCACGCGCTGGCCAAGCAGCAGCTCCTCGGCGTGAACCCCGAAACCATCGAGCTGTACTCGGCCGAAAGCCAGCAGACTACCAACGAGATGGTGATGGGCCTGCACCGCCACCTGCCCCAGGCCGACGTGTGCGTGGCCGTGACCGGCCTCTGCGGCCCCGGCCCCTCGGCCACGCCCGACAAGCCGGTGGGCACCGTCTTCGTCACCATTTTTATTGACAAGCACATGCACGAGTTTCGCACCCACTTCAAGGGCGATGCCAACAGCATGCGCCAGCAGGCGGCCAGCTTCATCTACCAGCACCTCACCGACCTGCTCACCCGCCTGCAACCGCTGAAATCGGAACACGAGTAGAAAACGACCGTCATGCTGAACGCAGTGAAGCATCGCTACCGCACCGTTGTAACGCCATCCAACGGTGCGGTAGCGATGCTTCACTGCGTTCAGCATGACAGTCGTTTTTCCGAATGTTATACTCGAAAACAACCTCCCTACTTCACTACCGTCACTTTCATGCCCACGTCGTGCGTGGGCCACTTGTCGCGGGGGTCCACGGGCTCCTGCGAGATTTTTTCTACTACGTCCAGCCCTTCCGTGACTTCGCCGAAGACGGTGTAGGCCCCGTCGAGGGCGGGCACGCCGCCGCGCGTGGCGTAGGCCTGCACCTGCGCCGGGGTGAGGGGGCGGCTGGCGCTGGCCCGGGCCTGGGCGGGCGTCAGCTTCTTGCCCACGGCGAAGTAGAAATCGGTGTTGGACGACAGGCGCTGGGGATTTTCGGCGTCGTCGTAGCGGGCCATGCCCAGGGCCCCTTTCACGTGGAAGTGGTGGGGCCGGATTTCGGGGGGCAGGCGGTAGATGCGCAGCCGGATGGTGCGCGCGTCGCTCGTTTGGCCGCCCTGCACGGCAAAGCCCTTCACCACGCGGTTGAACACGGTTTCGTTGAACACGCCGCGCCGGGCCAGCAGCAGGAAGTTGGCCTTGTGAATAGGCGTGTCGTCGTAGAGCTTCACCCGAATCTTGCCCAGGCGCGTTTCAAACAGCACTTCCGAGCCCGGATACTGCCGGCCGTAGGCCAGCAGCGCGGCCGGGGCCGTGCTGTCGGTGAGGGTAGCAATATCGGGGCCGGGCGGCAGCGCGGCGGCAGCAGGCTTCTCGGGGGCCGGGTTGCAGGCGGCGAGTAGCGCCAGGGCCGCGAGCGGCGGCAGGAAACGGAGGTGAGTCATGGGTAATAAGTTATCATTGCGAGCGCAGCGAGGCAATCGCACCAGAATGGGCCGCTCGGGTTCCGTTCGGGTGCGATTGCTTCGCTGCGCTCGCAAGGACAGTTTTAACGCACTGGCAGCCTACCAATCCAGCGGCTTGCTCTTGGCTTTCTCGGTGCCGGCCGGGCCTTTGGTCTTGGTTTTCACCTTGGCCGGCGCGGCGGGGGCGGCCACCTTGATGGTAGCGCCGCCGGGCGCGATGGGCTCGGGCGGGGGCGGCGGCAGGGCGTCGTTGGGGTCGGCAGCTTTTACGTCGTCCACGGCGGCGGCTTTTTTCTCTTTCTGCATGGCCAGCAGCAGCAGGTCTTTGGGCAGGGTGTTCTCCTTGTAGGCGCGCAGTTGCACCTCCAGCGAGTCTTGCTCGGGCTTGCGCAGCTTGGGCGGGGCCATGAGCTTGCCCAGGTCGGGGCGGCCGGCTTCCTGCCAGGCGGTCATCCAGAACGACGCTACCATCGGGGCGGCGGTCCGCATCCGGTAGTCGACCTGCCCGCCCACCAGCTTGTTGTACTCGTCGGCGAAGGCATCGGAGTAGCGGCGCTGGGTTTTGCCGAAGCGATGGGCGTAGGTGTACTTGGTTTGGGGCGTGAAGCCCTTGCTGGCCTTGGTTTCGAGGTCGAAGGTGGCCGTGAGGAAGCCGTAGCTGTTCTGGATAACCTGCCAGATAGCGTCGAGCGGGTTTTTCAGCACCTTGGCCTCGTTGCCGTCGGGCGCGCTCAGCTTGTAGGTCTGGATGTAGCGCTCGGGCAGCTGGCTTTCCCAGAGGCTGTGCAGGCCGGCCTGGTTGGTGAGCTGCCCGTCGTAGTTGACGGTGGTGTGCAGTGGCACGAAGGCATCTTCCACGTAGTGCGCCAGCTCGGCCGAGTACAGCACGATGCCCGCCGTGTCGCGCTCGCTGAAAGCCGAGACGAGCTTGTTCTTGGTCTCGATAATCGTCCACGGCACGGTGCCGTATTTGCGCAGCGTGTCGGCCGTGAATTTCTCCTGGGCCGCCTCGTACTCGCGGGGCACCTTGGCGAAGGGATTGTCCTCGCTGAAGTGGTCCATGTCGATGAAGTGGCGGCTGGCCTCGGTTTTGTCCTGGTTGCGGCGCTCGTCGGGGGCGGTGCAGAGGCGCACCAGCTCGGGCAGGTGGCGGTAGTAGAAGCCCTGCATACCGGCCGGCAGCTGGTACACGGCCACCTGCGTGATGACGCGGTGCCCAAAAAAGCCCCAGGCGCGGGCGGCCGGGGCCAGCGGCCCCAGCAGCGCGGCGGCCAGCCCCAGGGTAAGGAATATTCTTTTCATAACGTAGCGCGATAAGTGACGGGTAAAAGTTGAACGGGCCGAAGTTCGGCAGCGGCAGGCAAAGTTGGGATGGGCGGGTACGGCTAGCGGGGGTAGAGACGCAATATTTTGCGTCTGGCGTTAGGTAACGGCAGGTAACATATCCTAACGCCAGACGCAAAATATTGCGTCTCTACCCCCGCCGGCCGCCCCCGCAACGCCCGTCCCTAGCGCCTGATTCTCACCCGCGCTGCCTATCTTCGCCGGCGGCAACGGTGCCGCTTACTTTTCTTATTTGCTATGGCCAACGACTTCAACCTAAGCATTCCCGCCGCTACGGTGCAGCAGGTGCAACAGCACCTCGACGCCATCAAGACCATTCTCGCGCCCTACCTCATCTCCCTCACCCCCGAGGAGCGCAAGACCCTGCCCCGCATGGCCGACAAGACGGTGGCCTTCGTGACCAAAACCGCCGACTACGCCGCCAACTCGCCCGCCTTCGTGCCGCCCTTCGTGGACCCGGTCGAGCTAACCCAGGACGTGGCCGGCGTGAGCGCCCTCACGCCCCTGCGCCAGCAGCTTGAGCAGCTGGCCCTCGACACCGACTCTACGGTGATGGTGGCCGGCTCCGAGGCTTATACCACCGCGCTGACCATCTACGCCAACATCAAGTTCCTGGCCAAGAACAAGCAGCCCGGCGCGCAGGCCGCGTATGAGGATTTGAAGGAGCGCTTCGCCGGGCAGGGGCCTTCCAAGAAGAAGGCGTAACAGCAGGCGCTAGCTGCCGCGCAATCAGTAAAAAGGCGCTCTATTTCGCTGCGTTAGCGAAATAGAGCGCCTTTTTACTGATTGCGTTCGCCTGATTGGAGAACTCAATCAGCTTCTGACCGAATGCATTCGAGGCGGGGCCGATTGGGTTCGCCAAAAAACCGAACGCATTCGGGTTGCGGCCGGACACATTCGTTTTTTTGGCGAATGAATTGGGGTCAGACCCCAATTCATTCGGGTCGGCCCCCCAATGCTAAAGGGCTTTTATTAGCCGTTCCACGTCAAGGAAGTCAGCTTGGAGCTTCTGCAGGCTCAACAGCTCCAGTAGCTGCGCCCCGTGGCCGGTTTTGTGGTACGTGCCCTTGGGTCGGTGGTCTTTGGTGCAGCGGGCCAATTCCTGGGCGGGGTGCGGCACGCGGGCCGGCGCGGCCTTTGGCAGGGCGTGCGGCAGTGGCGGCCGATAAAAGGTCTGAAGCTTATCGGGCTGCGACAAGAACCAGGCTTCCATCTCCTGTATCATGAAAAACACTTGCTCGCGGTGGGGCAGCAAGTCGTGCCTGGCCAGCCAGGCTTCGCGGGTTTCTTCGGGGCCGTCGAGGTCTACCAGCAGCAGAGACTTATCGTAAATAGAAGTTGAATTATCTATTTCTGATTTAAATTTTTTGACAGCCACCGCAGTACTATCGCTCATTTCAATCCTCGGCATTTTTCCGTGCAGCCGCTTCTCTTGTTCCAGTAGCTTTTGAAACCCTTGACGAAGATTGCCATTGGCAGTATTGCTGCCCCCCTCCACAAAAAGTATACACCCTGCCATTGGTTAGTAGCGGTTACCACCTAAAGTACCATTACGCCACATCTGCCCAGGAACAAATTCATCGTACCAACCCGCAAATTGTTCTTCCGTAAACTGTAAAACTTGTGTTTGATTATGGGCATCCTTTTCGAATACCCGAACAGCATATAAAGGGAAAAGATTAAGCAATTCTGGCAGATGGGTAGTTAGAATAATTTGACCCTGCTCACTCTTCTTTTCTAAGTGTTGATAGATTTGCAAAATCATATCGGGATGAAGTCCCCTTTCTGGCTCATCCAAAGCGATGAGACCACTAGACAAAGGATTAAGCGTGATAGCTAGTAGGCATAGATAGCGTAGAGTACCATCCGACAAGTGTGCCGCACTCGTCGGAATACGTAATTGTTCTTCCTGAATTTGCATCTCAAATGCACCGTTTCCATATACAACTGGACGCAAACGCCTAAAATGCGGATTTACTTCCTGCAAAGCATATTCAATAGCATCAAATGCATCTGTTGAGTTTAGATTAATGGTATTTAATACTTGAAATAAATTACTACCGTTAGGCAATAGCTTATCATACCCCGTAGGAGTCATCATTCCGCGCATCTTACTTTCCTCGGAAGTATCAAATTCAGTATATACCTCTACCGAGTGAAGCGCTTTCGATAAGGCAGTAACTCCCGGGAAACGCTTTGTATTATTAACCTGACCCAGCCAAAGCTCTCGCGGGTCAAGTTTTTCGTAATCATCGCCTGTGGTGGCTTCTGGATTATTTTTTTGTGCCGAGGCTTTTTTCAATCCTGCTTTTGCTTTTGCTGAAGCATCACCCTCCGCACCTCGGTCATACACCATTCCACTCCCATTCTTAAGCTCTAAATAAATAAACCCACCTACTGACTTAGCACTTTCCTCCACGTAATAGTCAGCAGCATTACCCTTTTTTACTAATCGCACGCAATATCGAACATCCTGCTGAAATTTATAGCCAAATTTTTGCAGCTTCAGGCAATCCAATGTCAACTCTAACTGAATTATTGCCTGCACCTCACCTTCACTCTTACTATGACAGAATATTGAATCGAAGCCTCCCCATTTAATAATTTGACTAAATAACTGCCCATTCATTCCTGCTTGCAATAGCCGTAGCGCACGCAGCAAGTTTGATTTTCCTGAGCCATTGAGCCCTACTAATACAGTAATATTTTCCTCTAGGGCGATTTCCACATCTCGAAAACTGAGGAAATTAATGAGATGAATTGATTTAATCATGATTAGAAAGATTGGAACGAGTTTGTGTAGACTACCGCGAAGGTACAGGGTTATACCCATAAAAAAGCCTGACTCTTTGCCAGGCTTTTTCTAATAATCCGTCGCAACTGCGCTTACCAGATGCGCGAGCGGTCGGCCTGGGCGCGCACCATCTTGGTGCCGTCTTTGCAGCCGAAGGCCTCGTAGAACTCGGGCATGTTCATGAGTGGGCCGTTGGTGCGGAACTGGGCGGGCGAGTGCGGGTCGGTTTGCACCTGCTGCTTGAGGTACTCGGGGCGGGCGTTGGTACGCCAGATTTGGGCATAGCCTAAAAAGAAGCGCTGGCTGGGCGTGAAGCCGTCGATTTTCTGGCCGGCCTTGTACTGCGGCGTCTTCTGGAAGGCCTGATAGGCGATGGTGAGGCCGCCGATATCGGCCAGGTTTTCGCCCATCGTCAGGTCGCCGTTTACGTGCACCGAGTCCACGGGCGAGAAGGCGCTGTACTGCTTGCCCACCATGGCGGCCTTGGCGTTGAACTTGTCGTTGTCTTCCTTGGTCCACCAGTCGCGCAGGTTGCCTTTGGCATCGGAGCGGCGGCCCTGGTCGTCGAAGCCGTGGGTCATTTCGTGGCCTATCACGGCCCCGATGCCGCCGTAGTTCACCGCGTCGTCGGCCTTGGGGTCGTAGAAGGGCGGTTGCAGGATGCCGGCCGGGAACACGATTTCATTCATGCTTGAGTTGTAGTAGGCGTTCACGGTGGGCGGCGTCATGCCCCACTCGCCCCGGTCGATGGGCTTGCCGAACTTGGCCAGGTTGTCCTGGGTGCGCCACTCGCTCACGGCAAACAGGTTTTGCAGGGCACTCGCGCGGGTGATGTTCAGCTTCGAGTAGTCCTTCCACTTGTCGGGGTAGCCGATTTTCACGGCGAAGGCGTTGAGCTTTTCGAGGGCTTCCTTCTTGGTGGCCGGGGCCATCCAGTCGGTGGCCATGATGCGCTCGGCGTAGGCTTTGCGCAGGTTTTCGACCATCTCCTTGGCGCGGGCCTTGGCGGCGGGCGAGAAGGCCTCGTCCACGTAGAGCTGGCCAAAAGCCTCGCCGAGCGCGCCGTCGGTCGCGCGCAGGGCGCGCTTCCAGCGGGGCTGCTGCTGCTTGGCCCCGGTCAGCACCTGCGTCAGCTTAAAGCTGGCATCGCCGTAGGCCTTGGGCAGCGCCGAGGTCACGCCCTCCACCAGGTGCCAGCGGAAATACTGCTGCATGTCGGCGATGGGCGTATTGGCCACCAGCGTATTAGCAGCGGCCATAAATTCGGGCTGGCCGATTATCACGTCCTGCGCGCTGCCCAGGCCGCTGGCCTTGAGCACGAGCGGCAGGTTCAGGTTGGGGTAGTCCTGGGCGGCCTGGGTTACGGGTACTTTGTTGTAGTTTTTGAGGCGGTCGCGCAGTTCCACGCGGCTGCGGCTGGCCTGGGCCATCTTGGTTTCGAGGGCCAGCACGGCGTCGGCGTTGGTGGCGGCGAGGCTCGGCGCGTCGCCCAGCAGTTGGAAGATGGTCGTCATCTCCGTCTTGTAGGCCGCCCGGATGGTCTTCGAGCGGGCGTCGTCCTTGAGGTAGTAGTCGCGGTCGCCGAGGCCCAGGCCGCCCTGGCCCATCCGCACGGCGTACTGCGTGCTATTCTTGCTGTCCTGGCTCACGCCAAAGCTGTACCAGCCCGTGCCATACGACTTGGGGTCGGCCATGTAGTGCTGGATGTCGCTCATGTTCTTAAGGTTCTTGATGCGGTCGAGGCGCGGCTGCAAGTAGGTGAGGCCGGCTTTCTCGATGCCCAGCGAGTCCATCGAAGCGGCGTAGAAGTCGCCCACTTTCTGCGCGTTGGTGCCCGGCTTGGCGGTGCGGGCAGCGGCGGCGGCCTTCTCCAGGATGCGGCGCTCCACGGCCTGGTTGTTATTGGCCAGCTCGATAAACGAGCCCCAGCGCACCTCCGACGCCGGTACCGGGTTATTTTTCAACCAGTTGCCGTTGGCGTAGTGGTAAAAGTCCTCGCACGGCTGCACCGACGTGTCGAGGTTGGCCAGGTTGATACCCACGCCCTTCTGGGGCGGGGTGGGTTTAGCGGGCGGCCCAAAAGCCGTGGTAGCCGCCAGGCCGCCGAGGCCCAAAGTGGCCAGCGCCAGGCGCGAAAAAGTAGTCGCAGTCATAAAGAGAAGTGGGAAGATGGAAAGGCTATGGATGCAAGTTCTAAGTTACGGTTGCATTAGCAATCGCCTTTCCGTCATGCTGAGCGGAGCGCAGCGGAGTCGAAGCATCTCTATCGCTTTGTTGCTAAGCGTAGAGAGTTAGTTCACCGGTAGAGATGCTTCGACTCCGCTGCGCTGCGCTCAGCATGACGAATAAAGTTTAACTGCCCGGCAAGCCCGTTCTTTGTGGTTGTATTTACCCCGCTTATGTCCGTTTCTGCCGAAATTAGCCGCCGCCGCACCTTTGCCATCATCTCCCACCCCGACGCGGGCAAGACCACGCTGACCGAGAAGTTCCTGCTTTTCGGCGGGGCCATCCAGACGGCCGGGGCCGTAAAATCGAATAAAGTCCAGAAAACGGCCACCTCCGACTTTATGGAGATTGAGCGGCAGCGCGGCATTTCGGTGGCTACCTCGGTGATGGGCTTCGACTACAAAGACCACCGCGTCACCATCCTCGACACGCCCGGCCACCGCGACTTTGCCGAGGACACCTACCGCACGCTGTCGGCCGTGGACAGCGTAATCCTGGTAGTGGACAGCGTGAAGGGTGTGGAAGACCAGACGCGCCGCCTGATGGAAGTGTGCCGCCTGCGCAACACGCCGGTGATGATATTCGTGAACAAGCTCGACCGCGACGGCAAGCCGCCGTTTGATTTGCTTGACGAGTTGGAGGAAAGCCTCAAAATCCGGGTGCGGCCCCTGACGTGGCCCATCAACCAGGGCCGCACGTTTCAGGGTGTGTACAACCTGTACAGCAAGGAACTGAACCTGTTCCGGGCCACCAAAACCACCCGCGCCGAGCACGTAGTGGCCGTGCGCGACCTGCACGCGCCCGAGCTGGAAGCCAACCTGCCCGCCGCCGACGTGCGCCAGCTGCGCGACGACGTGGAGCTGGTGGAAGGCATCTACGACCCGCTCGATGAGGCCGCCTACCGCCGGGGCGAGCTGGCACCCGTGTTCTTCGGCAGCGCCAGCAACAACTTCGGGGTGCAGGAGCTGCTCGATACGTTTGTGCAGCTGGCCCCGGCCCCGAGCGGGCAGCCGGCCGTGACGCGCTTCGTGCGGGCCGAGGAACCGGCCTTTACGGGCTTTGTCTTTAAGATTCACGCCAACCTCGACCCGCGGCACCGCGACCGCATTGCCTTCGTGCGCATCGTGTCGGGGCGCTTCGAGCGGCACGCCTTCTACCTGCACACGCGGCTGGGGCGCAAGCTGCGCTTTGCCAACCCTACTACCTTCCTGGCCAACGACAAGAGCGTGGTGGACGAGGCCTGGCCCGGCGACGTGGTGGGCCTCTACGACAGCGGCCAGTTTGCCATCGGCGACACGCTGACGGAGGGCGAGCCGCTGGTGTTTCAAGGCATCCCGCGCTTCGCGCCCGAGATTTTGCGCGAGGTAGTGAACCTGGACCCCATGAAAACCAAGCAGCTCGACAAAGGCATCCGAGAACTGACGGAAGAGGGCGTGGCCCAGCTGTTTACGCAGCAGCCTGGCAATCGCAAAATCATCGGCACGGTGGGCGAATTGCAGTTTGAGGTGCTGGCCTTCCGCCTAGAGCACGAGTACGGGGCGCGCTGCTCGTTCCGGCCGCTGTCCGTGTTCAAGGCCTACTGGCTGGAGTCGGAAAACCCCGCTGACCTGCGCCAGTTCGTGGCCCGCCGCACCAACAGCGTGGCCTACGACCGCGACCAGCGCCCCGTGCTACTAGCCGACAGCCAATGGACCGTAAACGCCCTCAAGCAGGGCAACCCGACTATCAATTTCCTGGCCTGGAACGAGCCGCAGGAGCAGCTGCAACACTAGGCGGCTGGGAGCGGCTGGCTGTATGTTTTGGAAACAAAAAACCCGCCTCCATTTAGAGGCGGGTTTTTATTTACTCTATTTTGTCATGCAGAGCGTAGCGAAGCATCTCGCGTGGCGCAGTAATTTCTTACGTTCGCAGACGCAAACACGCGAGATGCTTCGCTACGCTCTGCATGACTAACGCTTCGAGGCGTTAGAGCCGCTTACCAGATGCGCGCTTGCTCGGCCGTGGGCCGCGCCATCTTGTCACCCGGCTTGCAGCCGAAGGCCTCGTAGAACTCAGGCATGTTCATGAGCGGGCCGTTGGTGCGGAACATGGCGGGCGAGTGCGGGTCGGTTTGCACCTGCTGGCGCAGGTACTCGGGGCGCTGGTTACCGCGCCAGATTTGGGCGTAGCCCAGGAAGAAGCGCTGGTTGGGCGTGAAGCCGTCGATTTTCTTGCCGGCTTTGGCTTCGGCCGTTTTCTGGTAGGCCTGGTAGGCGATGGTGAGGCCGCCGAGGTCAGCCAGGTTTTCGCCCATCGTCAGGTCGCCGTTTACATACACCGAGTCGAGGGGCGAGAACTTGCTGTACTGCTGGCCCACCATCTTGGCCTTGGCGTTGAATTTGTCGGCGTCCTCCTTGGTCCACCAGTCGCGCAGGTTGCCCTGGGCGTCGTACTGCCGGCCCTGGTCGTCGAAGCCGTGGGTCATTTCGTGGCCGATTACCGCCCCGATACCGCCGTAGTTCACGGCTTCATCGGCGTTGGGGTCGTAGAAGGGCGGCTGCAAAATACCGGCCGGGAACACGATTTCGTTCATCGGCGGGTTGTAGTAGGCGTTTACGGTGGGCGGCGTCATGCCCCACTCGCCCCGGTCGATGGGCTTGCCGAAGTGGCCGATTTCCTGCTGGTTGGCCCAGTAGCGGGCGGCCACGATGTTGTTGAGGTAGCTCTCGCGGCTCACGTTCAGCTTCGAGTAGTCTTTCCACTTGTCGGGGTAGCCGATTTTCACTACGAAGGCATTGAGCTTGGTGATGGCCTCCTTTTTGGTGGCGGCGCTCATCCAGTCGGTCGCCATGATGCGCTCGGCGTAGGCCTTGCGCAGGTTCTCAATCATTTCCTTGGCCTTGGCCTTGGCGGCGGGCGTAAAGGCTTTATCTACGTAGAGCTGGCCGAAGGCCTCACCGAGCGCGCCGTCGGTGGCGCGCAGGCTGCGCTTCCAGCGAGGCTGCTGCTTTTTGGCCCCGCTCAGCACTTGCGCAAAGCGGAACGACTCGTCGCCGAAGCTCTTGGGCAGCGCCGGAATCAGGCTCGTTACTAGGTGAAAGCGCAGGTACTGCTTCTGGTCGGCGATGGGCTCGGCGGCCAGCATCGCGTTCACTTCTTTCAGGAATTCGGGCTGGCCCACGATGATTTCCTTGGCCGTGCCCAGGCCCTCGTTTTTGAGCACGAGCGGCAAAGCCAGGTTGGGATAATCCTGGTTGAGCTGCGTAACGGTCAGCTTGTTGTAGTTTTTCTGCGGGTCGCGCAGGTCTACGCGGCTGCGGCTGGCCTGGGCCAGCTTGGTTTCGATGCGCGTGACGGTAGCGGCGTTTTTGGCGGCCGTAGTGGCGTCGTCGCCCAGCAGCTTGAAGATATTGGTTTGGTAGGTCTGGTAGGCGGCGCGGATGTTTTTCATCCGGGCGTTGTCGCTCAGGTAGTAGTCGCGGTCGGGCAGCGAGAGGCCGCCCTGGTACATCTGCACCGAGTACTGCGAGCTGATTTTCTCATCCTGGCCCACGCCCATGCTGTACCACACGCTGCCCGCCACGGCCTTGGGGTCGGCCAGAAACTGCTGCATCTGCGGCAGGGTTTGGATGGCGGCGATGCGGTCGAGGTGCGGCTTGAGGTACTTGAGGCCAGCCGCGTCAATGGCCATCGTATCCATCGCCGAGGCGAAGTAGTCACCTACTTTTTGAGCATTCGAGCCCGGCTTGGCGGTGCGCGAGGTGCGCGCCAGCTCTTCCAGGATGGCCTTTTGGGTGGCCTGGTTGCGGTCAATCAGCTCGTTGAACGCACCGTAGCTGCTCTCGGCGGCCGGGATGGTGTTCTTTTTCAGCCAGGTGCCCGAGGCGTAGTGGAAGAAATCCTGGCAGGGCGACACCGAGGGGTCGATGTTGGCCGGATTGATGCCGCGCGGGCCGGTAGTAGTGGCCGAGGCCAGCGGCTTGGCCGCGGGCTTGGCGGGGGCTTTTTGGGCCAGCGCGGGGCTGGCACCGAAACCGAGCAGGGCAGCCACCAGGGCCGCGCCCTTCAGGTGCCGGGAAGAGGTAGTCATTTGAATGTGGGGAAAAAAGGGGAGAGTAAGCTTGAAGCCGCAAGGTACGGGCGGGCGCGAAAGACGCGGGCGCGGGGCGGTCGTTGCAAGACATTGTCATTGCGAGCGCAGCGAAGCAATCGCACCTGTTCAGCCGCGCCGTTCGGGTTCTGTTCGGGTGCGATTGCTTCGCTACGCTCGCAATGACAGGCCTATTTTGGCTAATCAATCGTACACAACTACCCAACATTTTTAGCCAGCCGTACCTTTACGCTTACGCGAAGCAGAGCTTCGCGCTACTGCTTCTCCATGCCCCTCTACCCCCGCCGCACCGCCAAACCCGCCGAGCCCGACGCCCCGCTCAGCCTGGGCGCGCTGCTCGTGCAGGTGCGCGCCGCCCTCACGCACCGCTTTCCCGATAGCTACTGGGTGGTGGCCGAAGTGGCCGAAATGACGCGCCCGCGCCAGCAGGGCGGCCACTGCTACCTCACCCTCACCGAGCCCGCTGCCGGGGCCGAAGCGCTGGGCTTCACGGCCCAGGCGCGGGCCACGCTCTGGGGCAGCCGCTACCAGCAAATAGCGCCCGCCTTTGCCGAGGCCACGGGGCAGGAGCTGCGCCCCGGCCTGCGCCTGCTGCTGCGCGTGAAGGTGACGTTTCACGAGCAGTACGGCTTCTCGCTCGACGTGCTGGCCCTCGACCCCAGCTACACCGTGGGCGAGCTGGCCCGCCAGCGCCTGGCCACGCTGCGCCAGCTCAAGGAAAAAGACCTGCTGGAGCGCCAGCAGCGCCTCGCGCTGCCGCTGGGGCCGCAGCGGCTGGCGGTGGTCTCCTCCCCCACCGCGGCGGGCCTGCAAGACTTTGTGTACCAGCTCGAAGAAGCGCCCTACGATTTCGCCGTGACGCTCTTTCCGGCCGTGATGCAGGGCGAGAGCGCGCCGGCCAGCATCCGGGCGGCGCTCGACCAGGTGCGGCCGCGGCGGGGGCAGTTCGACGTAGTGATTTTGATTCGGGGCGGGGGCTCGAAGACGGACTTACTGGCCTTTGATGAGTACGGGCTAGCGGCGGCCGTGGCGTCGTTTCCGCTGCCCGTGCTCACGGGCATCGGCCACGAGCGCGACGAAGCCGTGGTAGACCTCGTGGCCCACCGCTCCCTCAAAACGCCCACCGCCGTGGCCGCCTTTCTGGTCGAGCGCCTGGCCCGCCTCGAAGCCTTGATACTAGAGCTAGCCGAGCGCGTGGCCGACCGCAGCCGCGAGCATCTGGGCCGCCACCACGCCCACCTCCAGCGCCTGGCCGACCACACCCACGAGGCCGCCCGCCAGCAATTGCGCCGCGCCCACAGCGAACTAGCCTACCGCAGCCGCCAGGCTACCCAGGCCCCGCGCCAGCAGCTGCGCCAGCTCGGCCAGCACCTCGAAACGTTTCGCTACACGATGCCGCAGGCTGGCCGCCAGGCCCTGCGCCACGAAGAGCAGCGCCTGCGCCGCCGCTCGCGCACGGTGCTACGCCGCTTTGTGCGCCACCACCAGCGCAAGCGCGAGGCGCTGCTGCGCCAGCAGTTTTCCCTCCAGCTCGGGCTAGCGAAAAAAATTAAGAGGTATGAGGTAAGAGTTATCAGTTTGGAAGCAGCCGCGCTGCGGCAGGAAAACCGGCTGCTCCGGCGGCAGCTTACTCCCAATCCAAGCTACCGCTCTACTAACTCATAACTCAACACTAAGAACTCAAAACTCAACCAAGTGACTTACAACGAAGCCATTCAGGAATTAGAAACCATCCTCCGCAGCCTCGAAACCGACCAGGTGGACGTGGACGACCTCACCGCCCGCGCCGAGCGCTCGGCCGAGCTCATCCGCCTCTGCCGCCACAAGCTGCGCCACGCCGAAGCCTCGCTCGACCGCGTCTTCGACTCGCTCGATGAGGAAGAAACCGACGAGCCGGAAGAAGCCAATGAGCCCGAAGAAGAGGATTTCAGCGACGAGGACGACGACGACCACGACACCGATAGCTACCGGCCGGGCCGGCCGGTGCAGCCGCAGCTGTTTTAGCAGTAGCTTGGACTCTGCGAGTCCGAGCGCGGGCGCAGCTCGCATCCGCGTTAGGCAACGTAAGCTGACGTAGATGCGAGCTGCGCTCGCGCTCGGACTCGCAGAGTCCAAGCTACTATTTCTTTCGCACGTGGATTTGCACGCGCTCGCCGTCTTCGGTCGTCGTGGGCATCACGTCGATGCGGTCGGCCTCATCATAGTAGGCGGCCACGCCGCGCACGATGCCCACGGCCAGGCCGCCCATGCGGCGCTGCGACACGTAGTTGATTAGTACTTCGTTCTCATTCAAGCGCTTGATGTCGAGCACGGGGGGCGCGTTTTCGATGTGCTCGCGGCGCACCTGGGTGTGCATCCGGGCCTCGGTGTGCTCCAGCATGTCGAGGGTGCGCCAGTTGGGGTCGAGGTATTTCTGGTACATGTACATGAGGTCGGGCACGAGGTACTCGCCAAATTTTTCGTGCAGCTCGCCGGCCGGGATGCCAGTCATGCGGGCGGCCTCACCGATGAGGGCGTACATGTGCTCGTCGGGATATACCGACTTGTGGTTGAAGTCGGCGGCGCTCAGGCCCGAGGCTTCCAGCAGCCGCACCCAGGTGCTGTGGTCGTATTGCGTCTGCACGTAGCGCTTCAGCAGGGTGAAAATGGTACCGTGCATAGACTGGCTGGTATTCTGTTAAGTAAGTCGAGTGTTTAAGCAAAAGACGGGCAAAATGTTGAGAGGCGGCGCGCTACTTCCGTTGCCGGAAGCAGCGCACCGCCTCTCACTACTTGTTTATCAGCAACATAGCCACCAATAAACTTCGCTTAGCGCTTAGATATTCCCTATCACCGTCATGGTGTTGAGGGTGGGGCCGGCGCTGCCGCCGGTGGGCTCTACGGTCATGGCGAAGGCCTGGGCGCTGGCGATGTCCTTCATTTGCTGGAGGCCGTCGCCGGCCGTGGTGGCGGCAGTGAGCACGCCGGCATCGACGGGCTTGCCTTGGTCGAGGGCCCACAGCTGGTACTGCTTGCCGGGGGGCAGCGGGGGCAGCTGGGCCACGTCGAGGTACACGCGGTGCGAGGCTTTGTTATACAGCACGCGGGCCTGGGCGGTGGGGTGCGCGGGCGTGCCAGCCAGGGCTACCATCTTGTACTCTTGAGGTGAGCGCAGCACGTGCAGTTGCTCCTGAGTGGTGCTGAGGCGGCGCTCCATCACCTGGGTGCTGGCGGCGTAGCGCGTCTGCTCATTCAGGGCCACGGCGAGGTCGCTACGGGTCTGCTTGAGGTTGCTGTACAGCAAGGCATTACCGACCAGACTCAGCACCAGCGCCACCGAGGCGGCGATGGCCCACATGCTGCGGCGCGCCGGCGCGGCTTCGGGCGCGGCGGCGCGGGCCAGGTGCGGGTTGGAGGCCGAAACGCGCATGGTGGGCGCAGCAGCGACCGGCGCGGGTGCCACGGTTTCGGTAGCCGCCGCGGGCGCGGCGGGGGCTTTGATGTCGGCGAGCACGCGGCCGAGCACCCGCTCGCGCATCCCGGCGGGCGGCGTGATGGCGTGCGCCTCCGCATACACGCCGAGGCCGGCGAGGAGGTCGTCGAGCTCCTGCCGCACCTCGGGGTAGCGGCGGGCCTGGGCCTCTACCTCGGCCTGGGCGGCGGGGTCGAGTTCGCCCAAAGCGTATTGCTCTAAACGGCCAGATTCGATAATTGCTTGATAATTTTCCACGATAAAGACAGACGCGGTTAGCGGATAAGTTTGGCGAGCACCTTGAGGGCGGTTCGGGCGCGGGTTTTCACGGTGCCTAGCGGCAGGTTGAGTTCTTCGGCCGCCTCGCTCTGGGTGAAGCCGCCGAAGTAGAGCAGGTCGATAACCTGGCGCTGCTCGGGCACTAACTGCTTGGTAATCTCTTGCAAGCCAACGTGCTCGGGGCGAAAGGTATCCGGGGCGGCCTGCCGCTGGGCAGTCAGGCTATCGTCGAGGCCCTGGGTGCGAGAACTTACGCGGTGCTGGCGCGAGCGGATTTTATCAATCGCTAAATTTCGACTAATATTCACGACCCACGTAAAAAGCCGCCCTTTGCTGGAATCGTAGCTTTCGATGGCGTGCCAGATTTTGACCAGTGCCTCTTGCAGCACGTCTTCGGCCTCGTCCTCGGCTTTCACGATGCGGTGAATAACGCCGTAAAGCGCTGCCGAGTAGCGGTCGTAAAACTCGGTCATGGCCGTTTCGTCGCGGGCGCGCAATCGGCTGACCAGCGCCGCCTCGGCGGCGGTAGGGGTGGAAATAAGGGGTTCGTCAGCCACGGGTAATAACGGATTTGAACATAACGGGTGGGATGCGCCTAATCGTTCGGCAACTGCGGGCGAAAATAGCAGGTTTCGAAGACAATGCTACCGCTCCGGCCAGGGTGGGCACAACCCTGCGGCCGGGTAGCGGGTTTTAACCAGCATAAAGTTGCCCAACCGGCCTTTGCTCTTTTCCTATGGCTATCGAATCGCACAACCCCTACACCGACGAAGTACTGCACCAGTTCCCGGCTTTTTCGGCCGCCGAAGTCGAACAGGTTTTAGCTGAGTCGCATCAGGCGGCCACTACTTGGCGCACTACCACCTTTGCCGAGCGCGCCGCCGTGCTGCGCCGCGCGGCCGAGCTGCTGCGCCGCCGCCAGCACGAGCTGGCCCACCTCATGGCCATCGAAATGGGCAAGCCCGTGCGCGACGGCCGCGCCGAGGCGCTGAAGTGCGCCGCCTGTTGCGACTACTACGCTGCCCACGCCGAGGCTTTTTTGGCCGATGAGGAAATCAAGGTCGAAAGCGGCCGCGGCTACCTCAGCTACGCGCCGCTGGGCGTGGTGCTAGCTATTATGCCTTGGAACTTCCCCCTGTGGCAGGTGGTGCGCTTTGCCGCCCCCGCCCTCATGGCCGGCAACGTGGGCTTACTCAAGCACGCGCCCAACGTGCCGCAGTGCGCCCTGGCCCTGGAAACGCTGTTCCACGACGCCGGCCTGCCGCCCGCCGCTTTCCGCACCCTGCTCATCGAAACCGAGCCGGTAGCCGGCCTGCTCGCCGACGACCGCGTGGCCGCCGCTACCCTCACCGGCTCCGAAAGGGCGGGCGCGGCCGTGGCCGCCGCCGCCGGGCAGCACATCAAGCAGATGGTATTGGAGCTGGGTGGCTCCGACCCGTTCATCGTGCTGGCCGATGCCGACCTGCCCACCGCCGCCAAAACCGCCGCCCAGGCCCGCATGCTCAACGCTGGCCAGAGCTGCATCGCGGCCAAGCGCTTTATCATCGAAGCGAGCATCCACGACGAGTTTGTGCGGCTGCTCAAGGAAAACCTGCAAGCTCTGCACTACGGCGACCCGCTCGAAGAGGACACCGACTACGGCCCGCTGGCCCGCCTCGACCTGGCCGAAACCCTGACCCAGCAGGTGAATGACAGTGTAGGGCAAGGTGCTGTTATTGAGCTAACCGGCGGGCAGCCCGACCCCGCTTCGCCGCGCTTCGACCCGATGATTCTCACCAACGTCCAGCCCGGCCAGCGGGCGTATACCGAAGAGCTATTTGGCCCCGTGGCGCTGGTTTTCAAAGCTCAGAACGCCGACGAGGCCGTGCGCCTCGCCAACGACTCGCGCTTTGGCCTGGGCGCGGCGGTGTGGACTAAGGATGTGGCGAAGGCCGGCGCGATGGCCCGCGAGCTGGAAAGCGGCGCGGTGTTCATCAACGGCTTGGTGAAGTCGATGAACGAGCTGCCGTTTGGCGGGGTGAAGAAATCGGGCTACGGGCGCGAGCTGTCGTATCTGGGCATCCGGGAGTTTGTGAACCAGAAATCGGTGTGGATTGGGGAGGAGAAGGTGGAGGAAGGTAAGGCGAAGTAAAAGCTGACGCGGGCCTCTGGCCCGTGCCAGCTTACAAGCCCAGCCCCAGCTGCTGCCCCGGTCCTCCCCCACCCGCGCCCTCTAGCCCCGACAAGGCCACGCCCAGCAGCCGCACGCCCTGCGCGGGCGGCAGCAGCGGCGCTAATAATTCGTGGCTCACTTGCGTAAACTGCGCCAGCGTGCGCAGCGGCGAGAGCGCCGAGCGGCTGCGCGTGATTTGACGAAAGTCGTCGTATTTCATTTTGAGCGTGACGGAGCGGGCCACCACGCCCAAGCACTCGGCGCTGGCCCACACGCCGGCCAGCAGCGGCGCGAGGCTTTCGTAGAACTCGGCCGGCTCGGTGAGGCTTTGAAAGAAGGTAGTCTCGGAGCCGATGGACTTGCGCACGCGGTCGGGCTTCACGGGGCGGTGGTCTTCGGCGCGGGCGATGGCGTAGTAGTAGCCCCCGGCCTTGCCGAAATGCTGGCGCAAAAAGGCCTCTTCCTGCTGGCGCAAATCGTGGCCCGTGAAGATGCCCAGCGCCTGCATCCGCGCCGCCGTGGCCGGCCCGATGCCGTGAAACTGCCCCACCGCCAGCTTCTCCACGAAGGCCGCGCCCTCGTGCGGCCGGATTACAAACTGGCCGTCGGGCTTGCGGTGGTCGGAGGCCAGCTTGGCCAGAAATTTATTGTAGGAAATGCCCGCCGAGGCCGTAAGGCCGGTTTCAGCCTTGATGCGGGCGCGCATTTCGCGGGCCCACTGCGTAGCCGTAGCGTGCGGCGGCAGTTGCGCGGTTACGTCGAGGTAGGCTTCATCCAGCGACAGCGGCTCGATGAGCGGCGTGTAATCGGCCATAATGGCGCGCACCTGCGCCGACACGGCCCGGTAGACCTCAAAACGCGGCTTTACGAAAACAAGCTCGGGGCAGCGGCGGCGGGCGGTGCTGGATGGCATAGCCGAGCGCACCCCAAACTGCCGGGCCTCGTAGCTGGCGGCGGCCACCACGCCGCGGTCGCGGGCACCACCCACGGCCACGGGCTGGCCGCGCAGGGCGGGGTCGTCGCGCTGCTCCACGGAGGCATAAAATGCATCCATATCGAGGTGGATAATTTTGCGAATCATTGAGTTAGCTGTTAGCTGCTGGCTTTTGGCTGTTAGCTTCACACCTGCGACCGAAAGCGATAACAACTACCAGCTAATAGTTTACACAAGAAATCAAGAATACCTAGCAACCCTATACACAACATAGCCGGCCATTTCGTGCAGCAGAATACCCCAGCGGTCGAGTGCCCCGATGTCGGGCACCAGCCAGTAGTCGGGGGCCGGGCTGCGATTGGTGGAGTAATACCCAGCCGGAAACGCCTGCGGATGCAGGCCCACTTTGGCGAAGCAGCCCAGCGCCCGCCGCTGGTGAAAGGCCGACGTAACTAGCACCAGCGACTTGATATCGGGGTACCGGGCCAGCAGCTCTTTAGTGAATTTAGCGTTTTCGCGGGTGTTGCGGCTGCGCTCTTCGAGCAAAATATCGGCCGCAGGCACGGCGGCCAGCCGCAGCAGCGTGGCCAGGTCGCGGGCCTCCGTATTGCCGGTGCCGAACACCGCACCCGAGCCGCCCGTGATGATGACGCGCCGTACCCGCCCCGCCCGGTATAGCCACAGGGCATTGGTGAGGCGGTCGGCCCCGCGCTGCAAATACACCCGGTCGTGCGGCGATTTCTGGCCGCTCGTGATGCCCGTGAGCAGCACCACGGCATCGGCCGGGGCCACGGCGGCCAGCGGCACGGGCGGGCGCTCCCAGGCCAGTAGGGCCTCGTTGACGAAGGCGTTGTTGGTGCCCAGCACCACTAGTAGCCCGGCGGCCCGCAGCCAGCGGCGCTGGTTGCGGCTGCCGGGCCGGCACGCCAGCGCGCCGAGTAGCAGCGCTACCAGCCACACGGCCGGCAGCAGTACGAAGTCAAGAGTTTTGGAGAGCAGGAAAAACAACGTAGTCGGTGTTTTGAGAACCCAAAGGTCATGCTTCGCTACGCTCAGCATGACGGACGTAGTCATCCGCCGCTACCCCATCCACTTCACCGGCACAAACGCCCGCAGGCGCTCTAGCTGGGCTACTACCTCGGCGTCGGTGGTGAGGGCGTCGCACTCAAGCAGGCGGCCCTGGCAGTAGCTCACGAAAAAGGGCGCTACCTTCTCCTGCATCATTTTTTTGGCCACCGGGTTTTCGTCGGAGTTCAGGCGCACGAAGAGGATGCCCACGTTTTCGGGCGCATCCACAAACTTGGCGAAGCCCGGCGACAGTGCTTCGCAGATGGCACAATTCTCGGAAGTGAACTTGGCGAATACTTTCAGGTGCTCGTGAATGAGGTGGCGCAGGCGGTCATCGTCGGCATCGACTACGTGCTGGCGAGCTTCTTCGGTCATAGAGGGGGAGGGGGAGAGATTGGCCGTTAAACCCAACCGTGTGGGCAAAGGTTCAGGCCGGGCCGGGGCTATTTACTGGTAGCCTCCTTCTCTTTTGGCGTTGAACAAGCGCGCCGGGCCTGCCCCACTCGGCGCGGTCTTTGCATCTTTGGGGGCCGGCCGGGCGCGCCCGCAACGTATTAGCGGCCACGTCCAAGCCCGTCTTTCCAGCATCCTATGTTTAGAGCCGTATCTTCTCCCTATCTGCTAAGCCTCGGCTTGGCGCTCGCGCCCGCCGCCGCCTTTGCGCAGGCCACTACTATCACTACCGCTCCGGCCGAAACAGCCCCGGCTCCTACCCCGCCCCCTCCTGCACCAGCCCCCGTAGCCCGGCCTTCAGCCGAAGACGTGCAGGCGCAGGCCCTGGCCCAGGCGCAGGCCACGGTGCTGCTGCTCACGCGGCGCGTCGACAGCTTGCGGCAGTCGTACCGGCAGCAGCAGCGGGTGTACACCGAGCTGGGCGGCAAGTTCAATAACTTCATCACGGGGCAGAAGCTGAGCCAGAATACGCGCTTTTCCTTGGCGAAGAGCAACGTGAAGGCCACCGCCGATTTGCTGCAAGTGTGCCACAGCCGCCTGTCGCAGCTGCGGGCCCTCACGCAGGCGCTGCGCAATGCGAATGAACAGGCAGCCCTGAGCTCGCCCACCGATGCCAACCCGCTGGGCATTTCGCTGGTCGATTATACCAAGTCGCTGGTGACGACCAAGGTGGTGGACAAAAACCGGGGCAACCGGCTGGTAGACCTCGCCAGCCACCTTACCAGCAACTCGCTGGTGAAAACCATCCCCACCGTGGGCCCCATGCTCAACGCCGTGAGCGAGCTGCTGACCAGCGTGCGCGCCAACAGCCTCAGCAGCGACGGCTTTTCGGCCGCCCAGGTCAAAACCATCGAAACCGGCCTCAAGCCCACGCTCAGCTTTTTCAGCGCCCTCGACGCGGCCCGCGCCGACAACCAGGCCTCGCTGCTGACCCTCGACAACGAGCTGAGCGTGCTCCAGCACCAGCTCAGCCAGCTCTACCGGCCCTACGTGCAGCTGGCGGCCTACCAAGAAGATATTTCGGCCTACTACACGGCCGCGCCCGCCGGCCAGCCCGCCACCAACTCGCTCGACGTGGCCAACATCAGCCGCATGAGCAACTACGTGGCCACCAACCTGCCGGCCCGCTTCACGGCCCTCGACCAGGCCTTCGCCCGCGCCCAAAACCAGCCCGACATCCTCGACCCCGACAGCTACCTAACGCCCGCCAACAACGCGGCCGAGCAGGTGGTGCAAGTGGCTACCCAGCTCCAGAGCCTCACCGACCGCCTGCCCGTCATCACGGCGCAGTACAGCGCCGCCATTCGGGCCGCCATCGCCCAGGGCCAGCAGGATGGGCTGATAAAAGCCGACCGCGCTACCAAGGTCATTGCCGAAGAAACCACCCGCGCCAAAGCCGCCGCCGAAACCTACCAGCAGGCGCGAGCGTCGGAGCGTTTTGGCGAGACACTGGCCAACGTGAAGCCGCTATTTAAGTTGTATTAGCTTTACCTCACCCCTGGCCCCTCCCCTCCGGGAGAGGGGAGCCTTTCGTTGAGTTAGGAGTTATGAGTTCTAAGGTTTGAGTTGCTGAACTCTTAACTCAAAACTTAGAACTCATAACTCGTCCGGCTCCCCTCTCCCGGAGGGGAGGGACCGGGGGTGGGGTAACCACGGCCGGAATGCCCACGCGACGCCCTACTTTCGCGCCATGCAACTCACCGCTGTCTTTCTCGCCGCCCCGCTGCTGCTCGCCTGCTCGGCCCCCGCCACCGAAGCCACGGCCGTAGCCGCCGCCCCCACCCAGGCCGCCGCCCTGCTCGAAACCTTCGAAACCGGCACCAAAGGCGCCTACGCCGCCGCGCCCGAGACGCTGGCTACCGGCACCTGGCTCTTCACCGAGGCCCTCATCGGCAGCGCCGACGAAGACCACAAGGCCGGCGCGCACGCCGCCCGCCTGCGCCCCGGCGGCCGGCTCACGATGCAGTTTGACGCCCCGGCGGGCGTGAAGCGCATCAGCATCGAGGCCGCTGCCTACGGCACCGACGGCCCCAGCACCTGGGAGCTGTGGCTGAGCCGCGACCACGGCCGCACCTGGCAGCGCAACGGCCAGCCCCAAACCACCAGCGGCCCCGCGCTGCGGGCGGCTGTGTTCACGGGCACGGCCAGCGAGCCCATCCGGCTGGAAATCCGCAAGACGGGCACCGACAAAAATCGCCTAAACCTCGATGACATCCGCCTCGAAACCAGCGGCGGCGTAGTCGTGGTAACGCCGCCCGCGAAGCCGGTTCCGACGCCCACGCCGACCCAGCCTACGAAGCCTACTACCCCGCCCGCCAGCACCCGGCCCGACAACGACAACCTGCTGCTGGGCAACCCCAGCGGCGCGACTTCCGACCCGGCCAACGCCACCAACTACCTGCTCATCCACCCGCAATACGCCACCGGCTACAACGCGCAGCGCGGCATTCCGGTGTGGACGAGCTGGCACGTGGGCCGCACCGACCTTACCAAGGCCGCGCCCCGGCAGGATGATTTCCGGGCCGACCCCGCCCTGCCCCGGCAATTCTACCAGGTGTCGCCGCAGAGCTACTCGGGCTCGGGCTTCGACAAAGGCCACAACTGCCCCAGCGGCGACCGCACGGCCTCGCTCGACGACAACTCAGCTACCTTCTTGATGAGCAATATGGTGCCCCAGGCCCCCCAGAACAACCAGCAAACCTGGGGCAACCTCGAAGAATACACCCGCGCGCAAGTCACCAAAGGCCAGGAAGCCTACGTGCTGATGGGCAGCTACGGCCGCGGCGGCACCGGCAAAAACGGCCCCGCCAGCACTATCGACCAGGGCCGCGTGACGGTGCCCGCCCGCATCTGGAAGGTTGTTGTCTTCCTGCCCGAAGGCAGCGGCGACCTCAAGCGCATCGTGGCCGGCCAGGCCCGCGTGCTGGCCATCGACACGCCCAACGACAACGGCATCAACTCCGACTGGCAGCAGTACCTGACGTCGATTGATAAGATTGAGGCGGCCTCGGGCTTGGACATTCTGAGCGCGCTGCCCGTGGCTACCCAGACGCAATTGCAGAAGGTAGTGGACGCCGGGCGCTAGCTGATTTTCTCCTGCCGCCAGACGGGTGTGGAGACGCATCTTTGCGTCTCACGTCATTCAGCTCGCCTGACTAAGACGCAAATATACGTCTCTACACCCGTTTTAATTTGAGCTAAAACCAACTGAATTTCGCTCGTAAGTCAGCCTCCTCACTCATGGAAAACACGCCCCCACCCAGCCCTTTCCCGGGCCTGATAACCCGCGAGCAGGAGCCGCTCAACTTGGAGCTGCCCTTCCCTACACTCACCGAGCCGGTGCTGCCCGCCAACCGCTTGTTCGTGCGCAGCCACTTCCCTGTGCCGGCGCTGGACGCTGCTACCTGGCAGCTACGAATCGAAGGCGCGGTTAGCCAGCCTTTCGCGCTCAGCTATGATGAGCTACGGCAGCTACCCGCCACTACCCTGCAAGCCACCTTGGAGTGCGCCGGCAACGGCCGCGCCCGCCTCACACCAAAATCCAAGGGCCTGCTCTGGGAGCAAGGGGCTGTGGGCAACGCCGAGTGGACGGGCGTACCCCTATCGGCCCTGCTGGCGCGAGCCGGCGTAGCGCCCGACGCGCTCGAAGTTATCTGCGAAGGCGCCGACCAGGGTAACATGAACGACGAGCCCAAGGCCCCCGGCGTCATCGCCTTTGCCCGCAGCCTGCCGCTGACCAAGGCCACCCGGCCCGAGGTACTGGTAGCCTACTTGCTGAACGGCCAGCCGCTGCCGCCCGAGCACGGCTTTCCGGTGCGGCTGGTGGTGCCAGGCTGGTACGGCATGGCCTCAGTGAAGTGGCTCCACAAGCTCACCGTGAGCACCACACCCTACGCCGGCTACTGGCAAACCCTGGAATACGCCTACTGGCAGCGCCATCACGGCCAGCCTACCCTCGTGCCCGTGGCCGAGATGCAGGTGAAGGCCGAAATAGCTCGCCCCGCCCTGCACGAGGCCGTGCCCGCCGGCCAGCCCTACCGCGTATTCGGGGCCGCCTGGGCGGGCGAAAGCGAGGTAGCCACCGTCGAAATCAGCCTCGACCAGAGCCAGACCTGGCAGCCTGCCCACCTGCTCGGCGCGGCCGTGCCCTTCGCCTGGCGCTTCTGGGAATTCAGCTGGACGCCCGCCGCCCCCGGCCGCCACACCCTGCAAGCCCGCGCTACCGACCTAGCCGGCCGCACTCAGCCCGCTACCCACGACCCCGACCGCCGCAACTATATGATTAATAAGGTAGCGAGCGTAGAGGTTTTTGTGGCTTGAAGCCTGCAGGGATAGTTTGCGTTGCGGGCCTCAGTCACTCCCCGGCTACCTGCTTTCTTTGGCGAAAGTCTTTCTGCTATCGCCGCACCATGCTTCTATATTTTTATTTTATGAAATATTATTTCCACTAGCTAACCACTCAGTTAAAGCCATATCTTTGTACTGCACTTCGCCAATGAAGTGCAACTCATCTATTTTTTTTACAATTTCTTTCCTGTTTCATGAAAGCTACCTCTTCCTTGCTATTGGTTGCTGCGCTGGGCCTATCGGTACTGGGCGGCTGCAAAAAAGATGACAACTCGACGCCCGCACCCTCCAAAACCGACCTACTAACGGCCAAAAAATGGCAGGCTACGGACATCAAGATAGGCGGACAGAGCATTTACAACACGCCGCTCGTAAGCGCCTGCGATAAAGACGACCTCACCAAATTCAACACCGATAAGTCAGTTACTTTTGAAGATGGCTCGCTTAAGTGCGACCCCACCGCGCCCCAGTCTACCACGGGCAAGTGGGAGTTCACCAGCAGCGAATCCAAGCTTAAAATAACCGATTCGAGTGGTGATGTAAGCGAAGGCACCATCAATACGCTCAATAGCACCACGCTCATCGTGAGCGAGCCCGACTTCATGGGCACTGGCCAGACGGCCGAAGTAACGTTCACGGCTCGCTAGTCCACCCGCACTTTTCAATAGGAAAGCGGCGCTCTACTTATAGGGCGCCGTTTTTTGTTGAAAGGCAGTTATCATGGCGAGCGCAGTGCCGCAATCGCCTCTGCCGAGCAGCATCAGCGCGGGCTTCGCTGAACTCGGCCCGGGCTGCACCAGCGCTGGCAGCCCGGCCAGCTGCTAGCCGTCGATTTTTACGAATCCTGCCCTTCACCCTGAAGCTTCCATCAAGCGGGCGCGGCGGGCGTACCCACCGCTACCCGGCACGCTGGCCGCCCACACCCGCGCCCTGCCGCTACCCACGGCAGCGGTGGCGGCTACGGTAGCTTTCCTGGCCGCCCACGCGGTGCGAGACCGCCGAGCGGGGCGCGTTTTTCGGCGAGCTGCGGCGCGTTACGCAGCCGAAGGGCGCAATTATCGTGGTCGAGCACCTGCGCGACGCAACTAATTTTCTGGCTTACACCACCGGCTTTCTGCACTTTTATTCGCATCGCGCCTGGCTGGCCACCTTTCGGGCAGCCGGGCTGCGGGGGGCGCAGGAAGTCAAGGTTACCGCCTTTATACTTCGCGCCGATGCAGCTTCAGCTTGACACGTTTCTCATCACCCTGGCCGTGCTGCTGATGGGGGCTATTCTGCCTCACCCCGGCGGCCGAGTTGGTAGGTGCCGCGCTGGGCGTGTTCTGGCTGGCGCGGCGGCTTGTTCGGTTCTTCGGCTACTCGGCCACGCTGTGGCGCGGCAAGCGTCTCGAAACGCTTATCCACCTGCTTTTCAGCCTACTGCGGGTGTGCCTAAACGAGGTCTTTTTGCTGATAGGGCTGCACCTGGGCTGGTAAGCTGGCGGTAGAAATTCTTGCCTGAGTTCATTTGCCCTCGCGAGCGTAGCGAAGCAATCGCACCTGTTGAGCCGCGCCGTTCGGATACTATCCGGGTGCGATTGCTTCGCCGCGCTCGCAAGGATAAGCGATTTATATCATATTCAAGCAGCTAGCTCTTTACAGCCGCCGGACGCCCCGCCAGAAAGCGTTTCACCACTTGGGCATAGCGGGCATTCTGCTCCTCGCCGGCCAGTGCCATCATCGACGCTTGGTGGTCACCGGGTACCGGGAGCACCTCGCGGCGCTGCCCAGCGCGGGCGGCCCGCGCCACGGCCTGCGAGGCGGCCAGCGTGGTCACTTTATCGCCTTGGCCGGCGATGAGCAGCCACGGGCAATTCACCTTGGCCGCTACCGGGCCGTAGGTGGCCGCAGCGGCGGGCAGCAGCACCGGGCGCTCGGGCCGCGTGCGCTGGTAGTAAGCCGCTATAGCCTGGGGGCTAGCCACGTAGCCCACTGTTATTAGAAAGTCGCAACGCGTGGTGGCGGCCACTTCCGCGCCCATTAGCGTACCCATCGAAAAGGCCAGCACGCCCACGCGCTGCCGCAGATTGCGCCGCCGGGCTTCGGCCAGGGCCGTGCGCAGGTCAGTGGTGAACTCAGGGTAGTAGAGGTAATCCTGGTTGATAGCGAAGGCATCGCTGTGCCCAAAGCCGCGGTAGTCGAACAGCAGCACCTCGTAGCCCTGCGCCGCGAGCGTGGCGGCCGTGAAAAGCTGGGAAGCCATGTTGCCCGAATCGCCGCCCGCCACTACTACCGTGGTATGCTGGTCGGGCACGCCGGCCGTGGGCGCTATCAGCCAGGCCGCCAGGTGCACGCGGTCGGGCGTGGTCAGGGTCAGACTTTTATATTTCAGGCCCAGCGTATCGGGCCGGGCCCAGTAGGTAGCCAGCGGCTTGATGGCCCAGGCCGAAGCCGTGGATAAAAGCAACCAGCCAAGTACAAGGTAGCGCAGCATTGAGCAGGGGTAAAAATCGTAAAGCCAGCGCACTATGCACTGTCTTTGCGATAGACCCTGCCTGGCGCGGTAGGTTGCACCAAAGCTGCTTGTTACTACGCAGCGCTCGCTTCGCCTAGCCACTAGGCTACGGCTTCACGCGGGCGCTCGTCACCACAAATGCTCTGTAACCGGGCCCCACTGCGGTGCACACCACGCCTTCTGAACTGCTTGGCTTGCGGATGCGGACGTACAGTGTCCGGTTGGTGCGCACCCACAGCGCCGTATCCAGCTTGAGCGCGAGGTAGGTGGGCGCGAAGATTGATTTGCCAATTACCTGCTCCACTTTTGCCTGGTCTTTGGCTACTACCTGGGCCACGCCGCAGTCGAGGTTACGACCCTGAGTTTCTATTTCAATCTCGTCTTCGGCCGGCGATGTATTGGGTTCCATATTAGCTTCTTTCTGGCAGCCGACAGCCAGCAGCAAAAGCGGAAGCAAGGCCTTCTTCATGGGTACGCATTGGTTTAGTGAAACGCTATATAGACTGAGCCCCACTACGCGGCAACGGTTGCATCAGCGCCCAAACCGCCGCCCGAAAAAGTCGCCCTTATTCCAAGCGGGCCGGCGCACGGCCTGCGCCACCTGGTAGCCAATGAGGAAGTTGAGGCGCGCGTACTGCGTGCCCGCGTCCCAGTCGAAGGTACCGCCGTCCACGTTGTCCTGCGGCTTGTGGTAGGTGGCGGCGCGCCACTTTTGCACCGTTTCGCTGAGGTTGTTCTGGCCGTCGGCGGTGCGGTTGCCGTATTTGAGGTGCAGCGCCGGCACGCCCTGCACCACGAAGCTGTACTGGTCGCTGCGGATAAAGCGGTGCTGGGCGGGCTCGGGGTCGGGCTCCACGGTCAGCCGGAGGTAGTCGGCGGCGGCTCGCACCTCTTTCAGCAGCGACGAGTGGTCGGCCCCGAGCGGTACCACACCCAGCAGCGGCGCAATGATGGTGGGCATGTCGGTGTTGATGTCGGCCACCAAAGCGTTTTTGGGCACCGTGGGCAGTTTGGCAAAATACGCCGAGCCCAGCAGGCCCATCTCCTCCCCCGTCATCAGCACGAAGAGCACCGAACGGCGGGGCTTCTGCTTAAGGCTAGCGTAGAGCTTGCTGATTTCAAGCACACTAGCCACGCCCGTGGCGTTGTCGTGCGCGCCGTTGTAGATGGAGTCGCCGTTGATGGGCGCGCCCACGCCCAGGTGGTCGAGGTGGGCGCTGTGCACCACGTACTCGTTTTTAAGGATGGGGTCGGCGCCCGTGATTTTGCCCACCACGTTGTAGCTCTCGATATCCTGGTAGCGGCTGCGGTACTGCGCGCTAAAGCGGCCGGGCAGCGCCTGCGAGGCCGTTTTGCCGCTCCGCAATGCGGCCAGCGTGCGCGTGGTATCGGTGGCCGCACCGCCGAAAAGCTGCTGCAACGTGGCCGCGCTCACCGAGCCTACCAGCTGCACCGAGCCCGGCGCGTAGCTGCGCGACACTGCCACCTGCCCATCGGGGCCGAGGGCGCTCACCACGCCCTTCGGAAAGTCGGCCAAATGGGCGTCGGGGCGAGCGGCGGCCAGCAGCACGCCCACCGCGCCGTGGCTGCCGGCCGTTTCGAGCACCGTGCGCAAGTCGCTGAAATACTGACGTTCATTGTCGCCAAACTGCCGCAGCGGCTGGCGCGTCACCACTACTACCTTGCCCCTGGCGTCGAGGCCGGCGTAGTCGTCGTACTTTAGCTCAGGGGCCGAAATGCCGTAGCCTGCAAACACCAGCGGGGCGTTTTCCAGGCGCACGTCGGGCTGGCTAGGGTTGGGATAAACGGTAGCGACCGGGCCGTAGGCCAGCGGCTGCGCCGCGCCGCTGGCGGGCTGGTAGCTGAGCGCCGCGCCGGGCTCCACAAAGGCGCGGCGCAGGCGCACTTTTTGGGTGTAGCCGCCCTGCTCACCGGCCGGCAGCACGCCGTTCTTTTTGAATTGCGCCGTGACGTAATCCACCGCCAACTGGTAGCCGGGCGTGCCGGGCAGGCGGCCACGCAGGCGGTCGTCGGCGAGGTAGCGCACGTGGGCCTCGAAGGCAGCGGGCTGCGCGGTGGGCAAAGCTGCCTGGGCGGCCGGGGCGATGTTTTGCGCGTGGGCGGCGGGCGCGAGTAGCGTCAGGGTCAGCGCGGCGAAGTAGTGTAGCTTAGACATAATTCATTGTTTCATAGAATGTATCAAAATGCTTGTCATTGCGAGCGCAGCGAAGCAATCGCATCCGAACGGAATCCTAACCGCACGGCTGAACAGGTGCGATTGCTTCGCTGCGCTCGCAATGACAGGCACTTTCTATACTAATCCTACTCATTCAAGAAGCCCGTTAGCTCCTGCGTATATGTCAGCGTGAGCTGGTGCATGGCGCGGGTGCAGGCTACGTACAGCATGCGGCGGTCTATCTCGGTGCGGTAGGTGCGAGCCGAGGCGAAGGGCACGATGACCTCGTCGAACTCTAACCCCTTGGCCAAGTGCGCCGTCGTCACGACCACGCCCTCCTTGAACGTCGTGGACTCAGGCGTAAGCAGCTGCGCGCCCAGGCTTTGCAGAGCTTCGTGCACGCGGGCGGCCTGCCGCTGCGTTTTGCAGATGACGCCCAGCGACTGGTGCCCGCCGCGCTGAAACTCCGCTACCAACCCTTGCACAGCTTGCAGCTCGGCAGCGGGGCTGTCGAAGCGCGCTACCCGAGGCGCGGGCCCGTGCCGCTCCAGCGGTATCAGGTCGGGGTTGGGCGCGATGCGCAGCGCGAAGGTCACGATTTCGATGGTGGAGCGGTAGCTGCGGTGCAGCCGCACTACCTCGGCCTGCGGAAACACGCGCTCGATGGTTTCGGCCGACGACGCGCCGTAGGGATTCACCGTCTGGTTGATGTCGCCCAGGATGGTTTTGCGGCACGCAAACAGGCGCGCCAGCACGGCGTACTGCACGGGCGTATAGTCCTGCATCTCATCGATTACCAGGTGCTTTACCTGCTCGTAGGCCGTGAGGCCTTCGAGCCGCAGGCGCAGGTAGATAAGGGCGAATACGTCGGCGTATTCCAGGCGCTGGCCGGGCTCGTGGCGCAGCAGCTCGGGCCGACCCAGCCAGCGGTAAAAGTCGCGGTAGAAGTCCAGCACCTGCCCGAATTTGAACATGCGCGGCACGGCCTCGCCGATGGTGGCCTTGTCCTGGCCGCTCAGCTTCTGACGGGTGGCGTCGCGCACGTAGGTGCGCACGTCCTGGGCCACCAGCGGCGGGCGCTTCAGCAGCGGCACCCGGTGGTAGGCCCGAAATCGCTCGCGCAGAAACGCCGCCGGTACCGTGAGCCGGCCAAAGCGCAGGTCGGTCGGCGCGAAGTGGTTGTTTTCGACATACACCAGGTACTGGTTGAGCTGGCTCAGAAATTCAATCGAGCTCTTGAACTGAATGCGCTCGCTAAAAGCCGGGTCGGGGTTTTCGAGCAGCCGCGCCACCTGCTCAAAAAACGTCTGGAACGGGTACTTGTAGTCGAGCAGCTCGGCCACCAGTTCCTCCATGCCCAGCTCCGGAATGTACTCCTCGCCCAGCTCGGGCAAGACGTTGGAGATGTAGTCGGCGAAGACCTTGTTGGGCGACAGAATCAGCACGTTTTTAGCCGCGATGGTATCGCGGTAGCGGTACAGCAAAAACGCGATGCGGTGCAGCGCAATCGACGTTTTGCCCGAGCCCGCCACGCCCTGAATGACCATCACCGAGGCCGACTCGTTGCGAATCACGGTGTTTTGGTCGCGCTGAATGGTAGCCACGATGTTCCGCATCTTATCGTCGGCCGACTTGGCCAGCTCGCGCTGCAACAAGTCGTCGTGAATGTTCACGTCGTTCTCGAGCAGATATTCCAGCCGCCCGTCGCGGATTTTGTACTGCCGCTTGCGCGTGATATTACCCCGCACGGTGCCCGTCGGGGTGTCGTAGGCGGCCTCACCTAGTTCGTAGTCGTAGAACAGCGACGAGACGGGCGCCCGCCAGTCGTAAATCAAACTTTGGCGCTGCTGCTCGTCCAGAAACGAATGCACGCCGATGTACACCGGCAGTTGGGTTTTGCCCGCGGGCTCAAAATCGACGCGCCCGAAATACGGCGACTGCATCAGCTTGAGCAGCCGGCGCTTGCGGGCCACGGCGGCTTCGCCCGTGAAGGCCATGCGGTTGATGGACTGGTCGGCGGCCACCAGGTCGGCATCGTCGAGGCTGGATTGGTGCTCGTGGAGGTACTCTTTTTTTTGCCGCAGCTCGCTCGAATACTGCTTCACGGCCTCGTCGCCGCGCCGGATGGCCAGCGCCAGCTTTTCCTTTATTTCTTCCAGGTAGGCTTTTTCTTCCTGCTCGGTTTCGTTCATTCGGGGTGGTTTTTGGCAAATTAGGCCGCGAGGCGTTGAACGGGGTAGAGACGCAACATTTTGCGTCTGGCGTCAGGATGCGTCACCTGACGCCAGACGCAAAATGTTGCGTCTCTACCCCGTTCAACTAGTGAAATAACTAGCTTTCCGTCAGTACGGCTTTAAAGCCCGCCAGGCGGCCGGCCACGTCGCGGCCCAGCGCGTAGGCGCGCACCTGCGGGCCGGTGCCAATGCGGTACACCTGCACGCCATCCAGCTCCTGCTTCAGGTACACTTGCAAGGCTTTGTAGCGGTTGGCGGTTTCCACTCCGGCCTTGCTGCTATCGGCGGTTTGGTTTCGCAGGAATACTGTCAGCTCCACTTTTTCCACCTTAGCGCCGGCCGGCTCACCCAGCGCTTGCAGCAGTTGCGCATCGGTGAGGTCGCCCACGGGGGCGGCGTAGCTTACGGCTTCGAGCGGGGCCTCCGACTCGCTGATGAACTCCAGGCCCTGGGTCAGCTTTTGCAGTTGGGTTAAAGTAACGTCGTTGGGGTCGGCGGCGAGCGCTGCGCTGGTGCTGCGGGCAGCGCTATTTGCCTGCGGGGCAGCGGCCGGGGCGGGCAAGCCACTGCCGCCCGGCACCTGGGCAGCGATGGCGGCGGCCAGTTCCTGCATCCGCGCTTCGGGCACTTTTATTTTGGGGTTGGCAAAGTTCATGTCCGCCACCTTGTTCATTGGGATGAGGTGAATGTGGGCATGCGGCACTTCCAGCCCAATGACGGCCACGCCAATACGGCGGCAGGGCACGGCCGCCTGCACGCCCTTGGCCACGCGCTGCGCAAACACGTGCAGGGCAGCCAGCGCCTGCGGCGTGAGGTCGAAGATGTAGTCGATTTCCTTTTTGGGAATGACGAGCGTGTGGCCTTCGACCAGCGGCGTTATATCAAGAAACGCCAGGTGCTCAGCGTCTTCGGCAACTTTGTAGGCGGGCAGCTCGCCCGATACGATGCGGGAAAATAGGGATGGCATGGGACTGTGCGGTAAGCTTTAGCTTGCCGGAAAATAGACCGGCACCCGGCAAAGAACGCAAAAAACAAGGCAAGCCCGATTGGGGCTTGCCTTTTGCGCGGCTGCTATCTTACGGCAAGCTAAAGCTTACCGCACAGGCTAGCGGCCTACTTCCAGAATCTCGAACTGGAGCTTACCGGCGGGCACGATAATTTCGGCCACGTCGCCGGCCGATTTGCCCAGCAAGCCTTTGCCGATGGGCGACTTGATGGAGATTTTACCAGCGGCCAGGTTGGCTTCTTCCTCGGCCACCAGCAGGTAGTCAAGCACCATGTTATTTTTGAGGTTTTTCAGCTTCACCTTGCTCTGGATGAGCACTTTGCTGAAGTCCATATTAGTTTCGTCGAGCACGCGGGCGTTGCCCACTACTTCTTCGAGCTTGGCTATCTTTAGTTCAAGCAGGCCCTGGGCATCCTTGGCGGCGTCGTACTCGGCGTTCTCGCTCAGGTCGCCCTTGTCGCGGGCTTCGCGCAGGTCTTCGGCGGCCTTGGCGCGGCCCCGGATTTTGAGGTCCTGGAGTTCGTCTTTCAGCTTTTGCAGGCCCTCGGCGGTGTAATAATTGATGGTAGCCATAATGGTCAGGACTGTTTTCGCGAATCGGGTGGGTCGGTCAAAAAAGAAAGAGAACGGCTGGCACCCGGCCAGCCGTTCTCCCCCATTGGTCAGGCAAAGATACGGGGAGTTTCGGATTTCTGGTTATGCCTGTTCATCGTGGTGAGCTTATCAGCAGCGTCCGTCATGCTGAGCGCAGCGCAGCGGAGTCGAAGCATCTCTACCGCTTCGTTGCCAGGCGCTAAGAATTAGTATTAAGGCAGAGATGCTTCGGCTGCGCTCCGCTCCGCTCAGCATGACGGTTGAAACTAGGAGCCAGAAACCAGCAACTGTATTTTACTCACCAGCACCTCGTTGATGCGCTGGTAGCTCTGGTGCGTCCAGCCGCCGATGTGGGGCGAGAGCACCACGTTGGGCGCGCTCGCGAGGTAGTCGAAGCGAGCCTGCTGGGCGGGCGTGAAGGTGGCGAGCTTCTCGTTTTCGAGCACGTCGAGGGCCGCGCCGCGCACCTGCCCGCCTTGCAGGCGGGCTACTAAGGCAGCCTGGTCGAGCACTTCGCCGCGGGCGGTGTTCACCAGCCAGATGTGGTGCGGAAAGGCGGCGAGAAACGCCTCATTTACGAACTGGTGGTTGGCTTCCGAATGCGGAATATGGATGCTCAACACCTCGGCGCGGGCTTGCAATTCGGCCAGGGGCACCAGCTCGGCGTTGCCGTCGGAGCGCACGGCCGGGTCGTGGTCGTGGGCCAGCACGGTGCAGCCGAAGCCGCGCAGCCGCCGGGCCAAGGCACGGCCCATGTGCCCGTAGCCGAGCAAGCCCACCGTTTTGGTGCCCAGCTCTTCACCCCGGTTGGCCTCGCGGTGCCACGCGGCGCGGCGCACCTCGGCATCGGCGGTGGCGGTGTGGCGCAGCAGCGCCAGCAGCTGCCCCACGGCAAACTCGCCCACCGCGTCGCGGTTGCCCTCGGGGGCATTCACGAGCATGATGCCGGCCGCCGCCAGGGCGTCTTCGTCGATGTTATCGACACCCGCGCCGGCGCGGGCCACGTAGCGTAGCTGCGGGCCGTGGCTTAGCAGGGCGGCCGTGATGCGCATTTTGCTGCGCACCATCAGGCCCTGGTAGGGCCGGGCGGCGAGGGCGGCGGGCACGTCGGCCGCCGCCAGCTTAGGTTGGTAATCTCCCTCGACGCCGATGCTGCGCAGCATGGGCAAGAGCGAGGGATGCATTTCATCTATTATTAGGCAGAGATTCATGTTCGGATTGCGCGCCGGTGGCTGCGCACGATGCAGACGAGGTTTGCGAAGGATTTGTAGAACACAGAACCCTCGCAAACCTCTTTTCAGTTTCGCAAAAAAACGCACCTAGCGCGCCGGGGCATCGGCCGTGAAGTCGGCGGGCGTGAGCGGCATGGCCTGCACGGCAGTGGCCTCGCTCACCATTACGAAGCCCTGCTTGGTGTTGGTCATTTCCATGCGCAGGGGCAGGCCGCCATGGCTAGCCTTGAGGAAGGTGTAGAAGTCGCCCATCGCGTGCTTGGCGAAGCGCTCGGGGTTAACGCGCAGCTTGGATGTGTAGTAGTACACGGTAGTCATGCCCGCGGCCTCATTGACAATTTGCAGGCTCTGGCAGGGGTAGCCGGCGATGGTGGCCGTTTTGGCGAGCGGCTGCACGGTGCCCGGCGTGCCAGTGGCCGCGTCGAGGGCGGTTTCCTTGCCGTTCAGGTAAAAGCGAAACTGGTTGGTGGACCCGGTATAGAGCTCCACTAGCTGCTTGTTTTCCGTGTACATCTTGTAGCTGTCGTCAGCGATGTAGTACGGGTCATCGAGGCCGAGCATCGGCCCCAGCCGGGCGTTGAGGTCTTCGCCGGTCAGCGCCTTGAAGGTATTGTGATACACGATTTTGCCGCTGAAATACGGGCCAGCGGGCGGCGACGTGAAGTCGGCCGCAACCAGCGCGCCAAAGAGGAGAAGTTTTTTCATAAAAAACAGGAGATTGCCACCCAGAAACTGTTGGAGCCGCCAAAGCTACTACTGCGCCCGCAGCCCCGACGCCCTACCGCAGCGGGGCATTCAGGGCAAATTCTTCAACTCTCAGCGCCCGGGGCTGCACCTCGATGGCCTCGGTGGTAGTCGTTACGTCGCGCCGGGTGTCGACGCAGATGGTGCGCAGGGGCAGTGCGCCATCAGTGGCTTGCAGTAGCGCAAACCAGCCCGGCGAGGGGCAGCGGCTGAAATCGGCGGCGTTGACGCGCAGCGCGGGCGCGTAAAAAACCAGCGTCACGGCCCCGTCCTGCACCAATTGCAGCGCGTGGCAGTCGTAGCCCAGGATGGTTGCCGTGGTGGGCAGGCACGTGACGGTGGCCGCGCCCGCCCGCCAGGCGGCGGCTATCGCCGGCCGCGACTGGCTTTGCTCGAAGCGGTGGTACTCGTTGGTAGCGCCCAGGTAAAGTTCCTGCAAGTGCTGGTTGCGGTCGTACACTTTCAGATTATTCCCCTGCACATAAAACCAGCTTTTAGGCTTCACGGCGAAGAACAGCGGGTCGCCGGCCAGGGTTTGAAAGGCGCGCTCATACACGATGCGCCCGCTGAACGGCGCGGGCGGGCCGGACGGCCGCGCCGCCAACAAACACACGCAAATCGACAACGTCTTGGCCATAGCACCGCAGCAACTCAGACTGCCCGAAGTTATTGCCCGGCCGCCACCAAGTTGGTCAGCAGTACAAACTCGGCTACGCCCAGTTGCTCGGCGCGCTTGTCGAACAGCTCGCCGCTCATGGCCTCGCTCGACAAGCCTAGCGGCTTCAGGGCGTTGCGCAGGGTTTTGCGACGGGTCGAGAAGGCTTGCTTCACCACGCGGAAAAACAGCTTCTCGTCGCAGTCCAGCTTTTCGGTGCCATTGCGCGTGAGGCGGATAACGGCCGACTCGACCTTGGGCGGCGGAATGAACACGTGCGGCGGCACCGTAAACAGATACTCAATATCGTAATACGCCTGCAAAAGCACGCTCAGGATGCCGTAGGTTTTGGAGCCGGGCGGCTCGGCCAGGCGCTCGGCCACTTCTTTTTGCAACATGCCCACTACCTCGCGCACCTGCTGGCGCTGCGCCAGCACCTGGAAGAATATCTGGGTACTAATGTTGTAGGGAAAATTGCCAATGATGGCCAGCGGCGCGCCCGGAAACAGCGCGCTCAAGTCCTGCCGCAGAAAATCGGTGGCGTGGATGCGCGGGGCCAGCGCCGGGTAGTGCTGCGCGAGGTAGGCCACCGACTCGGTATCAATCTCCACCACGCTGGTTTGGTAGCCGGGGTTTTCGAGCAAGTACTGCGTGAGCACGCCCATGCCGGGGCCAATTTCGAGCACTTCGCGCACGCCGTCGGGCAGGCGCAAACTCTCCACGATGCGGCGGGCAATGTTAGGGTCGGCCAGGAAGTGCTGGCCGAGGTGTTTCTTGGGTTTTACGGCAGGTTGGGCCACGGGAAGGGTATGTTAATTCAAACTAATGGTCATGCTGACGAAGGAAGCATCTTGTCAGGTAAGAGTAGTGCTATTTATCCTGACAAGATGCTTCCTTCGTCAGCATGACAACCGTGGCTGGCAGGTTATTAATCCATCAGCACGCCCACGTAGTAATTAAACGTATCGACCTCCACGTTGTCCTTCGTCGCGCCCGGCAAATCAAGCACCGCCCACTTGGTAGTGGGCGTCACGAAGCGGTAGTCGCCGCCCTTGGTGCGCACGCGCACGGGCAGGTCGAAGCCAGGCACCGAGGCCACCCAGCGGCCCAGGAGCTGGCCTTTTTCGAAGCGCATTTCGAGCACGGGCAGCTCGGCGTGTGTCAGGTATTGGGCGAAGACGCGGCTGAAATCGCGGCCCGCCTCCTTGTTGATGTAGGCGATAACCTGCTGGCCGGTTACGGTTTGGTGGTAGAAGGTCTTGCCCAGGCCGCGCAGGATGTTGCGCCACTTGGCGTCGTCGTTGATGGCCGTGCGGAGCATGTTGAGCATACTCGCGCCCTTGTCGTACATGTCGCCTGAACCCTCCTTATTCACGCCGTAAGGGCCGATGATGGGGCCGTCGTTCTGGATGTTACGGCGCTGGCCGTGCAGGTACTCCTGGCCGGCCTGCTTGCCGTACTGCGTTTCCACGAATAAGCCTTCGGAGTAGCAGGTGAAGCTTTCGTGCACCCACATATCGGCGATGTCCTTGGTGGTGATGCTGTTGCCAAACCACTCGTGCCCACTTTCGTGGATGATGATGAAGTCGAACTTATCGCCCCAGCCGGTGTTCGAGCGGTCGCGGCCCAGGTAGCCGTTCTGGTACTTGTTGCCGTAGGCCACGGCGCTCTGGTGCTCCATACCCAGGTGCGGCGTATCCACCAGCTTGTAGCCGTCGCGGTACCACGGGTAGGGGCCAAACCACGCCTCCATGCTCTTGAGCATGGGCTTCACGTTGGCCGCAAACTGCGTTTTGGCCTTGGCCAGGTTTTCGGGCAATACCCAGTAGTCAAGCGTGAGCGGGCCACTTTCACCCTGGTACACGTCCGAGAAGTGGCTGAAATTGCCCACGTTCAGGGCCACGTCGTAGTTGTTGATGGGGTTGCGCACCGCCCAATCGAAGCGGGTGTAGCCGTCGGGCAGCTTTTTAGTGCCGCGCAGGCGGCCGTTGCTTACGTCCTTGAGGCCGGCGGGCACGGCCACGCTGATGGCCATACTATCGACCTCGTCGGCTTGCTGGTCTTTGGTGGGCCACCAGATGCTGGCCCCCACGCCCTGGCAGGCAGTAGCCACCCAGGGCTGCCCGGCGGCATCCTGCGCGAACACCACGCCGCCGTCCCAGGGTGCCTTTTTGGCGATGGTCGGGAAGCCCGAATACTCTACCGTAAACTCCTCGCGGCTGCCTTGCCTGATGGCCTGCGGGAAAGTCACGAACACGGCGTTGGCCTCGCGGGTGAAGGGCAGCGCCTTGCCTTTGTACAGCACCTTGCTTACCTCCAGGTTAGCAAACAGGTCAAATTGCAATCGGGTAAAATCGCGGGTGGCCGTGAAGCGAAACAGGTTGGAGCCGCTGATAAACTTGCGGGCCACGTCGAGCTTCACGTCGAGGTGGTAGTAGTTGATATCGTAGCAGGTACGCTCGGCTGGCTGCCCGCCGCGCAGCGAATCGGCGCGGGTAAAGGTTTCCTTGGGCTGCATCAATTGGGCCGAGGCCAGCAGCGACGAGCCGAGTAGCGGCAGCAGTAGCAGGGTTTTCCGAAGTAGCATGGAGGCGGGTAAAACGAAACCAAAGGTCGGCGAAGCCCGTGGCACTCCGTTTCTCGTTGGGGCGAAACTTGGCGCGAAACGGAGTGCCACTCCGTTTTACAATACCTTGCGCCAAAGTTACGCTTCTCTTATTCGCCTTATGTCGCTCACGCTCGCCCACGCCGCCACTGCGCCGGCCCAGTCTACCCAGGTGTTCATTTTGCCGCTCGGCACCACCGCGCTGCCCGAAGCCGCCGCCACCGACCTGCCCGAGGCCGCCCGCACCTACGTAGCGGCCGCCCTGGCCGACAAGCAACCCTTCGTCGCACTCAACCACTTCTCGCACCAGCACTACTTCGTGGTGCTCGAAGCCAAGCGCACGCCCGACCTCCAGCTCGAAGCCCTGCGCAAAGCCGGCCACCAGCTGCACGCGGCCCTCAAAAAGGAAAAAACCGCCGAGGTGTTCGTGCACAATCTCAGCGACAACCCCGCCGCCGCGCTCACGCTGGCCGAGGGCTTGTTCCTCTCCGCCTACGAGTTTGAGGGTTATAAAACCGATGAGAAATCGCGCACGCCCGCCGCGCTTACCCGCATCACCCTGGTCGGCGACGCCGCTACCGAAGCCCATATTACCGAGTTGCAACACGTACTCGAAGGCGTAGCCTTCGCCCGCGACCTCGTCAATGCACCCGTCAATAAGCTCAACGCCCTGCAGCTGGCCGAGCGCCTGTCCGAAGCCGGCGACGCGGCCGGCTACAGCACCGACATCCTCGACCTAGCCAAAATCGAGAGCCTGCGCATGGGCGGCCTGCTGGCCGTGAACCTCGGCTCGCCCGAGCCGCCCACCTTCAGTATCCTGGAGTGGAAGCCCGAAAACGCGCAGAATGAGCACCCCTACGTGCTCGTCGGCAAGGGGGTAGTGTACGACACCGGCGGCCTCAGCCTCAAGCCCACGCCCAACAGCATGGACATGATGAAGTGCGACATGGCCGGCGGCGCGGCCGTGGGCGGCACCCTCTACGCCCTGGCCAAGAACAAGGTACCGCTGCACGTTATCGGCTTGGTGCCGGCCACCGACAACCGCCCCGGCGGCCTAGCCTACGTGCCCGGCGACGTGCTCACCATGTTCTCGGGCCTCACCGTGGAGGTTAAAAACACCGACGCCGAAGGCCGCCTGCTGCTGGCCGACGCCCTCAGCTTCGCCAAAAAATACCAGCCCGAGCTGGTCATTGACCTTGCCACCCTCACCGGGGCGGCCGTGCGCGCCATCGGCACCGAGGCTAGCGCCGTGATGGGCACCGCCGCGCCCGACACTACCGCGCAGCTACTCGCCGCCGCCCACCGCACCCACGAGCGCCTGGTCGAGTTTCCGCTCTGGGACGACTACGCCGACCACATGAAGTCGGACATCGCCGACCTCTCCA
>CAXYJY010000074.1:0-26672 GCA_964277755.1 uncultured Hymenobacter sp.
GTTGCGCGGACTTTGTAGTCCGCGTGCGGGCGGTGGGCGTCAGGGCTACTTGCCTGTCGCTACCCGCCGCCCGCACGCGGACTACAAAGTCCGCGCAACATTATTCTCCCACCCGTGCGCAAGCCCACCCTTTTCCTTTCGCTCCTCGCCCTGCCCGCCCTGGCGCAAAAGCCGCCCAAGCCGGTGCCGCCGCCCGCGCCCATCGCGTATAAAGACGGGAAGCTGACCTACGCGCCGGACTCACTCGGCAATCGGGTGCCCGATTTTTCGTACTGCGGCTACCGGGCGGGCGAGGCGGCTATTCCCACGGCGGTTATTAAAGTAACGGTGCCGGCCCGGCCGGGCGATGCCACGGCCCGCATTCAGGCGGCGCTCGACTACGTGGCGGGCTTGCCGCTGGGCAAGGACGGGCTGCGCGGCGCGGTGCTGCTCGGCAAAGGCACGCACGAGGTCGTGGGCCGCTTGTTCGTCCGCGCCTCGGGCGTGGTACTGCGCGGCAGCGGCGCGGGTGCAGGCGGCACCGTGCTGGTAGGCACGGGCTTTAACCGTGACAATCTTATTACCGTGAGCGGGCGCGCCGACCGCAAAACCGACGCCGCGCAGGCCATCACCGACGCCTACGTGCCGGTAAATGCGCGCACGCTGAAAGTCGCTAACGCCGCTGCCTTTAAGGTCGGCGACCGGGTAGTTATCAAACGACCTAGTACGGCGGCCTGGATTAAGGCGCTGGGCATGGAAACCTTCGGTGGCGGCCTCTCGGCGCTGGGCTGGAAACCGGGGCAGCGCGACGTAAGCTGGGACCGGCAGGTAGTGGCCGTGTCGGCCGACGGCCTCACGCTGGACGCGCCGCTGAATACGGCGCTCGATAAAACCTACGGCGGCGGCACCGTGGCCCGCGTGAGCTGGCCGGGGCTGCTAACGCAGGTCGGGGTCGAAAACCTAAGCCTGGAATCGACCTCCGACGCCGAGAACCCCAAGGATGAGAATCACCGCTGGGTAGCCATCAGCCTCGAAAACGCCCAGGATGCCTGGGTGCGGCAGGTAGCCTTTCGGCACTTCGCGGGCTCGGCGGTGCTGGCCCACGCCACGGTGCGGCGGCTGACGGTGGAAGACTGCCGCTCGACCGAGCCGGTGTCAGAAATCGGCAACGAGCGCCGCAATACCTTTTACACGCTGGGCTCGCAAACGCTGTTTCAGCGGCTTTATGCCGAAAACGGCTACCACGACTTTGCGGTGGGCTACTGCGCGGCCGGCCCCAATGCCTTCGTGCAGTGCGAGGCCGAGCAGGCGCTCAGCTTCAGCGGCGGCGTGGATAGCTGGGCTTCGGGCGTGCTGTTCGACATTGTGAAGGAGTACGGGCAGGCGCTGCGCTTCGGCAACCGCGAGCAGGACGGGCAGGGCGCGGGCTGGGCCGTGGCCAACAGCGTGCTCTGGCAATGCACCGCCAGCCGCGTGGACTGCTACCGCCCGCCCACCGCCCAAAACTGGGCCTTCGGCACCTGGGCGCAGTTCGGTGGCAACGGCTACTGGGACCAGTCCAACGAAAACATCACCCCGCGCAGCCTCTACTACGCGCAGCTGACGGAGCGCGTGGGCGAAAGCGCCAAAGCCCGCGCCATCCTACTGCCCGTGCCCACCGAGGCCAGCAGCAGCCCTAAGGTGGCCGTGGCCCAGGAGCTGACGCGGTTATCCCTCAGCCCCGCGCCGACCCTGACGGCGCTCATCGACGCGGCGGCCACGCGCCAGCCCATCCCGACCCAAACCACGGCCCCAACCATCGACAAGCTGGGCGTGAAAGCGCCCGCCGCCCCCGCCCCCGCGCCCGCCCTGCGGGTGGCCGGCGGCCGGCTGCTGCGCGGCGACGCGCTGGCGCTGGGCCGCCGCCAGGAAGTGCCCTGGTGGAACGGCAGCGCCCGCCCCTACTTCCTGCCCCAGGCCAAGCCCCACGTCACGCGCTTCGTGCCGGGCTTTGAGGGGCGCGGGCTGACCGATGACTTAGCCAGTATGACCGACTCGCTGCGGGCTACCAACGTGGTAGCCCTGCACCACAACTACGGCCTGTGGTACGAGCACCGGCGCGACGACCACGAGCGCATCCGGCGCATGGATGGCGAGGTGTGGGCCCCGTTCTACGAGCAGCCCTTTGCCCGCAGCGGGCAGGGCACAGCCTGGGACGGGCTCAGCAAATACGACCTCACCAAGTATAATAAGTGGTATTGGGGCCGGCTAGCGCAATTTGCCGACCTGGCCGACCAGAAGAGTTTGGTGCTGCTGAATCAACATTATTTCCAGCACAACATCATCGAGGCGGGGGCGCACTACGCCGATTTTCCGTGGCGGCCGGTGAATAATATCAACAACACTGGCTTCCCGGAGCCCGCGCCCTACGCGGGCGACAAGCGCATCTTCATGGCCGAGCAGTTTTACGACGTGAGCGACGCCACGCGCCGGCCGCTGCACCGCGCCTTTATCCGACAGAACCTGGCCAACTTCGCCGGCAAGTCGGGCGTGGTGCACCTCATCGGGGCCGAGTTTACGGGGCCGCTGGCCTTCGTGCAGTTCTGGCTCGATACCATTAAGGAGTGGGAAGCTGAAACCGGGCAGCACCCGCTCATCGCCCTCAGTACCACTAAGGATGTGCAGGACGCCATTCTGGCCGACCCGGCGCGGGCCAGCGTGGTCGACATTATCGATATCAACTACTGGCACTACCAGTTCAACGGCCTGGCCTACGCGCCGGCGGGCGGCCAGAACCTGGCCCCGCGCCAGCACGCCCGCCTCACGCCGCCCAAGCGCTCGTCGTTCGAGCAGGTGTACCGGGCGGTGCGCGAGTACCGGCAGCAGTTTCCCGACAAGGCGGTGCTGTACTCGGCCGACGGGGCCGATGCCTTCGGCTGGGCCGCGCTGCTGGCGGGCGGCTCGCTGGCGGCCGTGCCCCGCGTGGCCGATGCGCGCTTTGCCGCCGCCGTAGCCGGCATGACGCCGCTGGCGCTGCCGGGCCAGCCGGCCGGGCAGTGGGCCATCGGCGACGGTAAAACCGGGCTGCTGGTGTACCGCGAGGGCGCGGCCGCTACGCAAATAGACTTGAGCGGCCTTAGCGGTACGTTTCGGGTGCGGCGCATCAACCCTAAAACCGGGGGCATCACCGACGCCAGGCAAACCCTGAAAGGCGGCCAGACGGCCACGCTGACCAAGCAGGGCGACGGGGCGGAGGTGCTTTGGCTCCTAAAAAAATAAACGCTGGCCCGTGCTGACTTGCCTGCCTGCCGTACCCGCCGCCCGGCCAACCGCCTCGCGGTACCGTGCAGCACCGCCGACAAGCACCCTGAAGCGTTTAGGATGCCCCGCAGCACTGCCGACAGGCACCCTAAACGTTTTAGGGTGCCCCGCAGCACCGGCGACATGCATCCTAAAGCATTTAGGATGCCCCGCAGCACTGCCGACAGGCACCCTAAACGCTTCAGGGTGCCCCGCAGCACTGCCGACCAGTACCCTGAATCGTTCAGCCGCCTTTATCTAAACAGCTTACTCTACCATGAAAACGCTCCTGCTGCTACTGGCCCTTGCCCCCGCCGCCCGAGCCCGCGTGGTGCTGCCCCGCGTGCTGGGCCACGGCATGGTGTTGCAGCGCGATAAGCCGGTGGCCATTTGGGGCACGGCCGCGCCCGGCGAGGCCGTGGCCGTGCAGTTTGGGGGCCAAAGCCCGCGCACCGTGGCCGATGCCGCCGGCCGCTGGCAGGTGCGGCTAAAGCCGCTCGCGGCCTCGGCCACGCCGGCCAACCTCGTTATAAAAGGTAGCAATACCATCGTGCTGCACGATGTGCTGGTAGGTGAAGTATGGCTGGCCTCGGGGCAATCGAACATGGAGTACACCATGCGCAAGAGCAGTAAGGTGACGCTGCCGGCCGGGGCCGATACTACCGCCGTACACGAGCTGGACCGCGCCCACGACCCCGGCATCCGCATTTTTCTGGTCAACCGCAAGGAGCTGAGCAAGCCCGACTCGCTGCACCGCGGCTGGAGCGTGGCCCAGGACTCGGCGCTGCGCTCGTTTTCGGCCCCGGCCTATTTCTTCGCCAAAGAGCTGCGCCAAAAGCTGGGCGTGCCGGTGGGCATGGTAGCCTCGGCGGTGCCGGGCAGCCGCATCGAGCCGTGGGTGCCGGCCGAGGCGTTTCGGCAAGACCCGGCTTTTGCGGGCCAGCAGGTGGGCGGCGACCCGGCCAAGTTTTACGAGTCCATGATGCGGCCGCTTGCGCCCTTCGCGCTGCGGGGCTTCCTGTGGTACCAGGGCGAGAGCAACTGCTTTCTGGCCGAAACCACTACCTACACGCAGAAGCTGCGCCTGCTCATCCAAAGCTGGCGCGCGGCCTGGCACGAGGCCGGGCTGCCGTTTTACTACGTGTCGCTGGCCCCGTTCAAGTACTCCGAATCGAAGGACAACAAGGGCACCATCACCCCCGAAACGCTGCCCCGCTTCCGCGAGGCGCAGGAGGCCGTGCTAAGCCAGGTGCCGCGCACCGGCCTCATCGTAACTACCGACCTGGTCACCAAACTCGACGACATTCACCCGCCCTACAAGTGGGAAGTCGGCCGCCGCCTGGCCTGGCTGGCCCTGGCCGATACCTACCGGCAGCCCGCCGCGCCGGTTGCGCCGGTGTTCCGGCGGCTGTCGGTAAAAGGCAACGTGGCCACCGTGGCTTTCACCGCCAGCGCGCCGCTCGTCAGCCGCGACGGGCAGCCGCTGACCGACTTCACCATCGCGGGAGCCGATGGCGTGTTTGTGCCCGCGCAGGCCCGCCTCGATGGGGCGCGGGTGCGGGTGTCGGCGGCTACCGTGCCGCGCCCGGTGGCCGTGCGCTTTGGCTGGCACGAGGCCGCGCAGCCCAATTTATTTTCGGCGGCGGGGCTGCCGGTGCGGCCGTTTCGCACCGACCGCTAGACCTCACCCCCCGGCCCCCTCTCCAAAAAAGAGGGGGAGCCTGACGCCCAACAACGTCCGCTAACAGTCGGCTCCCCCTCTTTTTTGGAGAGGGGGCCGGGGGGTGAGGTTCCCCGCGCCGGGCAGCAATTCAGTACTATAAGTCTTCCCACCCATGCCCCTTACTCCACTCTCCCGCCGCGATTTTCTAAGCACCGGCTCGCTGCTAGTAGCCAGCCTGCTCCTGCCATCAGCCGCCCGCGCCGCCTGGCCCAACAAGAAGCTAACCTACAAAATCGCCGTAGTAGACCTGATGCTACTGAAGCGCCAGAAGCTTGGCGCGCTCCAACTCACCAAGGACATCGGGGCCGATGGCGTGGAGGTAGACATGGGCGGCCTGGGCCAGCGCGATACCTTCGACAACCAGCTGGCCAACCCCGAAATCCGGCAGCAGTTTATTGATAAGGCCCGGGAGCTGAACCTCGAAATCTGCTCACTGGCCATGACCGGGTTCTACGCGCAGTCCTTCGCCACGCGGCCCACCTACGAGCGCATGGTACAGGACTGCTTCGACACGATGCGGGCGCTCGGGGTCAAGGTGGCCTTTTTGCCGCTGGGCACGCAGGGCGATTTGCGCCGCAACCCCGAGTTGCGCCCGGCCATCGTGGAGCGCTTGAAAGTAGTAGGCAAAATGGCCCAGAAAGCCGGTGTGGTGGTAGGCATCGAAACCGCGCTCGACGCGGCGGGCGAGGTAGCCTTGCTCAAGGAAATAGGCTCGAAGCACGTGCAGATATACTTTAATTTCTCGAACCCGCTCAAGGAGGGCCGCGACCTGCACCAGGAGCTGCGCACGCTGGGCCGCCGGCGCATCTGCCAGATTCACGCCACCGACGAGGACGGCGTGTGGCTGCAAAACAACCCGCGCCTCGACATGCAAAAGGTCAGGCAGACGCTGGCCGACATGGGCTGGCAGGGCTGGCTGGTGATTGAGCGCTCGCGCGACGCCGCCGACCCGCGCAACGTGAAGCGGAATTTTGGGGCCAACGCGGCGTATCTGAAGTCTGTCTTTCAGGGCTGAGGCCGGGCCCGCGAGTGTAGCATACTACCCGAGGCCGGGCCACCGGCCGGAAGCCGCCAGGAGCGCTTGTGGAGCCAGATTACAAGCTAGGAAGCCAGCCGGGAACAATTTAGTGTGCTGATTACTTGTGCGCTAAATAATGAGCAAGCACTCACTTTTACTTCATATTACCCCTGTGTTTTGATGGTAATTTCCTACAATAATTTGGCAAAAACAAGTATCACGTTCCTTTCATATAGCCGCTAAATTCGTGTCGTAATCATAGGAGTGTCTTTACCCGCCTGAAACCTACGCCACGCATGTTTTTATCTTTCCGCCCGCTGCTAGCAGCCGCTTTGCTGAGCGCCGCCAGCGTGGGTAGTGCCGCCGCCCAGCAGGCCCCGCCCACCGCAAGCAAGGAAGCCGCCTACACCCGCACCATCACCGAGCGCGCGGCCAAAATCGTGGCGACTCTGGGCCTCACCGACGAGGCCAAAAGCACTAAAGTGCGCGACGTAATCGCCAACCAGTACCGCAAGCTGAATACGGTGCATGAAGCCCGCAAAGCCCAGCTCGCCGCCCTCAAGGCGCAGCCCAAAGACGACAAAACGGAGGCCGCGACCAAGAAAATCGAAGACCAGACGACTGCCGCCCTCGGCAAGCTGCACGGCAAGTACCTCAAGCAGCTCGGCCGCTACCTCACGCCCACGCAGGTAGACCAGGTGAAGGACGGCATGACCTACCGCGTGCTGCCCATCACGATGACGGCCTACGCCGACATGCTACCCGACCTCACCGCCGAGCAAAAAGCCCAGCTGCTGGCCTGGCTCACCGAAGCCCGCGAGCACGCCATGGACGCCAGCACCTCGGAAGAAAAGCACAAGTGGTTTGGCAAGTACAAGGGCCGCATCAACAACTACCTCTCGGCCGCCGGCATCGACATGAACCAGGCCGGCAAAGACTGGCAGGCGCGCATCGCGGCCCGCAAGGCTGCCGCCGCGCCGACGACCAATTAACCCGGCCCGCTGGCCGGCTCCCTCGCTACTCACTCTCTTAAACCTTCAGTTTCACCCACCAAACTGTATATGGCTCACTCTCTACCTTCGCGCCGCCGCCCGGCTGGTGCTACTTCTTCCCGCCGCCTGGCGGCGGCGCTGCTGGCCAGCAGCGCCCTATTTGGGGCGCAGGCCGCGCAGGCGGCCCCGGTAGCCGGCGGCGGCAAGCCCGCCAACGTGCTCGTGGCCTTTAAGGGCCGGGTAGTGGATGCCAAAGGCCAGCCGCTGCCGGGTGTGACGGTGCTCATCAAGGGCACCAAAACGGGTACTAGCACCGACGCCAATGGCATCTTCAACTTCAACCTGCCCACGGGCAAAGAAGTACTGATTTTCAGCTTCGTGGGCTATAAAACCAAGGAGATGGCCGTAGATGGCCGCTCGACGCTGGACGTGAGCCTGGAGGAAGACGCCGCCGCCCTCGACGACGTGGTGGTAGTGGGCTACGGTACCCAGACGCGGGCCACCCTCACTGGGGCCGTGGCTACGGTGGACATGAAGCAGATTCAGGATTTGCCGGTGGGGAGCCTCTCGGCTACGCTACAAGGCCAGATGCCCGGCGTGAGCGTGGCTGGCGGCACCAGCCGCCCCGGCCAGCCCGCCCAGATTACGGTGCGCAACCCCAACTCGCTGGCCAAGGACGGGCCGCAGGGTACGGGCCCGCTCTACGTGATTGACAACGTGGTGCGCTCGGTCGATGATTTCAACATCCTCGACCAGTCGGAGGTAGAGTCTATCTCGGTATTGAAAGACGCCTCGGCGGCCATCTACGGGGCGCGCGGCGGCCAGGGCGTGGTGCTGGTAACCACGCGGCGCGGCAAAGTTGGGGCCCCGCAGCTCAGCTACAGTGGCTCGGTGGGTGTGGCCGATGCCACGCGCCTGCCCAGCATGATGAGCGGCGTGCAGCAGGCGCAGTACCTCAACGACTACAACACACTGGGCGGGATGCAGCCCAGCAACGCAGCCATCTACACCCAGGACGAGCTCGACTACTTTGCCCAAAACAATACCAACTGGCTGAAAGAAGCCTGGAAGCCGGCCGTGACGCAGCGCCACGCCCTGAACATGAGTGGCGGCACCGACCGGGTCACGTACTTTGCCAGCGCTACTTACAACCGGCAAAACGCCAACTTCGACAACATCAACTCAGACCGCTGGACGTACCGCGCCAGCGCCGACGTGAAGGTGGCCCGCGGCCTGAAGGCAGCGCTCTCGGTGAGCGGCGGCCTGGGCCAGTCGCGCATGTACTTCCTCAAGCAGGGCAACGAGAACATCGAAAACGACATGAAGAGCCTGCTCTACACGCCGCAGTGGGCTCCGATGTACGTGAATGGCCTGCCCGTTTACCTTTCTACCGGCACGGGCTTCGATGCGTTTCACTTCTTCGAGGTGCAGCGGTCCGACAACTTCACGTCGCAGCGCAACTCGCTGCTCAACGTGCAGGCCAGCGCTGAGTACGAGCTGCCTTTCCTGAAGGGCCTGCGCGCCCGGGTGGTGTTCAACAAGAATATGGCCAACAGCTTCGGCAAGCAGTACGGCACCAAGTACAACGTGTATCAGCTCTCGATGCGCGGCGACCACAAGCATATTTACGATGGCGACGTCATCAAGACCGTGACGCTGAACAATGGCGACCGGGTGCGCCTCAACCCCTCGTATAGCGACAACTACCAACTCAACGGCTACCTCAACTACGACAACCAGTTTGGCAAGCACCATGTGTCGGCGCTGGCCTTTTTCGAGCAGCAGGAAACCCACACCGACCTGACGACGGCCATGCAGGAGGGCGTCATCATCGGGGGCCTGCCCAATATGAGCAGCGCCACCGGGGCCTATACGGCTACCGAGGTGGAAACCGAATCGGGGTTGCTGTCCTACGTGGGCCGCTTGAACTACGACTACGCCAACAAGTATTTGCTGGAGTTCACGATTCGCCGCGACGGCTCGACCCGCTTTGCGCCGGAGTACCGCTTTGGCACGTTCCCAGCGGTGTCGGCTGGCTGGGTGATTTCGGAAGAGCCGTTCTTCAAGAACAACATCCGGGTAGTGGACTTCCTAAAGGTGCGCGGCTCGGTGGGCTTTTTGGGCACCGACAACACCAAGTCGTACAACTGGCAAACCAACTACTCGCTGGCTACAGGCAAGGGTGCAGTATTTGGCGGCAATGGCGACCGGCCGCTCGTGTTCATGGCCAACAACGCGCTGGCCAACCGCGCTGCCCGCTGGGACAACATTACGAAGTACAACGCGGGCATCGACGCGCGCTTTCTCGACAACCGCCTCTCGCTGACCGTGGACGGCTACTACGACCACGCCTACAACATGCTGACGGCCCTCTCGGGCTCGGCCCCGCTGGTGATTGGGGCGGCGCTGCCGTCGGAGAACTTCGGGATTATCAATGGGTTCGGCACCGAGATATCGGTAGGCTGGAACGGCCGCATCAACAGTGACCTCTCGTTCCGGCTCAACTCATTTTTCTCCTGGAACGATAACAAGCAGGTGCGGGTAGACGTGCCCCGCGGCCAGGTGGGCACTTACCTCGACCCCACCGGCCAGTCGAGCGACCAGGGCGTGCTGGGCTACCACTACCTGGGCTTTATGCGGACGCAGGACGACATCGATGCTTTTTTTGCCGCCAACCCGCAGTATAATGCCAACACGTACACCATCTTCGGCCAAAAGCTGATGCCGGGTATGCTGGCTTACGAGGACGTGCGCGGCCTTAAAAACGCCGATAATACCTACGACAAACCGGACGGCAAAATCACCGATGCTGACCTGCAATACCTGACGCCCAAGGCCAGCAACCACTACGGCGTGGGCTTCAACCCCAGCATCACCTACAAGTCGCTCAGCATCTCAGCTACCATGGGTATTTCGTGGGGTGGCCAGGCTCAGGTAGAAGGCTCGGCCCGCAACCAAGCCAAGACCACCATGAACCGCCCCGAATTCTGGGCCGACCACTGGACGCCGACCAATACCAACGCCGCCATGCCCGCGCCCTACTACGTGGCCAATTACGATGTGACGTCGGAATTCTGGTTCCGCAGCTCGCTGTCGGCGGGCGTGCGCAATGCCAACGTTTCCTACACTATCCCCACGGCCCTCACCAACCGCATCAGCGTGAGCAACGTGCGCGTGTTCTTCCAGGCTACCAACCTCTTCAACTTCTTTAACCCCTACAGCTACAAGGACTACTCGGGGGCCTACGACGCCTACCCCACCCTGCGCACGCTGTCCTTTGGCTTGAACGTCGGCCTGTAATCTCCTTCCCACCCGCCTCATGAAATATATTACTCTTGCCACGCTGGGCCTGGGCCTCGGGGCCACCTTTCTGCTGGGCAGCTGCGAAAGCGTGCTGGACAAGCAAAACCTGAGCGCCGTCGAAGGCAGCCTTATCTACAACGACTCGACGCTGGCCAACCTCAGCCTCAACTACATCTACGACCAGAACCTGCCCAGCTGGTTTGGGCAGAGCTCCATCGGCTTCGGCAACCCCACTGGCCTCTCCGACGAGTCGTACTCCGACAACGCCTTTATGCAAGGCACCGTGCAGCAATCCGACGTAACGGACTTTGGCACGGGCCTGAGCAAGGACAACAACTACGGGAAGATTCGCACCATCAACATGTTCATTCGGGACGTGCGGGCGGGCTCCTTGCCCACCGGCACCAAAAACCGGCTGATTGGGCAGGCGCAGTTTTTCCGGGCCTGGCGCTACTTCGACCTCGTGCGCCTCTACGGCGGCGTGCCGCTGGTGTTCACCCCACTCAATGGCGTGGGCAACGAGGCCCGCGACCTCACCTACCTGCCCCGCAACACTACTACCCAAACCTTTGCCGCCATCGCGGCTGACCTCGACTCGGCCGCCGCCGTACTGCCCGGCAAGTGGGCCGCCTCCAACGACTGGGGCCACATCACCAAGGGGGCCGCGCAGGCCTTCAAGGGCCGGGCGCTGCTCTACGCGGCCAGCCCGCAGTTCAATCCCTCCGACAACGCGGCCAAGTGGCAGGCCGCCTACGACGCCAGCGTGGCCGCCCGCACCACGCTGCTGGCCAACGGCGCCCGCCTGCATGCCTCCTACGACCAACTGTGGTTTCAGGAAAGCGGCAACCCCGAAGCCGTAATGGTGACGGGCTATAACACGTCCAGCGGCGACCAGACCAAGAAAAACAACCAGTACGACAACGCGACCCGCCCGGCCTATACCGGCACCAATGGCGGCTCGAACCTACCCAGCTGGGATATGGTGCAGGCCTACCCCATGCTCGACGGCAAGAAGCCGGGCGACGCGACGTCGAAGTACACGTACAGCGTGCAAACGTTTTACAAAAACCGCGACCCACGCTTCGATAAAACCATTGCCTACAACGGCTGCACCTGGCCCCTGAACGGCAATACCGGCTACCGGCTCTGGACGTATTATAGAAACACCACCAGCGTGGAGCCCTCCAAGCCCAGCAACACCAGCTTCTACACCCGCAAGGCCATCAGCCCCACCGCTGGCGTCAGCGATGCCGTGTACGTCGGCACCGACTGGATTGAGATTCGCTACGCCGAAGTGCTGCTCAACGTGGCCGAAGCCGCCTGCGGCCTCAACAACCTCACCGAGGGCTACACCCAACTCAAGGCCCTGCGGGCGCGGGCCGGCATCGAGGCGGGCGCCGACGGCAACTACGGCCTGAAAACGGGCATGAGCCGCGCCGAGATGTTTGACGCCATTCTCTACGAGCGGCAGCTGGAGTTTGCCTTCGAGGGCAAGCGCTTTTGGGATTTGCGCCGTTGGAACAAGCTCGACGACGTGCTAAACGGCAAGCGGCGCAAGGGCCTCACCATTACGTTTAAGGCGACTACGGCCGTTCCTGACGGCACCTTCGCCGCCACCCGCGATGGCCTGAACCTGGATAACTTATACGCCAACAACTTCACTATCACGGTGAAGGATGTGGACACAAAGTACAACCTCAACTGGCGGGAGCAGGAATACGCCTTCTTCGGCATTCCGCAGTCGGCCATCGACAACAACCCCAAGCTGTTGCAAAACAACAAGTGGAACGGCTCCTTCGACCCGTTGCAGTAGCATGGCTTTTATTAACTTGATTTAACTCCCTGTTTCTGAATGCGTCGCTACCCGCTCGGGGTAGCGGCGCATTGCTGTATTGGGGCCGGCCTCATCGTCTTTTTCGTTCACCTGCGGCAGTGTGCCGTAGCTTAGCCAGCCTATGTTTAGTTTATCCGGAAAGAAAGCCGTCGTCACGGGCGGCGGCAGCGGCATTGGCCGCGCCATTGCGCTGCTTTTCGCCCGCCAGGGCGCTGAGGTGCATATCATCGAGCTGAGCGCCGAGGCCGGCCAGGCGGCGGCCGACGAGATTCAGGCGGCCGGCGGCGCGGCCCACGTCCACGCCGCCGACGTGGCGCAGCAGGCGCAGGTAGTGACCGCGTTTCAGGCCATCGGCCGGGTCGATGTGCTGGTCAATAACGCCGGCATCGCCCACGTTGGCAACGTGGAAACCACCGCCGAGGCCGACTTCGAGCGCGTGTACCAAGTCAACGTGAAAGGCGCGTACAACTGCCTCTTCGCGGCCGTGCCGCTGATGAAGGCGCACGGCGGCGGGGCCATCGTGAATATGGCCAGCATCGCGGCGCACGTGGGCCTCACCGACCGCTTTGCGTATTCAATGAGCAAGGGGGCGATTTTCGCCATGACCTTGTCGGTAGCGCGCGACTTCCTCAGTAGCAATATTCGCTGCAACAGCATCTCGCCGGCGCGGGTGCACACGCCCTTCGTCGATGGCTTTCTGGCCAAAAACTACGTCGGCCGCGAGGAGGAAATGTTTGGTAAGCTGTCGGCCAGCCAGCCCATCGGCCGCATGGGCACGCCCGACGAGGTAGCGGCGCTGGCGCTTTATTTGTGCTCCGACGAGGCCGGCTTTGTGACCGGCTGCGACTACCCGCTCGATGGCGGGTTCATTAAGCTGAACACATAAAAGCCCCGCGAACGGCGGGTGTAGAGACGCATCCTTGCGTCTCGGCGTTGTTCAGCCCGTGCGGCAGCCGAATGACGCGAGACGCAAAGATGCGTCTCTACACCCAGGCACTAAGCACTACCAACCAAGCACTAACCTACATGAAGCTTATCCGCCACGGCCAGCCCGGCCATGAAAAACCAGGCGTTATCCTCGCTGACCAGCGCTACGACGTGTCGGCCTTTGGCCAGGACTACACCGAAGAATTCTTCGCCACCGACGGCCTGAACCGGCTCGCTGATTTTCTGAAGCAGCACGAAGGCCAACTACCTAAAATCGCCGACGCCGAGCGCCTGGGCCCGCCTGTGGCGCGGCCCTCCAAAATCCTGTGCATCGGCCTCAACTACGCCGACCACGCCCGCGAAACCGGGGCCACGCCGCCCGCCGAGCCGGTGCTGTTTATGAAATCGACTACCTCTTACATCGGGCCGAACGATGCGATTACGATTCCCAAAAACTCGGTGAAAACCGACTGGGAAGTGGAGCTAGCGGTAGTCATCGGCAAGCGCGCCTCCTACGTGGAAGAAGCGGACGCCGAAAGCTATATCGCCGGCTACGTGCTGCACAACGACGTGAGCGAGCGCGAGTTCCAATTGGAGCGCAGCGGCACCTGGGACAAGGGCAAGGGCTGCGATACCTTCGCGCCGGTAGGCCCATTCCTGGCCACGCCCGACGAGCTGGGCGACCTCAACAACCTGCGCCTCTGGCTGAGCGTGAACGGGCAGCTGATGCAGGACGGCAACACTTCGAACCTCATTTTCAAGGTGCCATTTCTCGTCTCCTACCTCAGCCAGTTTATGACGCTGCTGCCCGGCGACCTCGTATCGACGGGCACGCCGGCTGGCGTGGGGCTGGGCTTCAAGCCGCCCGTGTACCTCAAGCCCGGCGACGTGGTCGAGCTGGGCATCGATGGGCTGGGAACTGCACGCCAGGAAGTAAAAGCGTATGGCCAGGATTGACGCTCACCAGCACTTCTGGCTGTTTGACCCCGTGCGCGACAGCTGGATAACCGACGACATGGCCGCCATCCGGCGCGACTTTCTGCCCGCTGATTTGCAGCCCATCTTGCAGCAGCATCGCCTCGATGGCTGCGTGGTGGTACAAAGCGACCAGTCGGAAGCCGAAAACGAGTTTCAGCTGGCTAATGCTGCCCACCACGATTTCGTGAAGGGCGTGGTGGGCTGGGTTGATTTGCAGGCCGGTAACGTGGCCGAACAGCTCGACTACTACCGGCAGTTCGACAAGCTGAAAGGCTTCCGGCACGTGCTGCAAGGCGAGCCCGACCGCGCGCTGATGCTGCGTCCGGCCTTCCGGCGCGGCATCGGCGAGCTGGAAGAGCGCGGCTTCACTTACGACCTGTTGATACTGCCCGACCAGCTCGGCTACGCGGCCGAGCTGGCGGCGGCTTTCCCAAATCAGCCGTTCGTGGTTGACCACATTGCCAAGCCGCCCATCCGGTCCCAGGAAATCGACACTTGGATGCGCGACATCCGGGCGCTGGCCGCGCACGAAAACGTGTGCTGCAAGGTGTCGGGCATGGTGACGGAGGCCGACTGGCAGCACTGGGAGCCGGAAGATTTCCGACCTTACCTCGACGTGGTGTTTGCCGCCTTCGGCCCGCGGCGCGTGCTCTACGGCTCCGACTGGCCGGTGTGCAACGTGGCTGGCGGCTACACCCGCGCCATCAGCATCTTGGAGGATTATATGCGCCCGTTTTCGGCCGCCGAGCAGGCATTGTTTTGGGGCGACAACGCGGTGCGATTCTACGGGCTGGCGGTTTAGCGGCTGGTAGTCCAGTTGTCATGCAGAGCGCAGCGAAGCATCTCGCGTGGCGCAGGAATTAGTAACGTTTGATTTTACTGCGCCACGCGAGATGCTTCGCTGCGCTCTGCATGACAGACGCCAGCATGGCCAACGTCAATAACTACTCCTTACAAAATGGATTTACAGCTTCAGGATAAAGTAATTATCGTCACGGGCGGGGCCAAGGGCATTGGCGAAGGCATCGCGCGGGTGCTGGCCCAGGAGGGCGCCATTCCGGTCATCATCGGCCGCAACGCCGCCGACAACCAGCAGACCGTGGCCGCCCTGGAAGCCGCGGGCGGCCGGGCCGGGCAGGTAGCCGCCGAGCTTGCCGAGCCCGCCGAGTGCGCGCGGGCCGTGGAGGCCGTAGTGGCGCAGTTCGGCCGCCTCGACGGGCTGGTGAACAACGCCGGCGTAAACGACGGTGTAGGGCTGGAAAACGGTAACTACGAAGACTTTATGCGCAGCCTCCACCGCAACGTGGTGCACTACTACCTCGTGGCCCACTATGCCCTGCCCGAGCTGATAAAGTCGCAGGGGGCCATCGTAAACATCACTTCCAAAACGGCCGAAACCGGCCAGGGCAACACCTCGGCCTACGCCGCCGCCAACGGCGGGCGCAACGCCCTCACCCGCGAGTGGGCCGTGGAATTGCTCAAGTACAACATCCGGGTGAATGCCGTGATGGTGGCCGAAAGCTGGACGCCCGCCTACGAAACCTGGATTAAAACCCTGCCCAACCCCGAGGAGAAGCTGCGTGAAATCACCAGCAAAATCCCGCTTGGCAACCGCATGACTACCGCCGAGGAGCTGGCCAACACCACGGCCTTCTTGCTCTCGCCGCGCAGCAGCCACACCACCGGCCAGATTATCCACGTCGACGGCGGCTACGTGCACCTCGATAGGGCGCTGGCGAATGCCTGATTCAGGTAAGGAGGTTAGAAGGCAATGGGTTTAGGAAGGGTTTGTCCTTGCACATCATTGCCTACTAACCTACTAACTCGCACCTCCTCACCTCATTACCTCCTAACTTCCTTGCCTCTTTTGAATACTCTCGTTTGCACCGAGCCCGGCCAATTCGCCTATGAAAGCCGGCCGGCCCCGACGCCCGCACCCGGCCAGGCGCTGCTGCGCATTCGCCGCATCGGCATTTGCGGCACCGATTTGCACGCCTTTGAGGGCACGCAGCCGTTTTTCAGCTACCCGCGGGTGCTGGGCCACGAGCTGGCCGGCGAGCTCGTGGACACGGGCGGGGCCGAAGGTTTTGCCGTGGGCGAGGCCGTCACGTTCATCCCCTATTTCAGCTGTGGCACCTGCATCGCATGCCGCCGAGGGCTGCCCAACTGTTGCACCCGCATCAGCGTGTGCGGCGTGCACGTGGATGGCGGCATGGCCGAGCTGCTGGCCGTGCCGGCCGACCTGCTGGTCCACGGCGCAGGCCTGAGCTACGACGAGCTGGCCCTGGTGGAGCCTCTGGCCATCGGGGCGCACGGGGTGCGCCGAGCCGGCGTGCAGCCCGGTGAGGTGGTGCTGGTAGTGGGCGCGGGCCCCATCGGGCTGGGCGTCATGGAGTTTGCGCGCATCGCGGGTGGGCAGGTTATCGCGCTGGACATCAACGAGCAGCGCCTGGCTTTTTGCCGCGAGAAGCTGGGGGTGGCCCACGCCCTCAACGCCCTCGCGCCCGACGTGCGCGAGCAGTTGGCCACCCTCACGGGCGGCGACATGCCTACGGTGGTAATCGACGCCACAGGCAGCCAAAAGGCCATTCTGGGCGCGTTTCAGTACCTGGCCCACGGCGGGCGCTTCGTGCTGGTGGGCTTGCAGAAGGGCGACATCAGCTTTTCGCACCCCGAGTTTCACAAGCGCGAGGCTACCCTGATGAGCAGCCGCAACGCCACCCGCGAAGACTTCGAGCATGTTATCCGCTCGATGAAGCAGGGCCTGGTGAACCCAGCTACTTACATCACGCACCGCGTTGATTTTGAGCAGGTGAAAGACGAGTTTGCGAGCTGGCTCGACCCGGCTACGGGTGTGATTAAGGCGATGGTATCCTTGTAGTAGCGCGGACTTTTAGTCCGCGAGTAAGCGTGTTGAAACTTGCGGACTGAAAGTCCGCGCTACGCTACGTGGCTGGTTACCTTTGCAAAGTTTATTTCCCTCCGACCTCAACTCTCAGGATGACTACTCTCCACGGCACCGGCGTTGCGCTGGTGACGCCCTTCACTGCCACCCACGAGGTGGACTACGCCGGCTGGCGCAATTTGCTCGACTTCACCATCGTGGGCGGCGTCGAATATTTGGTAATCAATGGCACCACGGGCGAGTCGCCCACCACTACGGCCGCTGAAAAAGCCGAACTGCTGCGCGTGGCCAAAGAGCACGTGGCCGGCCGCGTACCGCTCGTATACGGCATCGGCAGCAACGACACTGCCGCCGCCGAAGCCCTACTACACAGCACTGACCCCGAAGGAATTACGGCTATCTTATCGGCCAGCCCGGCCTATAACAAGCCCAGCCAGGCCGGCATCGTGGCGCACTACCAGCGCCTGGCCGACGCCGCGCCGCGCCCGCTGCTACTCTACAACGTGCCCGGCCGCACCGGCTCCAACATGAGCGCCGAGACTACCCTCACGCTGGCCGCGCACCCCAACATCATCGGCATCAAGGAGGCCAGTGGCAACGTGGAGCAGTGCCTAGCCATTCTGGCCCGCAAGCCGGCAGACTTCTTGTTTCTGAGTGGCGACGACATGCTGACGGTGCCGCTTATCGCGTGCGGGGCGGCGGGCATTATCACGGTGCTGGGCAACGCGTTTCCGCAGAAATTCGGCGACATGACCCGCGCCGCGCTGGCTGGCGACTTCGCTCGTGCGCAGCAGTTGCTGTTCGATTTCGTGGCCCTCAACCCACTCATGTATGAGGAAGGCAACCCCGTGGGCGTGAAGGCTGCGCTGGCGCTGCAAGGCGTGTGCGGCGGCGCGGTGCGCCTGCCGCTGGTGCCCGCCAGCGCGGGGCTGACGGCGCGCATTAAAGCGCTGCTGTAATACCCAATAGCTTTGCCAAAGAGGCTTTCAACCGTTCCCAAAAGGTTGGTTTATACCGCACAAAATAGCCGGTATACTTTCTACCCTCATTGTTTTCGAATGGCTCGAACAGGGTCCATTTTTGCCCGCAGCTCTTGCATATAAACACGTCCCAAAAGTATTCGCTACGGACGTAGTCTATCCCCTTCTCAACCTTCACAAGCTTCAACTGGCTATTATCAAGCTTTTGAGCTAGCTGTAGTTTAAATGGTTCAAAAGCCACTCTGGCAGCTGAGCAGGTAGGTGCAAAGCCGTTAATTTCTTCGGTAAAACAGTCAGTACACACAGGATGGTATTTACCAGCCAGCCTGATTAGTTGCCTCTGGCAATAGTCAGGCTGATTTACTTTTATTGACACTATGAAAGTAACCAAACTAACGGATACCATTTTCACCGTCGAAGACTTCCTGACTCGCCAGGAATGCCTTGACATGATTGTCAGAAGCGAAAATATCGGCTATGAGCTGGCCAAGGTGAATACGGCCAGCGGCGCGAAAGTCCGCACCGACATTCGCAACAACAGCCGGGCTTTTTACAACAGTGAGGAGCTGGCGCAGGCGCTGTGGGCGAAGTTGCAACCCCTGATGCCCACGCCACTGGTCAACGTAGCCAACAGCACGGCCATCGGCCTGAACGAGCTGTTTCGCTTTTATCGCTACCAGCGTGGGCACCAGTTTAAGGGCCACTACGACGAAAGCTACGTGCGCAATGAACGAGAGGTAAGCTATTTCACCTTCATGATGTACTTCAACGATAACTTCCAGGGTGGCGACACCACCTTCCGAGGCCTGCGCGTGCAGCCTCGGCAAGGTATGGCGCTCGTTTTCCTGCACAGTCTCTACCACGAAGGTAGCGAGGTGACGCAGGGCGTGAAGTACGTGCTACGCTCGGATGTTACGTATCGCACTGACAGTTAAATGTTCCGCTGTTCGGGCGCAAACGACTCGGCCTCCACGAAAATGCGCTTGAACTCGGGGTGCTTGGCGCGGATGGCTTTTTCGAGCCGGCCCACGGCGTCTTCGACCTGCTGGGCCGAGAGGTCTTGCTGAAAGCGTACGTCGAGCGCCAGTAATGCCTCGGTAGGGCCGAGGTACATGGATAGCGGCGGGCGCAGGCTGCGCACGGCCGGGTCGGCCTGGGCCAGGGCCTGCAGGCTGGCCAGGGTAGCGGCGTCGACACCCTCACCCACGAGCAGGCCGCGGGTTTCCTTTAGCATGAACACAGCCATGCCAATGAGCAGCACGCCAATGGCGATGGAGGCACTACCGTCGAGGTAGGGATTATTGAGCAGGTGGCCGAAATACACACCGGCCAGCGCGAAAAGCAAGCCCACGAGCGCGGCCAGGTCTTCGAGCAAAATGGCGTACACGGCCGGGTCGCGGCTGGCGCGCAGGGCCTGCCAGAAGCCGGCGGCGCCCTTGGTTTTGTTGAACTCGCGGAAGGCCAGCGAGCAGGCGATACCCTCGAAGAGCACGGCCAGCCCCAGCACCCAGTAGTTCCAGGTGGGGTCGGTGAGCGGGGCGGGGTTTTTGAGGTGAATCCAGCCTTCGTAGAACGACACCCCGCCGCCCACCGCGAAGATGAGCACGGCCACTATCATCGTCCAGAAATACAGCTCTTTGCCGTGGCCAAACGGGTGCTCGGCATCGGCCGGGCGGGCCGCCCGCGAGAGGCCCAGCAGTATCAAGAGGCCGTTGCCGCTGTCCACCAGCGAGTGGATGCCCTCGGAGAGCATGGCTGCGCTACCCGTAAAAAAGGCCGCCGTAAACTTGGCCACGGCGATGGCGACGTTGGCCCCGATGGCCCCGTACACGACTATTTTCGACGAACTACCCGCCATACTGCTAAGATGAGTTTTTGATGAGCCGTTGGGTACGCAGCCCACCGGCGGGGGTTGCTGGGCGGAAGAGCGACGGGGCTATCAAGCCAATTGGTTTTGCGCAATCATTTTGGTGACAATCTTGTTCTATGAGTGTCCACAGCCCGGCACTTCGCCGGACGGGCTACTTTTCCTTCATCCGCTAGTAGGCGCGGGCGCGGCCCTGAGGCCGGCGCCGCGCGTTGTGTTTATGACAGATTCTGCATTGCAAGTGGCCTTTTCCGTGCTGGATTTGGCCGCCGTGGCCCAGGGCCACACCCCTACCGATACTTTCCGCAACAGCCTCAGCCTGGCCCAGCACGCCGAAAAGCTGGGCTACACCCGCCTCTGGGTGGCCGAGCACCACAACATGGCCGGCGTGGCCAGCTCGGCCCCGCCCGTGCTCATCGGCTACCTGGCGGGCGGCACGCGCACGCTGCGCGTGGGCTCGGGCGGCATCATGCTGCCCAACCACGCCCCGCTGGTAGTGGCCGAGCAGCTCGGCACGCTGGCCTCGCTCTACCCCGGCCGCATCGACCTGGGGCTGGGCCGCGCCCCCGGCACCGACCAAACCACGGCCCGCGCCATCCGGGGCGCGCGCTTTGGGCAAGAGCAGGATTTCGGGCGCGACATCAAGCAGCTCCAGACCTATTTCTCGGCCGCTAACAGCACGAGCGCGGTGCGCGCCATTCCGGGCGAGGGACTGGAGATTCCGATTTACATCCTAGGCTCCAGCACCGACAGCGCCTACCTGGCCGCCGCGATGGGCTTGCCCTACGCCTTCGCCAGCCACTTCGCGCCCGGCCAGCTGCTGGCGGCGCTCAACATCTACCGCCAGAATTTCCGGCCCTCGGCCGCGCTGACCGCGCCCTACGTCATTGCCTGCGTGAATGTGATTGCCGCCGACACCGACGAAGAGGCCGACTACCTGTCTACCACCCTCAAGCAGATGATGCTGGGCGTGGTAACCGGCCAGCGCCAGCTGATGCAGCCGCCCGTGGCCGACATGAGCCAGCTGTGGTCGCCCGAGGTCGAGCAGTACGTAATGCAAATGCTGGCGGCCTCCTTCATCGGCGGCCCGGCCACGCTCAAAGACGATTTGGGCAGCTTCCTGGCCTTGACCCAGGCCAATGAGCTCATGGCTACCAGCCACATCTTCAGCCACGAAGCGCGCCTGCACTCCTACGAGCTGCTAGCCGGCGTGATGCGCGAAATCGGGCAGGAACGGGCCGTTGGCGAACTGGCGGCTTCGTAGATAATTCTCAAAAAACAAAGCGGCCGTCATTCTGCATGACGGCCACTTTGTTTTTACTGAATAGCTACCAGCCGCTGGCCAGCACATCGGCGATATGCATTGTCTTTATAACCAGCTTCTCACGCTTGATGTACGCCTCCAAATGCATGAGGCAGCTGACATCGGTACTGACGATATAATCGGCCCCGGTGGCCAGCGCGTGCTCGACTTTTTGCTGCGCCATCGCCACCGAAATAGCTTCAAACTTGACGGCGAACGTGCCCCCGAAACCGCAGCAGGTCGTGGTTTCGGCCATTTCGATGCGCTCAAGGCCGGGCACGGCGTCGAGCAGTTGGCGCGGAGCTTCCCGGATGCCGCACTCGCGCAAGGCCGAGCACGAGTCGTGGTAGGTATAGCGGCCCGCGAGCCGCGCCTGCGGCACGGCCGCGACGCCCAGCACATCGACCAGAAATTCGGTCAGTTCGTAGGTGCGCTGCTGCACCGCGCCGCACTGCGCGGCCTCGGGCGTATCGGCGAAGAGGTGCGAGTAGGCATTGCGCACCATGCCCACGCACGAGGCTGAGGGGCTGACTATGTAGCGGTTTTCGCTGGCGGGCGCAGTAAAGTCAGTCAGGAATTTATCAGCGATATCGCGGCTTTCGGCTTTATAGCCAGCGTTATAGGCCGGCTGGCCGCAGCAGGTTTGGGCGGGGTTGTAATGCACCTGGCAGCCCACGGCTTCGAGCACCTTCACCATGTTGAGAGCGGTGTGCGGGTAAAGCTGGTCGACGAAGCAAGGAATGAAAATATCGACCTGAGGCGCGGCAGAAGGCATACTAAAAGCGAAAAAAACGGCAAGCCTGGCGCAGCCAGCCCCACAAAGAAAACGCCAACCCGCCTAATTGGCTTTGCTGCCAGCGCTCTGCACCGCAGCCGGGCTACCTTCCCGACGTGGCCGCACTACCGTTGGTACTTGGGGGGCCTCCGGCAACAAGCGCGGGCGGGCTGCATCTTTGTCTAGCTGCCCATGAACCGTCGCGCCTTTTTGCAAGAAGCCAGCCTGCTGGCCGCCAGCTCTTTTTTAAGCCTACCTGCTCACGCGGCCCCGCCCTACCCGGTGGTGCGGCCCGCCCCGGGCCAGCGCCGCTTTCGCAGCCGGGCGGTGGAGGCCGCCATTGCCGAGTTTGGGCGCGGGGTGAAAGACCCGGAGCTAGCCTGGCTGTTCGGCAACTGCTTTCCCAACACCCTCGACACAACCGTGACGGCCGGCACCCGCGCCGGGCAGCCCGATACCTGCGTCATTACGGGCGACATCGACGCCATGTGGCTGCGCGACAGCGCGGCCCAGGTGTGGCCCTACCTGGCGCTGGTGAAGCAAGACGCGCCCCTGCGCCAGCTCGTGGCCGGCGTCATCAACCGCCACACGCGCTGCATCCTGCAAGACCCGTATGCCAATGCGTTTTACAACGACCCCACCCGCGTGGGCGAGTGGAAAACTGACCCTACCCGGATGCAGCCCGGCATCCACGAGCGTAAGTGGGAAATCGACTCGCTCTGCTACCCCATCCGCCTGGGCTACCAGTACTGGAAAACGACCGGCGACGAGCAGCCCTTCGACGAGCAGTGGCGGCAGGCCATAGCCCTGATTGTAAAAACCTTCCGCGAGCAGCAGCGCAAAGCCGGCCCCGGGCCCTACCACTTTCAGCGCGAAACCGCCAAGGCCACCGACACCCAGCCGCTGGGCGGCTACGGCTATCCGGTGCGCCCGTGCGGACTCATCGCCTCGGCCTTCCGGCCCAGCGACGATGCCACGCTGCTACCTTTTCTGGTGCCCAGCAATTTCTTTGCCGTGGCCAGCCTGCGCCAGGCGGCGCTGATGCTCAACGACATTCACCACGACGACCGGGGCTACGCCGACCTCATGGCCCTGGCTGATGAGGTATCGGTAGCGCTGCGCCAGCATGCCATCGTCACGCACCCCACGCACGGCCCGGTCTACGCCTACGAGGTCGATGGCTACGGCAGCCACCTGCTCATGGACGATGCCAACGTGCCCAGCCTGCTAGCCCTGCCCTACCTCGGCGCCGTGCCCCTCATCGACCCTATTTACCAAAATACCCGCCGGCTGGTGCTTTCGGCTGATAACCCCTTTTATTACAAAGGCAAGGCCGCCGAGGGCATCGGCGACCCGCACGTTGGCGCAGACATGATTTGGCCCATCAGCCTCATTATGCGCGGCCTCACCAGCACCGACGACGCCGAAATCCGGGCCTGCGTGCAAACCCTGAAAACTACCCACGCGGGCACCGGCTACATGCACGAGTCGTTTCACAAAGACGACCCCAGCAAGTACACCCACGCCTGGTTTGCGTGGGCTAATACCCTGTGCGGCGAGTTTTTGTGGAAGGTGTATAAGGAGCGGCCGCAGGCGCTGGGGTAGCGGCTGCTTCACGACTTCCCAATATGGGAACTATACTTATCTTCGGCGCGTCATGCGTATCATCAGCAAGAGCCCGTTGCGCAATTTCTGGGAGAAATACCCGAGCGCCGCGCTGCCGCTACAGGCTTGGTATAAGGAAACTACCGCAGCTAGCTGGCAGTCGCCCAACGACGTAAAAGCGCAATACCGGAACGCCAGCCTCGTCGCCAACAGCCGGATTATCTTCAATGTCAAAGGCAACGATTTCCGGCTGATTGTGGCCATCAACTACGCCGCTGGCATTGTGTACATTCGATTTATCGGTACCCACGCCGAATACGATAAAATTGACGCTGCTACGATATGAACGCCATTAAACCCATTCGCACTGATGCTGACTATCGCGCCGCCCTGGCGCGCACGGAGACTATTTTTCTGGCCCAGCCCGGTGAGCCGGAATTTGATGAGCTAGATATCTTAGCTACCTTAATTGAGGCTTACGAAGCGCAGCATCATCCCATTCCAGAGCCCGACCCCATTGAGTACATCAAGTATAAGATGGAGGAGCAAGGCTTATTGCAACGCGATGTAGCCCAATGGTTTGGCGGCAAGAACCGGGTAAGCGAAGTACTGAACCGCAAGCGCAAACTCACCGCCAAGATGATGAAGGCCCTGCACGATAACCTGGGCATTTCGGCCGAAATATTATTGGCCGCTGCATAGTACCATATGGAAAAGGAATTTCCTTTCACGGTAGAATTTGTTGGCAATGCCGAGCAGTTTTACCGACTTTCAGCAGACTTTGAAGAGCCGGAACTGCTTCGCTACAAGTCCTTATTTGATGAGTATAGTAGTCTGGAATCTTTGATTTCCTTGGTTGATGTTGCCGCACTGGTAATCGAAGAAGCTGCTCCTGCTTTACTAGACTGCATGGATTTTGATGAAGAAGGCTACCTTCTCGATATGCACGTAGACAGTGAAGAGAATTTGCAGCTATTCAAGGCTAAAATATGTCCGGTTTTTCAAAACGTGACCGTGTTGGCAGGCTATGTGAAGCGCGTAGCTGCTAATTAAAGCATCGTAAACTGCCTCAGTCAGCCACTCATTTACCGTTTTCGTTGTTACTCCATTCAACGAAATCAACCCGTTTTTACTTTGTCCGAATTAGTTTCTCCCCACGCCGAGCCCTACGCCATCGAAAAAGAGCTGCGCCGCGTGCAAAGCCTGCTCAAGCTGGAGCAGGAAGAAGATTTAGCCCAGTTTAAGCTCAAAAACGCTAAGGCTACCATCCAGGAGCGGCAGCAGCGCGGGCTGACCTGGTACCCCGTCACCATCACGAGCGAGGACGTGGGCTTTGGCGGTAAGGTCGTGCTGGAATTGGAGCGGTCCGCCGGGCAGCAGGGCTTGCACCTGTTTCAGGTAGGTAAGAATGCGGCGCTGTTTGGCAACATCCCGGGTCGCGCGGCTACCGACCGGCCTACCCTTAGCGGGGTGATAACCAGCGTGCGGCGCAACAAGCTGACGCTGACCACCAGCAAGGAAGACCTGCCCGACTGGGTAAGCGAGGGCGGCAAGCTGGGCATCGACCTGACCTTCGACGAGGTGAGCTACCGCGAGATGGACTACGCGCTGAGCAAGGTGATGGGCGCCTACGGCGACCGCCTGGCCGACCTGCGCGACATCCTGCTCGGGGCCAAGCCCGCCCGCTTCCGCCCGGAAAAAGCCGACGACCTCTTCTACCCCAGCCCGCTCAATGAAAGCCAGCTGGCCGCCGTGCGCCACGTGCAGGCCGCCCAGGACGTGGCCATCATTCACGGCCCGCCCGGCACCGGCAAGACCACCACGCTGGTGCAGGCCATCCTGGAAACCATCCGGCGCGAGCGGCGGGTGCTGGTGTGCGCGCCCAGCAACACGGCCGTGGACCTACTGACCGAAAAGCTGGCCGAGCGCGGCGTCAACGTCATCAGGATGGGCAACCCCTCACGGGTGAGCGACCTGCTGCTGGAGCACACGCTCGACGCGCAGGTGATGAACCATAAGCGCTACGGCGAGCTGCGCTCGATGCGCCAAACCGCTGAGCAGTACCGTGAAGAGGCCGGCAAGCACGTGCGCAATTTCGGCTGGGAAGAGCGCGAGCACCGCCGCCACCTCAAGGAGGAGGCGCGGGCGCTGCACCAGGAAGCCGATGGCCTGGAGCGCTACATCACCGATGACCTGCTCGACCAGGTGCAGGTGATAACCTGCACGCTGGTGGGCGCGAGCAATCGCAACATCCGCCACCTTACCTACGAAACGGTTTTCATCGACGAGGCCGCCCAGGCCCTGGAGCCGGGCTGCTGGATACCCATCGCCAAGGCCAACCGCGTGGTGCTGGCCGGCGACCACCAGCAGCTACCGCCCACCGTGAAAAGTGAAAAAGCCGGCGCGCTGCGCGAAACGCTGTTCGAGAAAGCCATCACCCGCCAGCCCGAGGCTTCGCGCATGCTGACCGTGCAATACCGTATGCACGAGCAGATTATGCAGTTCAGCTCGGAGCAGTTTTACGAGGGCCGCCTGGTGGCCGCGCCCACCGTGGCCCACGCCGGCCTCGACGCCTACGACCTGCTCTTTGCCCCCGACCTGCCGGTGGAGTTTCTGGACACGGCCGGCTTCGGGATGCAGGAAATCACCATCCCCGAAAGCCGCTCCACGGCCAACCCCGAGGAAGCCGACCTGCTACTCCAGCGCCTGGCGCAGCTGCTGGAGCCCTACGACCAGGCCGAGCACGAAAACGACCCGCTCAGCATCGGCGTCATCGCGCCCTACCGCGCCCAGATTAACTACCTCAAGGACGCGGTAGAGGAAAACGACGAGCTCAGCGGCCTGCTGCTGCACCGGCAGCTCAGTATCGGCACCGTCGATGCCTTCCAGGGGCAGGAGCGCGACATTATCGCCATCTCGCTCACCCGCAGCAACTCGCAGGGCGAAATCGGCTTTCTCTCCGACATCCGCCGCATGAACGTGGCCATGACGCGGGCCCGCAAGAAGCTGCTGCTCATCGGCGACTCCTCGACGCTGGGGGCGCACCCGTTCTACAAGGCGTTTCTCGACTATGTCGAGCGCGTGGGCGGCTACCGCACGGCGTGGGAGTTGCAGGCATAGGCACCTCACCCCCCGGCCCCCTCTCCTGCGGAGAGGGGGAGCCGACCGTAAACAACGAGGCAATATAAAAAAGGCTTTCAGCAG
>CAXYJY010000075.1:0-5883 GCA_964277755.1 uncultured Hymenobacter sp.
GCTCCAGGTAGGCCTGGCGCAGGTGCTCGGCCGACGACGTGTCGGCCCGGAAGCGGTCGAAGTAGGGCAGCGCGGCCAGCGGCAGCACCCGGTCGTAGAGCAGGCCCGAGGCGATGCGGCTTTTGTCCACGTGCTACAAGAGGCTATCGGCCAGGTGCTGCTGCCGGCTCACGGCCTCGGTGCAGAAGTAGGCGGCGGGCAACTAACTGCTCGCCCGCCCCGCCCGGCCCCAGTACCTGGGCCGCGCACGGCCCGGCCAGCGCCAGTAGCCACAACAGGAAAAGCCTATTGCTTGCGGTCGAAGCGCCCGCTGGTGATGCTCACCGTCTTGCTGGGGTCAGCTTGGCTGGCCGCCGTAAATTCGAACGTCCCAGCCGATAGGCCTTGCTGCACGTTCGCATAGGTCAGTTGCACCTGCCCCGTGTACCGGGCGCTCGTCACGTAGACCTCACTCTGCGCTCCCGACGCTTCATAGGTCGCGTGGTTGAGCGCGTATAAAGCTGTGCGCTGTGGATAAGGTTGAGTATTCTTATTTAGATTATACGTCCCAGCCTTTTGCGAGCGGAAAAACAGTTTTACGGACGTATTTTGCCCTTTAAATTGACCATTTAGCTCTATTACATAGAGACTATCAAAAGAGAACCCCCCGAACAGCGGTGGCACAGCATTGGAGAGAATATTATTGCTCCCCCAGCCGGTGGCCACGAAGCGCTCGCCATTGATGAGGCAGCCGCCCGTGTTGGCCCCCACCTGCGTGGCGGGCGGCAGGCCGGCTTCGGGGGCGTCCTTCTTACAGCCTACCACCAGCAGGCCCAGCACGAAGTAAAAATGTGATTTCATGAGCTAGCTATTGCGCTTATTTACAAGTATATTATAGCCGTGTTGCGGCCGTCTTGCGTGGCGGCGGGCAGGGCATGGGGGGTCGTCTTTGTGGCCGGCGCTCAGGCTTAGGAGCGTACAGCCAAGGAGGAGTTGCTTCACGTTGGTAGGACAAGGAAAAAGTGAAGATGTGCTGAAGGCAATGTACGACAACTAGCGAGAAACCATTTAACATACTTTACTCATTTACAGTCACTAATCTAGCACATCCAGGGGCACCGAGTCACGCTAGCCCGCTCGCGCCGCTGGCTAAGCGAGCAGGCGCTCACAGCACAGCCTAAATGTATCGACCGCCAACCCGCCAGCGCATTTTATTTCAACCAAAACCTGACGCCGCGAACGGCTGCCCGCCGGGGCGAATAAGCCCCTGGCAGTAGCGCCAGGGGCCTTGCGCAGCCCTTGGCCAGGGACTTTACAAGTAAGCGCATAGCCCACGCCGGCCTTAGCTTAGCGGGGCCCATTCCGCGCCCCTAGCCCCCGCCCCATGCTGCTGCACCTGCACGCCAAGCCCAACGCCCGCCGCAGCCAGCTGCTGCCCGGCCCCGATGGCCGCTGGCTGGTGCGCCTCGCCGCTCCGCCGCAGGATGGGCAGGCCAATGCCGAACTGCTGCGCCTGCTGGCCGGGATATTCGGCGTGGCCAAGCGGGAGATAACACTCGTGAGCGGCCACACCGCGCCCTTCAAGAAAGTGGCGATAAGCGGCGTGAGCGACGAGGCCGGGGCCGCGATACTGGCCCGCTACCGCGCCTGAGCCCGCCAACTAGCTAGCCGTCCGCCGTACTTTCGCGGCCGGTTCTTGCCCCTGCTTTCTATGCCCGACGCCACCCTGCAACCCCTGCTCGACGCCCTGCGGTTTTCGCCCGACAACCTCCCCCTGCGCCAGCACGTGGGCGGCCTGCTGCGCCAGGCCGCCCAGCACCAGCAGGCCGAAGACCTGTACCGCGAAGGCCTGCGCCACCACCCTACCGACCCCACGCTACAGCTGGGCCTAGCCGAGGCCTACCTGGCGCTGGGCAAAACCTCGGCCGCTTTCGTGGTGGTAGAAGAGCTGCTGGCCCAGCACCCCGACGCGGGGCCGGCGCACCTGCTGCATGCCCGCCTGCTGCACGCCACCCAGCAGCCCGAGGCCGCCCGCGACGCCTACGCCCAGGCCCTGCGCCTCGACCCCACCCTCGCCGACCCTGCGCTAAGCCAGGAGCTGCAAGCCAACGCCCCGCGCCGGGTGCCCGCCAGCGCCACCGGCGGCCCCGGCCCCGAGGCGCCCCAGGCCCTCAACCAGGCCAGCCTGCTGGGTCTCGAAAAGCCCCGCATTAACTTCGCCGATGTAGGGGGTATGGAGGCGGTGAAAGAAGATATTAAGCTGAAAATCATTCACCCGCTGCACTTTCCCGACCTCTACAAGGCCTACGGCAAGGCCAGCGGCGGCGGGCTGCTGCTGTATGGCCCGCCCGGCTGCGGCAAAACCTACCTGGCCCGCGCCACGGCCGGCGAGGTGCAGGCCAACTTCCTGAGCGTTGGCATTGCCGAAATATTAGATATGTGGCTCGGCAACAGCGAAAAAAATCTGCACCAGCTCTTTGAGCTGGCGCGGGCGCAGGCCCCGTGCGTGCTGTTTTTTGACGAAGTAGATGCCCTGGCCGCCAACCGCCACGACCTGCGCCAGAGCGCCGGCCGCACGGTCATCAACCAGTTCTTGGAGGAGCTCGACGGCGTGTCGGCTTCCAACGAGGGCGTGCTCATCATGGCCGCCACCAACGCGCCCTGGCACCTCGACCCGGCTTTTCGCCGCCCCGGGCGCTTCGATAAAATAGTACTCGTGACGCCGCCCGACGAGGCGGCCCGCGCCAGCATTCTGGACATCTTGCTAAAGGGCAAGCCCCTGGCGGCGGGCCTCAACACGCGGGCCCTGGCCGCCCGCACGGCCGGCCTCAGCGGGGCTGACCTCAAGGCGGTAGTCGAGGGCGCGGTCGAGGTACGCCTGCGCGAGTCGATGCGCGCCGGCCAGCCCCTGCCCATCGAGCAGGCCGACCTGCTGGCGGCGGTGCAGCAGGTAAAACCCAGTACCAAAGAGTGGTTTGCCACGGCCCGCAACTACGCGCTATACGCCAATGAGGGCGGCCTCTACGACGAGATATTGGTGTACCTGGGGGTGAAGAAGCCGGGGGCCTAACGCTGCGCGGCGGCGGGCCATTACGTCAGCTGGCTACGCATGTGCTAAAGCGGAAAACCCGCTTCGCCCGAAATCTAATGCTATCTCTAAGTCAGTGCACAGGTGTATGTAGAGACGCATCCTGGCGTCTCACGTTAGTCAGCTCGTCCAACGCGAGACGCCAGGATGCGTCTCTACATACACCTGTACATCAATGTTGAAACCGCTGTAATTCTACCTTACTTCCCCTCCGTGAGCGACACCTCTACCGCCTGGCTGCCTCGCGTGCAGCTGCTGATGCAGCAGAACCGCCCCGCCCTGGCCGCCGATGAGCTGCGCCGCCAGCTCGCCCGCGACCCGCACGAGCCCGTGGCCCACACCTTGCTGGCGCTGTGCCTGCTCGACCTGGACCAGCCCGCCGAGGCGCAGCAGGAAGCCGAGCTGGCCATCTACCTGGCCCCCGAATACGACTTTGCCTTCTACGCGCTGGCCCTGACCCAGCACCAGCAGCACCGCCCCAAAGAGGCCCTCGCTGCCATCAATCAGGCGCTGGCCCTCGACCCCGCCGATGCCGACTACTACCACCTGCTGGGCCTGCTGCGGCTCGAAAGCAACCAGTGGCAGGCCGCCTTACAAGCCACCAGCACCGGCCTCACCTTCGATGCCGAGCACGCCGGCCTGCACAGCCTGCAAGCCCGCGCACTGGCCCGCCAGGGCCGTAGCGCCGAGGCCGCGCAGGCAGCCCGCGAGGCGCTAGGCTACGGGGCCGAAACCAGCAGCATTCAGGCCCAAGCCGGCTGGGTCGCCCTCGAAACCAACCGTCCAAAGGAGGCGCTCAGCCACTTCCAGGAAGCCCTGCGCCTCAACCCCGAGTCGGAGTACGCCCGCGCTGGACTGGTAGAGGCGCTGAAGGCGCGCTATTGGGTCTACCGCACGTTTATGCGGTTTATTTACTGGACTAATTCGCTCGATGCGGGCCTGCGGCGCGGGCTCTTTATCGGGGCCTACGTGGTGGCGCGCTTTGTGCGGCCGCTGCTGCCGCTGTATTTGGCTTTCGCCTACTTCAGCTGGTTTAGCGACGTGCTGTTCGAGTCATTGCTGCGCTTCAACCGCTACGGGCGCTACGCTCTCAGCGAAGCCCAGCGGCGGCATTCCAACCACTTTCTGGTCCTGCTGGGGGTAGCGGCGGTGGCGGGCGGCGCAGCCGTAGCCCTACCCGCTGTGGCGGGGCTATCGGGCCTCTGCTTCGTGGCGCTGGGCTTGCTGTTTCCCTTGGTCGGTACCGAGCGCCTCGGCCACCAGCCCACGCAGCAGGCCCGCTCGCGCTGGGCCGGCTGGGCGCTGGCTACCTGCGGTGTGCTGAGCGTGGCCCTGGAGCTAACCGGCCTGGGCGGCAGCCTAGCCAATCTCTTGTTTTTGGCATTTTTATTCGGCACGCTGGCTTACACCTGGGTTTTTGCCTTGCGGTAGTACTATTTCTTCCGCTTCCAGCGGTAATACTTGCGGTACCAGGCAGCGGTTTTTTTGAACAGACTACCCGGCGTTTCGTGCGGAAATATATTGACGCGAAAAATCTGCATTCGGTCGTCTTCTAGGTGCAGGCCGCCGGTATCGGTAGCCACGGCGTAGGTGAAGCCGGCTGCTTGAGCCAGGGTTTTTATTTCCTCATTCAGCGCGCCGTAGGGGTAGGCAAAGGAAAGAATTTCGGTGTTCAGAGCTTCCTCTAAGGCGGCCTTGCTGTCGCGCATCTCGGCTAGCGCTTCGGCGGCGGGTAGCGCGGGCAGCTTGGCGTGGCTCATAGTGTGCGCGCCGATTTCCCAGCCGGCCGCTACGAAAGCCTGCTTCTGGGCACAGTCCATGATGTCGGCGCGGGGCTCAGTGGGGTCGAAGTCGGCATCCCACTGGTTGTAGCGAATGTCAAAATCACCCAGCAAATACAGCACGCCTCGGTAGCCGTACTGCTGCATGAGGGGCAGCAGGTTGGTATAATTGTCGGTATAGCCGTCGTCGAAGGTCAGGATAATGGGCCGGCGCGGAAACCCGGCCAGCGAGCGCCGGCCGCTGGCAAATTCCTGGTAATCCAAAAAAGTAAGGGGCGTGAAATCGTGCGCTTTGAAGTACGCCAGGTGCTTTGCAAAATTCTCCCGCGTCACGAAAATCTGGTGCTTGCTGGCCAGTGGCGCGTCGGGAATCTTGTGGTACATGAGCACCGGAATGAAGCCGGGCACCGCCTTTTTCATCCGCGCCGACTCGTACACCGCCAGCACCCGCGCCGCGATGGTGGCCAGGTCGTAGTCGGCGCGCACGCGCTGCCGCAAGGCGGCGGGCACCCGCCCCGGCGCTTGCCAGAAGGCCCGCGCCTCGCGCAACACCAGCGCCCAATCGACCGCTTCCGCGCCCTGCCGCGCCAGGATGTCGCCGAAGTTAGAGGCTGCCGCCGTGGCATACGTTTCTTCCGTGACGCGGCCGGCGTAGCAGGCCTCGCCCAGCGCCAGTACCGCCCGGCCCGTACCCAGTGCCTCGATGGCCACCCGGCCCGCCCCGATGACGAGGTCGGTTTGGAGCAGCCAGCCAGGTACGTCGCTGGTGAAGCCTACTACCTCGATGCGCGCGCCAAACTCAACTTGCAGCGCGGCCAGCGCCGTTTTGCCGGTAGCGGGCAGGTGCTCCAATTCGCCGCCGATGAGCGCCACCCGCAGCGCCGGAAACTCGCGCAGCAGCGGTGGGAAGACGTGCTCGAAGAGTGCGGCGGCGCGCTCGCCTTTCGGGCCGTTGAAGCGGCCGATGAAGGCGAGGCGGCCACTCACCTCACCCCCCGGCCCCCTCTCCTGCGGAGAGGGGGAGCCGGCCGCGAG
>CAXYJY010000076.1:0-17100 GCA_964277755.1 uncultured Hymenobacter sp.
CTAAAAGTCCGCGCTACACTACCTCGCTGAGCTCCAGCCAGCGCTCGCCCTTGGCGTCGAGCTCTCTATCGACCACCTGCAAGCGGGCGGGCCAGGCAATGAGGTCCTGGCGCGAGCCCTGGCCGGTGGCGAGGTTCTCTACCAGCTGCTCCTTTTCTTTCTCAAGCGCGGCGATGTCCTTCTCCAGTTGCTCAAACTCCTTTTTCTCGGCAAAGCTGGCGCGGCGCTTGGGGGGCGCGGCCACGGGCGCGGGGGCCGGGGCGGCGGGGGCGGCGGCCGTGGCCTTGGCGGCGGCGCGGGCGGCTTTGGCGGCTTTTTCCTCGGCTTCGAGGGTGGCTTCGGTGTCGCGCTCGGCCAGGTAGTCGCGGTAGTCGGTGTAGTTGCCGGGGAAATTGAGCACCGCGCCGCCCGGCTCCAGCACAAAGAGGTGCTCGGCCAGGTTGTCGAGGAAGTAGCGGTCGTGGCTCACGATGAGCAGGCAGCCGCTGAAGTGCAGCAGGAAGTCTTCGAGGATGTTGAGCGTACCCAGGTCGAGGTCGTTGGTAGGCTCGTCTAGGATGAGGAAGTTGGGGTTCTTCACCAAAACTCGGAGAAGCTGGAGCCGGCGCTTCTCGCCACCGCTCAGCTTGCTCACCAGGGTGTACTGCTGGGCCGGCGGGAATAGGAACAAGGTCAGAAACTGGCTGGCCGTGAGTACGTCGCCGTTGGCCAGTTCCACTACCTCGGCCACCTCCTTCACGATGTCAATCACGCGCTGACTGGGGTCAAACTCCAGCTCGGTCTGGGTGTAGTAGCCGAACACGGTGGTTTGGCCCACTTCCACGGTGCCGCTGTCAGGCTGAAGCTTGCCGGTGAGCATGTTGAGCAGGGTGCTCTTGCCCGCACCATTCGGCCCCACCAGCCCGATGCGGTCCTTTTTCTTGAAGACGTAGCTGAAATCGTCGAGCACTACCTTGTCGCCGAAGCGCTTGTTGAGGTGCTGGGCTTCGATAATCTTGCCCCCCTGACGGGTGGTCTTCACACTGAGTTCGAGTTGCTGCTTGTTGAGATTGGTGCTGGCCTTTTCCTTGGTCACGTAGAAGGCGTCGATGCGGGCCTTCTGCTTGGTGCCGCGCGCCTGGGGCATGCGGCGCATCCATTCGAGCTCCTTCTTGAAGAGCTGGCGGGCCTTCTCTACCTCAATGGTTTCGCGCATCTCGCGGTCGGCCTTTTTCTCCACGAAGTAGGCGTAGTTGCCCTGGTAGCGATACATTTGGCCCTTATCCAGCTCCACAATCTCGTTGGCTACCTTGTCGAGGAAGTAGCGGTCGTGGGTCACCATCAGCAGCGTGAGACTGGGCGAGTTGAGGCGATTCTCCAGCCACTCGATGGTGGCTAGGTCGAGGTGGTTGGTGGGCTCGTCGAGCAGCAGCACGTCGGGCTCCTCGATGAGCACGCGAGCCAGGGCCACGCGCTTGCGCTGCCCGCCCGAGAGCTTGGCCACGTTGCGAGTCAGCAGCTCACCCAGAATCCCGAGCTTGCCCAGTATCTGCTGCACCTGGCTTTCGTAGTCCCAGGCGTTGAGGGCGTCCATGCGCTCCATCACCTTTTGCAGCTCGTCGGGGTCGTGGTTGGGGTCGTTCACGACGTGCTCGTACGCCTTCACGGCGCGCAGCGTGTCGTTCTGGGAGGCGAAGATGGTTTCTTCGACGGTCAGACTTTCATCAAACACCGGCTGCTGCCCCAGGTAAGTGACGCGGATGCCCTGGCGGCGGGTCACGAGGCCCGAGTCGGGGGCTTCGAGGCCGGCGAGCACCTTCATGAGGGTCGTCTTGCCGGTGCCGTTGATGCCGACAAAGGCCACGCGCTGCCCCTGTTGCAGCCCGAAGTTAAGGTCTTTAAACAGCCAGCGGTCGGCGTAGTTCTTCGAGATGTTCTCGGCGGATAGCAAATTCATAAGTACCAGCAAAGGTACGGCGGCGGGGGGCGCGTATTTTTGGCGTATGGCTTACAGTGATTTTACGATAGACCGGCTGACGCAGGAATTTGGCGTAGACTTCCAGGGGAGCCGCCTTTTCCCGGAGGTGGTGCCTGTGGCCCCCAGCGCGTGGCTGCTCGAAACTATCGCGCTGGCCGACCAGCTGGGCTTCGGCAACGAGAAATCGCGCTCGGAGCGCCTGATAAGCCCGATACTGGCCGAACTGGCCCGCCGCAATGCCCACGAATTCACCATTGTGTCGGGTGGCTTTCTGGACGTGGACCCCGCCCACGGACTCAACGGCGAGTGCGACTTTGTGCTGTCCTACGTACGCCTGCACAACTTCATCAAGGCCCCGGTCTTCTGCATTGCCGAAGCCAAAAAGCAGGATATGGACCACGGCACCGTGCAGTGTGCGGCCCAGCTAGTCGGTGCCGCCCGCTTCAACGAGCGCCAGCACAAGGCCATTCCCACGCTCTATGGCTGCGCGACCACCGGCGTAGAGTGGCAGTTTATGAAGCTGGAGGGGAACGTCTGCACCCTGGACGAGGCCCGTTATTATACCCTCGACCTGCCCACGCTACTCGGCGTGCTCCAGCACATTGTAGACCGCACCAAGCCGCACAACTAAAAAAAGGCCCCGCCCGAGCAACTCGGGCGGGGCCTGTGGCCGCAGCAGCTCCGGCGGCAGCGGCTACTGAAGCTTGGCCAGGCTGGCCTTGATGCGCTTGAAGGCCTCGGCCAGCTTCTCATCGGCGGCGGCGGTGCTGAAGCGCATGCAGTCGGGCGCGCCAAACGAGTCGCCGCCCACCGACGACACGTGGGCGTCGTTGAGCAGGTACAGCGCCAGGTCGCCCGAGTCGCGGATAACCGCGCCCTCGGGCGTGGTGCGCCCGAAGAACGCCGCCACGTTGGGGAACACGTAGAAAGCGCCCTCCGGCGTGGGCGTCACCATGCCGGGAATGTCTTTGGCCAGCGCCAATACCAGGTCGCGGCGGCGGTGGTAGGCCGTCACCATCTCGTCGGCCGAGGCGCGGCCGCCCTGCAAGGCGGCGAGGCCCGCGCGCTGCGCGATGGAGCAGGTGCCCGACGTAACCTGACCCTGCAACTTATCGCAGGCCGCCGCAATGTCCTGGTGGGCCGCCATGTAGCCCAGGCGCCAGCCCGTCATGGCGTAGCCCTTCGAAAAGCCGTTGACGGTGATAACCCGGTCCTTAATCGCGTCGAACTGCGCCAGGCTCACGTGCTTGCCGGTGAAATTGATGTACTCGTAAATCTCGTCGGCGAGGGCGTAGATATTGGGGTTTTGCGCCAGCACTTCCGCGATAGCCCCCAGCTCCTCGCGGCTGAACACCGCCCCGGTGGGGTTGCAGGGCGAGGAGTACATCACCAGCTTGGTGCGCGGCGTGATGGCGGCGGCAAACTCGGCGGCGGTCACCTTGTAGTCGTTTTCGAGGCTGCCCACTATGGGTACGGCCACGCCCTCGGCCAGCTCCACGATGGCCGCGTAGCTCACCCAGTAGGGCGAAAAGATGATGACCTCATCGCCGGGATTGATGAGCGAAAGCACGGCATTGGTGAGCGACTGCTTGGCCCCGGTGCTCACCACGATGTTGGCGGGGGAGTAGTCGAGGTGGTTGTCGCGCTTGAACTTATCGCAGATGGCCTGCCGCAAATCGAGGTAGCCCGGCACCGGCGTGTAGAAGGTGTAGCCCTCGTCGAGCGCGCGCTTGGCGGCATCCTTGATGTACTGCGGCGTCTGAAAATCGGGCTCCCCAAAGCTGAGGTTAATCACATCGACGCCCTTGGCGGCCAGCTCGCGGCTTTTCTTGGCCATCGCGATGGTGGCCGATTCCTGCATGTTCAGGATGCGGTCGGAGAGAACGGGAGCCGGGGCGGTAGGCGCGGCGGCGGGCAACGAGCTAAAAGACATAAGCAAAGGATAAAAAGCAACCAGGCGAATGGCAAAAGTAGCAGCGCGCCCAGTTAATACGCTAGCCTGGCCGCCCGGCCGGTGCGCGGCGGGCGTCGCACCTTTGCGGGCGCAAGGGGCAGATTCCAGGCTGCCCCGCTTTTTTTCGCCTTCACCGTGCCGCAATCCGACCACCTCCCCGCCACCAAGCTGCTGACCTTTTTCTCGGAAGGCACCGCCCCCGGCCAGGCCCCCAACCCCATCCCATTCTCCGAAGCCGAAATCCGCGCCTTCCCCGAGGTAAAAGCCTGGCTGGCCAAAGGCTACGAGCTGGAAAGCTTCGACAACAAGCTTTCGCCTAAAGACCCCGGCCAGGTTATTCTGCTAGTGGTGCTGGCGCGCGCGGCCTAGCGCCGCACGGCGGGCCTAGCCGCCCAGCCGGCGCCAGCCCCGCCACAGCACGCGCATGTCGAGCTCGGGCTCGTAGTCTTTGGCGTATAAATATTCTAGCCGTTGCTTCGTAGCAGCCGAGAGCGGCCCGGTGGCCGGGGCCACGTCGGCGGGCGACAGCACGGCCGGCACCCCGCCCGTGGCTGCCGAGTAGCGCAAGCCCACCCAGGTGCGGCGGCCGCGCAGCACCTGCCAGCAGTGGGGCAGCAGCCCGCTTGGCTGCCGCTGCCCCCACAGCAGCAGCGGCGCGCCTATCACTAGCAACACGCTGGCTACCAAGTCGAGCAGGCGCTTGGTGCGGCGCTGGGCAGGCTGGTGCAGGCGCAGGGTAGTGTCGAGCGTGTAGTAGTCGCCGGGCGCGTCTTTGCTGCTGCTGCCAATAATGTAGTCGCTGCCCTCGGGCAGAATCTTGTAGGCTACCGCCGACTGTGCTGGTACGCTCAGCATGAGGTCGATAACCAGCTGCACGGGTAAATCCTGCCCGCAGAATATCAGCTCATTGAGTCCGTAAAGGCGCACCAGTTCGGGCAGTTGGGCGGCGTCGCCAAGGTAGTCGGGCGGCAAGGCGGCCTCGGCCGGGGGCGTGGTGGGGGCCACGTAGCCGATGACGTTGGCCGGCACCTGGGCGGCGGCCAGCAGGCGGCGGGCGCGCTGGGCTTCGGTGGGGCTGCCCACGATGGCCAGGGTCTTGGCCTGGGGCTCGCTCAGGTGCAGGTTGCCGTGGCGCAGCCAGTGCGCCAGCAGGCGGCGGCCCAGCAGCGCGGCCACTGCCCAGGTGCCCCCTAGTAGGATGAGCGCCTTCGAGAAGCGCCAGTTGTCCAGGAAGTTGGTAACGGCCGAAATCAGCAGCGTGCCCACCACTATGCCCCGCACGATGCGGCCGGGCCGCGCGCCCCGGTCGTAGCCCCCGCTGAGCCAGGTAGCCAGCAGCCACACCGCGATGTAAAACGGCACCGCCACCAGCATGTACTGCGGCGGATAGTACTGGCGCACAAACTTATGGTTATTCTCCCAGTACTCTTTCAGGGCGTACATGCCGGCGTAGAGCAGGCCCGCATCGAGCAGGGCCGGGGCGGCGGCGGTAGCCAGGCGCTGCGCTACTGCCGCGCCCGCCCGCAGCCAGATAGCCGCGTTTATCAGCCGGGAAAACAGCCCCGCCTGCCCAGGGGCGAAGTGCTTTTGGGCAAAAATGACCATCGCCCGGTAAAACACGAACACGTAGTTGACGCTTGTGCGCTTGGTGCTTTCACCCTTATAATGAATGATGCGCGTGCCGGGATAGTACCAGTTCTGCCAGCCGCCCCGCGTGAGGCAGTACGAGAGGTCAATGTCCTCGCCATACATGAAGTAGTCCTCATCGAGCAGCCCCACCTCGGCCAGCGCAACCTGCCGCAGCAGCATAAAGGCCCCACTGAGCACGGCCACCTTGTGCGCTTCGTCCTTATCGAGAAAGCCCAAATGGTAGCGCCCAAACCGGCGTGAGCGAGGAAACAGCGCCGCCAGCCCGAATATTTTGTAAAACGCCACGGCCGGCGTGGGTAGCCCGCGCTTGCTTTCGGGCAAGAAGCGACCCTGCCCGTCGAGCATCATTACGCCCAGCCCGCCGCAGCGCGGGTGCGCGTCCATAAAGTCGCAGCAGCGCCGGAAGGTGTCCTCCTCCACCAGCGTGTCGGGGTTCAGCAGCAGCTGGTACTGGCCGGTGGCGCGGCGCAGGGCCTGGTTATTGGCCTTGGCAAAGCCCGGGTTGTCTTTATTCTCAATCAGAATAACCTCGGGAAAGCGCGCCCGCACCATTGCCACCGAGCTGTCGGCCGAGTTGTTATCGACTACGAAAACCTCGACCGGCTCGCCCAGTTGCCCGGCCGCCCGCCGCACCGACAGCAGCGCCTGCTCCAGGAAGTAGCAGACGTTATAATTGACAATGACGACGGAAAGCTTCACCACAGGGCGGCGAAGTTAGGAAACCGCCTGTCATTGCGAGCGCAGCGAAGCAATACCTGTTGAGGCGCACCGCTCAGGTTCTGCTTTGGTGCGATTGCTTCGCTGCGCTCGCAATGACAGGCGGAGTAGCTAGCGCAACTGCCGCTGGCGCTCCACGATGCTGCGGCCCAGCGTAATCTCGTCGGCATACTCCAGCTCGCCGCCCATCGGAATGCCGCGCGCGATGGTGCTGATATTGAGCTGCTCGAAGTCGCGCAGGCGGCGCGAAAGGTAGAAGGCGGTAGTGTCGCCCTCCATCGTGGGCGAGATGGCCAGGATGACTTCGCGAATCTCCGACGCCTCGGCCCCGGCCCGCTCTACCAGCGAGTCGATGTGCAGGTCGGCCGGCCCCACGCCCTCAATGGGCGAGATGACGCCGCCCAGCACGTGGTACACGCCCTGATACTGCCCCGTGTTTTCGATGGCAATCACGTCGCGCACGTCGGCCACCACGCACACCGTGCTGCGGTCGCGCAGCGGGTTGGCGCAGATGCTGCACTGCGCGGCATCCGAGATGCTGTGGCAACTGCTGCAATACGTGATGTCGAAGCGCATCTTGGCCAGCGCCTCGGCCAGGTTGGCGGTAGTGTCGCTTTCGGCTTTCAGCAAGTGCAGCGCCAGGCGCAACGCCGTTTTTTTGCCGATGCCGGGCAGGCGCGACAGCTCAACGACCGCGTTCTCAATCAATTTGGAAGGAAAATCCATTTATAAAATAAAAGTGCCGCTGGCAGCACGTGAAAGCACTTCTGGAGGTGGCTGGGGAGGGGCCGTGGCGGCATAGAGAAGGTCATCGCCGCCCCATGCAGGCATAGCGTTGCGAGGGCAAAGGTCACCAAGGAAAAGCGTTGACCAAAGGCCCCGCGCAGCGAAAATGAGGGAACGGGCCGGCGAGGTAAAACAAGAAAATCGACTCAGTACGTTCCCGGTTTTAGGCGGTAATCAAGCGCCAAACGGCTGGGCGCTTCGCGGCCCGGCAGTAGTATTGGCTATCGGGTAGGTAGCTGAGTAGTAGGGGGAAATATGGAAGATGCTGGAGCGGATTTACCGCAGGTAGCGATTTTGGTCGTATAGCTTACCGCGTATTTGGTTAAGCGTAGGCTTTATTAGTCTTTCGCCATTGCCTCTGTGAAAAAGCTCCTGTTCATCCTACAACTACTAGCCTACGCGGCGGGGGCAGCCCGGGCCCAGGCATTCGGGCAGGCCAGCGATATGACCCTGCCGGTGCTGAACCGGTACCTGGCGCGCGCCATCACCATGCAGGGCTTGGCGGACATGCAGCAAAGCGCGGGCACCTCGGCCGCCAGCCAGGCGGCCTACGCGCAGCAGCTCGCGATGCTGGCCCGCCTCGACGCCCGCTACATCGGCCGGGTGAGCGGCATGTGGGGCGGCGAAACGGCTTTTGAGGCTAACATGGCGGCCACGCGGCAGACGGTGGCCGACATCCGGGCGGCGTACCGGGCGCGAGGCATCACGGAAATGCCTATTGTGCAAGGGGCCATATTTGAGATAATTACTGGCGAGATAGACCAGCTAACCGTGCCGGGAGAGGTAGTGGCCAGGTTTTATCCGGGGCAAACGGCGAGTAGAAAATTCAATCACCTCGTTACCAGCTACGATTCGCTTTGGATAAAAATAAACCGGCCCAAGGGCAGCGTTTTGGGTGCTAACCCAGCCTGCCCAAACGACTACCCCTACAATTGCCCCGAGCGCTACTCCTGGGGCGGCGCTACCTGGGCCGCCGTGCCCGACATGAGCAAGCCCGAAACCCAGATGTGGTTTTACTACGTGGCCACCCGGCTGCTTGACGCGGGCTGCGAGGCCATCCACTTTGGCCAGGTAGAACTAATGGACCGGGCCGACCCTGGCCACGCCAGTTGGTGGAAGGTGCTGACGATGATACGCCAGTATGCCGCCACCAAAAACCGGGGCCTCGTGCTCTGCGACGCGCACACGCATGGGGGGTACTACGACCCCGCGCCGGCCCGCCCCCTGCCGGCTGCGCAGCGCCAGCTGCTGTTTGACCTGCACGCCGCGCCCCTGCGGCCACAGGAAGATGCCCGCCAGCCCTGGAGCCCGGGCGGGGGCGGGGCCTACCTCGATGGCCGGGGCGGTGGCTGCGGCCCGCCCATCTACGGCCACAGCAAAGGCGGCGTGCCCTACCTCGGCTGGGGCAATGTGAGCGCGCTGCCCTACTTGGTAGAGTTCGATAATTTTGGCATCCTCAGCCACCCTGGGCAGCTCAGTGGGTATTGCGCGCCCTGGCAATGGGACGAAATAAGCTGGTTTGGGGCCCAAACCAACGCCTACCGCAACCAATGGCTGAAGTACGCCTACTACAAAGTGCAGTGCCTCGATACCCAGGCCCACCTCGAAATGCCCGGCCTGCGCGGCATGGTCTGGCAAGATTCCAAGCCAACCTACCGGGCCAGCAACGGCCCGGCGAGTGCGGGTAATTTCAACCAGGAAACGATGATTCGGGATTTGTGGGAGGGGGCGTACGACAAAGACTGGTCTTATACCGACCTCGTTACGGGCCACCAGCCGGGCTACGCGCCGGGCGCGGCGAGCCACCCGGTTTGGGTGGGCGATAAGCAGCTGTACTACATTGGCACCGATAAGCACCTCCACGGCTATGTCAAAAATGGAGAAGAATGGCAAGCGGTCCGTCCGTCCGAGCTAGCGGGTGCCAACGGCCAGCCCCTCGCCGGCCAGGTAAAAGCTGCCGGGGGCCTGGTGGCCACGCCCGATGGCAAGCTGCTCGTGTACCAGGGCATTGATGGCGAATTGTATGCCTTTGACATCCTGGATAGCTACCACTACCGCTACCATAAGCTGGCCCCCGGCCAGCTGCAGGAGCCCGAAAAGGTGAAAGCCGACCTGATTTGCCTGAACAACAACCGGCTCTACTACCGCTCGGCCAGTGACCGTGTCTACGCCTACGCCCGCTGCTGCGGCAATCAATGGGCACCAGTCAGCCCGTCCTGGGCGGCCAATCAGCAAGTGAGCATCAGCGACCAGGCCAAGGTGCTGGGCGGGCTGGCGGCGAGCCCCGCAGGCAACCGGCTTTATTACACCGGGCGCGATGGGTTGCTGCACGGCTTCGTCATCGACGATGCCTGGAACTACCGCTATTTTGATTTGCCCCGCCTCGGCCCGGAGCGTAGCAGTGGGCCGCTGGTATGCGCCCCCGGCGACCGGCTGTTCTTCGTAGACCAGCAAAGCCGGCGGGTAGTCGGTGCGCAGCTTACTACGGCCGCCGCTGGGCAAGCCGCCCGGCCGACCTGCGGAGGCACCTGGGCGCGCCTCAGCCCTGCCTCCGAGGCGCAGCTGCACCCGGCCCACGGCCTGAGTGAGCAAGTGCTGGTGAAAAGTGACTTGGCCAGCAGCCCCGACGGCACGCTGCTCGTCTACATCGGCGTGGACGAGGCGCTGCACGGCTACCGCCTGACCGACATCACCACCACAGAATACGTGGATTTTGCGTCCGCTGAGGCCGCTGGCCTGCTGCCGGCCGGCGGCTTGCAACTGAGTTCGGCTACCCAGTTTTGCTATTTCACCACCCCGCAGCTACCCGAGTGGACGGGCGAGCTAGTGACTAAAACAGTTTCTGCCAGCCCTGACGGCTTTCAGCCTACGCTTCCTCCTTCGGCGGCGGCCAGCGTAGTAGTGGGTCAGCTAACGGCGCGCCCCACGGCGTGCGACAACCCAACTATCGCCCGCATCGAGCAGCTTACCAGCAGAATACGGGCTGACTCCGTCGCAGTGCCGACGCTTACCAGCGCTAAAGTCAGTGCTCAGTAAGAGCTAAGCTGCACAGGGGCTGCCAGTGAAAGATGGCCCTTCAGCCACTGCGCACGCTACTCGAAATATTTCTTCTTCGCCTGGCCGCGCGCGGCTTCCGAAGTGGCGCGGTGCTGCTTGGCATATTCGGTGGGCGAGAGGCCGTAAAGCTTCTGGAAGGTCTGGCGAAAGTAGCGCGGGTCTTCGATGCCCACCTGCGCGGCCACTTCCAGCGGGCGCAGGGTGGTTTGGGTGAGCAACTGGGCGGCGCGGCGCAGGCGCACATCGCGGATAAACTCGACCGCCGTTTGGCCGGTAATGCTCTTGATGCGGCGGTAGAAAACGGACTGGCTCATGGCCATCTCCTTCACCAGTACCTGCACGCTAAATTCTTGGTTTTCGAGGTTTTGCTCGACCACGCCCATCGCTTTTTCGAGGAACTCGCGGTCGGCGTCGGCCACTACCAGCTCGGTGGGTTGCAGCAGCACCTGGCGCTGGTAGTACTCGTGCAGCTTGCGGCGGTTGCGGAGCAGGGTTTCGGCCTTGGCGTGCAGCAGCACCGGGTTGAAGGGCTTGCTCATGTACTCGTCGGCCCCCAGGCCCACGGCCTCCAACTCGTGGGTTTCGGCGGTGCGGGCGGTCAGCAGCAGCACCGGGATGTGGCTGGTTTTGGGGTGCTGCCTGATTTTCTGGCACAGCTCCAGGCCATCACTGCGCGGCATCATCACGTCCGAGATGATGAGGTCGGGCAGCTCGGCCAAAGCCGTTTGCCAGCCGGCTGTGCCGTCTTCGGCCAGCAGCACCTCGTAGTCGGCCTCAAAAATCTGCTGCAAGTAGGCGCGCACCTCGGCGTGGTCTTCAACCACCAGCAGGCGCGGCGGGCCGGTGGACGCGGCTGGGGTAGGTGCGGCATCATCGGCGGGCGGCAGCTCGTCGGCGGGTGCTTCGGGCGCGGGCGTTAGCTCTTCAGACTGAATGTCTTCAGCTTGCAAATGCCGCGAGCCCAGCGGCAGACGCAACTCGAAAGTAGTGCCCGCGCCCGGCGCGCTGGCCACCGCCAGTTGCCCGCCGTGCCGCTGGGCAAACTGCCGGGCCAGCGCCAGCCCGATGCCGGTGCCCGCCATCCGCAGCGTGTCCGTGTTGGTAGCCTGGTAGTACGGGTCGAAAATATGGCCCAGCTCGTGCGCCGCGATGCCCACGCCGGTATCGATGACGTTGATTTTTAGGTAATTATCTACTAGTGCGCCGCCCCGGTAGCGGGCCTCGCCTTCGGCGCTGCCCACCACGGCGGCTGTCAACTCTACGCGCCCGCCAGTTGGGGTGTATTTCAAGGCGTTGGCCAGCAAGTTGGTAAGGATAATTTCGAGCTTGCTATGGTCGAAATAAAGCCGCACTGGCTCGGCGGGCAGTGCCAGCCGGTAGTCGATGCCGCGCTCCTGAGCCTGGTGCTGAAAGCTGGCGTACAAGCCCGCCACAAACGGCCCTACCTCGCCCAGGCTGGCGCGCAGCGGTACGTGTCCGCTTTCCACTTTCCGAAAATCGAGCAGCTGGTTGACCAAATCGAGCAGCTTGCGGGCTTGCTGGTGCATCAGCAGCACTTTGCTGCGCAGGTCGGCTACCGGGCCGCGGCTGCGCAGCAGGTCTTCCATCGGCCCCAGTATCAAAGTGAGCGGGGTGCGCAGCTCGTGGCTCACGTTGGTGAAAAAGCCGAGCTTGAGGTTGGTCAATTCCTTTTCCTTTTCGACCTGGAAATGCTCCAGCGCCAGCTTGCTTTTGAGCTCCTGGCGGGTCATTTCGATGCGGCGGTACAGGGCCACCGCGCCCACCAGCACCAGTGCGTAAAGCGCGTAGGCCCAGCCGGTTTTGTACCAGGGCGCGCGCACGTCGAAGCTGATGGTGGCTGGGCGGGCGCTCCAGCCGCCCTCGCCGTTGCTGGCTTTCACGCGCAGGGTGTAGCGGCCGGGCGGCAGGTTGGCAAAGCTGGCCGTGCGCTGGCCGGGGGCCGGGTACACCCAGCCCTGGTTGTAGCCTTCGAGCTGGTAGGCGTAGCGGTTTTTATCGGGGTTGGCGTAATTCAAACCCACAAACTCCACCGAAAAGTCATTCTCTGAAGGTTTAATCGTCACCGTTTGCGGCTCCGAGAGCGGGTGCGCCAGCAGCACGCGGCCGTTGAAAAGCTGGCCCACGGCCACCGGCTGGTTGGCAATGCGCAGCCCCGTGAGCTGCACCACCGGCCGGTACGGGTTGGGTTGGATGGCCGAGGGCTGGAAATAGCTGATGCCATTGATGCCGCCGAAATAGAGCGTGCCATCGGCCCCGCGGGCCGCCGCCCCAATCTTGAAGGCATTGCTTTGCAGGCCGTCGGCCACGTCGTAGCGCACGCACTGGCGGGTGGCGGGCGCGTAGCGGTAGAGGCCGGTGCCGCCCACCCAGAGGTTGCCCGCGTCGTCGGTGAGCAGGCTTTCCACGTCGTCTTCGGGCAGGGTGGCGCGGTAGCTGCGGATGGTGTCGCGGCCCCGGCCGTCGGTAGTGAGCTGGTGCAGCCCGCCCCCGATAGTGCCAATCCAGAGGTGCTGGCGGCGGTCGAGCAGTAGCGGCCAGGTGTAGTTCACGCGCAGGCCGCCCGCCGCGCCGCGCCGGTGCCGAAACTGCCGCAGTAGCACCAGCGAATCGGGCGTGGCGCGCAGCTTGAGCAGGCCCGCGTTGGTGGTGCTGGCCCACAGCACGTCGCGCTGCAAGTCGGGTAGCAGGAAAGTGAAATTGTCGGTGGGCAGGTGCGTGTGCTGCTTGTCGTAAGCCCCCAAAAGCTTGCCGCCCAGGCTAAAGCGCAGCAGGCCGTGGTTGAACGTAGCCACCCACAGCGTGCCGTAGCGGTCCTCGGCCAGCCGCTCGATGCTGGCCGCGCTGAGGTAGCTGCCATCGGGCAGCTCGTTGAACTCGGTGAGCACGTCGCGGCCCGCCCGGCGCGAGAGGCGCAGCAGCCCCCGGCCCCGGGTGCCAAACCACAGCGCGCCATCGTGGGTCTGGCAGATGGCCGACACGTCGGCCCCACGCCGCACGCCGGCCGCGTCCTGGCCGAGGTAGTTGCGGTAGGTGTGCCGGCCCAGGTCATAGGCCGACACGCCGTTGCGGGTGCCCAGCCACAGCGTGTTGGTTGCTTCCTCCTTATAAACGGCGTTGATGTAGTTATTGGGCAGCGTGGCCTGGCCGGCCAGCTGCCGCCGCAGCCGGCCGAAGGGCTTGCGACGCAAATCTACCTTATTGAGGCCGCCGGCCGAGGCGCACAGCCACATCACCTGGGTGCGGTCTTCAAAAATCTGGTGCACCCGCTCCGAATTGATGCCCGTGGGCTCACCATCCTGAGGTAGCAGCAGGGTAGGGGCGGCGCGCAACGGCGGGCCCTGCCCGGTGCCCGTGGCCGCCTCCCAGATGTAGAGTCCATAAATAGTGCCCACCCAGAGCCGCCCAAACGAGTCGAGCAGCAGCGATTGCAGCTGTGGATACACCTGGGGCTGCGGGTGGGCGGCCAGCTCGCGCACGGTGCGGCGGTTGGCGGCGCTCACCCACAGCACGCGGTTATCGGTGCCAATCCAGAGGTCGCCGCGCCGGTCTACATGCAGCGCCCGTATGCCCTCGGTGAGGGCGGTGGGCTCGGCAATCAGGGCAGGCGCGTCGGGCCGCACTACGCGCAGGCCGTAGTTATAGGTGCCCACCCACACCTTGCCCTCGGCATCGGTGGCCAGGCTCGATACCTGCAGGTCGCCGGCCGCCTCGGGGCGGGGCACGGGCACCTGCCGCAGCTCGGCCAGCCCGCCCCCGGCCCCAAAGCGCAGCCGAAACAAGCCGCCCTCGGCCGTGCCGGCCCACAGGCAGCCCTGCGCGTCGGTAGCCAGCGCCAGGATGGTTTGGGCGGCGAGCTTTTCCAGTAGGGGCCGGGCGGCGGCCGGGGCCGGCTGGCCGGCCAGCGGCACAAGGCGGTCCCGGCCGGCGTCGTAGTAGCTGAGGCCGTTGCGCTCGGTGCCCACCCACAGGCGGCCGGTGGCCGGGGCCATGTGCAAGACCTTGATGCGGTTGCTCGATACGCCGTCGGCGTTCACGGGCAGGCGGTAGGGGCGCAGCTCGTAGCCATCGTAGCGGTCAAGGCCATGGTTGGTGCCTACCCAGATGAAGCCCGCCCGGTCCTGGGCCACGGCCATGGCGTCGCTGTGGCTCAGGCCCTGGTCCACGGTGAGGTGCTCGAAGCGCAGCTCGCAGGGGGCCGTGTCCTGCGCCCGCGCCGCCAGCCCCAGTAGCAGGAGCAGCAGGGTGAGCAGGCGGGCGGCAGTGGGCATAAAGGCGGAGGCAGAAAGCAAGGCAAAAAGCCGGCGCGGCTTTTAAGCAGCGGCCGGCCGGCAAAGCGGCAGGGTAAAAATAAGCAGGCGCAAAAGATTAAGCTCGGCCGCCGCTCGGGGTAGCCGCCGGGCCTGGGCCGAAAGGTTGCGCCCGGCCGGGCGGTGAGCGGCGGGCTTGATGGGATTAAGTAAGTATGAAGTTGGTTTTAACTTATTGGTCAGTAGGCTATTTATGCAGATAAGTCATTGATTCAAATAGCTTTTATCATTGCTTCGCACCAAGCAAAAAGCTGAAAATACCCCCCTGTTTGCGGGAAAAAGTCCATCTGAAAAGGGTAGTCCGGCCGATAGTTTTGCCCGACCATCCGGCGTGGGGCAGTGGCAGCAAACAGCGCCCGCTCACTCAGCGCGCCGCGCGCCGCTGGCCTACCCGCAGCCCCTGCTTTGGCCCGGTTGCCGGCCCCAAAGCGCCCCGGCCCCGCGCCGCTTTCCTCGTCGTTTTTCCTCTTCTTATCCCACTCTCTTATTTGTAAAAATGAGTACTAAACGCAAACGCAGCCCCGCGCCGCGCAACAAGATTTTGAGTTTGCTGCTGCTAAGCGCCCTCGCCACGCCGGTGGCTGCGGCCCCGGCCCACGTGGCCCGGCGCTTCGGCCTGCCGGCCCAGACCGCGCCCGTAGCCGGCCAGGTTACCGACCAGAAAGGCACGCCCCTGCCCGGCGTAACGGTGCGGGTGAAAGACCAGGCCGTGGGTACTACTACCGATGCCTCGGGCAACTACAGCCTGAGCCTCCCGGCCGGTGCCACCACGCTCGTGTTCTCGTTCGTGGGCTACGTGAGCCAGGAAGTGGCCGTGCGCGACGGGGCCAAGGTCAACATCAAGCTGCTGGAGCAAGCCAACTCGCTCGAAGAAGTGGTAGTAGTAGGCTTCGGCACGCAGAAGAAGACCTCGACCACGGCCGCCGTGTCGACGCTGCCCGCCGCCGACATCGCCCAAAAGCCCGTGGTGAACCTCACCAACTCGCTCGTGGGCCGCGTGGCCGGCGTGGTGGCGGTGCAGGGCTCGGGCGAGCCCGGCTACGACGGGGCCAGCGTGCAGATTCGGGGCATCGGCACCACTGGCGGCACCCAGCCGCTGTACATCGTCGACAACGTGCCGCGCGACTTTAGCCGCCTCGACCCCAACACCATCGAGTCGATTACGGTACTGAAAGACGCCGCCGCCGTGGCGCCCTACGGCGTGGCCGGGGCCAACGGCGTAGTGCTGGTAACGACCAAGCGCGGCAGCCAGGGCGCGCCGCAGCTGTCGTACAACGGCTACGTGGGCATCCAGAACCCCACCCGCGTGCCCAAGATGGTGAACTCGTACCAGTACGCGCAGATGCGTAACGCCACGGTAGCCAATGACTTCCCCAACGACCCCACGCGCCCGCTGCCCTACTCGGCCGACGACCTGCAGAAGTTTCAGGACGGCTCGGACCCCGATGGGCACCCCAACGGCGACGCCCTGCGCGACATCATCAAGCCCAATCGCCTCCTGACCTACCACAACCTGTCGCTGTCGGGCGGCGGCGAGAAGGTGCAGTATTTCGCTTCGCTGGGCTACACCCACCAGCAGGGCATGTGGAGCTCGACCTACCTCAACAAGTACAACGGCTCGCTGAGTGTGACGGCCCAGCCCACCAGCACCACCCGCGTGGGCCTCACGGTGAACAGCTGGATTGAGGAGCAGAATTTCCCGTCGTTCGGGGCTGGTACTATTCTGCAACAGGCGTATCGCCAAGCACCTACTACACCCGTGCGCTACAGCAACGGCTACCCCTCGGGCTACATTGGGCAGTCGCTCATCGGGGAGATTTACGGCAGCGGCTACCAGGTTAACAATAACCCGACCACCCAGGCGCAATTGCTGATTGAGCAGCAGCTGCCGTTCATCAAGGGCCTGAGCATCAAGGGCACGGCGAGCTTCGACCCCAGCAGCTCGTTTCAGCGCACCTACACCACGCCGATTATCTTCTACAACGTAAACACCAATACCAACCCCTATACTTATAACCAAGGTATTCAGGGTAGTACCAAGCCGAGCTTCCGGCAGTTTTACGGGCAGGACCGGGCGCTGACCTTCCAGGGCTACCTCAACTACGCCAACACTTTTGGCAAGCACGCCTTTACGGGCCTGGCCGTGGTGGAGTCGCGCAGCCTCAAGCACCAGGAGTTCCAGGCCCGCAAAATCAATTACAACACGTCGATTGACGAGCTCGACTTCGGCGGCCCGGCCGCCTCGGATGCTACCAATGCCGGCTCGTCGTACCAGACCAAGCAGATTGGCTACATCTACCGCGCTACCTACGCCTACGACGGCAAGTACCTGCTGGAGGCTTCGGGCCGCTACGATGGCAGCTACCTCTTCGCGCCGGGCAACCGCTTTGGCTTCTTCCCGGCCTTTTCGGCTGGCTGGCGCGTGAGCGAGGAGTCGTTTATCAAGGACCGCTACACCTGGCTCGACAACCTGAAAATCCGTGCCTCGTGGGGCCAGTCGGGGGCCTACCCCTACATCAACGGCAACATCGCGGCCTTCGAATACCTGAGCCCCTACTCGCCCTACAGCCCCGGCACGGTGCTCGACGGCGCGCCCACGCAGGGCCTCTACGAGGTGCGCCAGGGCAACCCCGGCATCACCTGGGAGCGGG
>CAXYJY010000077.1:0-34010 GCA_964277755.1 uncultured Hymenobacter sp.
TGCTTCGACTCCGCTGCGCTGCGCTCAGCATGACAAGCACGACCTGATACCATGCAAAAACTAGTCTATTCCCTCCTTGCCCTCGCGCCCCTCGCCGCCCAGGCGCAGGTGCCCACGCCGGCCCCGCCGCAGGCCACGCCCATCGTGCTGGTGGGCGGCACGCTGCACACCGGCACCGGCCAGGTTATCGATAATGCCGCCGTGGCCTTCGACAAGGGCCGACTGGTGTACGCCGGGCCGCGCAGCGGCTTCACGCAGAGCGGCTTCGAAACCCGCGACATAAGCGGGCAGCACGTGTACCCCGGCCTGATTTTGCCCAATACAACGCTGGGTTTGAGCGAGGTAGAAGCCATCCGGGCGACGGTAGACGACCGCGAGGTAGGCGAGCTGAACCCCAACGTGCGCGCCCTCATCGCCTTCAACACCGACTCGGACGTGCTGCCCACGGTGCGCCTCAACGGCGTGCTGCTGGCCCAGCCCACGCCCCGCGGCGGCCTCGTCACGGGCCAAAGCGCCATTGTGCAGCTCGACGCCTGGAACTGGCAGGATGCCGTGGTGAAAGCCGACGACGGCATTCACCTGACTTGGCCCGAGATGGTGGTAAAAACCAACCCCGCCGAAGACGCCGCCCAGCTCACGCGCCGCCAGGAAGCCCGCACCGCTCGCCTCCGCGACCTGGAGCAACTGCTGAACGAGGCCAGCGCCTACCGCCAGGCCCCCGCCGGCCGCCGCGAAAACCTGCGCCTGACCTCGATGGCCGGCCTGTTCGACGGCTCCAAAACGCTCTACATCCACGCCGACTACGCCAAAGAATTAATAGAATCGGTGCGCCTGGCCCGGCGGCTGGGCGTGCAGCGCGTGGCCCTGGTCGGCGCCCGCGACGCCTGGATGGTGCTCGATTTTCTCAAGCAAAACGACGTGGCCGTAGTACTCAACCGTACCCAGGACCTGCCCCGCCGCGACGGCGACGACTACGACCAGCCCTATAAGCTGCCCGCCCAGCTGCAAGCCGCCGGCATCCGCTACTGCCTCGATTTTCAGGGCGATATGGAAACCTCGCGGGGCCGCAACCTACCCTTCGTGGCCGGCCAGGCAGTAGCGTTCGGGCTGACCAAGGAGCAGGCGCTCACGGCCATTACGCTGAGCCCGGCCCGCATCATGGGCATCGATAAAGACTACGGCAGCCTCGAAGTCGGCAAGTCGGCTACGCTGGTGGTGAGCAAGGGCGACCTGCTCGACATGCGGACTAATGCCGTGACGCTGGCCTACATCGACGGACGCAGTATTTGCCTCGAAAGCAAGCAAACGGCGCTCGATAAGAAATTTCGGGAGAAATACGGGCTGGAGTAGATAGCTATTTGACACAGTCGTCATGCAGAGCGCAGCGAAGCATCTCGCGTGGTGCAGTATTCTCTAATGTTCGCAGACGCAAACACGCGAGATGCTTCGCTGCGCTCTGCATGACAGGCGTTGTCCTTCGCGTTACCGCCCGCCCCGCCCGCAATAGGCGGGGCGGCTGGGCCGTTTAACAGGCGATGCCCGACCTTTGCCGAATGTTTCGTGTATTTTTCCTCTGTTTACTAGCACTCTCGGCCGCCGCCCAAACGTCCCTCACGCCCGACGACCGAGCGCTGTACGGCATCATTTGCCGCAGCAGCGGGCGCAGCCTCGATATTTCGCACGCTGCCACTACTGGCGGGGCGCCGGCCGTGCAGTGGGAGTTTACCCACGCCTTCAGCCAGCAGTGGCGGCTGGTGCTCATCCGCGAGGGCGGCGAGTACTACCGCCTGGAGGCCAAGCATAGCGGCCTGTGCCTCACGCTGGAAGCCGCGCCTGGCGCTACGGCGGGCGGCACTACGCCGCTGGTGCAGCGCGCCTACACCGGGGGGCTGGGGCAGCAGTGGCGGCTGGTGCCGGCTGGGCCCATTGGCTCGTTTCAGCTCGAAAATCGGTTTGACAACCGGGTAGCCACGCTGGCGGCGGTCGATAAATTCAACGGGACGGCGGTGGTGGCGGCGCGGGCCACCGGGCGGGCCAGCCAGCAGTGGCGGCTGTTCCAGTTGCAGCTGCGGCAGGCGGCAGGGCCGCCGTATTTCACGGCCCCCGAGCCGCTGGCGGCACTCAATTCGCCCACCGGCAACGAGTTGCAGCCGGTGCCCTCGCCCGATGGTAAGCGCCTGTATTTCAGCCGCACTAAGTTTGCGGGCAACGTGGAGGGCGTGGCCGAAAGCGGTGATATCTGGCTGAGCGAGAGCGCCGACAAGGGCCGTACCTGGGGGCCGCCTACCCGCCTCGAAAGCCCGGCCGGCCTCAACACCCAGCACAACAATGCCGTGCAGGCTGTGGTGGGCGCGGCCGACAGGCCGACCCTACTGGTGCGCGGCACCTACGAGTCGGCGGGCTTCAAGGACGAGGGCGCGTCGCGGGTGGCGGCGGGCGGCAAGCCGGCCGCGCTGCGCATCGCGGCTTATTATTCGACCAACGTGGCGACGGGCTTTTATATGACGCCCGACGAGAAAATCCTACTCCTGAGCCTAGAGCGCGACGACTCGCAGGGAGCCAACGACCTGTACTTCAGCCGGCCCGACGGAGCGGGCGGCTACACCGCCCCGCAAAGCTTGGGCGCGGTAGTTAACTCCCCTGGCTATGAGTTTGCGCCCTGGCTGTCGGCCGATACCAAGGAGTTGTACTTCAGCTCCTACGGGCACCTGGGCTACGGCTCGGCCGATATCTTCCGCAGCCGCCGGCTTGATGACTCGTGGGAGAAGTGGAGCCCGGTTGAAAACCTGGGGCCGCGCTTTAACGGGCCTGGCTACGATGGGTTTCTGGCCCTCGGGCCGGATGGCACGGCCTACTACGCCTCGTCGGGCAAGGTCGATAACGCGCCTAAGAAGCTGTTTCGCACCGCGCCCGGCCCGGCCCCGACCGACACCGTGCCGCCGCCCATCGACCCCGAGAAAGCGCCCCGCGCCCTCGTCACCGGCCGCGTGCTCGATGCCAGTACCAATAAGCCCATCGCGGGCGCGGCGCAGGTGCAGGCCCTGCTGCTGGGGAGCAGCATCGACTTCCGCAGCACGGCGCAGGTCGGCAACACCGGCTTTCAGCTCTCGCTGGTGCCGGGCCGCTACCGCGTGATTACCACGGCGGGGCTGCTCACCAAGGTGGATACTTTCACCGTCGCGCCCGGCGAAGACCGCCGCTACGAGCCGCGCCTGCTGCCCGCCACGGTGGGCTCGCGCCTCGACTTACCGGCCATCATCTTCACCCAAAGCCAGGCCAAGCTGCTGGGCTCGGCCTACCCGACGCTCAACGAGCTGGCTAATTCGATGAAGGCCAACCCGCAGCTGGAAATCCGCCTCGAAGGCCACACCGACAACGTGGGGCCGGCCGATAAAAACCAAGTACTCAGCGAGCAGCGCGTGGCCGAGGTGAAGCGCTACCTCGTGACCCGCGGCGTAGCCGAAAGCCGCATCACGACGGTGGGTTTCGGTGGGAGCAAGCCAAAGTTTCCGAACGACCGCGAGGAGACGCGCAAGCTGAACCGGCGCGTGGAACTGGTGATAACTAAATAGTAACCAGTGGGTAAAATTGTGTTTGTCATGCTGAGCGGAGCGCAGCGGAGTCGAAGCATCTCTATCGCTCCGTTGCTTACTCTAGGAGTTACTCTGCTAAAGAGATGCTTCGACTTCGCTACGCTCCGCTCAGCATGACAGCCGTACTTCCATACATTTTACCTATTCGCTACCCTTTCGCCAGATGAAACCATCGAGTACGTAGTGCGTGCTTTGGGGCAGCGCCAGCAGCGGCACCAGCCACATCAGCAGTGCGGGCTCGGCCACGGTGGGAAGGCCCTGAAACCAGCCGAACACCGCGCCGTGCTCGCGCCACACGAGGCGGTCCCAGAGGCCTTCTTCGAGAAAGGCGAATAGCCCAATCGCACCTAGAAACAGCGCCAGCCCGTGGCGGCCGGTCCACCAGCCGCGCCCGGTGGTGGCGGGGCGGCGGCTCCAGACCAGCGCGAGGTAGGGCACGCCGTGCGAAACTACGTTGAGCAGCATGAAGGCGAGGTCGCCGTTGAAGACGACGATGCCCGCGTACCAGGCCACGGCGGTGCCGAGCAGCAGCAGGTTGCGGGGTAGGTTGAAGGTGCCGGTGCGGCGGTAGAGCCACGCCTCGCGGGCCGCATAGGCGAGTAGCAGCGCCGCGTAGAGGCCGGTAGCGAGGTGCCGACCCAGCGGCCAGTCGCGCTGCACAAAGTCGCCCGCCACAAACCAGTTGAAATTACGCGGGCTCGATAAGTGCCAGTACAGCAGTGGGTAGAGCGTGGCCGCGTAGATGAGCGCACTATTCAGCCACTGGCCGGGCGCGGGCGCGTCGCGCCGCGCATAGAGGCGCAGAAACCCGTATTGCTGCCGGATGAAGTGAAATACCGCCAGGTAGGTGAGCGCCCGCCAGAAGACCAGCCCGCCCGCCGCGTGCAGGGCTACGCCGCCCGCGTAGCAGGCTAGCGGCACCACGAGCAGCAGCGTGCGCCGCTGCCGCCGCCGCACCGGGTCGAAATAGGTCTGAAACAGCGTGCCGTAGACGTGCGCCACATCGATGAGTAGCACCACGGCCACCCAGGCCAGCAGCGGAAACTGCGCTGACTGCCGGTAGGCTGCGGGCAGCGCTAGCACCACCAGCAGCGCCAGAAACGGCGGGGCGAGTATTAGCCAGCCGTCGTAGCGGGCCGAGCGTATCCAAGGTTGGGCCATTTAGGAGGTGCCGCAGGCTGCGATGTCACAAGCTTTTGCTTGCGAGCGAGCGCCGCGAGCTGGGCGTGAGTGAACGTTGGCAAGCGCAACTATTCGTTGCGCTCGCTTGCAAGCTAAAGCTGATGTTATATTCAAACAAAAAGCCCCACCGGCCGAGTGGCCAGTGGAGCTTTTTTAGCTTGCAAACAAAGGCATTACAGCGCCTTGAGTAGGAGCAGGATAACGCCCACTAGAATGAGGATGCCACCCAAGGTTCCGAGCCAGCCCACGCTGAGTAGGATGCCCAAGAGCAGGGCAATTACGCCGACGAGCAAAATCGTAATCGACCCACTGCGGGCGGCCGTTTGCGCGGTGCTGGCCGTGTTTTGCTGGCGCTGCTCGATTTTAGAGAGCTGCTTGGCTACTTTGTTGAGGGCCAGGCGCTGCACCAGCGTGGGCTTGGCGGTTTTGGCGGCTGGCGCGTTAGTAGTGGCTACGGCCGTTTGAGTAGTGGCAGTGGTGGCCGGGGCAGCGCGATGAGCGGCTACGGGCGCTGCGGCTATCGGGGCAGCAGTAGCCACGGCGGGGGCAGAGGCTTCGGGAGCGGTAGCAACGGCGGGCTGTTGGGCAACCACAGTGGCTGACATTTCGGCGGCAGGTGATGGGGCTGCGGCGGGAGCCTGGGCTACAGTAGCCACGGTGAGGGGCGAGGTAGCTTGTTTAGTGGCGTAGTCGCCGCGGCTGCATGAGCTGAAGGCGAGCGCGGCCAGCGCGAGGGCCGTGAAGTGCGAATAGGCTTTTTTCATGACGAAAAAGTGGGGAAAAGTGGAAGGGCAATGAAGACGCATAGCCGCCGGGCCAAACACCCGGCGGATAGGTCTGAATCGAGAAAAACTTGGATTAGGTTACGTATTGAGCACTTCGCCGCCGTTGGGATGGATGGCCTGGCCGGTGATGTACGAGGCCTCTTCGGAGGCCAGAAACACGAAGGCGGGCGCTACTTCGGCGGGCTGGCCGGGGCGCTTCAGGGTGGTATCTTGGCCAAACTCGGCCACCTTGTCGGGCGGGAAGCTGGCGGGGATGAGGGGCGTCCAGATGGGGCCAGGCGCTACCGTGTTGGCCCGTATCTGCTTCGCGGCTAGCTGCTGCGCAATCGAGCGGATGTAGGCCGTAATCGCGCCCTTGGTTGAGGTGTAGTCGACGAGCTGCTGGTTGCCGCGGTAGGCGTTGATGGACGAGGTAGCGATGATGGAGTCACCGGCGTGCAGGTGCGGCAGCGCGGCCTGCACCACCCGCACCAACGCGAAGAAATTAACTTGAAAAGTATCTTCAAACTGCGCGTGGGGCAGCTCGGCCACGTCGGTGCTCACGAACTGCTCGGCGGCGTTGCTGACCACGATATTGAGCTTGCCGAGCTGCTGCACGGTCTGGGTTACGAGGTTTTCGCAATACTCGGGGCGGCGCAGGTCGCCGGGCAGTAGCACGCAGCGGCGGCCTTCAGCCTCCACCAGCGCGCGGGTGTCGTCGGCGTCGGCCTGCTCCTCGGGCTTGTAGGCGAGGGCCACGTCGGCCCCTTCGCGGGCAAAATGCACCGCCACGGCCCGCCCGATGCCCGAGTCGCCGCCCGTGATGAGGGCTACTTTATCTTGCAGCTTTTCGCTGCCCTTGTAGTTGGCCCGGATGTAAATCGGCTCGGGCGTCATCTGGTGTTCGAGGCCGGGCTGCTGGGTTTGGGCCTGGGGCGGCAGGGAGTTGGGATAGTTTTCCATGAAGAGGGAATCTGTTTAGTTGGGCGTGTTGAGTGCTAGTGGAGTCATGCAGCGCGCAGCGAAGCATCTCGCGTGGCGCAGTAAATCCTACCGTTTTGGAGTTGGTGCACCACGCGAGATGCTTCGCTGCGCGCTGCATGACCCGTTGTTAAATCGAGCGCTAAACCGCAGCCAAATCCGAATTGGCCGGGCCCATGAGCAGGCGGCCCAGCGCGTCGAAGCGGGAGCCGTGGCAGGGGCAGTCCCAGCTGGTTTCGAGGGCGTTCCAATGCACCACGCAGCCCAAGTGCGGGCAACTGGCCGAGCACTCGTGCAACTGGCCCTCGGGGTCGCGGTAGGTGGCTACTTTGGCCAGGCCGTGGCGCAGCACGGCCCCGCTGCCGGGCGCTATCTCGTCGGCCGAGGCCACGTCGCCGCTCGTCAGCAGCTCGGTGTAGTCTTTGGTTACTATCGCGTTGTGGCTCACGAATTCTTGCAGCGACTCCTTGCTGAGCGTCACGCGGCCGGGGTCGTAGAGCTTTTCCCAAGGGTTGGGGCGATGCAAAATGAGGTCGCGCACCAGCATGGCCCCCAGCGTGCCGTGGGTCATGCCGTGGCCCGAGTCGCCGCTGATGACATACACCTGGTCGCGGTCGAGCGGGTTGCGGCCGGCGTAGCCCAGGCAGTCGTCGGGCTCCAGCACTTGCCCCGACCAGCGAAACTCAATCTCGGTAATCTGCGGGAAGTGCGCGCGGGCCCAGTCTTCCAGGCAGGCCAGGCGGGCCGGTGGGTCATTTTCGCCCACCTTGTGGTCTTCGCCGCCCACCAATAGCAGGTCATAGTCGGCCGGCGCGTCCATTTCCTGAATGCGGATGTAGTGATACGGGTCGGGCGTATCCCAGTAAAGCGCCGTGGTGAGCGAGCCTTTCGGGATGCGCCCGGCCAGCGCGTAGGTGCGGTAGGGCGCCTGCTTGGTGTGCATCACTACCCGGTCGTTGAAGGGCGAATTGGTGGCCACTACCACGGCCTGCGCCCGCACCTCTACCTGTCCGGTAGTGGTGACGCACAGCGGGTTGCTGCCGCTAATATCGCTGGCGTGGGTGTGCGTGAAAATGCGCCCGCCCTGGCTCACGATGGCCCGGCCCAGCCCGTTGAGGTACTTGATAATGTGAAACTGCCCCTGCTGCGGAAACCGCAAGCACGGCCCAGTGGCGAAGCCCTCGGTACCCGCATCGGGCAGCAGCTCGACCGCCGCGAGGCCGGCCCGGTGGGTGGCGGCCAGCTCGTCGCGCAGCTCCTGCGGGTCGCCATCTTTGGGCAGAAACAGGTAGCCATCGAGCCGGCGAAAATCGCAGGCGATGTTTTCGGCGGCCACGGTGGCTTCAATCTGGTCGATGGCCGCGCCGTGGCTTTCGGCGGCCAGCCGCGCCCCGTCTTCCCCAAACAATTTTTCGAGCACTGTGAAGCGGTCGTCGAGGGCGTTGGCGAGGTGGGCGGTGGTGCGGCCGGTTTCACCGCTGGCAATTTCGCCGTCTTCGAGCACCACCACGCTTTTGCCTTCGCGGCCCAGCAGGTAGGCCGTGGTGAGGCCTGCGATGCCGGCCCCGATAACGACGACGTCAGCAGTGGTGTTTTCGCGCAGCGGCCCAAAGGCCGGCCGCGCCGGGGCGGTGGCCAGCCAGCTAGCGGCGGTAGTGCCAGAGGTAAAAGCAGGGTCGGGGAGAGTAGACATGTTAGCAGAATGGAATGAAAACCAGGCAACCAGACTAGCAGAGCTACGCCCCCGGCCGCTCCGCGTTAAGGCCCAGCTTGGGGCAGAGAGGCCGCTAAGCTTCACCATAAGTGGCCGGTACAGCGTCAGTGTCTGGCGGCTTAATGCCATAAAAAAGCAAGGCCGCTTACTACCGATAAGTTGCTGGTTAGTAAGGCGGCCTTGCTTTTAGAGAGTGGCGAAAAGCTGGCTGCTACGTGCTGCTGCCGCTGGTCGTGCCCGAGGTAGTGCCAGTAGTGCCACCAGCCGTAGTGCCGGTAGTACCGCCCGCCGTGGTGCCGCTGGTCGTGCCGGTAGTGCCGCCGGCCGTCGTGCCCGCTGTGGTACCGCTCGTGGTGCCAGTGGTCGTGCCACTCGTGGTACCAGAAGTAGTGCCACTGGTCGTACCCGCCGTAGTGCCGCTCGTCGTGCCGGAGGTAGTACCCGACGTAGTGCTGCTAGTGGTACCGCTAGTAGTACCCGACGTGCTGCCGCTCGTCGTGCCCGAGGTCGTGCTCGGGGCCGGGGTATCGTCGTCATCGTCGCAGGCGCTGACCAGCGCCACCGACGAGCAAAGCAAAGCTCCCAAAAGGAGCTGATTCCAATGGCGTTTCATAAAAAGCAGGAAATGAGGGAAATGGAAAAGGAGAAGAAAGCGTGTGCCTGGTATACGGGCTACCCCTTCCTGTATTTACCCCTAATTCGGGCGCAGAAACACGCAATTGTGCCGGGGAGAAATTACGGCGTGGGCGCGCAGTCGCAAAGCACCTCGCGCCGGGCGGGCGGCACGCGGTAGTCGGGCTGCGACACTTCTTTCATGTAGATTATGGACAGGTGGCGCAGCGGCGGGTGGGCGGGGTCGAGGTGCCAGCGGCGTAGCAGATAGTGGCAGTAGTAGCCGCGCATCCAGGCGTGGTCGATGAAGAGGTAGTTTTCGGAATACTTGCGCCAGCGGTCGTTTTTAAACAGCGATACGATGGCCGCCGGCTTGGCGTAAGTCACGGGCCGGCCGCCCCGGTTCAGGTCGAGCACCTGGCAGCCGGCAGTAGTGCCCTCCAGCACGTACCAGCCATCATCCTTGAAAACCGTGGGCGCAAACATCCCCCAGTGCTGGTCGACGCGCAGCAGGTAGCCAAACCAGCGCGCCGGCTCGGGCAGCCAGCGCCGGCGCGGGCCCGCCACGTCGTCGATATTCCACCAGCATACATACACCAGCGCGCCCAGCACCACGCCCGCGCGCCCCGCGCGCATCAGCGCCCGCCAGCCGGACGGGGCCGGCCGCACCCGCTCTAGGCGCAGCTGCCACGGTGCTGGCCAGGCGGGCAGCCGGGCGCGCCAGCGGCGGGCCCGGGCGGCGTGGGGCGCCAGGCGCGGCGCTAGCCAGTCGAGGGCCAGCGGCGGCAGCAGCCCCAGTACCGACACCATATTGATAATGAAGAACAAGCCCACGTACAACGTGAGGCTGATGCCCAGGTGAAAGCCCAGCAGCACGCCCACCACCAGCAGCCGCCACCATCTTACTCCGAAAGGAATAAACAGCGCAAACGGCAGCAGCAACTCGGTGTACCAGGTAGCGAAGGTGAGCCCGCGCAGCAGCCCAGGGTAGGGGTACAGCAGCCGCCCGCCCGGCAGCAGCAACTGGTCGAGGCTGAAGGCGTAGTAGAGCGCCGTGCCCTCGCGGGTCCATTCGGGGCCGCTTTTGAGCAGGGCGGTGCACCAGTAGAGCAAGGCCAACTGCACCACGTAGGCCACGGTGGCGGCGCTGGCGTAGTCGTAGCGGGCGGGCGGCGGGGCGGCGCGCGCATCGCAGGCCCACACCCGGCCCCAGGGCAGAAACATACCCCAGAACAAGAGCATCCGCAGCAAGTCGCCGCCGCCCTGGCCGATGAGCGGGTTGCGGTTTTGAAGCGACACCAGCAGCACCCACGACGCCACCGTGGCCAGGCGCGTGCGGTAGCCCAGCGCCAGGGCCAGCGCCGCCGCCGCCGCCACCCCAAACAGCAGCGCCTGCGCCTGCCACATGCCGCTGGCTGCGTGCAGCGAAAACTGATAAGGCGTCCACAAATGCTCGTGCAGCGTCGCCAGCGGCAGCACGCCCAGGTTGGCGTAGTGCGCCTCCAGGTCGGTGCCCCGGATGCCCAGGTCGAGCAGCAGCACCGCGCCCAGGCCCATGCGCAGCAAGGCCAGCGCCCGCAAATCGAGCACAAACGGCCGCCGCAGCACGGCCCACACCTGCGGCAAAGTAGAAGTAAAAGCCACGGCCAAAACGTGCGGTAAGCGTTAGCTTGCCGTTGAAGGAAAGAATAAGCTGATTATTAGCAAGATACTAGCTGGTGTTATGAATCTCGCCAAAACGAAGCAAGGCGAAAAAGCCGCCGTAGTCGGGCCAGCCTTTTCGCCTTGCCAAGTAGCTACGGCTAGCGCGGCCTAGGGCCGGGTGCTGCCGCCCGAGGTAGTGCCCGAGCCAGAAGTAGATGAGCCCGAGGTAGTGCCCATCGAGCCGCTGGTGCTGCCGCTGCCCGTCGACTTCGAGCCCCGCGCGCGGCGGCCCGAGTTCGTGCCCGAGGTGCTGTTGCCCCGGTTGCGGCGGCCGTTGCCGGCGGTGGTGCTGCCGCTGGTGGTGCCCGAAGTAGTGCCCATCGTAGTACCTGTGGTGGAGCCCGTAGTGCTACCCATTGAGCCGCTGGTGCTGCCAGCTGTGCCCATGGTGGTGCTGCCGCTGGTGCTACCCGAGGTAGTGCCCATGGTGCCAGTAGTGCTGCCACTAGTGGTGCCCATCGTGGTGGTGCCGCCGGTGGTGCTGCCGCTGGTGGTGCCCACCTGGGCAAAGGCGGCGGTCGAAATCAAACCCAGGCCCAGGGCGAAAGCTGCCGTGCGGAGCGGCAGAAAGATTTGCTTGTTCATGGTCAGGAAAGGGGAAAAGGAAAAGTTGGGTAGTGAGGTGTAAGTCTAGCGGCTACTGGCCGGTAGTGCCGCCCGTGGTGCCGCCCGCCGTAGAGCTGCCCGTGGTAGCGCCGCCCGTGCCGCCCATGTCGCCGCTGGTCGAGCCGCTGGTGCTGCCCGCCGTCGAGCCACTGGTGCCGCTGGTCGAGCCACCGAGGTCGCCGGCTCCCGTGTTGGTGCTGCCGGTGCCGGCCGAGTCCGAGCTCATGCCCATGTCGCCGGTGCCGCTGCTGCCGGTGGTAGTGCCCGAGGCGTCGGTAGCGCCTCCTTCGTTGTTGTTGCCGTTGCTGCCGCAGGCACCTAGTAGCGTGGCACTCAGGAGCAGGGCGGCAAATGCCAGTTGGGGTTTTAGGGTACGCATGATGGAATTATGAAAAGAAAAAATGTGCTTCCTTATACGTGGCCCCCTCCTCGGCACCGGCGCGAATACTGCGTATTTTCCGGAGAAAACACCTAGTAGTAAATACGGTATTTTGCCTTATACCTCAGCTGTTAGCCAGCGGGTTAAACATCCGGCCCCGGCCCTGCGTTAGGCGCGGGTAGGTCCTGACTTACTGCTTATGCCGGCTCCCGCCACCATTCTGTTCGACGGCGTGTGTAACCTCTGCAACGGGTTTGTGCAGTTCGTTATTCGCCACGATGCCGCCGGGCAGTTCCGCTTCGCGGCCCTCCAGAGTGCGGCCGGGCAGGCGCTGCTCGCCGCCCATGGCCACCCCCTCACGCCCGCCGCCCTCGCCGACCCCGCCTCGGTGGTGCTGGTGGCCGAGGGCCGCGTGTACACGCACTCGGCGGCCGTGCTGCGCATAGCCGGGCGGCTGGGGGGCGGCTGGCGGCTGGCGGCGGTGGGCTGGCTGCTGCCCGCACCCTGGCGCGATGCGTTGTACCGCTTCGTGGCTCGGCACCGCTACCGCTGGTTTGGACGGCAGGCAAGCTGCTGGCTGCCCACGCCCGCGCTGCGCGCGCGGTTTCTGTAAAACGGAGTGGCACTCCGTTTCCACGCTAGGATTGTGTTTTGTGAAGCTGCTTTCAGACTACCCTGACGTAAAACGGAGTGCCACTCCGTTTTACACTGCCTGCGCTATCACTCGCGCTGCCTGCAGTCCCTGGTGAAAAGCTTCCTCAAACACCGACACCCCACTATAATCAGTGTGAGCCAGGTGAATACGCCCGCCCAGCAGCGGCTGCCTAGCCTGTGCCCGCGCCGCGCCCCACACGTAGCCGGGCGCGGGCGCTACCATGCCGTGGCCCCAGACCCAGAGCTCAGCGGCCTGCACGCGGGCGGCCAGGCCAGGGTGCATCAGGTCGAGCTCGGTGAGGATGAGCGTAAGCCAGTCGGGGTAGGTGCTGGCCAGCGCGTGTTGCCGAGCAGCGGCTTGGTCGGCAAGGTCGGTGGGCAGGGCCCAGTAGAATGTTAAGCTACGCGGCCCCGGCTCCTCGAAGCCGCGCAGGGCCTGGTGCTCGGCGTCGATGTAGCCCAGCGCGGGGCTGCCGTAGCGCACGTTGTCCCAGCACAGCGGCTGGCCGGGGCCGCCGGGGTAGCCATCTACCAGCAGGTTGGCCACCAGCCAGGGCGCGTGTAACGGGGCTAGGTCCAGGGCCGGGCGGGGTAGTAGGTGCTTGGCTACGTGCCAGGGCGCGGCCAGTATCACATGGCGCGCCCGCAGCGTGGTGCTGCGGCGGGTAGCGGCATCATACATTAATACGTCTACTTGGTTTTCAGTAGCTCCGCGCACGCCGAACGCCAGCGCATTGGTTTGGATGCGGCCCGCGCCGCCCTGCTGGCGCAGGGCTTCGGCAAGGTGGTGGTTGCCGGTGGGCCAGGTGAGCACGGCATCGGCGGGGGCGTTGTGGGCGCGGCCTTTGCGGGCGGCGAAGTAGTGCAGCCCGGCCCAGGCCGATACTTGCGCGGCGGGCACCCCAAAGTCGTCGCGGTACGAGTAGTCGAGGTACCAGCGCAGGTAGTCGGAGCGGTAGCCGTGGCGCACGAGCCAGTCGGCCATCGTTTCCTGGTCGAGCTGCCGGGTGGCCGCGTCGGCCGACGACCAGTCGAGCGGCAGCCGAAACAGCTCCTGCCCATCGGGGCCGGTGGCGTGGCGCAGGTGCGCTACTTCAGCCAGAAAGCGAGTGATTTCGGCGCGGTCGGCGGCGGGCACGCCGGCCTCGGGCACCAAGCCGGGCTGCCAGTGGCCGTGCAGCAGCAGGCGCTCGGCGGGGTCTTGGCAGAGGGCGGTTTCGTCGTAGATGGGCAGCCCATCGGGGCCGTAGCCAGTCAAAATATGGGCTTCCTGCAGGAAAGCCAGCAGGTCGGCATCGCGGTGGTCGGGCAGGGGCAGGTAGTGCGCGCCCCAGGGGTAGGCGGTGCGGCCGTTGTGGCCGGCGGCGGCGTTGCCACCGGTGGTGGGCTCCAGCTCCAGCAGCACCGTACGGCGCTTGGGGCTGAGGCGGTGCAGCTCGCGCCGAGCCGCCAGCCCGCTCACGCCGCCGCCGATAATCACGGTATCAACCTCTTCGACACCAACGGGCGATGGAATTTTATCGGGCTGCCGCAGCAAATGGCCCAGCGGGTGGCTGGCCCCGCGCAGCTGCCCGCGCACTGCCGAGCGCGCCGGGGCGCAGCCAGGCACGCTGCCCAGTAGGCCCGCTAGCAGCGTACCGGCCAGCCCAGCACTGGCTTGCTCCAGAAAATGACGACGCGAAGACATGCGAAAACTAGCGTAGTAGCAGCCGCGAAGCTAGCACCGCGCCCGCGTCAAGCCGCCGGCCCGGCCCGAGAACCAGCGGCTTAAACACAAAAAGCGCAGCCCCGCCGAAGCAGAGCTGCGCTTCATTAAGCTTAAAGCAAGCATTTACTTCACCACTTCAACCCAGTTGCGGGCTAGCTGGGCGCGACCGGCGCAGTCGGTGTATTCGACTAGGTAATAGTAGGTGCCGGGGCCGTTGTCGGCGGGGTTCCAGCCTTCGGCGGCGTTGGTGCCCTCATACACGCGGCGGCCCCAGCGGTTGAATACCTTGAGCGAGTAGTTCTGCACGTCGGCAATTTTCAGCTTGAGCTCGTCGTTGAGCTTGTCGCCGTTGGGCGTGAGCACGGTGGGGTACACTGGCGCGGCGCTGCCTTGGATGGTGATGCGCGCTGAGGCTGCGCCGCCGCACTGCCCGCCCACGGTATAGGTCACGGTGTAGGTGCCGTTGGTCGAGTTAGCAAAGTCGATGGCCCCGGTCGTGGCATTAATAACCAGCCCCGGCGTGCTGCTAAACGTGCCGCCCGAGGGCGAAGCCGTGGTAGTAGGCGCCGCGCCCGCCTTGCAGAACGTGGTGCCGCCAAAATCCAGCGAGATGGCCGGGGCCGGCAGCACCGTGACGCTGGCCGTAGCGCTGGCCGTGCACAGCCCGGTACCGGTTACGGTATACGTGATGGTGTAGGTGCCGGCCGCCGTCTGGCCCAGGCTGATTACCCCCGTAGTAGAGTTGACAGCCAGGCCCGTAGAGCCCACAAACCGGCCGCCCGTCGGCGAAACCGTAGTGGGCGTGACCGTGCTGCCGCTGCCCGCGCAAAAGCTGCCGGCCGGGTACGTGAGCGTGGCCGTAGGCGGGGCCGCTACCGTGACGGTAGTAGTGGCCGGCCCGGCGCACGAGCCCGTGGGCGGCGTGTAGGTCACGGTGTAGGTGCCAACGGTCGACGCGCCCAGGTTGAGCGTGCCGGTAGTAGCGTTGATGCTCAGGCCGCTGGGCGCGCTAAACGTGCCCCCGGCCGGCGAAACCGACACCACGGCCTGCGTGCCGCTGGCGCAAAACGTAACCGGCGCGGGCGGCGTGGCATACGCCACTACCGAGGCCGTGGCCCCCACCGTGACGGTGGCCGGGGCCGAGGTCGACGACTGCCCGATGCAAGTAAAAATAACGCGGTACTGGGTCGTAACGCTGGGCGTGCCGATGTAGGTAGCGCCGGTAGCCCCCGCGATGTTGGTCCACGTCACGCCGCCGTCGGTCGAGGACTGCCACTGGAACGTGATGCCGGCCGGGGCCTGCGCCCCGCCGCCGGGGCTCAGGGCCACCTGCTGGCCGGGGCAGATGGTGGCCGGGGAGGCCACGGCCGTGCCAGCGTTGGGTGTGCCCTGGCAGGCGATGCCTAGCGTCACACCCATGATGTTGAGTACGGGGTCGGTCGAGGTTTTCGACACGGTGATGCTGGCTACCTGCTTGGTCAGGTTGGCCGCCGCCAGCGCCAGGCGCACCTGGTAAAGGCGCGGGTTGGTCGTAGCGTTGTCGATGGTATTATCAACGTAGCTCACGCGGCTGCCCACGATGTAGGCCGGGTTGGCCCCGCCAAACCAATCGGGTACTACCTGGTTGCTGAACGTCTGGTTGGTGCCGTCGGTGAAGTTGACGACGAAGGTCTTGCCGGCCGAGCTGCCGTTGCCCTCGGTGCCCAGCATCACTACCTCGGTAGCCGGGGCGGGCGTCACCAGCGTGAGCGTGCCCGAGGCCGCCCCGTCGATGCGCAGCGAGTTGTTGCCGGTAGCCGGCGCCAGCTGGAAGGTGAGGCCCGGCGTGGTCGTGACGGCGCTGGTAAGCAGGCCGCTGGCCGGTAGCGCCAGCGTCGGGCTCTGGCCCGAGGGGTTCACGTAGGTGGTGTTGGCAAAGCACCACTTCACGGTGGCGTTGCCCCGGTCCACGGTGTTGGTGGTCTTGCTGGCTACCGTGCCGGTGCCCTCGGCTATCACATCGGCCGAGTAGCCGGTCACGGCCGCGGGCGTGTAGGTAAGCTGGGCCGAGGCCAGCTGGCTGGTGCCAACCAGGCCGCCCAGCAAGCAGCAGAAACGAGTAAAGAGTTGCTTCATCGGTAAATAGAGGTGAAAAAGAGGTGCGAACAAGAATGGGCGGGGTGCGGCAAAGCTAACGGAAAGTCATGTCACTTTTACCTTTCAAATAGGATTATTTGCATTCCCCACCTAAAAGGCCCGGCCAGCGCCCAGCTTCCCGCCGCCTTAACCCCGACACTACTGCCCATACGGTCCCCATTCCTCCTCAAAATAGCGCACCAGCGCCTGGTTATTGAGCTGGTTTATATCGGTGGGCACCTCGCTCATGTCGGGCGGGAAGCTGCACATCTGGCTGATGACGCGGGGCGTAGCGTAGCGCAGCCCGGCTGGCAGCGCGCCGCCCGCTGGCCGCCAGGTGCCCGGCTGCGCCTGCGCCAGCACGTAGCCCCACTCCCCAAACGAGGGCACGTAGGCGTGGTACGGCACCGGGCTGAAGCCACTGGCTGCCAGCGTGTGCACCACGCACCAATAGGCGCGCCGCGCCACGTAGGGCGAGGTGGCCTGCACCACCACCAGCCCGCCCGGCCGCAGCCGCTGCCGCAGCGTCTGGTAGAAGGCCGTGGTGTAGAGCTTGCCGATGGAGTAGTTGCCGGGGTCGGGAAAATCCACGAATACCACGTCGTAGCGGGCCGTGTCCTGCCGTAGCCAGGCGTAGGCGTCGGCGTTCTTTATCTCCAGTTTGGGCGAGTGTAAGGAGTTGTGGTTCAGCTCGCGCAAGAGCTGGTTGCTGCGAAACAGCCTGGTCATGGCCGGGTCGAGGTCGATAAGCCGGATGCGCTGCACCTGCGGGTACTTCAGGATTTCGCGCACGGCCAGGCCGTCGCCGCCGCCCAGCACCAGCACGCTATGCGCGCCGGGCCGGTCTTGCAAAGCCGGGTGCACCAATGCCTCGTGGTAGCGGTACTCGTCAGCCGAGCTAAATTGCAGATTGCCATTGAGAAATAGTCGCAGCTCGCCCCGGTGGTTGCCCGTGAGCACCAGGCGCTGGTAGGGCGTGCTTTGGGCGTAGATAACGGTATCCTGAAACACCTCGCCCTCGGCGTAGCGCTGGATGCGCTCGGCCCCCGCCACACCCGCGCCCAGCACCAGCAAGGCCACCACGATGGTAGCCAGGTAGCGCCTGCGATAAGACTTGGTTTCTTCAAATGACAGCAAGCTCACGCCTGCCACTACCACGTTCAGCGCCCCGAATAGCAAGGCCGTGCGCACCAGCCCCAGCCGGGGCACCAGCACCAGCGGGAATATCACCGCCGCCAGCAGCGAGCCCACGTAGTCGAAGGTAAAAACTCTCGCTACCAGCTCCTTAAAAGCCAGCCGGCCCTGCAAAATGCGTAGCAGCAGCGGTATTTCCAGGCCCACCAGCGCGCCTAGCAGCCCCACCAGCCCATACAGCAGCACCCGAAACGAGCCCACGTGCGCAAACAGCCCAAACAGCAGTGGCGCCGACGCGCCGCCCACCAGCCCCACCAGTATTTCGAGCCGGATAAACCATCTCAGCAGCGGCCCGCCCAGGTAGCGCGACAGCCACGAGCCCACGCCCATGCTAAACAAATACACCCCAATCACTGTCGAAAACTGCGTCACCGAGTCGCCGAGCAGGTACGAGGCCAGGGTGCCGGCAATCAGCTCATAGAGCAGCCCGCAGGTGGCAATCACGGCCACCGAGCCCAGCAGCAACGCCGGCCGGGGCGCGTCGGTGGCAGTGGAGGCCGCTGCGGCGGCCCGTGCCCGCCGCCGGCGCGTCAGTACCGATTCCTCACCCATGAATGGCCGCGCTGATGATGACGGCCACCGCCAGCATAAACGCCGCCGCGATAATGGCCAGGGCCGTATTGTGCTCTTCCAGAATCTCGCGGCGCAAGGTGCCCGGCGTCAGCTTGTTAAATAAATAAAAGCTGATAGCCAAGATGATGATACCCAGCACCGAGTACACGACGGAGGCAGCGAGCGCCTTGAGGTTGAGGTATTCCATGGGAGTGAGTGATGAAGGGATGAAAATCGATTGTCCTTGCGAGCGCAGCGAAGCAATCGCACCTGTTGAGCCGCACCGCTCGGACTCCGTTCAGGTGCGATTGGTTTTCTGCGCTCGCAAGCACAGGCCGTAGGGTAACAGCTACTTATGATTGAACCCGTGCACGTAGCCGCCGTGGCCGCCGGCGCGGTGCGGGCCGGCCTGCTGCGCGGCTTCGGTGGTTTCGTTGTCGTCGCCGAGCAGGCGGCTGCCGCGCAAGCCCAGCACCACGAAGGCAACCAGGCCCAGGCCTAGCAGCCCGGCGTAGAAGGGCGAGCGGCGCAAATCGGCCCCGAGGTGGCGAAAAAGCGGAAACATAGGCGCGTTAGTCAGAGGTAGGGGCAAAGTCACTGTTTTCCCAGCGGCTGGTTTCAAAAGCGCCGTGCCGCGCCCACTGGTAAAGCGGCAAGACACTCATCAGCAATAGAATAAGCACGACGTTGGACGCGAATCCGGTGTGCTGCTCCAGCTCCAGCACCAACTCGGTGTCGCCGAGGCCAGCCTCGGGGCCGGGGTAGAGGTTGAGGTGATAGCGCCCTGCCGGCAGCCCGCTGATAACGGCGTTGGCCGAGCGGTCGCCCTCGCGCCAGCGTTCGCCATCCTCCACGCCCTCGTAGTATTCGAGCGCGCGCGTGACCTCGTAGCCGCGCCCGGTTTGCTCGTTTACCAGGCTGGCCGTTACCTCCAGCCAGTGGTTGGTGAGGCCCGGCGCGCTGAAGGTGATGTCGATGGCGGCCGGGTGCGTCAGCTCGATGGTCTTGGAAACCAGCATCTGGTTGTAGCCGGCTGCGGCCGGCGTGGCGGCCGAGGCGGCCGATGAGGCCAGTAGCGCGGCATGGGCTCGGGCGGCGGCCAGGCCCGTTGTATCGCCGGTGGGCGAATTGGCCAGGGCCGTGGCCGCCCGGTTGGCCGCCGCTACTATAGAATCAGCCGCCGCGTTGGGGCTGGCGGCTGGCGTAGCCACACCGGCATCGGCAGCGGCTGGCGCGGCCGGCACGGTGAAGGTCTGCGTGATGGCCGAGCCAGGCCGCGTGATGGACAGCCAGGCCGCCAGCGCCAGCAGCAGCAGCGCCGCCACCCCAAACAAGCGCCACGCCGGTCCGGGCTGGTGCGGGTTGGGCTCGGCCGCGCCGGTGTTGTATCGGCTGGGCAGCTGGCTTACGTTCAGCCTGAAAGCCGCCGCTACCTGCGTGGGCTCCAGATATTCGGCCAGATACCAGACGGGCTTCTCGCCTGGGGCCTGCTCGCTCGAAAGTAAGTAGGGCGGGCAGGTGAACTCCTGAATTTTTAGGGCCTCATCGTCTAAGATATTCCAGTCAAACTCGCCCTGCGCATCGCGGATGAGGGGTTTGTAGTGGTGCCATAGGCGGTAGTTATTGCCGGTGCTGGGGCTAGTCCACTCTTTGCCTTCAAACCAGTGGTTGCCCTTGGTAACCGGAAAGCTCGTGGCCCGCCGAATTAGCAGCCAGTGCCCCTGAAACTCGGCCAGCTGCAACGGAAAATCAATGGGGTCATTGCCCGCCGTCGCCTGCACGGGGCGCAGCTGGTACTCGCGCCACTCGGCCGTGCGGTCGTCCTTCTCCCCGCGCACCTGGTAGCCGGTGAGGCGCACCGGGTAGCCGCCGAGCGTGCCCGTGGCCCCCAGCGGCAGGGCCGGGCCGGGCGGCAGCTCGCGCTTGAAGCCGCTGACCTGGTGGCCGGTTTCGGCCTCGGGCACGGCCCTAAAGTAGGTGCGGCACTGCCAGCAGCCGAAGTAGCGGCTGCCGGCCGGGTCGTAGCAGGGCACCTGGGCGGCGCACTTGGGGCAGGCGACCCAGGCGGCGGACGCGGGAAAATTGGGGGCACTACTCATCGCAGTACCTCGGTATAGTGGCGCTCCTCGGCCTCGAAGAAAGCCAGCGTTTCCTGGTAGATGGCGCGCACGGTGGCGTGGTTGTCGCGCCGGAAATTCGACAAAAACACGTCGAACGTGGCCAGCCCGTGCTCGGGCCAGGTGTGGATGCTGAGGTGCGACTCGGTGAGGGCCAGCACCGCCGTGAAGCCCGCGTTTTCCTCAAACACATGGTAGACCTCGCCCACGCTCGTGAGGCCCAGCCGCGCCACCAGCTCCCCAAAAAACTGCTGGCTGCCCGCCGCATCGCGCAGCCGCCCGGCCGGTGCGTCAAAAGTGGCCAGGATGTGCAGGCCCGGCGCGTAGGGCGCGGGCGGGGCGGGCGGCGGGGCAAAGGGTAGCAAGTCGGCAGTCACGGCCGCAATACTACGGCGGCGGGCGTATTTTTTTAGTAGCCTGACCTACCGGGCCAGGCAGGTCCATCGTATTTTTGAAGCCCAAAGAAACTGCGCTGGGCCAGCACGTTACTACCCCGGTTCTGCTTATGAATTCACTGCCCTACGCCCAGGAAACGCTCTTTTTCCAAAACTCCGCTGGCAAGCTCTATTACCAGCCGGCCGGCTATGTGCGCCTGGCCTGGGCCGCCGGGCGCCAGCCCGTCGAGGCCATTCAGGCGTTTTACGAGCAAGTGCTGGCTTTGCTCAAAAGCAGCGGCGTGCGCCGCTTGCTCTCCGACCACGGCCAGCGCGCGCCGCTACCCCTCGCGGCGCAGGAGTGGCTCACTACCAACTGGATACCCCGCGCCATGCAGGAGGCGCAAACCCGCCACTGCGCCATTGTGGAAGGGGCTGACCCCATGCATCGCCTCTCTACGCAGTCGGTAGTGAGTACCGCCCCGACGAGCTTTCAGTTCAAGCGTTTCGACAATTTCGCCGCCGCCGATGCCTGGCTGCGCGGGCTGGCGCTGTAGCGCCCGGCGCTGGTTTGGTGCTACACGAAAGAAGCCCGGCCGCTCGGCCGGGCTTCTTCATAACCTGTTGTCAGGCAAGCTATTGCTTGGTAAAGCGCTTGGTGAAGGTGTTCCGGCCATCGCTGGCGCGCAGCACATAGAGGCCAGGCGCGAGGCCGCTCAGGCTCACCTCGCCGCTGCCGAGGTAGCGCACGCTGGCTTTGGCCCCGCGCGCGTCGAGCACGTCTACCGATTTCAGCTCCGCGCCCGAGCTCAAACTCAGGTGCAGCGCGTCGGTGGCGGGGTTGGGGTAGAGGCTGAGCTCGGCGCTGGCATCGAGCGCGGCGGTAGTGCCAGTGAGGCCAGCCACGCCACCGTCGAAGGTAGCCGTGTTCACGCCGCCTGTCACGCTGATGCTGTAGTCTTCGGTTTCGCCGTAGCTGTAGGTATCGCAGGGGCCGGTGCTGCTCACGTAGCTCATCACCACGCGCAGGCGGGTTTTGCCGTTGCGGGCGGTGCTGGGTACGGTGAAGGTGCTGCTACGGGTGGTAGCCACGTTGCTGGCCGCCGCGCTCACGATGGTTTCGCCCGCGTCGCTGAAGTCGCCGTCCTGGTTCCAGTCGGCATATACCTTGAAATACTCGGCATAAGCCGTGCTTTTGAAAGCCGCCGAGTAGCTGATAGTCTGAGTGGTGTTGGCGGTTACGCTGGCAGTCAGGGCCGTACCATTGTAATAGCCACCATCGGCCCCGCTATTGCGGGAAATGCCGCCAAGGACCACGAAGTCAATCCATTCGTCAACCTGGCTGCTGCCCTTGCTGGCGCAGTAGCCGCTGGTGGTGGCCACGCCCACGCCTACGGCGTTCCAGGCATTGGTCACGGCCGTTACCTGCGTCGAGCCCGCGCCAAACAAGTCGGTAGCCGCCTGAATAGTAGCCGTGCGGGCTGCCGCGTAGTTCGAGCTGGCGGACAGGTACACGCTTTCGGCGCGGTAGGCGATGCGGGCCGCATTGGTGATGCCCAGCGAGGCTACCGAGTAGGCCGCGCCTTTCTCGTTGGTGCCGGTCTTGCCTACGCTGATAAGGTAAAACCAGTAGTTGAGCACGCCCGAGTTGGTATGCACGCCGCCGTTGTCGCCGCTGCCCGCGTACCACTTCAGGCCCTTGTAGTAGGCGGGCTGGTTGTAGAGGTTGGGGTTGCTCATCGAGCGCAGCGCGCCGCCGCTGCGCATTACTTCCTCGCCGATGTCCCAGGTCGACTTATTGCCCAGGGCAAACTTATCCACCGCGTATTTCTCCACGCAGGCCCCCCAGATGTCGGAAAAACCTTCATTCAAAGCGCCCGACTCGTAGGAATAGGTCAGATTAGCGGTGCTGGAGCACACGGCGTGGCCGATTTCGTGGCCGCATACATCCAGCGAGGTCAGGGGCTTGAAGGTGCTGGCCCCGTCGCCGTAGGTCATGCGCGCGCCATCCCAGAAGGCATTTTCGTAGCGGTTGCCGTAGTGCACGTAGCTCAGGATTTTGGCCCCCGCGTTGTTGTAGCTGTTGCGGCTGTGAGTGGCCTTCCAGTAGTCGTAGGTGGCCTGCGCCCCGAAGTGCGCGTCGCCGGCCGCGTTGTCGAAGTTGGCGTTGTTGTACTCGGCCGCCGTCCAGTTGTTGTCGGCATCCACAAAGTCCACGGCCGAGCCGTAATTCATGCCCTTCTTACAGTTATAGGTTTCGATACCATTGCTGCGGGTGTACTCGCGCAGGCGGTAGCCGCCGGTAGTCGTTTCGGTGGCTATCGAGCGCGTGCCGCTGTAGGCGGTGGCAAACGAGCCGGTGGCCGCCGCCGTGGTCGCGTGGGTCGCGTGCTTGATGATGTCGTCGCGCAGCACCACGTCGCCCGTCTGGGCATTGACGTAGTAGTAGGCGCGGCTCACTGGGGCCTGGGCGTAAATGTCAAACTTCCAAGCCAATACCAGCGGCCCGGTTTCGGCATCCTGGCGCTGGTCGCGCACAATCACGAGCTCGCCCTGGGGCTGGTAGCTGGCGGCGCGGTTGCCGGTTTGCTGCTTGAGGCCGGCCTCCTCGGCCGCATCCTGCCACATGTACTTCTTGGCCCCCACGGCCGCCAGGGCGCGGCTCAGCGCGGCGCTGGCGCTCAGGTCGGGCGTGGTGCTGAGCTTATCAACTTTCTCGTAGTCGCCGCTCAGGCTCTCGACCGCACCCTGGCGGGCGTGCACGGTGTAGGTAGCGTGCTCGATTTTAACGCCCTGGTAGAATTGCTCAAACTTCTGGTGGGTGAAACCCAGCTCGTCGGTGTCGAGGCGCACGGGGCGCATCTGCTCGTTTTGGCTTAGGCCCAGCTGCTGGCGCAGCACAAACGCGCCATCGGCGGCGCTGGGGCGGCTGGCAGCCTTGAACTCAATGAGCGAGGGCTGGCCATCGGCCGACAGCTCTTTTTTAAGCAGGCGCTCGCCCTCCTGGGCGCTCGCCAAACGGGGCAGCACGGCGGTGCCAAAAAGCAGCGCCGCTACCGTAGTGTACTTGTGGGGCATATAATAGTGGAGTGAAGATGAAGTTGCCAGATGGCATCACAAGTATATATTGTATTTATTAAATATTATATAGTGTCAATATTTGTTGCTTGTAAAGCACAATAGTGCAGGCTGTTTTTACCGATTTAAGAAGGGCGTTGGTGTGCAAGTGAAATTGCAAAAAAATTGAAATGCAGTTAGTATATGATATTCAGGTTTAGCTTATTAAATAGTAAAAAATATATTTATTAAAAAATCGTTTCGGCATCGCTTTAGCTAACTAAAAGCAGAGCAATAAGTAGGAGTAGGCACAGAAGCCACTAGCGGCGGAGACGGCCGCCGCGCCCGCGAACCGCGCATAAAAAAGAGCCCGACCAGTTGGCCGGGCTCTTCGAGCAAGGGATTTACCGCAAGCTTATTGCTTGGCAAAGTGCTTGGTGAAGGTATTCTGCCCGTCGCTGGCGCGCAGCAGGTAGAGGCCGGGGGCGAGGCCGCTCACGCTGAGCTGACCGTTGCCGAGGCTGCGCACGCTAGCTTTGGCCCCGCGGGCATCAAATACTTCCACCGATTTCAGCTCGGCGCCCGAGTTCAGGCTTAGCTGCAACTGGTCGGTAGCGGGATTGGGGTAGAGACTGAGTTCGGCGCTGGCATCGAGGACAGTGTCGGTAGCGGCGATGCCCTGGGGGGCCGCGATGGCGGTGCCGCCCGTGATGGTGAGGGTGTAGTCCTCGGTTTCGCCGTAGCTATAGCTGCCGCAGCTGGTGGTGGCCGAGTTGTCGCTCAGGACCACGCGCAGGCGGGTGCTGCCGGTTTTAGCGGTGGTGGGCACGGTGAAGGTGGCGCTGAGCGTGCCGGCGCTGCTGCTGCTGCCGCTCACGATGGTTTCGCCCGAGTCGGCAAAGTCACCGTCCTGGTTGTAGTCGATGAAGATTTTCCAGTACTCCGTGTAAGCCGAGCTGGCGAAGCCTACCGAGAAGCTGATGGTCTGGCTCGAGCCGGCGGCCACGCTAGTACTGCTGGCCGTGCCGTCGTAGTAGCCGCCATCGGCCCCGCTGGTGCGGGCAATGCTACCCAGCTTCACGTAGTCGATGTACTCGTAGGCCTGGCTGCTGCCCTGGCTGGTGCAGTAGGTGGTAGTGGGCGGCGTGGTGGTGCCGCCGCTACCGTAGGCCGCGCCCACGCCCACGGCGTACCAGGCGTTGGTCACGGCCTGCACCTGGGTCGAGCCCGCGCCGTAGAGGTCGGTAGCCGCCTGGATAGAAGCCGTGCGGGCGCTGGCGTAAGTAGAAGAAGCCGTGAGGTATACACTCTCGGTGCGGAAGGCGATTTTGGCCGCCGCCGACAAGCCCAGCGCGGCTACCGAGTAGGCATTGCCTGCCTCGTTGGTGCCGCTCTTGCCCACGCTGATGAGGTAGTACCAGTAGTTGAGCACGCCCGAGTTGGTATGCACGCCGCCCTGGTCGTTGGCATTAGAAGGCGAGGAGGTCGTAGCCGCCCAGTAGCGCCCTTTGTAATAGGCGGGCTGGCCGTAGAGGTTGGGATTGCTCATCGAGCGCAGCGCGCCGCCGTTGCGCATGATGTCCTCGCCGATGTCCCAGGTTGACTTGGTCAAGCCCAGGTTGTCGCTGGTGTATTTCTCCACGCTGGCGCCCCAGATGTCGGAAAAGCCCTCGTTCATGGCCCCCGACTCGTTGGCGTAGGTCAGGTTGGCGGTTTTTTCGCATACAGCGTGGCCGATTTCGTGGCCGCACACATCGAGCGCCGTCAGGGGCTTGAAGGTGGTAGCCCCGTCGCCGTAGGTCATTACCGAGCCGTTCCAGTAGGCATTCTCAAAGCCCTTGCCATCGCCGGGGGTGTCGTCGAAGTGCACGTAGCTCTTGATTTTGGCCCCCGCGTTGTCGTAGCTGTTGCGGGCGTGCACGGCCTTCCAGTAGTCGTAGGTGGCCTGCGCGCCGAAGTGCGCGTCACCGGCCACGTTGTCGTAGTTGGCGTTATTGTACTCGGCGGCGGTCCAGTTGTTGTCGGCGTCGGTAAAGTCCACGGCCGAGGTATAGCTGCTGCCTTTCTTGCAGTTATACGTTTCGATGCCGCTGCCGCGGGTGTACTCGCGCAGGCGGTAGCCGCCGCTGGTCGTCGTTTCGGTGGCCAGCGAGCGCGTGCCGCTGTAGGCGGTGGCGAAGGTAGCCGTAGCCGCTGCCGTGGTCGCGTGCTTGATGATATTGTCGCGCAGCACCACGTCGCCCGTCTGGGCATCCACGTACACGTAGGCGCGGCTCACGGGCTGCTGGGCGTAGATGTCAAATTTCCAGGCCAGTACCAGCGGCCCCGTCTCAGCACCCTGGCGGAAGTCGCGCACTATCACGAGCTCGCCCTGTGGCTGGTAGCTGGCGCTGGGGTTACCGGTTTGCTGCTTGAGGCCGGCCTCCTCGGCCGCGTCCTGCCACATATACTTCTGGGCCCCGATGCTAGCCAGGGCGCGGCCCAGGGCGGCGCGGGCGCTCAGGCCGGGGGTAGTGCTGAGCTGGCCCACCTTTTCGTAGTCGCCGCTCAGGCTTTCCACGGCACCCTGGCGGGCGTGGACAGTGTAGGTGGCGTGCTCAATCTTAACGCCCTGGTAGAATTGCTCAAACTTCTGGTGGGTGAAGCCCAGCTCGTCGGTGTCAAGGCGCACGGGGCGCATTTGCTCGTTCTGGCCTAGGCCCAGCTGCTGGCGCAGCACGAAGGCCCCATCGGCGGCGCTGGGGCGGGCAGCGGCTTTAAACTCAATAAGGGCCGGCTGGCCGTCGGCGGCCAATTCTTTTTTCTGAAGGCGCGCACCTTCTTGAGCGTTAGCGAGGTGCGGGAGCGCAACGACGCTCAAAGCGAGCGCTGCTGCCGTAGTGTACTTGTGGGACATAAAAGGAATGAATGATTGGAAAAAGCATAGTGCCCATTAGGCTCCGCAAGGTATATTTTTTTTGGAAAAGCCAGCTTGTTTTTTTGTTGAAATAGCAATAAGCCGAGGGTCGTTGAATACAGGATTTGAAAAAAGGTACGAAAAATGCTAGCGCGATTTGGAGTGCTTAAGTCTGATAAATAAGAAGGTTTTATATTGGTTTCAGGGTTGCATTAGTATGCATGTAGTGCTATGATGTCGCTTGCGGAAAATAAATATTCTTAGACCAATCATGAGCGTTTAATGAAGATAATATTCAGTGTTATTTAAGGAAATTATTATATTTTTCGGGGTGCAGAAAATTCGGTAACGTTTGCGGCTGGTTTCGGGGGCGCATTCAGCCGCCGGGTACGCTGGCCGTATAACAAGGCTTTTGCACTAACCCTTTTCCCGATATGCGTACCTGGATTCGAATTGGCCGCTGGTCGCTGCTGGCGGCCGTGGGCGGCCTAGTAGTAGCGGGCGCGGCGCGCGCCCACGCCCGCCGCCGCGCCAAAGCGGCGGCGCAGGATACGAGCCTGTTTGCGGGCCCGGCCACGCCGCGGCTGGTGGCCCGGCAGTTTGCCTTCACTGAAGGGCCGGCCGTGGATAAGGCTGGCAACGTGTACTTTACCGACCAGCCCAACAACCAAATCTGGAAATACGACCTGCGCGGCCAGCTTTCGGTATTTATGGAGCCCGCTGGCCGGGCCAACGGCATGTACTTCGACGCGAAGGGCAACTTAATCGCCTGTGCCGACGAGAAAAACCAGCTCTGGTCCATCGCTCCCGATAAGAAAGTAAGCGTGCTAGTAGACTTGCCCGCAGGCCACCGCCTCAACGGCCCCAACGATGTGTGGGTGGCTCCCGATGGCGGCATGTATTTCACCGACCCGTTCTATAAGCGCGACTACTGGGCCCATACCGCGCCCGAGCAGCCCGGCCAGTACGTATACTACCTCGCCCCCGACCAGCAGCAGCCCACGACGGTCGAAACGACCCTCAAAAAGCCCAACGGCATCATCGGTACCCACGACGGCAAGACGCTGTACGTCGCCGACATTGAGGGCGATAAAACCTATCGCTACCAGCTCGGCCCGCACGGCGCGCTTACTAGTCGCCAGCTCTTTGTAAGCCAGGGCTCGGATGGGATGACGCTCGATGAGCGGGGCAACGTGTACCTCACCGGCAAAGGCGTGACCATCTACAGCCCCGGCGGCGAGCGCCTGGCCCACCTCGACGTGCCCGAGGACTGGACCGGCAACATCTGCTTTGGCGGCAAAGACCGCAAAACGCTGTTTATCACGGCCTCGAAGGGCGTGTACGTGGTGCCCATGCGGGTGCGCGGCGGGCAGTAGGGTAGGCATAGGTAGCTATAAACCGATAGCTGGCGGCCTGGCTGTACATTTGATTTATACAGTCAGGCCGCCTTATGTCTCTTAATCCCTTTGCCGAGTTTTATGCCGGTACCGCGCCCGGTACCCGCCCGCGCGCGGCCGGGCAGTTTAAGGTAGTGTGCGTGGCCGACCTGATGGCGAACCGCGAACACCGCCCGGCGATGGGCTTCGACCGGCGGCCGTTTTATAAAATTAGTTTGATGCGGGGGCGCAGCCGGGTAGAATACGCTGACCGTGAGGTGGAAGTGGAGGACTTAGGATTGTGGTTCGTGACCTCGCGGGTGCCCTACCGCTGGCACCCGCACGACGCCGACCAGGCGGGCTACGTGTGCTTGTTCACCGACGAGTTTTTGCTGCCCGTGAAGGGCAGTATCGTGCTGGACGAGCTGCCCGTGTTCGGGGCCAGCGCCTGCCCGGTGCTGACGGTGAGCGAAGTTGAGTACGACACGTTGGCCGTGATTTTTGAGAAAATGCTGGCCGAAAGCGGCTCAGGCTACGCCTACAGCCAGGAATTGCTGCGTGCCTACTTGCTGGAACTCATCTACTACGGCCAGAAGCTGCGGCCCGACCTCGCGCCGGTGCCCGCACCCACGGCGGCCGGCCGGCTGGCCGCCCAGTTTGCCGAGTTGCTGGAGCGGCAGTTTCCGCTGGCGGCCCCGCGGCAGCAGCTGGCCCTGCGCACCGCCCGCGACTACGCCGACGCGCTGGCCGTGCACGTCAACCACCTCAACCGGGTGCTGAAGGAAGCCACCGGCCACACCACCACCGCCCTGCTCGCCGACCGCCTGGCCCAGGAAGCCCGGCAGTTGCTGAAGCAGTCGAGCTGGACCGTGGCCGAGATTGCCGACAGCCTGGGCTTTGCCGATACCGCCCACTTCTGCCACTTTTTCAAGCGCCAAACCGGCCTGGCCCCCGGCGACTACCGGGCACCTGCGGCGGTTTGATTTTTACCGTAGATGGTTTGCGCCGCGCAATAGGGGCGCTAGGGCGCTGCCAGACCTTTGCGCCGTAGTTATTCCGCTACGCTAAAACTGACCATTCTATGAAAGTCTTTGTAACGGGCGCGTCGGGCTTTGTGGGCTCGGCCGTGGTGCAGGAATTGCGGCAAGCCGGCCATCAGGTGCTGGGTTTGGCCCGCTCCGAGGCCTCGGCGCAGGCCCTCTCGGCGGCCGGGGCCGAGGTGCTGCGCGGCGACCTCACCGACCTCGACAGCCTCACGCGCGGCGCGGCCGCCGCCGATGGCGTCATTCACCTGGCGTATAATCACGACTTCTCGCAGTACGAAGCGGCTGCGGGTACCGATAGCCGCGCCATTTCCGCGCTGAGCAGCGTGCTGGCCGGCTCCGACCGGCCGCTGGTCGTGACGTCGGGTTTCGGGGGCTTTGCGCTAGGCCGCCCTATCACGGAAGACGATGCCTCGGCCGGCATCGGCCGCCGCTCCGAGCAGGCGGCGCTGGCGCTGGTGCCGCAAGGCGTGCGCGCGCTGGTGGTGCGGCTGGCCGCCTCGGTGCACGATGCCGGCGACTACGGCTTCGTGCCCTACCTCATCGGCCTGGCCCACCAAAAAGGTGAAGCCGCCTACCTCGGCGAGGGCCTGAACCGCTGGCCCGCCGTACACCGCCGCGATGCCGCCCGCCTGTTTCGGCTGGCCGTGGAGCAGGGGGAAGCCGGAGCCTGCTACCACGGCGTGGGCGACGAAGGCATTGCTTTCCGCGACCTGGCTACGGTAATCGGGCAGCACTTGCAGGTGCCGGTAGTGTCAAAATCGGCAGAAGAAGCCGCCGGGTATTTTGGTTGGATGGCGCGCTTTGCCGGCCTGGACATGGCGGCCTCCAGCGCGCTTACGCAGCAGCGGCTGGGCTGGCAGCCCACGCACCGGGGGCTGCTGGACGACCTGGCGCAAGGGGATTATTTTGCGGGGCAGGTAGGGCTCTTCTGAAATTACTCCAGCGCCCTCGTAGTAGCCGCTACGAGGGCGTTGGTATCATTAGCCGCACGCGGCGCTTACGCCAGCCTTCGGCTCGCTCAGGACGCGAAGCTTTGAGGTATAGAAGCCAGCTACGGGGGCATTGAGCACAGAAGCATCAGGTATGCGCGACTTACTACGGAGTCAATACAATTATAGCTTTGAGAAATATTGTCGGCTACTAAATATAGTATTTTTAAATGAAAAAGTTTTATCATTTTTAGACAATTGCCGGTAGATTCCGGCCGCGCCGCGAGCTATAAGTGGTAGGAAGGCTAAAAACAGTCCGAAAAGCCCGTTTAAGCACTAATAATGTATTGTTAATCCAGCGCGGAGGTTAAATTGTGAATATGGTTTTTAGGCAGCGGTAGCTTAGATTTGTCTTATTGCTGCGTTGCCTTTATCCATTTCCTTTTCTGTTGGTGCTATGACTATCACTCCTGGTTATTTGCTACCGCCCAACGAGGCCGAGCGCCTGCAGGCGCTGCGGCAATACGATATTCTGCACTCGCTGCAAGAGCCGGTGTTCAACGAGTTTGTGGCGCTCACGGCCCGCATTTTTCACCTGCCCATCTCGCTCATCGCGCTGGTCGATGCCGATGAGGTAGAATACAAGGCTAATGAAGGCCTGCCCGGCCTGCGCCAGCAGCCGCGCGTGGAGGCGCTATGCGCCCTGGCCGTGCGGCAGCGCCAAACCGTGGTGCTGGCCGACGTAGCCCAGGAGGCTACCCTCACGACCGAAGCCGCCACCGCCGCCGAAGCCAAGGGCCTGCGCTTTTACGCGGGCGCGCCGCTGGCCGTGCTGGGCCACCGCGCCATTGGCACGCTGTGCGTGATTGACCGCCGCCCGCGCACCTTCAGCGCCGATGAGCAGCGCGTGCTCGAACACTTGGCGCGGTTGGTGGCCAGCACCATCGCCGTGCGTCACTGCTGCCGCTTGGAGCCGGGCGACAAGCAATGGCAACTGGTGCAGCGCCACTTGGTCGATGAAATCCGCGAGCTGGTGGCGCTGGTGCGCTACCTGACGGCGCGCTTTGGCCATCAGGTACCCGTGTCGGGGGCTGTGCTCGACACCGTGCAGCGCCGCCTGCGCGACCTGGGCCATCTGCTGGAGGAATATACTACCTGTGACTAACCGCCGCCAGCGCGCCGGGCCGGCCTTAGTGATACTGGAAGTGCCGCAAAAAATCGGCCTTGTACTGTCGGCCTAGCGGTACTATCTGGTCGTGCAGCGTGGCCTCGCTTTCGCTGAAGGTAGACAGGTGGTGCAGGTTGATGGCGTAGGAGCGATGCACTCGCACCAGCGGCGGGTAACTCAGGCGTTCGAGCACGGCCGTCAGCGACAGGCGCAGTGCATAATGCGGGCCCGTCGTGACCACATTGGTGGTGGTATTGTCGGCTTCGAGCAGCACGATGTCGGCCAGCGTCAGGCGCACGTACTGGTAGTTGTGCTTGAGAAAGATATGCTGGTCGAAGCGCAGAATAGTTTCGCGCGGGCTGGCTTCGGCCGGGTGGGTGGGGAGCGTGGCCATGGGCTCAGTAGTGGCCCGGCGGCCCGCGAGCGCCACCTCGATGGCAGCCCGCAGGCCTGCCACCCCCACGGGCTTGACGAGGTAGGCGGCCGGGGCAGTGAGCAGCGCTCGGCTAAGGGTAGCACGGTCGGCCGCAGCGGTGAGGTAGATGAGCGCGACGGGCCGCTCGGCCGCCAGCCGCCGGGCGGTTTCGATGCCGTCCCAGGAGCCTTGCAGATGCACATCGCACAGCAATAAATCGACGCGGTGCTGCCGAAACAGCTCCAGCGCCTGCGGGCCACTGGTGGCGGGGCCCAGCACGGCGTAGCCTTCTGCGGCGAGCACGCTAGCCAGGTCGGGTGCGAGCCCCGCCTGGCCCGTGGCTACCAGCACCTGGGCGCGGGGTAAGTTGGCTTCCATAGTAAAAGAAAAGGTTGAGTAATGCGAATATACCGCTCTTTAGCCTACGCAGCCTGTCCGGTGTTGTTCACTAGCCAAATTCCGTCGTTCACCTGCATTTATTGCTTGGGGGCGGTGCAGTGCAGCACCTTTACTACTCGTAGCAGTCGCGCTTTTCGGTCGGCTCTCTTTTGCCTCATTCAGGGCTCGCCTACCAAGTGTGAACAAGGGATAATACAAGTCACAACTAGTTTGAATAATCGGTATGACGTGGCCAGCGCGGGTAACCGGCCCGAGCGGAAAAGCGAGGCTCACCAGTCGCGGCCTTGCTACTCGCCTCGTTGTTACGCTGACCGGACACGAGCAATAACCTGGAGATAAAAAATCATGATAAGGCAACCGAAAAGATGATGGTAACACTCGGTAGTAGCATCTATCTTCGCAGTGATTAAGCAGGTAAATTATTTATAATAAGCTGATTGTGTAGAAAAATTGAGTTTTCCCATTATCTTTTTTCACTTTTTCCCTTTTTGCTCCTAAAAGACCTGCTCCAGCACCTATTTGCTTTTGGCACTCCGGCGACCACAGGGGCCAGGATGGTTGGCACGGTTGGCTGCCACGTCACCATTTGCCATCGCCCGGCTTGACTTGACAGATTTCTGACCCCGCAAGTCTTCTTCCCGCTTTAATCTCTTTTTCCTGAATAACCAGGCAGGCGCTGCTGGGTGCCGGTCCGCACGGCCTCGCGATGGTGTGCGGCCCTACCGCTCTACTTATTTGTGTAGCCTCCGCCTTCGCGGCGCTGGCCCGGCCAGCGGTTAGCCCAAGGCATAACACGTATTTTTTTCCACCGCTTTTGCATGGGGCAAAGGCTTTTTTCTACTTTTTTCTTGTTTTTATGGACGAGTATTTGGGTATCATCAAACTGTTTGCTGGCAACTTCGCACCCAAAGGCTGGATGTACTGCAATGGTCAAATTCTGAACATAAATCAGAATACGGCCTTGTTTTCCCTGCTAGGTACTACTTACGGGGGCAACGGCACTACCACTTTTGCGCTGCCAGACCTGCGCGGCCGAGCGGCTATCGGCCAGGGACAGGGGGGCGGCTTGCAAAACTATAATTTGGGCCAAACGGGCGGCTCTGAGAGCGTGACGCTACTGGCGCAGCAAATGCCCACGCACAACCACATCCTAGCGGCCTCGTCGGCAGACGGCAACACCAACGTGCCCACCAACGCCTTGCTGGCCAAGGGTACTGCTACGACTGGGGGAGGCGATGCAGCCGACATGAATACTTATCTGACGAACGGCGGGGCCACCACCACGCTGGCTAATACTTCTATCAATGCGGCGGGCGGCAGCCAGGCGCACGAAAACCGGTCGCCCTACTTGGCTCTGGGCTACATCATCTGCGTGAACGGCCTCTTCCCGTCGCGCTCCTAGGAGGTGCGTTTAATTTTTCCTTTTAGCACTTCTCTATTATGGACGAGTACATCGGCATGATTAAGCTGTTCGCGGGCAATTTTGCGCCTCTGGACTGGGCCTACTGTAATGGGCAACTAGTAAGTATACAGCAATATTCAGCGCTGTATTCGCTATTGGGCACTACCTACGGCGGCAATGGCACTACCACCTTCGGCTTGCCCGACCTGCGGGGCCGCACGCCCATCTGCTTTGGCCAGGGCACGGGTACGAGCAATTACCCGCAAGGCACAACGGGTGGGGTAGAAACCGTAACGCTGACCGCACTCCAACTACCTGCCCATACCCACGCGCTCAGCGCCGCCACGGCAGATGGCAATGCCGCGCTCCCCGATACCGGGCTACTGGCTGCTTCTACCGGCACTGGCGCTGGCGGCGACAGCTTCACGGGTAATCTGTATCAGACGGGTACCCCCACCCTCACCAATGCCAGCCCGAATACCATAGGCTACGCGGGGGGGAACCAGCCCCACGATAACCGACCCCCTTTTATGGCGCTCAACTACATCATCTGCCTCAACGGGCCTTATCCGTCGAGGCCTTAATGTCGCCCAGCCCTGGCTTTCAGCTGCACCGCCCGGTTTACCAGGCGGTGCATTTGCGATTATGACCTTAGCAAGTAAGGTAAATTACTGATTTGTAGAGCTTATATAAGCTACTTACTTATTTTTCTCCATTAACCATTTTTCTCTTCATCGCATGAAGCAAACATTTTACCCGCAAGGGCAGCTAGCAACACCACCGGCCAGGCGCAGGCCTGCGGTGGCCTGGCGCTACGTTGCCATCTTGCTGTTACTACTCAGTAGCCTTGGCGGTTACGCCCAAAATAAGGCGTATTGGGTGCAAAGCAGCGCCACGGCCGCCGACGACCGGTTGAGCTCCATCAACCCCGACGGGACGAGCCGCGCCGACCTGGCCACGGGCTCCAACTCGCCGCTGCCCTTCGTCAACCCGCTGGCTATGTGGGTGGACGCGGCCAACAGCACCATCTACGTGGGCGACCAGAGCGGCACGGGCACCACTGGCATTGCGAA
>CAXYJY010000078.1:0-36090 GCA_964277755.1 uncultured Hymenobacter sp.
ATGACAAGTGAGGTGCAAATTCTACAAGGAAAAGATATCAATCATGGGTGGTTAATAGCCAGAAGGGTGGACGCAGCGGCAGCGGGTATCCTTTGTGTCTGAAAGGCCGAAGCACTTCTTCAGTCCCTTTCTCCAAGTCGATGACATGAACAAAATTCTCCTCAGCGGCAATATTGTTCACAAAATAGATGCAATTCCCGGACAAACCATGGTCACTAGCCGAGCACGACGCTCCAAAATTAGAAGCTCCGATGAAATCTCCACCGAGAAGAAACACACTGTCACCGATCCCGTCCACCTTGCACCACTCTGATGGCCCCGAGAAATCCATCTTGTACACCGCCACCTCCGCGATCCTGTGCAGGTTGTGGCCGAGGAAGAAGACGACCACAAGAAACAGCTCGCCGCATGACTGTCGAGAAGTTTGGCTTACTGGCAGGCAATTCAACCATGTCGACATCCATGGTAGAGAGTTTTACCTCCGGGCTGAACTCGATTACTCCGAGAGCGTCTCCTGAGAATGTGTAGTACACCTTGCCGGCAACAGCATCGATGCCCTGAAGCTTGGCCATGTGAACCTCCAGGGTCTTGTTGTTCTTGCTGACCATGGAGAGCTCGTAGCTGAAAGAATCCCATTCACTGCCTCCGATCTTGCAGACTAGCATCGCTGGGGTGTCAAGATCTAGTACCAACACGGCGCAATCTGACGACGACGAGATTGGGTTGCCGGAGAGGAGGCACTTGCAGCTTCTAGGGAAGTTCTGTTTCGCCGTTGGGAGATCGATCTTCTTGCTGTCCTGAGGTCGCCATAGGAAGGTTTGCAGTGACGCAGGATTCAGAGTGAGTACCCAGCCTTGTGGAGTCTCGAAGCACCTGAAATCTCTCAGTAGCTCGATGGCTGCAGTGCTGAGTGCTTGGTTGCAGATGCTGAATTGCGTCTGCGAGTCATCGCTACGGGTTCCAAGATCATGGACGAGCAATGGCAACGGCAATGGCAGAGCTCCCGATGATGATGCAGCTTCCATCTCTTCAAGCCACAAGATTTAACTTCTGCTTCTGAACTGCACAAGTCTGAATTTCTTTTTTTTTTTTTTTTGCGGGGACACAAGTCTGAATTTCTGAAATCAGCGCTGACCAAACGAGAGCAACCGACCGACGATTCCCTCTAGCTTGGGTGATCCTTATAAAGGGTGAGGGATTCTTCTTGTAGATCGAATCGGAGACTGAAACCTCCCCAGTGCTGAAAATTCAGAATCGAATCGGAGATGAACACCTTGTCAGTGCCGGAATTGGACTCACGATCAAGAAACTGCCGCTGGTTCAGTGACACAATGAGACAGATGCTAGTGAGCAGCTGGTTCAGTGATTGAGCTGCTGCTGCACACCACGGAGGATTGCAGCACATCGACGAGGTGCCGGTGCCTGACGATCTTGGGCGGCTTGTACTGGTTCGCCGGAGCGCCGCCGCGGATCGCGGCCTCGGCGAGCCTGTCGAACGTGCCGGGCCTCACCACGGCGACCTCCAGCGGCGCGACGTCGCCGGTGGCTCTGCTCAGCCTGTACGCTCCGCCGAGGCAGCCCTCGAGCGGCGCGATGCATCGCCTGAGGAAGGCGGCTGACCTCTCATGGTCGAGCAGCTTGCTTCCATTGCTCACCTCGACGGCGATCGTCGCGCGTCGCCGCCGCCGCTGGCCTCCGTCGCCGTCAATGATGAACGCCGCAAATTCGATAACCTCGCCGCCGTCCTTTAGCATGAGCTGGAAGGTGTCCATGGCGGCCATGACGTCCCTCTCGGTGAGCACCTCGCCGTGTTCTTGCGGCGGCGGCGCGCGGGTCACGAACTGAAGCCGAGGGGAGGAGTGGTGGAAGCCGGCGATCTTCACGACGTCGCCGACTTTGTACCGGTACAGCCCACGGAACGTGGTGGCCACCAACTCGTACGTCTTGCCGGCCTCCACGCCGGCGATGTCCACCGGCTCTGCCGCGGCGGCGCCGCGGCCGGCGGCGTCCATGTCGAACGGGATGAACTCGAAGTATGCCGCCCTGGGGAGGAGCACGTAGGTGGTTTCCTCAGGCGGCGACGTGCGCTCCAGGTTGATGCCGATGGCGCACTCGGAGGCGAGGTAGTCCGTTCCGAGCACCGGCAACGCCTCGCCGGCGAAGTGCTTGATCGCCGGGAAGTACTGCTCCATGGTCCCCGTCGTGACGCAGGAGATGTACCTCGCGTCCGGCCACAGTTGGCGCAGCACGCCGCGCCAGTCATCCCTCTCGCAGATTCGGCGGACGCGGCCGGCGAGCTCGGGGCATGGCCCGGCGAGCACTCCGTCCTGGACGGCGCCTCTCATCGCCGCGTCGGTGACGACGTCGGCGCAGACTGTCCCGCACTCGAGGTCGTCGCAGAGTTGACGCCACTTGGACTGGAGGAGGCGGAGGGCGCGCGCCAGGGCGGCGGCGTACGGCGCGCGGATGCAGTCGACGGCGTCCCATCGGCGGAGGCCGCAGAGGAGGTGGCAGTACATCTGCTGCTGGTGGTCGGCGCCGAGGATGACCTCGGCGGGGCTGACGCAGGCGGACATCACCGGCGAGGCTCCCCGGATGCCGCTGCTCCGGATGCCCCACGCCGTCGCCGCCATGGCCTCGTATCCACCCTTCGTCTTCCTGACCTCGCCGGCGTACAAGAACCACAGCGCCTTGCTCACCGCCGGCCGTGGAGGGAACAGCCTGAAAGAATCAGATCAGATCAGAGCCCTGATCAGTGTGAAACATGGTGAAGGCTGAGGAGGTCGGCGTCGAACACCTTCTGACGAGGGCGGAGTTGGCCTGCATCACGGCGGCGGTGGCGGCCCTCGCCCCCGGCGAATCCAAGTAGGGTATCAGCTTCGGCCGCAGCGAGCTCGTCCCAGAGCTGCACGTCGATCGGATCAGCCATGGATTGGTGGAGAAATTCTGATGGAAGTGAAGAGTGGAAAGGAGGAGAGGTGGATCACCTGAGGAAGAAGCAGAGGAGGGGGCGCGGCGAGAGCTCGTCGGGGGCAGCGTCGCCATCCGCGACGCGGCGGATGGACTCGGCGTAGTCGTCGTAGGAGGTGACGGGGACGAGGCGGCGGAATTCGTCGGCCGCCGCGGCGAGGTCGGTGGAGCGGAGGAGGTGGTGGGCGCCGCCGTCGGAGGGGATGTACCGGCGGAGGTAGGCGGCGCCGGCATTCTCGGCGAGGATGGCGCGGAGGGTCTCGAGCTGAAGCCTCCGGGCGTCGCGGGTGGCGTCGTCCAGCCGCCGCAGCGCGAGCTCGTCGGCGGCGGCGGTCGCCATTGGCGGGCGGCTGGGTTGGTCAACCCGGAGGTGGTGCAGCTCGAAATTAGCTGGTTTTGTAAAAACTAGTGGAGTGGTGCATATTAGGTGGCTTGCGAAGTTATAAAATTTTCTCACATAGCTTCCCCAGACAGAACAATATATGAGGGCTGCTATCCCACGGAATTCCGTTGCTCTTGTTAGTCACGGGATAACTAAAATCCTGAGAGATTTAATATGCATCGTCAATTTTGTGGGGAGACCCACGCTATCATGTGATTCCACCTTATCCAATCCTCCCTGGTACCTTGGGTAAGGTATCGAGGTGGTATCTAATACACTGGTATTAGCTGGTACCCTGGTATCGACTGATACATAGTACCTTGGGTATCAAGCTGATACCTAGTTATCAGACCTTGGTACCTGGGTATTGACTGATACCTGGTACCCTGGGTATCGAGCTGATACCTAGGTATCAGGGCTTGGTACCTGGTATCTGGGTATCAGCGTGATATCCCAAGAGAGAGGAGGAGGAGGAGGAGGAGTCGCAGGTCGGGGAGGTCGAGCAGCGGGGCGGCGGCGGAGGAAGAAGAAGAGGAAGAGGAGGCGATAGATCTGGTGCCTACCTTGTGCCATTCCGTCGCTCGTCCTGGTACACGAAGATGTACTTTTCCTGGCTGAGCTCGCGGCTGGGGCCGGGGCCGCGCAGGGGGTAGTTATCTGCGCCGCGCGGGCCCGCCGAGTAGGGCGTGCGCTCCATGAGGAAGGGGTAGGGGTGGGCCCGGTCGGCATCGCGCGGCACGTAAACAATGGTGGCCAGCTTCACCCCATCGCGCATCGGGACGAGCTGCTCGACCTTGCGGTAGTACTGGCGCACGAATAGTGAATCTTGGGTGCGGGTAGTGGCCGGGGTCTGGCCGCTGGCCGCCAGCGCGCTAAAAGTCAGGCTGATGATTAGAATGGAACGGAGCATGAGCAGAAAGACGCTCGAACAGCCATAGAGACGCATCTTTGCGTCTCCCGTCAGGCGGGCCGAACAACGCCGAGACGCAAAGATGCGTCTCTACGGCCCACTATTTCCCCACCCATGACCTACTTCCCCAACCCCGCTCGCTACGACACCATACCCTATCGCCGCTGCGGAAATAGCGGCCTGCGCCTGCCCGCCATCTCGCTGGGCTTGTGGCAAAACTTCGGCGAAAAAGACACGCTCGGCAACTGCCGCACGCTGCTGCGCACGGCCTTTGACGCGGGCATCGCGCACTTCGACCTAGCCAACAACTACGGCCCGCCGCCCGGCGCGGCCGAGGAAACGTTTGGCCGCCTGTACGCGAGCGACTTTCGGCCTTACCGTGATGAGCTCATTATCTCGACCAAAGCCGGCTACGGCATGTGGCCCGGCCCCTACGGCGACGGCGGCTCGCGTAAATACTTGGTGGCTAGCCTCGACCAGAGCCTGCGCCGCACCGGCCTCGACTACGTGGATATCTACTATCACCACCGCCCCGACCCCCACACGCCGCTCGAAGAAAGCATGGGCGCGCTCGCTACTCTGGTGCGCCAGGGCAAGGCCCTGTACGTGGGCCTGAGCAACTACCCCGCCGCCGAGGCGCGCCGCGCCTGTGCCATCTTGCGCGAGCTGGGTACGCCCTGCCTCATCCACCAGCCCAAATACTCGCTACTAGTGCGCACGCCCGAAGAAGGCCTGCTCAACGCACTGGCCGACGAAGGCGTAGGCTGCATCGCCTTTTCGGCCCTGGCCCAGGGGGTGCTGACCGACAAGTACTTGCAAGGCGTACCCGCCGACTCGCGGGCCGCCCGCCAGCTCGGCAACGGGGCCATTGAGGAAAGCCAGCTCAACCCCGCCAACCTCGAAAAAGCTCGTCAGCTCAACGACCTGGCCACCGAGCGGGGCCAGACCCTGGCCCAACTGGCCTTGGCCTGGGTGTTGCGCGACCCGCGCATGACGTCCGTCATCATCGGGGCCAGCAAGCCGGCGCAGATAACCGACGCCGTGCGGTGCCTGGACGCGCCGCGTTTTAGCAGCGAAGAGTTGGCGCGGATTGAGGCTATTCTGGTGGGGCAATAAGCTGCAGGAAATTTTGTCTAAGGGTTCCTCCGGCGGGGTGTATTCTATACTACCTTACAAAGAGCCTATCCATTTTTGTTGCTTCATGTGGTTTAATATAAAAACATGCTCCTCATTTCCCTCGGTTCTGTTTTTTAAAAGCAGTAGCGAGTTTTTGGGAATGTATTTGTAGTATAATATGGTATCATTCGCTATTTTCTCCCCAAGAGAGACCCACTGATTTTCCCAGTATAGCAGCTCATACTTATTGCCGATGCGGATATGATTTCCATCACTACGTGCCTGAACCACTACACAACCTATGGATTCAGGTCGCGAAAGCTGTAACCCCACAAAAGCATTAAGTCCGCCAAAACTAGTCCACGGTTTGTTGTCGTTGAGGCTATCAGTCCAAGATGGGTTGCTCTTTATCATAAGGCCGTGCAGTGGTTTGCCCTTCTTATTATAGAAAGTGAGTTCGCCTATAGCGCAGTTTCTGCGGCTAGAATAAAATCTTACATAAGAGAACTTTTTGTTGATATTAACAAAAAGTTTTTTTGCTTGTGGGCTATTGATACCTGTAATTGTGCAAAGCTCTGTTTGATTGTCAAAGCTGGGTGAATTAGCCCCTTGTATCTTAGCCCCATTAAGATGTTCTATCCAGCCTAGCTTTCTTTTATCTCTTCTTGCGATAGGATATTTTCTTAGTAATCCTATAGAGTCTTCTAAAGCAGAAGAAGGCTTCAATACGTGCGTTGACTTGGTTTTTTTATCGAAAAAAAAAGGATAGCTGACTGGGAGGTAAAACCCCTTGTCTATAAAGCAAGCTATGTAAATCGAGTTCTTTCCAATGTTATGAAAATTAACTTTGCCATTTATTATCTCGCCATCATCAACGGGCACCCAGTCTTTCTTTGTGTTAAATACACATATTTTTGGTTTCATACCCTTCGCGATATCCCCTGTGGTGCTATAGTTTTTTATATCTATTGTAGGGTTATAAGTTTCAGTATACCAGCTGGTAACATCCGAATAGGAAGACACTTCGTTGTTAGGCCTGGTAGGGTTGAAAGAAACCCGATAGACCTTAGGAGTGCTCTCCTCTCTGTATAATTTTTTCAAATCAACTGGCAAGTCATTTGTAAGCTGAGGGGACGAGTCCTTTACATAAGTATTTGCGCCGTATTCTATATACATCCAGCTGTGACCGGAAGAATGGTGATTCCCCCAATGGGGTACATAATCTTCACTGCATATTATACCAATTGCCCTGAATGCATTGACAAAATAATTGACCCCGTCTTGGCAAATTCCCAGCCGTGACTTCTCAACTTGACTTATGGCAAGCGTAGTAGGATATTTTTTCCTGATGTTATCGGATGTCTGAAAGTGTAGAGAATCGATAACTGCATCTATTATCGATTCCGCGTTTTTAGAGGTTTTTAGCGAATCCGCTACCCAGCTGTACTTGTCATATAGATGTTGTCGTAACCCTGCTTCTAACGGTTCAGTAGAATTTTTATAAGGAAGAATATAGGCGCAAAAATCCTGGAAATTTGCCCGGTGCCTCAGAGGAACTTTTCTCCATGCATAGAATGCTAAGTCAATATTCTTAATTAAAAACTCGGCGCTTACTAGTTTGGCATCACATACTATCTCGCCTTTTTTTTTGCTTGTAGTGCCATTTAGCGAGTCCAGCATACTATTGAAAATATCTCTCCTCTTCCAGATATTAATGTTCTTAGTTTCAAAAATTTTTATATTTGCGATACTATCGAAAACACTGTTGGCATATGTTAGAGGTTTGTATGAATAATGGTATTGCATGTTTGATATAAGGAATATGGCTGCTCGGTATTTTAGAGTATCCTCACCGGAGGCATAGTGATTTAATACCATCTCCAATGCAGGTCTATTTGTACCTGAAATCTCAAGGGATTTAAGTAATGACTCTGAGTATACTGTATTCTTGTAATTGCAGTTTGATGCTGCAAATAGGGCTGCAATCACAAGGAGAAATTTGAGGCTATAGTGCAATGGTTTCATGGATATAAGTCTGAAGATTATTTAGTGGTAACTGAGCTTATGCGCAGTTTGAAATGCAATTAATTAAAGTGCAAGTATTTTGATGTGGTCATGGCTAAAATGATTTTGTATGTCATCTATCATTGGTAGAGTCGTAACCTAATTGGTCAAGATTATAATTAACTTCTTGCTTCATCTGTATGGCAGTTTGATTCTGAATTTTTAAAGGGTAGTTAATTATTAACTCGCCAGTTTTAATAACTTTCTCCTTTGTTCCTGCTTTCTTATATAGTTCGAATAATAAAAATTTAGGGTATATCATATGTGGAGAGATGTTGCATGCTTCAGTATACGCATTTTCTGCTCTCTTATAGAGGCCTCTAGCTTCGTATGAATTGCCAAGGTAGCAATAAAGCTCATAGCTACTATAATAGTGTGTAGCTGATTCGAGTATTTTTGAGCTTTCCTGATATTTTTTGTGGTTGTAAAGCTCTGCTCCGTAGTTAAACAAGAAAAAGCCATTGTCTTTTAGGGTGGAGGCCAATGACTGATACTGCTCAAGAGCGACTTTGCTATACCCGTTTTGTATTTTTGATAGAGTATCATGCCATTTATACATTGTTATTAGCCTTCTCTCTGTGATAAAAAGTAAACTTGTAATTAAAATATACATTAAGTACAGAGAGTGTTTTTTTAATCTTAATTGGATGGATGGAAATGAAATCATTGAAAGTGATAGTATGAAAAGTATAACTAAAGGATTATAGTTGAAGGGATTGGAAAGCATGCTAGCAATGAAAATTGCTACTGCTGCTGCAGTTCCTTCTATAGCTAAGAGCTTACTTTTTATTCTCGTTATTTTTATTAATGCACGAATAAAATAATAAATAGCAGTGATGTATGCGATAGACAATAGTATTCCGCCTTCAATATTTGTTTGAAAAAAGGAATTAAAGCATTCGAATAGATTGTTAGCCAATAATTGCTCCTTTAGGGGTCGAGGGGTTGCGAAGTAAGCTGCCTGAAATTTATTTAAAAAAATCTTTGAATTACCTATCCCGCAGCCTACTAAATAAAATTTTTTTACGCAAGCTAAGCAAATTTTGTATACATGAATCCTTCCTACTGCTGAATTTATTTTTATAGTGAATAAGATTAAAGTAAACTTATATATTGTTATTAGGAAGAGTGATATAGCTGCTGTAAATAGACATATGAATGCTATTCTATTTCCAGGCTTAATCTTGCGTTTTGTGCTATGGAATATCGCAGAGAGCCATGCTTTTTTGTGTGCATATAATATGCAAAGCGCTGCGCACAAAACCCCAATCCAGGCAGCGCGCGCTTGAGACGTGATCAGGGTGAAGGATACGATAGAAAAGGACAGGTATGATATTACGTGGCTTACTTTTTTTGTGAAAAAAAAGCGGCCTATTCTTGGGTTTGCTACTGCAAGGGAAATAAACGGTAGCAGAGCTGCAGTATAGTTGCCGATAATCCCGGAATTTTTTAGAAAGTGGCCTCCTAGGCTATTTTTTATGTAATAAAATTGATTGAATAATGTATATTCTATAGAGAGCAGTATGGGTAGTATGCTTAACGCGTTTAACAATACTAACCTGCGTCTGTTATATTTGAAATAAGTTTTGAAATAAAAAAGTATAATTCCGTAAAATAGATAATATAGTGTATTAAAGAATCCTACTCTTATTCCGGCGGCAAGCTGTAGAAGCGTGACAGCTATTCCTGAAAGGAGATATATTATTTCGAGTGCGGATAATTTTAAGTAAAATTTTTTTTTATCTTTGAATTCGATAAGAAATTTTGCTATTAGTAAAGAAAAAAAAGTCACTGTTATGATTTCTTCTATCTCTAAAAAGAAGTGCCAATATGAAAAAAAGCTAATTATTATGCATGAGTTTAAATAAAATGCACATAGTATTAATTCTTTGGTATAGAGTTTATTCTCTTTCGAATGCAAAATCATCAAAATTCTCTTATAATAAAAGTTTATACTTTCTGCTCTCAGTTTGAATATATTGGCTAATTGGTATTGCGTTAGGCGCGTTGATGAATGGCTGCTTATAATTAAGATGTAGCCTCAGTGTATTGACTGAGGCTACATCTTAATAAAACTAAATCATGAAGCTATTACTTGCAGGCTTTAGCACATGCATCATAGCCATCAGCACATGGTTTTGCGCAATTATTATAGTTTGCTCCTGCTTGCCCTCTGCATACGTCTCCGCGGGTACCTTCTTCACAAGCTGCCAGTGCTGCAGAATATGATGACTCACACGGCTGTGCACATGCAAGGAAACCTTCGCGGCATGGACGGCAGTTTTCGTCGTCGTCATCTTCCTCTCTGTAAGATGCAGTTGTTGGCAATGTCGAGTTCGGATTGTCGTTTGCATTACGAAGGGAAACTCTTTTGAATGTTAATACAGGCGCTCCCTTGAATCTTGCAAAATCATGATAGCCATTCCGGCGGTGGTGTGCATGTATTGCCTTAATCATAAACATTACATCTTCAGCACTTAGCTTCTTGAAGTCGGGGTCTTCAGAGTTCAATAGGCGCTTTTCCTCCGCGTATTGGTTTCTGAAGGCGTCGTATTCGGCAGCGCTTTTGTAGCCCATTAGGAGGGCAGTAGTTACTACGCCTTCGTTGCTTGCAGGAAGCTTTAGCAAGTTATCTACTTTCTCTTGCCGCTCTTTCTGCTCACTCTTGCTTAAGCTATTCATTACAGCGGTGTACTTGTTGGCATTTTCGATGCCCAAATCAACCATGTTGATGAAATGCTTATTTATCAGCTTGCCATTGCGCTGACGCAGTACCGCCAATTCAGCGAGGGCTTGGCGGTTTATATCTTCCGGTGATGCTACCTGTTGCTGAGCATCCTTTGGAGCAACTGCTTGCTCATCCATCTTTTGACAACCGACGGTCAAAAGTATTCCGCAGGATAATACACCTGCTACGTACTTGAAAATATTTTTCATGAAAGAAAAATTTGGGGGTTGGGAAATGGGGTTTTGGAAAGTGGTTGTTCAAATTCCGAGTGCAAGTAAGGTATTTACTATCAGTACGCAATGGGTTTGCTTATTAAAAGTATGTTAAAATATAAATTTTAATAATAAAGCTCGTCTTATACCGTATAAAATATTGGTTGTTAAATATTTATGAAATAAGTTGCGATTATTTATTTTAGACACAAGTGATGTCGGCAGGTTGGTCATATCAATACCACCAGTTTTTGCCTTCAAATTGGCTGGGTTTAGGGGCCAACACCACCGATTGTGCGCTGCGCGTAGTGGGCGAGCCGTGATAAGCAGAGCACGTACTTTGCCTAGCGATAGCATCGGCGCTAAATCAGCACATAAGCTCTCGTTTGCTCCCCTCACCGCCTGAGGTTAAGCGTATGCTGACATGTGGGCTACCCGTACTGTATTGATTTCATACAGTATCTATGTTAGTCCCTGGTTTGGACCTACCGGAGCCGGCTGAATAATAGGGCTATCTCTAAGGAGGCGTTTCACTGCATGTGACAGCCCAGCGTTAGAAGAGCCGAATGAAGTAGTGAAACTTAGCAATTCGCTAGAAGCACTACTACTAGGTATGAGGCCCACCGCCAAGGCGCTGCGTCGGACGTTTATCATTACCGGTGCTAGTAAGCCACAGGGTATAGCTGACGCCATACGTTGCGTAGGTGCGCCGCGCTCTGGGGTAAGTCATCTGTACCTTGCGAGTATCATAATACGCTTGCAAAGGCAGAGGGGCACGCTACGGCGTAGTCGCCGGCCTACTATCCGGCCCGGCTGTGCGGTTGCGGAGCAGGTTCATCGTCGTGTCGAGGCGCTGCGTGAGGAGCAGCTGGCGGCACTGCTGGCGCAGGGCGGCTTGCTGCGCTTGCTGCTCTTTTTTCTGGAACAGCTTGACCTGGTACTTGGTGGCAGGCACGTCGCGGCGCAGGTTTACGTAGGTGAGGCGCGGCTTGCGGGGGCGCATGGGCTCGCCGCTCTGGATGCGCTCGACGCGGCGCTTGTTGTTGCCAAACAGGATGTTGAGCGGGTTCATGCCCACGTAGAGGTTGGCGCGGCCGTCGAGGTTGTAGCGGCCGCTTACTTCCAGCTCGGTGAGGTTGCTGTTGAGCTTGAGACTGGGAATGAGCACCTGCCCGCCATTGAGCAGAAACTCGGTGCTTACGGGCTCGAAAAACAGGTGGCCCGTGCGCTCCTTTTTCACGAACTTAAAGGCATCCTGGAGCGCCTCCACGTTTAGCAGTTCCAAGTCGCGCAGGTCGGCCTTCACGTAGCCAAACGTTTGAGAGCGCACCGGCAAGAAGGTCGAATCTAAATCAGTACGCAGCGCCGCAGCGCAGCGCAGCGTGCCCTTGATGTTGTCCTGCGTAAGCACGTGGAAGCGCATGGTATTGGCCGTGGCGAAGAAATCGGGCAGCCGGATATCCTCTAGCAAAGCCTGCACTTGCAGCGGGTGGTGCTGCCGGCCGCCATCGGTACGCAGCAGGCCGTGCAGCGTGATGCGGCCGTCGAAGGCATCAAGCGAGCAGGCGTCCACGCGGGCTTCGGTGGCATTCAGGTGCGACAGCAGCTGGAATTTACCGCCCTCGATGGAGTTGTAGCGCACGCGGTCGGCCTGCACGCGCAGCACCGCCGTGAGGCCGCCGCTGGCCAGCAGCGTGCCGGCCGGCGAGGGCGCGCCAGGCTTGCGGTTTTTGGCGCGCAGGCGGGCCAGGCGCTTGGCGCGGCGGGCAGCCTTGAGCAGGGCCGGGGCCTGGTAGTGAGTAGTATCGCGGGGCGGCTTGAGGCTGGCCAGCATCTGCAAAAGCTGCTGCACGTCGAGGGTTTGGTAGCGCAAATCGACGTTGGCGGTGGCGGCCGTGAGGTGGATGCCCGACACCACGGCCGCCGCCGAAGCGCGCCCCACGCCGCCCTGCGGGGCCACGAAGCGCAGGTAGGGCATCCGCAGCAGCGAGTCTTCCTTCTCGAAGCGCAGGTGCAAATCGCGCAGCGGCTCGCCCACGGGCAGCACCAGCTTGCCGATGTCCCAGGTCATGGAGCCGTCGGCGGCCAGCAGCAGCTCGCGGAACGCCGGGGTAGCGGTGCTGGCATTAACCTGGCGTAGGCGGGCGGCCCGCCGGGCGGCGGCCTGCGCGCCCGGCGGCCGCGAGAGGCGCGTGATGAGCCGGCGATAATCCATGCTGGCAAAGCGCATGGCCAGCTGAAAATCGATGGGCGCTACGTCGTTGGTGGTGTCGGTGGGCCAGCTGGCGCGGCCCGTCAGCTGCCCGCCCAGAAAGCGGGTTTTGATGTTGGTGAGGTGGACCTCCTGGTCTTCGTGGCGCACGTTCACGGCCAGGTCGCGCAGGGTGTCGGGGCCGAGCACCAGCCGGCCGCAGCGGAGGCCCACGTTCAGGCGCACCTCATCGGGCAGTACGTGGCTGCCGAGCGTCATGGTAAGCTGGCGGGTATTGCGGCGGGCGCGGCTGCGCTGGCGGCGGCTGGCCGTGGTGAGGGCGTGGGTGGCGGTGCCGCCGCCCAGCGCCCGCAGCCGGTCGAGGTGCAGCTCATCTACCGCAAAATCGCCGGTAATGCTGGTGCTTGGGTGCTGGCCGGTGAGGTAAGTGAGCAGATAAGTAGTAGTAGCCGAAGCCGTAAACTTCATGCCCGCAAACCGCCCCGAGGCATTGGTGAGCCGCCACAAGCTGTCGCGCAGCCCGATGTGCACGTTGAGGTCCGAAATATCGACGCGCCGGGCCGGCACCCGAAACGCGGCCTGCCGCAAATCGATGGTGCCGCGCACCGACAAGCTTTTCTGGCTGCGGGCCAGCATCTTATCGCCCACGGCCGGCAAAAAGCCGCGCATCCAGATATCGAGGTCGGCCAGGCCGCGCCGCGCCTGCCACAAGCCCGGCGAGATAACCGTGGCCAGCTCGGGGAGCTCGGTGCGCCCCCGGATGCGGCCCTGCACGTAGGGCCGCCGGAAATCGCGCAGCAGCACCTCGGCATCGAGCTGGCCCACGGGCGAGTAGATGCGGCACTGGCTGAGCTTCACGCTGGCCGTGCGCAGGTTGTGGCCGGGGCCGTTGTCGTAGGTGCCCTGCAAGTCCCAGCGGTTGATGCGCCGGGCCGAGTCGTTCCAGGCAATGCTGGCGTTGCGCAGCCCAAACGTGAGCACCACGTGCGGCCGCACCGTGGGCCCGCTGCGGCCCGAAATAGTGTATACAATGCGGGCGTGGCTGGGGCTGCGCGCGCCGTCGAGGTAGGGCCGCAGGCGCGGCGGCAACGCCGCGTGCAACACATCGACCAACGGCTGGGTGCCCGAAAACTGCAAGTTGAGATTGGTGCCGGTGGCCTGGTCGGCCACCACGGCGTGGGTGCCGGCAATGTTGATGGTGTCGCCGTTGAGCGTGGCGCGGGTGCGCCAAAACTCGCCGCGCCGGGCCTTGAAGGCGTAGCGGTAATTGAGCCAGGCGCGCACCGGCTCGTGCGAAAGCAGGGTGCCGGTACGGTTGGCGAGCTGCTCCAGGTATCCATCGAGCACGCCGTGCAGCTGGAGCGCACCCTGCCGGATGCCGCCGCTCAGGCGCGCCCGCTGCACGTAGCCCACCAGCGCGCTGTGGGCGTACTCGTTGCGGGTGCTCATCCGAAAATTATACACCACCAGCGAGTCGAGGCCGAAATTCACACCGGGGTCTTTGCCCTCGCCCTGGCTGCGGGCGCGCTTGCCGCGCAGGCCCCAGCTGTGGCCGGTCGAATCTACCAGCTGTTGAAAATCAGCATCGTGTACCTCAAGGCGCGACACGCGCACCTGGCGGTGCCAGATGCTCACTACCTCCAGGCGCAAATCGGCACGGCCCACCGTGAGCACGGGCACCGCCCGGCCGTGGCTGGTATCGGTGAGGGCCAGGTGACGCAGCGAGGCCGTGAGGTGCGGAAAATCGCGCCACGGCGACAGCTCCACCGTGAAGGGCGCGAGCACCAAACCCGAGTTTTTGGTGAGCTGCGCGCGCACTGTGCGTTGCAGATACGCCACGGCGTAGGCCCGCCCTTTTAGCCACACCACCGCGCCCAGCCCCAGCAGCAGGGTTAGCAGTAGTAAAAATCCAACGGCCAGCACGCGCCGGAGGGAAAGGGATTTCATACGGCAAGGTACGTAGCGCGGCTCCGGCCTAAGCTGGCCGGTGGGTGAGGGCGGCGCGCGCTCACGCTCATACGAAAAGATTCCGCAAGCAGCCGATAGGTAGCGCGGTGCGAAGTGCCGCCCTACCTTTACGGCCGCCCGCGCCCCTGGCTTTTCAGACTCCGGCGCGTACACCTTCGTATTGCCTTCTCCACTTTTTTTTCACCCATGCCCACTCCCGACGTTTCCATTGACCAACTGAGCATTGACACCATCCGCCTGCTATCGGTGGACATGGTGCAGAAAGCCAACTCGGGCCACCCCGGCCTGCCGATGGGCGCCGCCCCGATGGCCTACGTGCTCTGGTCGAAATTCCTGCGCTTCAACCCGCAAGACCCCAAGTGGCCCAACCGCGACCGCTTCGTGCTGAGCGCCGGCCACGGCTCAGCGCTGATTTACAGCCTGCTGCACCTCTACGGCTACGACCTGACGCTGGACGAAATCAAGAATTTCCGTCAGCCCGGCTCGCGCACCCCCGGCCACCCCGAGTCCAACGTGACGCCCGGCATTGAGGTAACCACCGGCCCGTTGGGCCAGGGCTTCGCCAACGGCGTGGGTATGGCGATGGCCGAAGCTCACCTGGGCGCGCTATACAATAAGCCTGGTTTTGAGGGTATTCAGGACCACTACACCTACGCCATCGTGAGCGACGGCGACCTGATGGAAGGCATCGCCGCCGAGGCCGCCTCGCTGGCCGGCCACTTGCAGCTCGGCAAGCTCATCTACCTCTACGACGACAACGACATCTCGCTCGACGGCCCCACCAGCCTTGCCTACACCGAAGACGCTATGAAGCGCTTCGACGCCTACGGCTGGCACACCTCGCAGGTGAAAGACGGCAACAACCTCGACGAGATTGAGGCCGCCATCAAGGCCGCGCAGGCGGTGAAGGACAAGCCGTCGATTATCTCGATTAAGACCATCATCGGCTTCGGCTCGCCGCTGGCCGGCACCAACAAGGCCCACGGCAGCCCGCTCGGCCCCGACAACGTGAAGAAAGCCAAGGAGTTCTTTGGCTGGAACCCCGAGGAGTCGTTCTACGTGCCCCAGGAAGTGTACGACCACCTCAAAGCCCCCGGCCAGCGCGGTGCCGAGCTGCAAAAAGAGTGGGACGAGCAGTTCAAGAAGTACGAAGGCGAGTTTAAGGCCGAAGCCGAGCAGTTCCACACTTCCTTCAACGGCAAGCTGCCCGAAGGCTGGGACAAAGACCTGCCCGTGTACTCGCCCGCCGATGGCAAGCTGGCTACCCGCCAGGCCTCGGGCAAGGCGCTGAACGCCATCAAGAAAGCCGTGCCCTTCATGTTTGGCGGCTCGGCCGATTTGGCCTCGTCCAACGAGATGGATAAGTCGGGCGACGACTCGTTCCAGCCCGGCCACTACGAGCGCTCAAACATCTGGTTTGGGGTGCGCGAGCACGCTATGGGCGGCATCATGAACGGCATTGCCCACCACGCCGGCCTGCGCACCTACGGCGGTACCTTCCTCACGTTCAGTGACTACATGCGCGGGGCCATCCGCCTCACGGCGCTGGCCGAGTCGGCTTCGACGTTCGTGTTCACCCACGACAGCATCGGCCTGGGCGAAGACGGCCCCACCCACCAGCCCATCGAGCAGGTAGCCTCGCTGCGCACCATGCCCAACATCGTGGTGCTGCGCCCCGGCGACGCCAACGAAACCACCGAAGCCTGGCGCATCGCCATGAACACGCCCAAGTCGCCGGTTTGCCTCATTTTGTCGCGCCAGGGCTGGCTCCCGTTCGACCAGTCGGTGCTGACCCCCGCCGCCGGCAACGTGCAAAAAGGTGCCTACGTGCTGAGCGAAGCCCGGGGCGGCAAGCCCGAACTTATCCTCATCGGCACCGGCTCGGAAGTGCCCCTGGCCCTGGAGGCCCAAAAAGTGCTGCAAGCCGAAGGCACCGCCACCCGCGTGGTGAGCATGCCATCGTGGGAGCTGTTTGAGCACCAGGACAAAGCCTACCGCGAGCAAGTGCTGCCGCCCACCGTGCGCAAGCGCGTGAGCATCGAGGCTGGCTCGCCCATCGGCTGGGCCAAGTACACCACCGACGAGGGCGCCAGCATCAGCATGAACCGCTTCGGCGAGTCGGCCCCCGCCGACTACCTGATGAAAGAGTTCGGCTTCACCGTCGACAACGTGGTGAAAGTGGCCAAAGGCGTGCTTGGCGGCCAGCCCGCCGAGGACGATAAGAAGCAGGTAGTGTCGTAAGGCATGGCTTGCTTTTGAATAGAAAAGGCCCTTGGTTCTTAGCGAGCCAAGGGCCTTTTTTACTAAACCAGATGGCCCCGCCCGCCACACCGGGTGCTACCGGCAAAGCCTCGGCGGAGCCGCCAGTAGCCACGGGGTACGCACCAATAGCCGTTGCTAATCAATTCGTTGGAACTCGCTACTGCGTAACCTCAACAAACAGCTCCGCGCGAAAAACCTCATTGCCGGCCACCCCCTGCACCAGGGCTTTGAACCGGCCGCTGCGGGCATTGGTGTAAAACCGGATGGTCGCCTCGCCCCGCTCGTCGGTTTCAACCAGCGCCTGCCAGTGCAGGGTCGTATTGCTCAGCGCCGCCGACAGATTCGGTTTGGAGGGGTTGAAGGGGGTGAAGGGCGTGTACTTCACTGTAGCCGGCACCTCGCGGATGAACGAGGATTTAGCCTGATAGGGGCAGTGATAAACCACTTTGGTGATGCCAGACGCGGTTTCCAGGTTGTACGAGTACCCTTCTACCGGATTTTTCACGCCGTAGTGGTAGGGGCAGTTTAGCACGTCGAACTGGCAGACGTAGTCGCTGCACGTGCCGCTGCTATTGGGTTTGCCGTAGTAGGTGCTGGTGTCCGCTTTCTTGCCCGTCACGACCACGTCTTTCAGCAAGACGCGCGCGGAGGCCAGCAGCTGCTTCTGCTCGCTGGACAGCTCGTCGGGCACGCCTGCGCTGTGCCAGAGGTAGTGCCTGGCCAGGGCCGCGTTGACGTTTGCCCACGGCGGCGTCAGCTCCAGCTTGTAGCCCACCGGGCTTTTGCCCACCACCGAGAGCGCGACTTTCTTGCCGGCCTCGGCCCGGAGGGCCTGGTAGGGCAGCGTAAAGCGGCCCAGGCTATCGGACTGAAACAGCGTAGCCTGCTGCCCTAAAACCATCAAGTCGACTGGCTTCCTGAGTTTTTTGTCGTGGTAAAGCACCTGCCCATCGTAGCGCGCCGGGCGGGGCAGGCCGCCGGCCGCCCAGGCCGAATCGGCCAGGATGTGCTCCTGCCGCAGCAGCAGGGCGGCTGCCGGCCGGTCGTCGGGCAGGCCCGCGGCGGCCGGCAGCAAGACCCGGTCGGACAGAAACCGCTCGTAGCAGTTAAACACTTCAATGTCTTTGGTTTCGGCGGTGCTGGCCTGCGCCAAAGCCGCCGAAAACGAAAAGATACCCTTCGCCGGTTCGCCTTGCGCAGTAGTTACTTTCACGCGCAGGATTACTGGCGAGAGCGGCCGGTAGCTGGCCGCATCGGCTTGCAGCGTGGCCCTGACCGGGTTGGGGTGCTGAAGCAAAACCAGCCGATTCTCCAGCAACCTCCCATCGGGCTGGTAGAGGCCGACGTGCAGGATGCCGCCCGCCCACCCGCCGACCGGAATCCTGAGCAGCGTTTCCGTTTTGCGGGGCCGGAGGTAGGCCCCGTACCGCATGGCGCGCGTGTCGTGCAGGGCAAGCAGGCAGGCGCTGCCCGGCGCAGGGGTAGTCACGAACAGCCGCAGCGTGTCGCGCACGACCGAACTGGCGGGGCGAAGGCCCCAGCTGCCCGCCGTAATGGCCGGAAAATCTTGCTGCGGCACGACACTCTCTGCCTTAAACTTCACTACATAGCGTGGCCCAACCTGGGGTGTGAAGGCGAAAACCCCGTTGCCGGTGCGGTCAGTGGTGAAGGAAGTAACCTCCGCGTCATTCTCCAGCAAGACGCAGCTTTTGGCCAGCGCGCGGCCCGTCGAGCTTTTGGCACTTACCGCCACCTGCACCGCCCGGCCCGCCCGCAAGCCGCCGGCGGGCGGAAAAAAAGTGAGCGAGCTACTGGCCGGCAGCCAGGTCAGGGGCTGCCGGAACGCCATGCGCTCTGGCCCCCGCTCCAACTCGCCGCTAAGCTCCCACGACTTCGCCGCCAGCGCCGCCGGAATGGTGAACTGAAGTTGCCCCGCGCTGCCCAGGCGCTGTTCCAGCCGTTGGTACGGCTGGCCGTCGGCCACGAGGGTCAGCGCCACGGTGGGCGGCAAGGGCCCGCTGCCTTCCGCGCGCACTACCTGGCCGGTAAACACTATCGTGTTTCCTTGGCGGGTGCCGGCGACTTGCAGCGCAAACGGGTTCTTGCGCAGCCCCACTACTTGCAGTGGCTGCCGGAAAACGTATGGCCGCTGTTCGGCCAGGCTTTTGTTGGTGTAGGCCGCCAGGCAGTACTGGCCACTGCGCAGCGAATCGGGTAGGGCCAGGCTGCCGCTGGCTAGGCCTCGCTCCAGCGCAAACTGATACGAAGCCACCACGCGGTGCGCCACCTCGTCGAGCAAGGTGAGGTAGAGCGTGTGGTGCACCTGGGCCGGGGGCGCATGCAGCAGGTAGGCGGCAAACCACACGTTCTCATCGGCGGCGTACACCGTCTTGTCGAGGTGCAGAAACACGGCCGAACGGGTGGCCGTGTCGCTGAGCGCCAGCTGCCGGGCCAGCCGCCCAAACAGTGAATCGGGCGTCTGGGCCTGGGTGGTAAAGGCCAGTAGCAGCGAGACCAGGCAATAAAAACGTCGCATACCGGGGGTTGGAGGATACGCCGCTACCCATGCTGCCCGCCGGCGTGCGCGAGCCAATACTCGCGCAAGTGTACGCCGCAGCGTTAAATTTTGCTACCGGGTAACTTCTTGCTATCGCGAGAGTTGGGAGGACAGTGCTTTGCTAACCTTGCCCCAGCAGTGCGCTATAACTGTTTGGCGAAGCTGACCTTAATCTTGAGCTGAAAATCGGCAGTCACCTTGAAAATTTCCTTCAGCGTCACGCGCTCTACCTTGGTCAGCTTCTTGGGGTCGAGGTAGTTATCGGGCGGCAGCTTGTCGTGCATCATCTGGCCAGCCTGCTTTTTGAGGCGCATGCCCATGAGGTAGTAGTACGATTGTAGCAACTCCTGGTAGTCCTTTTCGGTGAACACGCCGAGCTGGCGCAGGGCGGCCAGGCGCTGCCCAGTATTGGTGGCGAAGACGCGGTGCTTGAGCGAAAACACGCGCACCAAATCCACGATGGGCGACATGATTTTCTTGAGGTTAATCACCTGCTGGTCGCCCACCGCGAAGGTGCGGATGTTGTTGAAAAACGTGAGCGGCGGCTCGTACTGCAAGGCATTGATGGCCATATAGTGCAGAAAGCGGTCGAGCGGTTTTTGCAGTTCCAAATCCAGAAACTCGCGCAGCTCGTCCAGGATGCCCGCCTCGCCATACAAAAAGCGGATGTCGAAAAATGCCGCGAAGCGCATCACGTTTTCGGGGTTCGACTCGTGCAGCCACTCCTGGTAGTTGCGCTTCCAATGCGAGAGCGAGTGCGTCCACTTGGGGTTTTTGGCCATGAAGCCACCGTCGCAGAAGCTGAAGCCAATCTCGTTGAGGCGGTCGCTGACCTCGGTGGCGAAGTGCAGAAAGTACGCCCGCACCTCCTCGCGGTGCTCGTTGGCCTTGTCTTCGTAGATGATGGCGTTGTCCTGGTCGGTGTGCAGCGTTTGCTCCTGCCGCCCCTCCGAGCCCAGCACGATAAACACAAACTTGGCCGGCGGCGGCCCCAGCTCAGCTATCACGTCCTCAATGACTTTCAGGGCGATGGTGTCGGCCACGGTCGTGATAACCTGGTTCACGATTTCGGGCTTCACGCCGCGGTCGAGCAGTTGAAACACGATGTCCGGCACCTTCTGCCAGTTGCGCCGCAACTCGCGCAGCGACTGCGCCTGCCGCACCCCCTGAATAAACAAGAACGGCGACTGCGCCTGCTCGGCCAGCAGCTTGTTGCGGCTAATGAAGCCCAGGTAGCGCCCATTGTCTTCCACCAGCAGGTAGCGCGTCTTGGTCCTGAACATCAGTAGCAGAGCCTCATACACAAAGGCCTGGCTGCTCACCGCGCGCGTAGGCGCGTCGAGGTAGGTGCTGATAGGCAGGCGGGCATCGCCCAGCCCGGCCACTACCTTGTCGCGCAGCGTGATGTCAGTGACGTAGCCTACGACATCCTTTTCGGTTTCATCCAGAATGAAATAGCAGCTCGTGCGAGTGCGGGCCATGCGGCGGGCCACCTCGTGGGTGGGCGTGTGGCCGGGGCAGGCCAGCAGGGGGCGCAGCTCCACGGTGGCCATGCGGCGCGAGTACAGCTCGTCGGCGGCGATGAAATTCTGGGCGGCCTGCGGGCCAGGGTGTACCAGCTGGGCGTATTCGGTGTCGCCCATGAGCTGCCCGTAGCGGCTGGTAAAGTACTGGAAGAAAGCCTCGTAGCCCAGGCACAGCGCCCGAAAGTCGTTGCGGTGCAAGAAGTACACCCGCGTGCCGGCCCGCGCCTGCACCGTGCGCAGCGAGCGCTTCTTATTGAGCAGCACCGACACGCCGCCGTAGCACTCGCCCGGCCCGTACACCTCGGCGAGGCGGCGCTGCTGCTGGCCATCGTAAAAAAATGTGTCGTAAGCCCCCTCGACTATCAAATCGACGCCGCGCAGCTTGGTTTCGCCCTGGTGGTAGATAACCGCCTCGCGCGGGTGCGTCACCTCTTGCAGCAGGGTGGCCACTTCTTCCAGTACCTCGGGCGGCAAGAGGTTGAAGGGCTCAACGGTGCGCAGAAACGCTACTTCATTTACCATTTATCAATTAACATTTAACAGGTAGCAATACTAGGTAGCAAAACAGGATACGACGCAAAACCAGCTGTTAAATGATAAATGTTAATTGTTAAATGATTCCCAGCCAGTATTTCCAGAACGGGCGGCGGGCAGCGGCCAGCGCGGCGTGGGTGGGCGGCGGAGCTAGCGGGGCCTGCGAAGCCAGCGTATCAGCGTCGATGTCGCCGGTGCGCTGGAGCTCGAAAAAGCACTGCGCCGTGGCCTCGGCATCAGCCAGGGCATCGTGCTGGCGCAGCATGGGCCGCCCAAACTGCCGCTGATAGAGCTCGGCCAGGCGCATGTATTGCTGGCGCACGGGCTGCATAAAGCGCTCGGTGAGGCGCATGGTGCAGAAGGTTGGCAACTGCAAGTCCACGAGTGGGTTATCTAAGCCGGCGCGGTGAAAGCTGACGCCCATCATGTGGAAATCGAGCACCAGGAAGTGACCCACTACCAGCGGCTTATACCGCACCAGGTCGTCGTGCAGGCGCTGCATCACCTGGCGGCGTGGCTGGCCCTGCTCGTGCAAAAAGGCCAGCGTGAGACCGTGAATCTGGGTGGAAGCGGGCGTCAGGTCATAGTCGCTGGGGCGGATGTAGTGGTTTTCGGTTTTCACCAGCTCGCCATCGGGGCCGTAGAGCAGCCAGGCTATCTGGGCCACGTGGGGCCAGGCGCCGGGCTCAGCATAGGGCCGCCGCCAGTCGGCGGGCAGGCCCGAGGTCTCGGTATCAACGAATAAGACGTAGCCAGACACGTCGGAAGGAGCGGGGCGAATGGGAAGCGCCGGTAAAAGTACGCCGGCCGGGCCACTGGCCGGGTGTTCAAAAAACACTACTCCTTGCGGGCATAGTTCTACCCCTGGCCCGCGCTACAAAATATCGTGGCGGGTGCGGTAGGCCGTACCCTTGTACATGGCCAGCAGCGTGCCCTGCTGGCTGGTAAGGCGCAGTTGGTATACGCTCACTTTGTCTTGCAGGCTTTCCTCGCGGGCCTCGATGGTCAGGATATCGCCCAGGCGGCCGGCGGCGAGGTAATCGATAGTGGCCGTGAGGCCCACGCTCTGCCGGCCATGGCTGTTGCAAGCCACGGCGAAGGCTGTATCGGCGGCGGCAAAGGCCACGCCGCCGTGCAGGGTGCCAAACCCGTTGAGCATGTCGGGGCGCACCCGCAGGTGCAGGCGGCAATAGCCGGCCCGCGCTTCGCCCAGTTCCAGCTGCAGCCACTGGCTGAAGGGGTCGCGGGCCAGCAGCCGGGTCGCAATGGCCTGGGCGTGCGCGTCCAGGCTTGCGTCAGACGCAGACATAAAAACTAACTAATACGAAGCGGCAAAAAGAAGAGCACGGCAAGATACGACCGCGCCCGCCGCCGGGCCACTTAAAACCAGAACAGTTCCGGATTATGTACGCTGTCAATCAGCTGGGAATGGCGCAGTAGCAACGAGTTTCAGCGTCGCTCCAGTCCGTTGAGCAGCATCGTGATAATGTGGTCTTCCAGCTCCTGAGCCGAGAGGCTGCGGCCCGGCTTAAACCACAATTCGACCCAGCGCACGGCCGACAAAATAGTGTAGAGCGCCACCGTAGGGTTCACGGCCTGAAACTCGCCCGCGGCCACGCCCGCCGCGATGAGCGCGGCAAAGCCTTTCTCGTAGCGGCGGCGAGCCTCCGTGAAATCGGCTAGGCGGCCGGCGGGCAGGTACTTGTAGTCGTGGTTGGCCACCGACACGTCGGGGCCGTCTTCCACCATCAATTGGATATGCTGGCGGATGAGCACCCGGATTTTCTCCCCAAACGAGAGCGGCAGCTGCTCCACCTCGTGCAGCTGCGCAATGTATATATCCGAAATGCGAAAGCAGATGCTATCCAGTATCTCATCCTTCGACTTGATGTGGTTGTACATGCTGGCCGCTTCCATACCCACCTGCCCGGCAATGTCGCGCATGGAAGTGCCGACGTAGCCTTTGTCCTTAAACAATTTGGCGGCTTCTTCCAGAATAACCTGGCGCTTAGTGGGTTTGCCGTTCTTGGTCATGGTGCATACACTAACGCCCTGTCCGGCAAAGGGGCCGGGCAGGGCGTTGGGCGATGGTAGTAAGAACCCATCCGGGAGGGTGAGGAGGGTGGGTGGGACTTGGAGCCGCTGGCGTAGGGTGGGAGGATGGCCAGGGTAGAAAAGTGGGTGCGACCGGGGGCGGCACCACGAAAAATCAGGACGGGCTCTTACTAACGCGGGTGGGAATGGAGATTGGGTGTGACAAATGTACCGCCTTATTCGAATTTGGCTAACAAATGTTAGTTATTTTTACTAACAATCGTTAGTTAGTGACGCAAAGCGTTGTTTATCAATGAGAAAATTTTAACTGGCTTTTGGCGAGGCGGCCCTGGCCTCAGAAAGAAAAGTCGACTTGCAGGCTCAGATAGGCCCCGGTGGGCAGGGGCGTGGCCGCGTCGTCGGGAGTGCGGCGCGGCACGAGGTAGTGCCCGGCCAGGGTGTAGGCCAGCGCGCCGCGCTCGGCCCGCAGCGGCAGCGCCAGCTCGTAGCCGAGCAGGCGCACGGCCTGCGATGGGGTTTCGGTGGTAGTGGTGGTTTTGCGGCGGCCGTGCGCCTTGCTTATGGTCGTGGTGGTAGTAGGGCCGTAGGTGCCGCCGTAGCGAGCTAGCGCCAGTGGCGAGCCCCACAGCACCTGCGCCTCGGGCGTGAGGCTGACCTCGTCGAAGCCCAGCCATTCCTCTTTCTTAAACGCACCGCTCAAACCCAGTGTGAGGGTCTGGGCCGACGACTTGCCGTAGAACAGATTGTAGTCGGCCGCCACTTGCAGCGGCCCCAGCTGGTAGGCGGTGTAGGCCTCCAGGCCGTTGGGGATGAGCCGGTCGGTGGCGCTGAGCGGCGGCGTGAAAAATACTCGGTCGTAGGACACGGAATAGGTCCAGTTGTCGGTAAAGTCGTTGGCGTAGCCCAGCTCCAGGTCAGTGAAGGCATAGTGGGGCGGCTGGCTCTGCTGGAAGTAATAGCCGCTGACGGTGCCGTAGAGGCCGCTGCGATGGCTATAGGTGAGGCTCGGCGCCAGCGACAGCGCGTGGTCGCCGTATTCGCGGGCCAGGTAGTAGGTGCGCTGGTCGGCGAGCAGGCTCAGCGTCCACTCAGAGGTGGCGGTGGTGTCGTGGGCAGCGGCAGCGGGTGGCCCGGTGGTATTTAGCTGGGCCAGCAGCGGGGTGGGTAGTAAGAGCAAAGCACTTAGAAGTAGCTTCATGCAGAAATAAGGGGATAATAGGTAGGCTCGTCGGGCCGGCTGCTAGCCCGAGACGAAGCTGCTCGGGATGCCCTGCCAGCGGGTTTCGGCGGGCAGTTTCTCACCTTTCATCAAGAGCGATAAGCTCTTGAGCGTGGCCCCCGGCCCAATAACCGAATCGTAGAGCACCACCGACGAGGTGCCCACGGTAGCCGCCCGCCCGATGCGCAAATCCGACATCTTCATGATGCGGTCCTCGAACAAGTGTGTCTGGATGGTCGCGCCGTTGTTGAGTACGGCGTGGTCGGCCACCCAGGCCAAGTCAAACTCGGTGATTTCCGTCGTGTCGATGTACACCGAGTGGCCGAAGTGGCTGCCCATGAGCTGAAAAAACCAGGTAGCGAACGGCGTGCCCAGCAGCGGCGCTTCCCAGAACGGATACACGTAGCTTTCGCACAGGGAGTTGATGAGCTCGTTGCGCCACACGAACGACGACCACAATGGCTTTTCCGAAGGCCGGTAGCGCCCGATGAGCACCCATTTGAGCAAGGCCGTAAGTAGCGAAAAACCCATGATAATGGCGATGAACGCGCTCGTGCCCACGCCCAGGCTGCTCCAGAACGGGTAGTTAAGCAGGTGCCACTTGGTGTAGTGGTACAGGATGGCGAAGGTGAGAAACGCGAACGTGTAGGGCAGAATGATTTTGAAAATCTCCACCGTGCCCCGCGCCCACACCAGCCGGGCGGGCGGCGCAAACGTGAACTCGGCCGCGAAGGCCGCCGACACCGGCCGGTTGGGTAGCAAAAAGCTGGGCGAGCCGACCCACGACGTGCCATCGGCCGGCGCGTCGGGCGGGGCCGACGAGAGCGCGCCAATCAGGTTGCCGGTGCCCAGCACGGTACCACCGGCCAGCACCGCGCTGTTGCCGATGAAGGTGCGTTCGCCCACCACCGTGGGCTGCACCTGCACCCAGCCGTGCTGCACGCGCGGCGCGCCCACGCTCACCGAGTCGGCCAGGAAAGCGCCCGCGCCTACCGTGAGGTGGTCGGCCGAGATGTGGTTGAGGGTCGAGACCTCGGCCCGGCGGCCAATATTAGCCCCCAGCAAGCGCAGCCAGTAGGGCGCGTAGATGGTGGCGTAGAGCGACTTCATGAGCGCCAGGCTCTGGGCCAGCACGGCATCGGCGAGCCAGTGGCGCACGTAGGCCAGGCTGTGCAGCGGCAGCGTGCCCGCCGCCTGCCGGCCCGCCGCGAAGCGCTTTATCAAGGCCAGAATACCGCCCAGCAGCAGCACGTAGAGCGCCGACAGCGGCAGCAGCGTCAGCAGCGCCGGCTCGAAGTCCCAGCGCTCCACGGCTTCATAAAACAGCCCCAGCACCGGCGCGGCGGCCAGCGTGGGCACTAGCAGCATGAGCGCGATGGCCAGCAGCTGCGCCACCTGGTAGCCCGCACCAGGGGCGGGCCGGGCCGCCAGCGGCCCGCTGGCCACCGCCCGAACGCGCCGCGCCGGCGAGCCCAGCCAGCCCTCGCGGGCCGGAATTTGCTGCCCGGCAGGCAGCACCGAGAGGTCGTCCAGTTCGGCCTCGTCGCCCACCTGCGTGTCGTTTTCGAGAATGGCGCGCAAGCCTACGTAGGCGTCGCGGCCCACTGTGATGGGGCCAATGATAAGGCGGTCGCGCTCAACGCGGTAGCCCAGCAGGCCCGCTTCGCGGGCCAGGCTGGCCCCGTCGTGGATGGTGAGCAGGTCAAAGGCCATGACGCGGGTAGTGCCCAGGTACACGTTGCGCCCGATTTTAGCCCCCAGCAGGCGGTAGAACACGGCCAGAAACGGCGTGGCCGAGAGCAACTGCGTGGGAGCGCCCTCCACCAGCTTTTTCACCAGCCAGAAGCGCAGGTAGTACCAGCCCCACAGCGGGTGCTCACCGGCCCGGAAGCGGCCGATAACCAGCCACTTCAGCGCTACCGTGAGGCTGCAGGCCAGCGGCACGTAGGCCAGCGTGGCCCCCAGCACCAGCGCTACCATCACCTCCCACGACCAGCCGCCGAGCAGCCCGCGCCAGTGCAGCGAGCCATTGAGCAGCAGAATGGGACCGGCGTAAAACAGGAACACTGCGCTGGCTTGCAGCGTGGCCGTGGCCAGGCGCGTGCCCACCGAGGCGGGCCGCAGCGGCGCGCGCGCCAACTCGGGCGCGGCGGGGGCGGACTGGGCGCGCTGGATTTCGGCCTCCACGGCGGCGGCCAGCGCCGCGATGGTGCGGCGGGTGTACATCTCCTTCACCGACAGGCCCTGAAATTCGGGCGATTGGCGCAGCTCCGACACGATGAGCGAGGCCAGCAGCGAGTTGCCGCCGAGGTCGAAAAAGTCGTCGGTGATGGAGAGGTCGGCCGTATCGAAGCGCTTTTGCCACACGGCGTAAATCGCGGCCTCGGTGGGGGTGTGGGGCAGCGTTAGCTCGCGGGCCACAGGCTGGCCGCCGCCCACGGGGTAGGGCAGGGCCTTGCGGTCGACCTTGCCGCTGGTGAGCAGCGGAAACGCCGCCAGCGGCACCAGCGCGGCGGGTAGCATGTAGGGCGCCAAGCACTCGCGCAGATAGGCGCGCACGGCCTTCTCATCGAGCAGCTGGTTGGGCTCCAGGATAAGGTAGGCGATGAGCTTTTTCACGCCGTCGGTGCCTTCCTTGAGGGCCACGGCCGCGTTGCGGATGCCCGGCCATTGCAGCAGCAGGCTCTCGATTTCGGCCAGCTCGACCCGGAAGCCCCGGATTTTCACCTGCGTGTCGATGCGCCCCAGAAAATCGATGCTGCCATCGGCCTCGAATCGGGCCAAATCACCGGTACGGTAGAGGCGGCCGCCGAAGCCGTTGGCCAACTCACTCACGGTGTTGAACTTGGCGGCGCTGAGCTCGGGCCGGTTGAGGTAGCCGGCGGCCAGCGCCGCGCCCCCGATGCACAGCTCGCCGGCCGCGCCGGGCGGCAGCAGCTGGCCCTGCTGGTCGAGTATCAGCACCTCGTAGCCCGCCAGCGGCCGGCCGATGGTGAGCTTGTGGCCGGGCACGAAGTCGGCGGCGGTGGCCACCACCGTGGCTTCGGTGGGGCCGTAAGTATTCACTACCCGGCACTGCCGGCTGGCCCACTTGGCCAGCAGCTCGGGCGGACACACCTCGCCGCCCAAGATGAGCAGCCGCAGCGTGGGCACCGTGGCCGGCAGCAGCGACAGCAGCGTGGGCACCGTGGAGAAGATGGTGACGTGGTTATCAGCGAGAAAGCCCGGCAGCGCGTCGGGCGCTTTCATAATCTCTTCGGGCACGGGTACCAGCGCGGCCCCGGCCGCCCAGGCCAGCCACAATTCCTCCAGTGAGGCATCGAAGGCCACCGAGAAGCCCTGCACCACGCGGTCGTGCGGGGTGGGCTGAAACAGCTGCTGCTCGGCCCGCACCAGGTGGCAGATGCTGCGGTGCGGAATGAGCACCCCCTTGGGCAGCCCCGTGGTGCCCGAGGTGTAGATGACGTAGGCAATGGAGTCGGGGCCAACGGCCGCTGGCTCCCCAAACGCCGGCCCGGCTGGTATAGGCTGGCGCAAATTGAGCACCTGGCCCGGCCAGGCGGCCAGGCCTTCGGGCAAGTCGTTGTTTATCAGCAAGGCCCGCGCGCCGCAGTCTTCCAGAATGAAGGCTACGCGGTCTGGCGGAAACGACAAGTCGAGTGGCACGTAGGCCGCGCCGGCCTTGAGCACGGCCAGCATCCCGACGTATAACTCCACCGACTTGGCCATGAGCAAACCCACGAAGTCGCCGGCCTGCACGCCCTGCTGCCGCAGGTAGGCGGCCAGCTGGTCGGCGCGGGCGTCGAGCTCGTGGTAGGTGCAGGGCTGGCCCAGCCAGCTCAGGGCCACGTGGTTGGGGTAGGCGCGGGCGGTTTCCTCGAAGAGCTGGTGCAGCTGCTGCAGCCCGCCCTCGGCCACCAGCGCTGGCCCCGCCCGAAACTGCCGCAGCTGGGCTACTTCCTCCTCGGCCAGAAAAAACACGTGGCCCACCAGCGCGGCCGGGCTCTGGGTCAACTGCGCAAACACGGCCTGCACGTGCGCGGGCAGGTAGGCGGTTTCGCGGGGCGCGGCGGCCTCGCCGGGCGTGCCGAAGCTGAGGGTGGCGGCCTCGCCGGGCGTGGGGCCAAAGCTCACGGTCAGCTCCCAGGTATCGTCGGGGATTTGGGCTTCGGGGGCGGCGAAGGCCAGCCGGCCGCGCCCGATGGCTGCGCCCAGCTCGTCGGGCACGCCGGCCAGGGCCATGAGCAGGCGGGTGGCAGCCTCGGCGGCTACCTCGGCCAGGGTGAGGTCGTCGGCGAGCTGGAGCGTGACGGCGGCGGGCGGAAACGCCGTGTCGGCCGTTTCGACCCGCAGCGTGGCCGTGAGCTGGGCCGGGGCGCGCTCGGCGGGCAGGCGGTAGTACACCACCGCGAAGGCGGCGAGGTAGCCGGCCAGCACGGTTTCTTTTTGCCGGAAAGCGGTGGTGTCGGCCGCCGGGGCGGCGGCTACGGGTGGGGCAGGCGCAGGAGTCATTAGCAGCAAAGCACGACGAATACGTAGTAGAGTAATGTCAAATAGAGCGCTTCAACGTGAATGACTAATGAGGGTTAAATACCACCCAGCCTTTATCAAAAAGATGGCCGATACCTCTAGCTAAGAAGCGATGGCCGGCCTTGGGTTTAAGCAGAAGATAAATTATTCGGGGCCCGGCAGACGGGGTACGTGCCTGGCACAGGCGGCGCGACTCGCGCGGAGCTGCGTTTGCCACAACGGTAGCCGGATGAAAAGGTGCGCGGATAGCGTAGTCTACGACGGTGCTCGCCCAAACGCGAACTACACCATCCGCGCAACTTTTCATCTGGCCGAAGAAACGCGGGGCGCAGTCGGCACAATCGGCCCGGTAGTCGGGAGTAGGGGCGGGGGCCGGCGAGGGGCGGCTACTTTTGACGCGTACTGGATTTTTACTATGGCTGCTTTCACTTTTCGGCGCTATCTCACGCCCCTGATTCACGTGCTGGCCTGGGGGCTGCTGGCGCTGACGTTGCTGGTTTTTCAGCCCATGTCGGGGCACATTACGCTGCCGCCCCAGTTTTGGGTAAAGCAGGGCGTGTTGCTAGTGCTGTGGGCGGGCGCGTTTTACCTCACGGCCTACGTGAGCGTGCCGCGCCTGCTGCTACGTGGGCACACGGGCTGGTTTATTCTGTCGTTAATTGGCACGGCGGCGGCCATTCAGCTTTTGAGCCGGGGTCTCGAAAACGCCCTGCACCTGCCTGAGCTGCTGCGCGAAGCCTTTAAGGCGGCGGGCGGCGTGGCGCCCAGCGAAGCGGCTCACCACCGGCCTGGCCCCCCGCCGCCCCCGCGCGGCGGCCGGGGGGGGCGCTTCGACCTGGTTACCATGCTCATTACGCTGCTGGTGCTGGGCATCGCCACGGCCTTCACGGTGGTGCAGCACTGGCAGCGCGAGGCCCAACTGCGTGTGCAGATAGACCAGCAGCGCACCGAAGCCGAACTGAGCTTGCTCAAGGCTCAGATAAACCCGCATTTCTTCTTTAACACCCTCAACAATATCTACTCGCTCACGCTCATCGATGGCGAGCGGGCGCGGGCGGCCCTGCACCGCCTCTCGCGCATGATGCGCTACGTGCTGTATGACACGGCCGCCGGCCACGCCCAGCTGAGCCAGGAAGTAGCTTTTATCCAGGATTATATCACGCTTATGCAGCTGCGCCTCACCGACCGCGTGCAGGTAGTGTTCGAGCACCCCGAGCCGGTGCGCGAAGTGCTCATCGCGCCAATGATTTTGCTGCCCTTCGTAGAGAATGCCTTCAAGCACGGTGTGGCCGCTACCCAGGCCAGCCGCATTGTCATCAGCCTCAAGCAGCCTGCTGCCGACCGCCTCAAAATAGAGGTGCGCAACACGCTGGTGCCCCGCGCTGGCACCGACCTGGCCGGCTCCAACGGCATCGGCCTCACCAACACCCGCCGCCGCCTCGACCTGCTTTACCCCGGCCGCTACGCCCTGCACGTAACCGAGCGCACGCCCGATAACGAGTTCGACGTGCAACTGGCGTTGCAGGTAGGCGCGTAGGGTACGTTTTGTCATTGCGAGCGCAGCGCAGCAATCGCACCCGAATGGCGCGGCTGCTCTGATGCGATTGCTGCGCTGCGCTCGCAATGACAAAACGGTAACAACTAATAATTACTCATCACTTATGCCCATCAACTGCATCGCCGTCGACGACGAGCCGCTGGCCCTAGCCCTGGTTTGCGCCTTTATCAAGCAGACGCCTTTTCTCAATCTGGTAGGTAGCTACGGCAGCGGCGTGGAGGCCCTCAACGGCCTGCACGAGCTCACCGAAAAGGTAGACGTGGCCTTTCTCGACATCCAGATGCAGGAGCTGACGGGCCTGGAGCTGGCGCGCGTGCTGGGGCAGGCGGGCAGCCCGCCGCGCATTATTTTCACCACCGCCTTCCCGCAGTATGCGCTGGACGGCTATAAGGTCGATGCCCTCGACTACCTGGTAAAACCATTTAACTACGAGGAGTTTCTCCGGGCCGCCAACAAGGCCAAAGCCTACGTCGAACTGGCCAGCAGCCACGCTGAGCCCGCCCAGGCCCCCGCACCCGAGGAGGACCACATTTTCCTGAAAGTAGAATACCAGCTCATTCGGGTGGCGCTCAACGATATTCTGTACGTGGAAGGCCTGAAAGACTACGTGAAAGTTCACCTCAAAAGCACGCCCCGCGCCCTACTCTCGCTGATGAGCTTGCGCTCGATGGAGGAAAAGCTGCCCGCCCGCCGCTTCATGCGTATCCACCGCTCGTTTATCGTGGCGCTCGATAAAATCGAGTCGGTGCGCCGCCTCACGGTGCAGATTGGCAGCGAAACCATCCCGGTGGGCGAGCAATACAAGGAGGCGTTCGGGCAGTTTCTGAGCCGCTGGAGCTAGGAACTGCTACTACACAAGAAAGCCCCTGGCCGCGCGTGCGGCCAGGGGCTTTCTTGTGAAAAGAATCTACTCGCCGCTACCCTGGGGCCGCTGGCCGCGGCCACCCTGCGGGCGCATGGCCTCATACTTGGCGTACTGCTCGGGGGTGAGGATGGCCTTGATTTTAGCGTCCATCTCGGCGCGGCGGGTTTGCATGGCCTGGCGGTCGGCCTCGGAGGGCGGGCCCTGCTGTCGGCCGCGCTGGTCGCGCTGCTCCTTCATCAGAGCGTCGATTTTAGCTTTTTGGTCGTCGGTGAGGTTGAGGTCTTTGAAGCGGTCGGCGCCACCGCGTGGGCGGCCCTGGGTGGGCGCTTCCTGAAGCGGAGCGGCCTGGGCGGCGAGGTCGGTAGTGGCAAGAGTGGCGGCCAGCAGGGCTAGCCGGAGGGCGTGCATACGCATAGGTAAAAGGATGAAAAGGTGAAAGCTTCGCTACCTACCGGGCAGGTAGTGTGACGATGCCACCAAAGCTACCGGTCGCCCCTAGGTGCGGCGCAGTGCAGTCGGCCGTGCCGCCTGTTATGCCGACCAACTAAGCGCTTCTATCGCCTCACTCTCAAATGAAGGTAAAATGAGCGGTTGGCCTTGGCCGCCGGCCGGCAAAACCCAAGGCCGCCGGGGCTCGTCTTTAGGGCCGTATCACGGGCTGGCGGCCGGTTCTCGCCCGGCGCGGCCCTTCATTTTGACTGCATATGCCTACTAATTCTTCAACTCGCCTCAACGGGCAATTTGCCCTCGTGACCGGGGCCAGCTCCGGCATCGGGGCGGCCGTGGCGGTGGCGCTGGCCGCCCACGGGGCCGCCGTGGTCGTCAACTACAGCCACGACCAGGAGGGCGCCGACAAGGTCGTAAAAACCATCACCGACGCCGGCGGGCAGGCCTACGCCGCGCAGGCCGACGTGAGCAAGGAAGCCGAGGTGCAGGCCATGTTCAAGCAGGCCATCGAGAAGTACGGTACCCTGCACATCGTGGTGGCCAACGCTGGTATTCAGGTCGATTCGCCGTTTCTGGATATGACGTTGGAGCAGTGGCAGAAGGTGATTGACGTAAATTTGACCGGCCAGTTTCTGACTTTGCGCGAAGCCGCCCGCGAGTTTGTGCGGCGCGGCCCGCAGCCCGATTTGAGCCGGGCGCTGGGCAAGCTCATTTGCATGAGCAGCGTGCACGAAGTCATTCCGTGGGCCGGCCACGTCAATTACGCCAGCAGTAAGGGCGGCATTATGCAGCTCATGAAAAGCACCGCGCAGGAGCTGGCCCCGCACAAAATTCGCGTCAACAGCATCGCGCCGGGGGCCATCGCCACGCCCATCAACCTCTCGGCCCGCGACACGCCTGAGGAGGAAAAAGCGCTGCTCACGCTCATTCCCTACAACCGCGTGGGCGACCCCGCCGATATTGGCAACCTCGCCGCCTGGCTGGCCTCGGACGAGGCCGATTATATCACGGGCCAGACGATTTTTATGGATGGCGGCATGACGCTGTATCCGGGCTTTGCGGACAACGGCTGATTTTTAATTGACTTGCATAAATAGCGTCTGTCATCGCGAGCGCAGCGAAGCAATCGCACCCGAGCAGAACCCGAACAGCGGTGCTCAACAGGTACGATTACTTCGCTGCGCTCGCAATGACAGACGGTTTTTTACTTCCAGATACCAGAAGAATTTGAACCCGGAATTAACTCGCCTCGCCCAGGCCGATGCCGCCGAGAAGCCCTGGCGGCGCTTTGGCCCCTACTTGGCCGCGCGGCAGTGGGGCACCGTGCGCGAAGACTACTCGGCCGGTGGTGACGCCTGGCGCTACCTGCCCTTCGAGCAGGCGCGCAGCCGCGCCTACCGCTGGGGCGAGGAGGGCCTGGGTGGCTTCTGCGACGACCGGCAGCGGCTGTGCTTCGGCCTGGCGCTGTGGAACGGGCAGGACGCCATTCTCAAAGACCAGCTATTCGGCTTGAGCGGCCCGCAGGGCAACCACGGCGAGGACGTGAAGGAGTTGTATTATTTCCTTGACAACACGCCCACGCACTCCTACCAAAAATTTCTCTATAAGTACCCGCAGGCGGCATTTCCCTACCAGCAGCTGCTGGACGAAAACGCCCGCCGCACCCGCCAGAACCCCGAGTTTGAGCTGCTCGACACGGGCGTGTTTGCTGAGAATCGCTACTTCGACGTATTTGCCGAATACGCCAAGGCCGACGCGGACGACCTGCTCATCCAGCTCACGGTAGTGAACCGCGGGCCCGACGCGGCCACGCTGCACCTGCTGCCGCAATTGTGGTTTCGCAACACCTGGAGCTGGGGCTACGACGACCCGCGCCCCGCCCTCACCGCCCAGGCCGATAACTCGGTGCTGGCCTCGCACGCCGAGCTGGGCGAGCTAACCTGGCACGCCGAAGGCGGGCCGGAACTGCTGTTCTGCGACAACGAAACCAACACGCCGCGCCTGTTTGGCGAGCCCGCGCCGGGGCGGTTTTTCAAGGATGGGTTTCACGACTATGTCGTTGATAAAAAGGGCGATGCCGTGAACCCGGCCCGCACCGGCACCAAAGCCGCCGCGCACTACGTGCTGCCGCTGGCGGCCGGGGCCACCCAGCAGGTGCGCCTGCGACTGGGGCCGGCCGGGCTGGCCGCGCCCTTCGCCGGTTTTGGGGAAATAATGACGCAGCGGCAGGCCGAGGCCGAGTCGTTCTACGCCGAATTGCAGCGCGACCTGGCCGACCCCGACGCCCGCCGCGTGCAGCGCCAGGCTTGGGCCGGGATGCTCTGGAGCAAGCAGCACTACAACTACAATGTGCCGCGCTGGCTGGCCGGCGACCCCGCTACGCCCGCCCCGCCGCCCGAGCGCCTGGCGGGCCGCAACGCCGACTGGAAGAGCTTCGACGCCAACGACATCATCTCGATGCCCGATGTCTGGGAATACCCCTGGTTTGCGGCCTGGGATTTGGCGTTTCACGCCATTCCGCTGGCGCAGATTGACCCGTGGTTTGCCAAAAACCAGCTGCGCCTGCTGCTGCTCGACTGGTACATGCACCCCAGCGGGCAGCTGCCGGCCTACGAGTGGCGCTTCGACGACGTGAACCCGCCAGTACACGCCTGGGCCGCGTTTCGGGTCTTCAAGATGGAGCAAAAGCACCAAGGCGACGCTGGCGATTTGGCCTTTTTGCAAACCGTGTTCCATCGCCTGCTGCTCAATTTTACGTGGTGGGTCAACCGCAAGGACCGCGACGGGCGTAACATCTTCGAGGGCGGCTTTCTGGGGCTGGATAACATCGGCGTGTTTGACCGCTCGGCCCCGCTGCCCTACGGCGGCTACCTCGAGCAGGCCGACGGCACGGCCTGGGTGGCCATGTTTGCGCTCAATATGATGCGTATCGCGCTGGAATTGAGCCGCACTAACCCGGTGTACCAGGACATGGCGAGCAAGTTTTTCGAGCACTTCCTCTACATCGCCGAGGCCATGACCAACGTCGGCAACACGGCGCTCGACCTCTGGGACGGCGAGGATGAATTTTACTACGACGCCCTCAACACGCCCGAGGGCGGCCACGAGCTGCTGAAGCTGCGCACGATAGTAGGCCTGATTCCGATGTTCGCGGTAGAGATTCTGGACGAAGACCTGCTGACCAGCGCGCCCGACTTCGTGGCCCGCATGAACTGGCTGCTCGCCAACCGCCCGCACCTGGCGGCGCTCGTGAGCCACTGGCAGGAGCCGGGCAAGGGGGCCACGCGCCTGCTGAGCTTGCTGCGCGGCCACCGCCTCAAACGCCTGCTGTTCAGAATGCTCGATACGGCCGAGTTTCTGTCCGACTACGGCGTGCGCAGCCTCTCGCGGGTGTATCTCGACCACCCGTACCAGTTCCGCGAAACGGGCATTACGGTGCGCTACGAGCCCGCCGAGTCGCAAACCAGCCTCTACGGCGGCAACAGTAACTGGCGCGGCCCCATCTGGTTTCCCATCAATTTCCTGCTCATCGAGTCGCTGCAACGCTTTCACCACTACTATGGCGACGATTTCAAGGTAGAATACCCCACGCACTCGGGCCAGTACGTGACCCTGCTCGACGTGGCCGACGCCCTCACGGCGCGCCTCACCAAACTATTCTTGCGCGATGCCGACACCGGCCGCCGCGCCTGCTTCGGCGACAGCGACCTGTTGCAGCACGACCCCGAGTTTCGCGACTACCTTTTGTTTCACGAGTACTTCAACGGCGACACCGGCCACGGCCTCGGCGCGAGCCACCAGACCGGCTGGACGGGGTTGATTGCGAAGTTGTTGCAGCCGAGGGTGTAGCTTTTTGGTTTCTGGCTTTAGTCGTCCGTCATGCTCATCTGGCGTCCGCAGAGCGCAGCGGAGTCGAAGCATCTCTACTGCGCCGTTGCTTACGTAAGAAGTTAGTTCAACGGTAGAGATGCTTCG
>CAXYJY010000079.1:0-10580 GCA_964277755.1 uncultured Hymenobacter sp.
GCGCTTGCGCCGCCTGCTCTACCTGGGGGCCTGGTCGGCTTGTGGGGCCAACCCGCCGTGCAAGGCCCTCTACCAGCGCCTGCTGGAACGGGGGAAAGCCAAGCCCCAGGCCTTGTGTGCCGTGGCCACCCGCCTGCTGCGCCAGGCCTGGGCTCTGCTCACCCACAACCGCGATTTTGACCCTAAATTTCATCTCACCCTTGCCTAAGTAACACAGTTCATGCTGAGCGCAGCGCAGCGGAGTCGAAGCATCTCTGCCGCACCGTCTGGGTTCGTCCAGTGGTGCGGCAGAGATGCTTCGACTCCGCTCGGCATGATAGGTTATCGCCTACGCCCCAGCCAGCCTTCGGGGTTGAGATTGGCCGAGTTGCGCCACACCTGAAACTGCACCTGGGCCGTGCCGTCGGCATCGGTGGCGGCGGTGCCGATGGCCTGGCGGGCATCTACGAGCTGGCCCTCGTGCACACCTACCGAGCGCAGGCGGGCATACACCGTGAAGTACTCGCCGTGCTGAATCATGACGATGGTGTTCATGCCCGGCACCTGAGCCACGGTGAGCACCCGGCCCGCAAACACCGCGCGCACCGCCTCGCCGTTGTTGGTCTGAATATCGACGCCCCGGTTTTCGACCACCACGTGCTTGAGGACCGGGTGGTTGTGCCGCCCAAAGTGCTGCGACACGAAGCCTCGCGCTACCGGCCAGGGCAGCCGCCCCTTGTTACCAGCAAAGTTGGACGAGAGCAGGGCCGTTTGCGGGGTAAGGGCCACGCGGCTGGCGCGGCGGTCGGCCGAGGTTTCTTCGGGCGAGTCATTCTCGGGATTGGCGCGGGCCTCGTCGCCGGCTTCCTCTTCGGCTTCGCGGCGGGTGGGGCGGCCGGGGCGGGTGGCGGCCGTGGCGCGGGCGGCGCGGCGGCGCTCGGCCGCGGCGGCGAGGCGGGCGGCCCGGGCGGCGCGGGCTATTTCTTCGCGCACGCGCTGGGCTATCAATCCCTCTAGCTGGGCCACGGCGCGCTGGCGCTGGGCTAGCTCGTCGCGCAGGCCCTGCTCTTGCTGGCTGAGCTGCTGCACCACCTGGTCCTGCTCAGTCTTGAGGCCCTGAAGGTTGCGGCTTTCTACCAGCTGCGTGGTCAGCAGGCTTTTCTGGCGCTGGCGCTGCTGGGTGAGGCCGTCGAGCTGCTGGCTGAGCTGGCGCTGCGCCCCCACGATGCGCTGTGCCTGGCGGTGGCGCTCTTCGGTGTACTGGCGCACGTAGCGCAGCCGCAGCACAAATTGATTGAACGACTCGGCCGCAAACAAAAACATGAGCTGGTTGAAGCCGCTGCTCGTTTTGGAAGCCGTGTACATGAGGCGGGCATATTCGGCCTTGAGGCGGGCCAGTTGCTCCTGGGTGGTCAGTACCTGGCGCACGGTGTGGTGCACGTTGGTTTCGATGCCTTGCAACTGGGTCGAGATGTGCTGAATCTGCCCTTGCTTCACCGTCAGCTTTTCCTTAATGACGTTGAGCTGGCCCAGCGTGGCTTGCTTTTTCTGGGTGGTTTCGGTGAGCACCTTGCCGGCCTCCGCGATGCGGGCCAGGTTGGCCTGGCGCTCGCGCTCCAGTTGCTCCTTCGACTTGCTTCGGGCAGCGCGCGGCGTGCGAGCGGCGGGCCGCTCGCCGGAGCGCGCCCGCGCGCGGGTAGCGGGTTTGCTTTTGGCCTTGGCGGTGCTGGCTTTGGCGTTGGCAGCAGCCGGGCGCGGGTGGCGCTGCGCGGTGGCCAGCAGTGCCAGCAGCAGAAACAGCCCGGTAAAAGCAGGCAGCGCGGCCCGGCGGCCGACCAATAATAAAAGAAATTTCACGCGAGGAAGTCAGAAGCCGGCGGGGCGCGGCCGGGCAGGTTGGTTGCACAAAATAACGCCCGCGCCCGGCAGCCGGGCCGGGGCCAGCCGCTGGCGGCGCGGGCGGGCCGCCCCCAGGCGCATACTTCTGGCCGGGCAAAAGCGTTGTTATGTGCTCCTGCGCGGGCCGTAACGCGCCGGGGTTAAACTATCCATGGGCTGGCCGGGCTTATATTTTTTATGGACCGGGTGGGCCAGTAGCGACATCGAAGGTCGGCCGGCGCGTATTTTTCCTGCTTTTAGGCACTGTTTCCGTATTGGTTCGGGTGCCGTTTTGTCCGCACTACCGAGCTGGCCCGGCTAGTCACGGGCTTGTGCTTTCAGGTTCAGAAGGAAAACTCCTTTTGTTTCGTTACTGCTGTATGTCTGCCGCTTCCGCCACTACGCCTTCACCTGATTACGAAAACCTGCTTCCGGTTTTGCTGGCTACTTCGCTGGCGGGGGTGGCGCTGCTGCGGCCCGAGCTTTCGGCCGAAGGTGAACTGCTCGACTTTACCTATATCTACCTCAATCCGGCCGCCCAGCACCTGCTACACCTGCCCGAGAGGCCGGCCGCCGCGCACCAGGCTACCTACCCCGGCCAGGCGGAGCTGTTCGCTTTTTACCGCGCGGCGTTTGAGTCGGGCCAACTGGCGCACCACACCGGCAACTACCCGCACCCGCGCGGCGGGCACGCGCGCTACCTGCGCGTGGCGGCGCAGCGCAATGGCCAAGTACTGGTGCTCAGCCTAACCGAAGCCGACCCGCCCGCCGCTACCCCTGCGCCGCCACAGCCGCAGCTGTATGCGCTGCTGCACCAGGCCCCGGCCATGATTTGCATCTTCGAAGGCCCTGAGCACCGCTTCGAGTTTGTGAACCCGCCCTACCAGACGCTGGTGGGTAGCCGCCCGCTCGTGGGGCGGCCCATTGCCGAGGCCATGCCCGAGCTGGCGGGGCAGCCTATTTTTGGGCTGCTTGACCGGGTGTACCGCACCGGCGAAACCTTCCGCGCTGACGAGATGCTGGTGCAGCTCGACCACCATAACACGGGCGCGCAGGTGCTGGAGGAACGTTACTACAACTTTATCTACCAGGCGCGGCGCACGGCGCACGGTGCGGTTAATGGCATCCTGGTATTTGCCTACGACGTGACGCCGCAGGTGCGGGCGCGGCAGCAGGCTGCCCAGCAGGAGCAGCGCACCGCCCAGCTCAACGAAGCACTGACGGCCACCAACGCGGAGCTGGCCGCCGCCAATGAAAAGCTGCTGGCCGCCCACGCCAAAGCCTACCGCCAAAACCAGGCGCTACGCGGCGCGCAGGCCGAACTGCACCGGCTAAACCAGGAGCTGGAGGCCCGCGTGGCCGACCGCACCCAGGCCCTGACCCAGGCCCTGCGCCAGGCCGAGCAGCAGCGCGCCCAACTGCAAGCCCAGGAGCAGCAGTTGCACCAGATACTGAGCCAGGTGCCGGCCGCCGTGGCCACCCTCGAAGGCCCCGAGCACCGCTACAGCTTCGTAAATGCCCGCTACCAGGAGCTGGTGGCCCAGCGCGCTCAGCTCGGCCTGCCGCTGGCCGAGGTGCTGCCCGAGCTGGTGAAGCTGGGCTTCGATAAGCTGCTTGATGAAGTGTACGCCACCGGCCGCACACTGGCGCGCACCGAGGCACAGGTAGCGCTGCACGACCCAGCTAAGAACCAGACGTTCAGCCGCTACGTCAACTTTGTGTACCAGCCCCTGCCGGGGGCGCAGGGCCGACCCCGCGGTGTGCTGGCGTTTATCGTGGACGTGACGGAAAGCGTACTGGGCCGCCAGCGAGCCGATGCCGCCCAGGCACAATCACTGGCCACCGCCGAGCAGCTGGCCCGGCAGCGCGAAACGCACTACCGCATTTTCGAGCAAACGCCGGCGGCCGTGGCCATCCTGCGCGGGCCCGAGCACCAGCTCGACTATTTTAACCCGGCCTACGAACGGCTGTTTCCGCCGGGCAGCCTCGCGGCGGGCCGGCCCATTGCCGAGCTCCAGCCCGAGGCCGTGGCCCACGGCTTTGTGGCGCTGCTCGACCAAGTGTATGCCACCGGCGAAACGCATGCGGGCTACGAGCACCCGCTGAACATCCGGCAAGTCGACGGGCAGTCCCCGCGCCCGGCTTATTTCGATTTCACCTACCAGCTGTTTCGGGAGGACGGCCAGCCGGCCGGCATCTCAGTGTTTGCCACCGAAGTAACCGAGCGCGTGCGGGCCCGCCAGCAGCACGAGGCCCAGCAGCAAGTGTTGCAGCGCGTGTTCGAGCAGGCCCCGGTGGCCATCGGCGTGTTTGCCGGCCCCGACCACGTAGTGGAAGTCTGCAACCCCGGCCTGCAAGCCATCTGGGGGCGCACGGCCGAGCAGGTGCTCGGCCGGCCGCTGTTCGATACCATGCCCGAGTTTCGGGGCCAGGGCTTCGAGCAGTTGCTGGCCGACGTGCTGCGCACGGGCGTGCCCCACGTGGCGCGCGAGGTGCCGCTACGCGTGCTGCACCAGGGCGAGCCGGGCACGGTGTATGTCAACTTCGTGTACCAGCCCCTGCGCGATGCCCAGGGCCACATTACGGCGGTGGCGGCCGTGGCCACCGACATCAGCGAGCAGGTGCGGGCGCGCCAGGTGGTAGAGCAAAGCGAGCAGTACCTGCGCCGCATGGCCGACGCCGTGCCCGCCATGATATGGCTGACCGACGCGGCCGGGCAGTGCATTTACCTCAACCAGCAGTGGCACCACTACACCGGCCAGGCCGTGGGCGAGGGCCTAGGCGAAGGTTGGCTCGACGTAGTGCACCCCGACGACTTGGCCGGCACGCGCACCATTGTGTTTGATGCTACCTCACAGCGGGCGGCGTTCAGCGTGCTCTACCGGCAGCGCCGCCACGACGGGCGCTACCGCTGGGTGCTCGACACGGGCGCGCCGCGCTTCAATCGGGCCGGCGAGTTTGATGGCTTCGTGGGCACGCTCTTCGACATTCACGAGCAGAAGCAGGCCGAGCAGGCCTTGCAGCGCCTCACTACCAGCCTGCGCACCGCCCGCGATAAAGCCCAGACCCTGAACGCCGAGCTGCAAGCCAGCAACGAGCAGCTGCGCCGCACCAACGTGGACCTCGACAACTTCATTTACACGGCCTCACACGACCTCAAGGCGCCCATCACCAATATCGAGGGCCTGGCCCACGCCCTGCACGACCAGCTACCCGCCCAGGGCCCGCTGGCCGAGGCCGTGGCCCCGCTGCTGGCCATGATGCAGGATTCTATTGAGCGCTTTCAGCGCACCCTCGACCACCTCAGCGATGTGACTAAGCTGCAAAAGGAGCACGACCAGCCGCTGGCCGCCGTGGCGCTGGCCCCTGTGGTGGCCGAGGTGTGCCTCGATTTGCAGCCCCTGTTGCACGCCAGCCAGGCGCAACTGACTACCGACGTAGATAGCTGCCCCACGGTGGCTTTCTCCGCCAAAAATCTGCGCTCGGTGGTGTACAACCTGCTCAGCAACGCCCTCAAGTACCGCGACCCCGCGCGCCCGCTGGTGGTGCACATCGGCTGCCACGCCGAGGGCGACTACGTGGTGCTGCGCGTGCAGGACAACGGCCTGGGCCTCGATGACGGCCAGCAGGCCGAGCTGTTTACCATGTTCCGGCGCTTCCACGTGGGCGTCGAGGGCTCGGGCATTGGGCTATATATGGTGAAGAAGGTAGTGGAGAATGCGGGCGGCCGGCTGGCCGTCGAAAGCCAGTCGGGCGTGGGTTCTGTGTTTTCGGTGTACTTCCGCCGCTAGCGCCCGTATAAGCACAACCGCCCCTCGCCCGCCCTACCTCCGCCCGCCCCCGATGAACAAGCTGCCCGCCGTGCTGCTCGTAGACGACGACCAGACCACGAACTACCTAAACCACTTGCTGCTCACCAAGCTGGGCGTGGCCGAGCACATCCTGGTAGCGCGCGACGGCCGCGAGGCCCTCGACCTGCTGGCCGCCCGGTGCACGCCCGCCGCCGACCAGTGCCCCCGCCTGCTGCTGCTCGACGTGAACATGCCCGGTATGAACGGCCTTCAGTTTCTGGAATCCTACCGGCAGCTGCCGCTGCCCACCGAGCCAGCACCCGTAGTTGTGATGCTCACCACCTCGCTGCACCCGCGCGACGTGCAGCGCGTGCAGCAGCTCGGCACCGTGGCGGGCTTCGTGAGCAAGCCCCTCACGGCGGCCAAGGTCCACGCCATTCTGGCCGAGCATTTTTAGCCTCGCCCGGCAGGCCCGCGCTGTGTCCTAAGAAATTTTAAATCACCTGTTGATTACCTAAAGCGATTGGCTCAAATAGCGTTACGCCATAGCACAACACCCACGCAAGGGCAAAGAAGCTGCTTATTCATCTAAAAAAAGCAGTTTTATCCAGGCTACGGCTTGCTTCGAGAGCAATTTGTTGTACCTTTGCACCACCAAACAAAAAAAACGGTCCGTTCGTCTAGGGGTTAGGACAGTAGATTTTCATTCTACCAACAGGGGTTCGATTCCCCTACGGACTACAAAAACGCTGATTTCTCAGCACGATACCAAAAGCCGCTTCTCTATGAAGCGGCTTTTTGCGCTTATACCTACCTAACTTTCTATACTTTACGCGAGCCGCGCCAGCAGTTGCTAGAAGCAACCGCCGGCGCGGCTCTTTGGCTTCGCACCGATTATGGTTGTGATGCGACCGGCATCTCGCTCCGTATTCGCCAAGACGGTACCTGTACCGTGCTGTTGGCGGTTATCCTGATTGGCGAGCTCATCCGCATTCCACCCCGTGCCTTCTGAGGTGAAGGCCACTGAAATCATTAGCCCTCAACCTCCTTTCTAATGCGTACTGCTACGCAGCCGACGCCCAGGCGGCAGTAGTCTCAAACGCACTAGACCAATTGGCTTTCAGCTAGCTGCAAGCTCTTTTGTTTTTTATTGTGAGTGAAAAGGCGTTACCTTCCAGCCTTCTCTTTTCACCACTCACTCACATGAAACAAACGTTACTACGCCACCTGTTTTGCTGCCTGCTGCTACTGCACGGGGGCTGGTGCGCCCGGGGCCAAAGCGCACCACAGGTGCCGCTGGGCAGCGCGGCCCGCTACGGCCTGCTGAGCGCCACCCGCCTCATTACCCCGGCCAGCGCCACGGCCGCTCCTGTGCAGGTGCTGGGCCAAGCCGGGGCCAGCCAAGACATCGGCCCGCTGCTGGCGGCCACGGCGGGACGCTTTGCGCAGGGCAGCGGCACGGTGCCGCAGGCGCTGGCCGACCTGCAACGGGCCCAAAACCACTGCCTCGACCTGAGCCAGCGAGCCGCTACCCAACTGAGCGGCAGCCTGGCCAGCCGCAGCCTCGGCGGCGGCGTGTACACCTGCCCGGGCAATGCTGACCTCGGCAGCGGCGGCACCCTTACGCTTGTCGGCGACACGGGCACGGTAGTAATTATCAACGTAGCCGGCGACCTGACCCTACACGCCAACAGCCACTTGGCACTGAGCGGCGTGCGGCCCCAGCACCTATTCTGGAACGTGGGTGGCAGCCTGCGCGTGGCCAATGGCGCGGCTTTCGCGGGCGTGGCTTTGCTGGCGGGGCCGGCCACGCTGGAAGGCAGTTGGTTTGGGGCCGGCGCTATTTTGAGCCAGCAGGCTATCTCGCTCCTGGGCAGTTCTGCCCTGGTGGGAAGCAATAAGTTTTATGCGCCATTACGGCCGACTTTTAACTGCTCGCCTACTAATTCCTGCTCCTTCAACCGCCCCGGGAGCGAACTGGTGCGCGATGGCAGCTTTGAGCTAGCCCGATGCTGCCCAACGATATCAGGAGGCTTGGAAGCCTGGAGCGGTGGTGCTTATCCTTATACGTCAGATGCCTGCTTCTGGCGGAATGTCACAATTGGCACTCCCGATTACTTCCACGACTGCAATACAAGCACTACACCAGGTCATTACGTAGGTGTCCCAGTCAACTTTGCTAGTAATAGCCAACAGGTACCCGCGCTCGCGCAAAACTCGCGGGCGCTAACCGGACACGCTTACGCGGGAGGTATCATGTATGGAATTGCTGCGCCGCACCAAGTATATGCAGAAGGCTCTACTGGTGAAGAAATAAGTCAGGAGCTAACGGGCGTGACGCTCCAGCCGGGCCGCCGCTACTACGGGGAGTTCTCGGCTTACCTGGCGCAACTATCGCGCTATTCTGTCCCTCAGCTAGGCATGGGGTTTATTACCAACAATTTACCTGTGCCGCTTAGTACGGTGGCGTCTATCACTCCTGTAATAAGCGGCGACCCCAATTTACCCATTCCGGCTGGGGCCCCGGCTGGTACGCTAGTGCCCCGGGGCTGGAAGCGCGTGGGCAACATATTTACGGTGGCTACTGGGCTGGGCCAGCCTGGCCAGCCTACGCCCAAGCTGATTATTGGCAATTTCAACGGCCTGGCTCACAACGATAATGGCGGCGGCCCGGGTGAAGATGATGGGGTGCAAACCCATTTTGACTACGCCTACTACTTCATCGACAACGTGTCGCTGAGCCCGCTCACCGAGGCCGGGCCCAGCCAGGAATTGACTTTGACCTGCGATGGCGCGGTGGCCCCGGCCGTGACGCTGGGTACCGAGCCCATGCCCGCCCTGGTAGAGGCTACCTACCAGTGGACGGCCAGCCCCGCCGACCCCTCGCTGACGGCCGCGGCGGCCCAGACCGCCAACCCCACCGTGTACCCTACCCAGACCACGACTTACTCGCTGGCCGTTACCATCAACGGCACGACCTACCCGGCCTCGTCGGCCACCATCACCCTCCCCAACGCTACCTACCGCCAGAACCCGCCCGCCACCTACGTGGGCACCGGCAAGGGCCCGGCCCACGAGCTGGGCATGGGCGGGGCCAGCACCCTCACTACCATCGACGCCGGCCAGGCCCCCTACGGCGCGGCCACCGGCAACACGGTGGTGTTCGATGGGGTGTACCACGTGCAGGGCAAGCGGCCACCGGCAACACGGTGGTGTTCGATGGGGTGTACCACGTGCAGGGCAACCTGCTGCTCACGGGCGGCACGTTTGTCCTGAACCCCGGCACCATCTTCTTCATCGACGGCTACGGCCACGAGATGACGGATAACAAGCGCATCAGCATCCGGGTGAAGGACGGGCAGCTCCGCCTTGATGGGGCCACGCTGCAAGCCACCTGCGACGAGATGTACCAGGGCATCGTACTGGAAGGCAACGCTACCCTCACTACCACCAGCGCCCAGGGCCGGCGCACCCTCATTCGGGATGCGCAGTGGGCCGTGTGGCGCAGCTGGGACGTGGCGTGCAACGGCCCACTCGAAAACCACTACTACCTCACGGATACCGACTTTCTCAACAACATCACGTCCGTCATCGACGGGCTGCGGCTGAGCGGCCAGCCCCACGACTATATCACGGGCTGCACGTTCAAAACCAACGACGTCAACAGCCCGCTCATGATGGAGCTGTACCGTAAGCAGTACCGGGCGGCGGGGGTCTTCTTCTACGACTACTCCGAGCACTTCGCCGCCCCCACCACGCAGCCCCTGCAAATCACCAGCTGCACCTTCGACCGGCTGGCGGTGGGCGTGTCGGGCTCGTCGGCCGGGGCCACGGTGGCGGGCTGCACCTTCACCAACTGCTGGTACGCGGCCCTGGCCAGCCAGGGCTTCCGCTACGGCTACGGCAGCGCCGACCCGCCCCGGCAGGCCATGCTGGTGCAAAACAACCATCTCACGCTGCCGCAGTATCTGCCGTTTGCCTACATCGTCACGGGGGGTAGCACGCCGGTTTCTTCGCCGGGCTACTACCCCAATGCCTACGACAACTCGACGCAGACCTCGACCTACGGCATTAATTTTCACGATGGCATCACCATCACCAACAACGTGTTTGACATGGGCGGCGTCAATGCCTCCCGGCCCTCGGTGCCCGTGGGCATCTCGCTGACCTACAACGGCACGGCCACCGGCAACAAGCTGGCAGACCTGACGCGGGGCATTCAGGCCGTGAGCGGCGACAGCTACAACGGCACCAGCTACACGTTCAGCCAGAACGCCTTTAGCAACAACGATACCGGGGTGGTCTTCCGGCCCGGCGTATACCCCGACTACGGGTGGAGCGTGCCTGCCCCGCAGGTGGTCATGCGCTGCAATTCGTTTGGCGGCAACACTGGAGTTTGGGTGCAGCCGGATACGCAGTTTCCAGCTACCATGGGTGATGATTATAGCCCTAGCGGGCCAAATGGAAATAACTTTTTGGATGTAACCAATGGCGTTAGTAACTCAAGCCCGAGTGGCAGAAAGTTTGTCTACGAGGGAGTAAACTCATTTCTATATTGGAGCTACGGTACCACACAAGAACTTCAGGCTACCCTCGCACCAAATGTTCTTCAGGGGAATGGCTCCGGCTCATATAATACTACTGGATACACTCCCAATTCCGCCACCTGCGGCGGCCCCAGCGTTCCCGGCGTCTACAACTTCACCGGCCCAATAGTAACTACTTCTCCCGATGCAATTCAGCGCTCACAGGATAGCCTGAAACTTGGCTTGAGTGTACGCTTCCCCGTCTGATAAGCCAGTGGCAGGCAGAGGTTAAGCCGCTTGTTTAAATTCGAGTGGGGTTCTAAAATTCAAGGCCTGGTGCGGGCGCTGGGTATTATAGTCGTGCCGCCACTCGTCCACTAGCTGGCGCACGTGGGCCAGCGAGCGG
>CAXYJY010000080.1:0-35787 GCA_964277755.1 uncultured Hymenobacter sp.
GCCAACCTACTTGCCTGAGCGGGCGGACTCCGTCCGCACCGCCGGCGGAGGCTGGCAGCGCGATACTGTTTATCACCGAGTGCAGCCGTTTCAGCTGCCAGGCGCGGGCGGGCGCTATGTGTCGAGCGCCGTGCTGGGCCAGGGCCTGTACCTGATGCAGGTAGTAGTCAGTGAGCCCGCCACCCCTGCGGATGCCCAGGCCGCCCGCCTGATGATGCGCATCCAGGAAAAATTCCACCGCGAGCCCCGCGTGCGGCTGGCTACGCTGGTACCCACCACCGCAGCCGACCAGGCCGCCACCGCCAGCCAACTGCAAAAGCTGAGCGAGCAGTACGGCACTATCAGCGGCAAGTGGTTTATCCTGAGCGCGCCGATTGATACCATTCGGCACCTAGCCCAGTATGAACTGGGTTTGACGGCGCTGCAGCCGCAACGCCTGCCCTTCCGGCCCGCTACCGAGCCGGCAACTTTGCCTACCGGGCGCTTGTTGCTGATTGACGACGCGCAGCACGTGCGCGGCATCTACGACGGCACCGACCCGCACGAAACCGACCGGCTGATGACCGAGATTAACGTTTTGCTTTATACCTATGACCACCGCCGCTGAGCAGCTACACCCGCCCGTGCTGGAGCCGGGCGACTATACCAAATACAAGATTATTCTGGGCGGCCTCGGCGTGGTAGTGCCCGTGCTGGTGGCGGTGCTGTTTTATTTCAAAGGCATTTTCAAAATCGAAGGGGCGGAAGCCCATTTGCGCTGGCTGCCGGCTCTGAACGCGGGCCTGAACTCGCTAACGGCCGTGGCGCTCGTAGCCGGTTTCTATTTTATTCGGCAAAAAAACGTGCTGGCGCACCGTGCGGCCATGCTCACAGCGTTTAGCCTGGGCGCGCTGTTTTTGGTGTCCTATGTGGCCTACCATTCGCAGGTGCCCAGTACCCGTTTTGGGGGCGCGGGTACCATCAAAATGGTGTATTTCTTCTTGCTGCTGACGCACATCAGCCTAGCAGTGGTGACGGTAGCGCTGGTATTGTTCACGCTATATTTTGCCCTAACCGGGCAGTACACCAAGCACCGGGCCATTGCCCAGTGGACGTTCCCGGTGTGGCTCTATGTATCGGTGACGGGCGTAATCGTGTATTTTATGATTGCGCCCTACTACCCGGCGGCCTGAAATCGCTGGCTTGGCGGTAACTTTTGCTTTACAACGAGGGTTCTGAAATTATGAAAAAGCTGATTCTTGCGCTAGCCCTGAGCTTTTTGCTGCTCGGCCAACTGCTGACTAGCGCGCCCGCCCAGGCGCAGTGCGTGATGTGTAAGTCGCAGGTAGAAGCCGCCCGCGCCGAGAAGGATGACTACGACGTAGCCGGCCTCAACAAGGGCATTGTGTACATGATGATAGTGCCGTACATCTTGATGGGGGCGGTAGGCTACTTCTGGTACCGGCGGACGCATCCGAAGCGTACCACGGTCGCGTGAGGCCCATCGGGCCGTGGTGGCTGGCGCTGTTAGCGCTGCGCTGTCCGCGCTGCCACACGGGGCCTCTCTTCAACTACGGCACCTACAACCTGCCGCACCTCACCGACATGCCTGAGGCTTGCCCTGTGTGCGGGCAGCACTACGAGCCGGAGCCTGGTTTTTATTGGGGGGCTATGTATATCAGCTTTGCTTTTGCCGTGCCCATCGTGCTGCTGACGGGGGGCGCACTCTACTGGCTTTTCGGCGACCCCGATACGTGGGTTTACGTGCTGAGCGTGTCGGTCATCATGCTGCTGCTGACGCCGCCCTCGTTTCGCTACGCCCGCGCGGTGATGCTGTACGCCTTCGGCGGCATCCGCTTCGACAAGCGGTACCTGGAAAAAAATACGGCGCGCTAAGCGGCTGGTATTTGCTCGATTTTTGCAAGGGGCGCGGCGATGTGCTCCTGACCCAGCCCTGGCTGGCTGTGCGGCATTCTTGCGCCGGCAGTCGGCCAGGGCTTTTTGATAGCAGTATATGGGGCTTTTAAACGCGATTAAGCGGCGCGGAATAGATTTTTTTGGAGCTTGGTTTCTGGTAGTAAGCGGGCTGCTGTGCTTCGAGATTGGCATTCTCTCCAGCTATTTCGAGCCGGTGGGCGGGGCTGCCTCGCCGCCTGGTGCCGCGCAGGTGCAGCGCCTGGTGCAGCAGGCCACGGCCACGGCCCGCCGCGAGGCCGACCAGCTGCTGGCGGCCAGCCAGCCGCCGCGCGCGCTGAGCTTTGGGCATTTGCTCGAGCAAAGCACCTACCCAACCTTTTTGTATGAGGCGGGGCAATTGCGCCAATGGTCGGCGGCCGGCCCCCTGCCCACTGCCAGCGAGTTGGGCGACCTACGTCCCGAGCACTTGGCGCGTACTAGCTGGGGCGACTTCGTAGTAGTGCGCCGGGCTGCCGCTACCCAAGTGGCGCTGGTATACGTGCCCCTCACCCAGCAATACGGCATCAGCAACCGCTACCTGCGGGCGGGTGCTGGCCAGGCGCTGCTGCAAGGGCTGGGCGCGCAGGTGCAGCCGCTAAGCCAAAAATCAACTCCAGCATTCACCATTAGCGAGGCCGATGGCACGGCGCTATTTGCGGTAGAGTGGCTGCCTGGCAGCTCCGGGGCGGGCCATTACGTTCCCCTGCTGCTGCTCTCGCTGGGGGCGCTGCTGTATCTGGCTGGCTGGCTGGTGCTGGCGCGCCGCTGGTGGCGGGCCGGGCGCACGCTGCCAGGCGCGCTGGCGCTGCTGGTGCCGCTGGTGGCGCTGCGGCTGGCTATGCTGCGGCTGGACCTGCCCTATGCCGTGCTGGAGCTGCCGCTGTTCGACCCGCGGGTGTATGCCGTGGCCAGCTGGGCCCCGTCCTTGGGCGACTTGCTCCTCAATGCGCTGCTGGCGCTGGTGCTGGCCGGGGCCGTGTGGCTGCTGAGCAAGCGCTACCGCTGGGCTACCCGCGCCCAGGCCGGCTACCGGCGCACCTGGGGCATTGGCCTGGGGCTGGTTTTTGGCCTGCTGGTGCTGGGCCTGCACGGCTACTACTGCGTGGCATTCAGCAGCGGCCAGCTCAGCCTGGACATCACCCAGAGTATCCAATTCACGGGTTTTCGATTTGTGCTTGGGCTGGCGGTAGTGCTACACACGGCCGCTTTTGTAGTGCTGCTGCTGCTGATAACGCAGCTACTAGGGCCGGGCCGGCGGCTGGCGCGCAGCCGCGTAACGGCCGCCGCCGTGGCCGCCACTGCCTTGCTGGTAGTGCTCGTGAGCCTGCTGCTGGGCTGGGCCCTGCTTAGCGTAATAGCATTGAGCGTGTGCTACCTAGCCCTGGTGCAGGCCGCCGGCCCGGCCCCCCTGGGGCGGCCCTACCAACTGCTGCTGCTGCTGGCTTTGAGCGCAGCCACCGGGGCGCTGGCGCTGTACGAGCAATTCAACCAGCAAGTGCTGTCGGACAAGCAGCGGCTGGCTAGTAACTTATTGGAAGATAACGACCTGAAAGGGGAGTTTTTGCTGGGTAGCCGCATCCGGGAGCTGGCGGCCGACCCTAGCATCGCGCAACTGCTGAGCGCCCGGCCCGTGCGCGTGGAGGCGTTGCGCCGCCGCATCAGCCGGCAGTACCTGCGCGATTATTTTGATAAGTACGAGGCGGATATCAGGCTGTTTGACGCGCTGGGCGAGCCGATTAGCACCGATGAGGGTGACACGCTGACTTTTGGGCAAACCCGCGAGCTGCTCTCGCGCACGGCCACGGCTACCGACCAGCGCAATGTATATCTGTTAAAATCAGCCAACTCGTTTAGCTCGCGGCGCTACGCGGCGGTGGTGCCGCTGGTGTCGCCGCCGCAGGTAGGCATTGGGCCGCCCGCGCCGGCCGGCACCATCGTGCTTACGCTCAGCCTACGCAAGCTGTCGAGCTATAGCGTACTACCCGAGTTGCTGGTCGACCAGAAGTTTTTTCAGCCCGGCCTGGCTACCAACATCAGCTATGCGGGCTACGCCGGCGGGCGGCTGGTATACAGCGAAGGCGACTTTGATTATGCCAACCAGCTGCCAGTCAGCTACCTGGCCGATACGCGTATCGACCAGACGGGCTTGGTGCTGGGCGGCTTTCACCACCTGGCCGTGCGCAGCCCCGACGGGCGCACCGTGGTCGTGACCACCGCTACCTACTCGCTGGCCGATGGGCTGTCCAATTTTTCGTTTCAACTGCTCATCAACGGGCTGCTGTGGCTGGTGGGGGGCGGCGTGTACCTGCTGCGGCGGCGCGACCACCGCCGGGTGCAGTTCAACTTCAGCGCCCGCATCCAGGTGCTGCTCAATGTTGGCATCTTGCTTTCGCTGGTAGTGGTGAGCGTGGCTACCGCTAGTCAGGTTATCTCGGGCTATCGCCGCGACCTGCACCGCAACTACGAGCGCCGGGGCCGCATTGCGCTCGAAAGCCTGCTGCGCCGCCGCGACCTGCTGGCCGACTCGGCTGGCCAGCCGGCCAGCTACGACCCCGCCCTGGCCGGGCTGGTGCGCAACGTGGCCACCCTCACCGAAACCGACCTCAACCTCTACGATGCCCGGGGGCAGCTGCTGGTGAGCTCGCAGCCGCTCATTTTTGAGGCAGGGCTGTTGGGGCCGCTGCTCAACCCGCAGGCCGTGGCCGAGCTGCGCGAGCGCGGCCTTAGCCGCGTGCTGCTCACTGAGCAGGCCGGCTCGCTCGCGTTTAGCGCGCTCTACCTGCCGGTGCGGCTACCCGGCACCAGCGGCGCGGCCGCCGGGCCGCTGCTGGGCTACGTGGGCATCCCGTTTTTCGACTCGCAGAAAGAGCTGGATAATAAGCTGACAGAGTTATTTACGACTATTCTCAATATCTTCACCATCATGGGTTTGCTGTTCCTGGGCTTGGCTTTTTTGGCCACGCGCCAGCTCACGGCCCCGCTCAAGCTGCTCACCGAGCGCCTGCGCCGCACCACCCTCACGGGCCAGAACGAGGTGCTGGCCTACCAAAGCTCCGACGATGAAATCGGCCTGCTGGTGCGCGAGTACAATGCCATGCTCGAAAAGCTCGAAGCCAGCAAGCGCGAGCTCGCCGCCCAGGAGAAGGAAGCCGCCTGGCGCGAAATGGCCCGCCAGGTAGCCCACGAAATCAAGAATCCGCTCACGCCCATGAAGCTGAGTTTGCAATACTTGCAGAAAGCCATCAACGAGCGCCGGCCCAATATGGAGGACTTGATAAGCCGTATTTCCCAAACGCTCATCACCCAAATCGACGTGCTCTCCGACATCGCTACCTCGTTCAGCACCTTCACCAACCTGCCCACCATGCGCCCCGAGCGCCTCGACGTGGGTGCGGTGCTGCGGCACTGCGCCGACCTCTTCCGGCAGCAGGATGGCGACGAGCTCGGCGAGCTGCACCTGGAGCTGCCGCCCGGCCACTGCATCGTGTTCGCTGATGAAAGCTTGCTGGTCCGCACCTTCAATAACCTGCTGCTCAATGCCAAGCAGGCCGTGCCGCCCGGCCGCGTGCCCCGCCAGGAGGTAGCCCTGTGCTGCGCGCCTGGCAAGGCTACCATCACCATCACCGACAACGGCAGCGGTATCGCCGACGACGTGCGCGACAAAGTCTTTCGCCCCAACTTCACGACCAAGGCCACCGGCTCGGGCATCGGGCTGGCGGTGGCCAAGCGCGGCATCGAGAGCGCCGGCGGCAGCATCTGGTTTGAGACCACGGAAGGCGAGGGCACGACCTTTTTTATTGAGTTGCCGCTGGCAGGGTAGAGGTTAGTAGCGAGGCTCTTACGCTACCGATATTTTTGATAAAGCATGACGGCGGAATCGGCCGGCGCTGTGCGCAGAATGGCCGCAAACTGCCGGGGCCGCAAGCGGCGCAGTGATTTCAGGCAATGAAACCGTAGATAAGGATTCTGGTGCGGGTTCTGCACGATGGCGGCCAGCGCCGGGTAAGCCGCCTGAGTGTGGGTATCACCCAGCATCAGCGCCACCTTGCTCCGAATTCGGATTGATTCGGTAGGATTGTGCAGGTCGCGCAGGGCGGCGGCTACTACCCGCGCATCGAGCGTAGGCGGCGTCATCTCAGCGTATTCTTCGGTCTTGAATTCGTACTTCCAGCTGGCGTAGTAATCTTCCGCCAGGTGCCGCTGGAGTAGCCGCTCAGCCAGCACCCAGCCTCCAAGCAGTAGGAAGGCCACCCCGATTTGCCCGCGCCGTGGCCGGGCCAGCACCCGTAGCCCCAGGAAGCCGCTGCCCCCCAGCACCAGCAGGCGCCCGGCCAATATCTTGCGCAGGGGCGGGGTAATCTGCTGGAGTAAGACCGGGTCGTTATTCCAGACCTGGTTTTCCGGGGTATATTCTACAAGGCAGCATATACCCGCTAAGAGCATTAACGCGGCAACCCAAAGCTGCTGGCGGCGCACAGGAAACTGCTAGCTAAATGGAAGGTAGTACTTCGCATTTCCCAATCTTCTCCACAGCTACCATGCAGCAAGAAAAAGGTGACCTCATTCAAAAAGCCAGAGCCGGTGAATTCGACGTAATAATACACGGCTGCAACTGCTTTTGCACGATGGGCGCGGGCATCGCCAAGACCATCAAGCAGGTATTCCCGGCCGCTTACCAGGCCGACCTGGCCACCGTAGTGGGCGACAAAACCAAGCTCGGCCGCTACTCGGCCGCCACGGTAGAAGCGGGCGGCAAGCCGCTGCTCATCGTCAATGCCTACACGCAGTACCAGTGGCGCGGCGCGGGGGTACTGGTCGATTATGAAGCCATCCGACAAGTATTCCGGCAAATAAAGCAAACCTGCGCGGGCAAGCGCATTGGCTACCCGGCCATCGGGGCGGGGCTGGCAAAGGGTAACTGGGCGATTATTTCGACCATCATCGAGGAAGAGCTGGCGGGCGAAGACCACGTCTTCGTGGAGTGGGAGAAATAAAGCGGTTTGCGCATCCTGCTATTGCCGCAGGCCAGGTAGCCTGCAAATTCTCCGGTTACGCCAGCAAGCTGTATTTGCTGCTAGCGGGCCAAGACGTACTACTCTGCCCTAATAAAAATCAGCGAGTAGGTGTTTGCGTCGCTGATGGTACTCTTCAATTTGTAGCCTTCCTGGTAAAGCTGCGCAATTGCTTTGCGCAGGGTTTCGGCTTCGGTAGCCACCCCCTTCGCGTTGAAGCTGGCCGTGTAGTCAATGGTTTCTTCTTTGCCGTCGCGGTTGATGGAGAGGTGGCGGCTGTTAAAAGAGGCGTTCCACTTGGTGAGGATGGCCACCGCTGGCGGCAGGCTGGTCTGGGCCACGCTGGGTACGGCGCGAAAGGCCAGCAGGGCGGCCCCGAGAAGAAATGATTTTAGCATAGCCCAAACCTACCCGCGCCCTGCTAAAGAACCCATGAAAGCCAGATTATCAAATTGCTGTCCGTGGGTTTTGCCCCCCTGTACAGGGGCCTGTTCTCAAGAGCTTTTTAGGTAACTCAAGCGGCTGCCTACCCCCTCGGGCACCAACCCGCCCCCCGCGGGCGTTGTGCCCGCGCCAGTGCCGAACTTTACTCTATGACCCAACGCTACCGCTTGCGCTTTGCCCTGGTGGGCCTGCTCGTGGCGGTGGCGTGGCTGCTGGGGCCGGCGGCCTGGGCGCAGCAGCCCGTGAAAGGCCCGCCCATCAGCCAGCGCTGCCGCTGGCTGCGCCTCGCGCCGGGCCGCGATACCACGGAGTTTGCCCTCGCCGATACGCTCACCATCGTGCCCAGCACCGTGGCGGCCAACGGCCGGCCGGTAACCTATGACGCCCGCCAGAATCGCTACCGCTACGTGCGGCCCGCGCCCACCGATGGCCGCCCCGACTCGGTATATCTCTGCTACCGGGTGCTGCCGGTGCAGCTGCTAGCCCCGCGCTACCGCCGCCCGCCCCGCCTCATGGACAGCGTGGAGTTTCGGGACCGCAAGATGATGCGGCTCGAAGACTTTTCGCAGCAGGAGCAGATATTGAGCACGCCCGGCATCAGCAAAACGGGTAATCTGGCGCGGGGCATCTCGTTTGGCAACACCCAGAACGTGTTTGTGAACTCGGCCCTGAACCTGCAACTAGAGGGCAAGCTGACAGAAAAAATCCGCCTCACGGCCGCGATTTCCGACCAGAACGTGCCGTTTCAGCCCGAGGGCAATACCCAGACGCTCCAGCAGTTCGACAAAATCTACATCACCCTCACCGGCCCGCAGTGGAACCTGACGGCCGGCGACGTGGTGCTGCGCAACAAGCCCGACTACTTTCTGCGCTACTATAAAAATATCCAGGGCGCGGCCGTGGAGGCCAACCTCGGCGCGCCCGCGCCGGAGCCCTTGCAGGCGGGCGTCAGCAACAACAGCGTGAGTAACGCGCCGCCCTCGTCCTTCACGCCTTATACCAACGGTGTAACCAACAACAGCGTCGCGCCCACCGGCAACAGCACGCAAACCCTGACGCCGCCCGCCACCGTGGTGCCGCCCAACCAGACGCTGCAAACGCCGCCCGGCACCGGGCCGGCCGGCCCCACCAGCACCGGCGAGGTAACCGTGCACAACAAGCTAGGTGAAATCCGCTCCTCCACACTGGTGGCGGGTGGCGTGGCCAAGGGCAAATTTGCCTCGCTCGACCTCACGCCTATCGAAAACGTGCAGGGCCCCTACCGCCTCAGCGGGCCCAATGGCGAGCAGTACATCATCGTGCTGGCCGGTTCCGAGCGCGTGTACCTCGATGGGCGCTTGCAGACGCGGGGCTTCGATTACGACTATACGATTGACTACAACCTGGCCGAAATCACGTTTTCGCCCCGCCACCTCATCACCAAAAACTCGCGCCTCAAGGTCGATTTTGAGTACTCCGACCTCAACTACTCGCGCTCGCTCTACACCCTGAGCCACTACCAGCAGGTGGGAAAATTGCAGGTGCGCGGTAACTTCTACCAGGAGGCCGACGACCCCAACAGCACCGCCAACCTCTCGCTCTCGGCCACCGACCAGCAGGCCCTGCGCACCGCTGGCAACGTAGCCGTAGTGCAAACCCGCGGCGACACGCTGGCCGCCTACAGCCGCAATCAGGTGCAGTACAACCGCGCCATCGTTACCAACCCCACTACTGGCCAACAGCAAGTTACCTACACCTACCCGCCCGACTCGACCAAGGCCGTGTACAACGTGCGCTTCACGAGCGTGGGCCTGGGGCAGGGCGACTATGCGCTCGATGCGGCTTACTCCAACACCAACGGCCGCGTGTATAAGTACGTGGGCCCCGGCCGGGGCGACTACCGCGCCGTGCGCCTGCTGCCCACCCCGCTGCTCAAGCAGATGGCCACGGCCGGGGCCACGTTTCAGCTCGACCCCACGGCGGCGGTATTTGTCGATTTGGCTACCTCGCAGCTCCAGCGCAACCGCTTTGCCGTGGGCACCGAGGACAAGGGCGGGGCTATGCGCCTGGGCTACAGCGTGCAAAACCGCGCCCTGCCGCAGTGGGCGCCCGCCGCCCTGCGCAACTACCGCCTCAGCTCGGCGCTCGACTACGAGTACACCGCCCCCAAATTTGCGCCCATCGACCGCTACCGCGACATCGAGTTTGACCGCAACTGGAGCGCTACCAGCACCGCCAACACTACCACGGCCGCCGCCGCCCGCGAGGATAATATTCTCAACTTCGCCGTGGGCCTCACCCGCGATGCCACACATGCCGTCAACTACCGCCTCAGCCGGCGCTACCGGCCGGGCGAGGTGAGCGGCGTGCAGCACTGGTTTGATGTGGCCCAGCAGTTCGGGCGCGTGGAGGTGCGCGGGGCGCTGTTTGTGCTCCAGTCGCAGGCCGGGCGATACCAGTCGAGCTGGGCGCGGGGCGAGGCCAGCGTGCGCTACGGTGGCGGGCGGCTTATTCCGGGCTACAGCTACAAGTTTGATAAAAACCAGGTGCGCTCGCCCAATCGCGACTCGGTGCGCTCGGCCAACTACTTCGACGAGCACACGTTTTTTCTGCAAAGCTCCGACACCGGACGTACTCACTACCGCTTCGACTACAGCTACCGCCAGGACCAGACGCCCACCGCCGAGCAAACCACGCTGCGCGTGCGCAACATCGCCCAGACCTGGCAGGGCAACATAACCACCCGCCTCGGCAAAACCCAGGATTTGCGCGTGCTGGCCACCTACCGCGACGTGCAGCGCGTGGAGTTTCCCGACAGCGCCCGCCAGCGCAACGTGCTCGGCAAGCTCGACTACAACGTGACGCTGCTCCAAAACCAGATTCGCTCGGAGCTGAGCTATAGCGTGCAAACCGGCCGCGAGCTGCGCCGCGATTTCTCCTTCCTGGGCGTGCCCGCCGGCCAAGGCACGCACTACTACGCTGGCGACCTCAATAAAAACGGTATCCAGGACCGCGACGAGTTTTTGGAAGCCCAGACGCCCGACGCGCAGTACCGCACCTACATCAAGGTGTATTTGCCCACCACCGACTACCTCACCGCCTACCAAAACCGCCTCAGCTACCGCCTATCGGTGAATGCGCCGCGCGGCTGGCGCGAGGCTGGCGGCTGGCGGGCGGCCGCCGCGCGGCTTAGCAGCATCACGAGCGTGACGGTGGACCGGCGCACCAGCAGCACGGCGCTGGGCGCGCGCCTGAGCCCGTTCAGCTTCGAGAAGGAAGATGCCAGCTTGCTGGCGTTCAGCCAGCTGGTGCGGCAGACTTTGTACCTGAACCGCGCCAACCCGACCTTCGGGGCCGAGCTCACGGCCCAGCAAACCCAGCAAAAAACGCTGCTCGCCCAGGGCTTCGACCTGCGCAACCTCACCACCCAAAGCCTGCTGCTGCGCCGCACGCTGGCGCAGTCCTTCACAGGCCGCCTCACGGTGGCCCGCGACGTGCGCGAGGCCCAAAGCACCTACAGCGCCAACAGCCTATTTCTGAGCGCCCGCAATTTCCGGCTGCTCAACTACACCATCCAGCCCGAAATCAGCTACCAGCCCAACGCGGCGCTGCGCTTCACGGGCACCTTGCAGCACGTGCAGAAGCGCGACCTGCTCGACCGCGCCGGCCAGCCCGGCGTAGCGCCCGACACGCGCGGCACCTTCGACGACCTAGGCCTCGAAACCCGCCTCAGCCAGGTGGGCAAGCGCACGCTCACGGCCGCCACGCACTTCACGCGCGTCAGCTTCGAGGGCGAAATAGCCTCCGTAGTCGGCCTTGAAGTACTGCAAGCCCTGCGCCCCGGCTCCAACTTCACCTGGAACCTTAACTTGGAGCAGCGCCTCACCAACGGCCTCAACATCACGGTGGCGTACGACGGGCGCAAGTCGAGCGGCCTCAACGTGGTGCATACCGGGCGCATGCAGGTAGCGGTGCTGTTTTAGCGTATGTCATGCGTTGTTCGTTATTCGTCATGCTGAGCGGAGTCGAAGCATCTCTATCGGTGAACTAACTTCTTTCGTAAGCAACGAAGCGATAGAGATGCTTCGACTCCGCTGCGCTCCGCTCAGCATGACAGCCCATTAAAAAACTATAACGAACATGACTCCTCCCAACACCGACTTCATGCGCGAAGCCATTCGCTTATCCATCGAGAAAATGCAGGCCGGCCTCGGCGGACCCTTCGGCGCGGTGGTGGTGAAAGACGGCGAAATCATCGCCCGCGGCTTCAACCAAGTCACCTCTACCCACGACCCTACCTGCCACGCCGAGGTCGATGCCATTCGCAAGGCCTGCCAGGCGCTGGGTACGTTTCAGCTCGACGGCTGCGACCTTTACACCAGCTGCGAGCCGTGCCCGATGTGCCTCGGGGCCATCTATTGGGCGCGCCCGGCGCGCGTGTTCTACGGCAATACCAAGCAGGACGCGGCGGCCGTGGGCTTCGACGACCACTTTATCTACGACGAAATCGAGAAGCCGCTCAGCGAGCGCAGCATCCCGATGCAGCAGCTGCTACCCGAAGAAGCGGCGGCCGGTTTCCGCGCCTGGCAGGCGCACGAGGGGCGCACCGAGTATTAGCACAGTTAGTCCATCCTGCCATATCGTGGCTTCCAAATCGCAAGCAAAACGCCCGCCCCGGCTCCGTCATAACGGACCAGGGCGGGCGTTTTGGTGAGATAAAGCCCGACTAGCGCGGGGTCGTCAGCAGCTCTTCAATCTTGTGGTTGAAGGCTTTCAGGTCGTCGGGCTTGCGGCTGGTAATGAGGTTGCCATCGGTTACTACTTCCGAATCCTGCCATTCGGCACCGGCGTTGCGCAGGTCGGTCTTGAGGCTGGGCCAGCTGGTAATGTGCTTGCCGCGCACTACGTCGGCTTCCACCAGCAGCCAGGGGCCGTGGCAAATGGCGGCCAGCGGCTTGCCGCTGTGAGCAAACTCGCGTACGAAGTCTACTACGCCGGGCTCCAGGCGCAGCTTGTCGGGATTAATCTGGCCGCCGGGCAGCACCAGCGCGTCGTAGTCTTCAGTCTTTACCTGGTCGATGGTCTTGTCTACGTCCACCTTGTCGCCCCAGTCCGTCATGTCCCAGCCCTTGATGCTACCGCTCTTCAGCGACACCACGTGTACCTCGGCACCTTCGTTTTTGAGAAATTTCTGCGGCTCGGTCAGCTCTACCTGCTCAAAGCCATCGGTGGCGATAATGGCCACGCGCTTGCCCTTCAATTTATCGGTTCCAAAAAGTGACATTGCGAAAAGGAAAATAAGCGGCGAAGCGTTTCGCCGGTAGGTTGGCGTTTACGCCGGGCGCGGGTAAGTAGTTGCTGATGAGCTTAGCTATCGAATTATTTTCATATTAGTGTAGTGCAGTGGCCGGGCCCTGCCGCCAGCGCGCCGCGTCCAGGCCCAGCGTCACGAGCAGCGCGTGGGGCAGCGTGACCACCGAGGCCGCCAGCAGCGCCAGGCTGATGAGCGCCGGCCCCCCCGCCCCGCGCGCCCAGGCCACGCCATAAACCAAGGCGAGGCCCGCCACGCTCACGGCTAGCAGCGGGGCCGCCCGCCGCCAAAAGAAGCCCAACTGCGCCCGCAGCACCGGCCCGCCCGCGCCCGGCGGCCGGCCCATCACGGCATTCATGCGCAGCACGTGCTGCCAACTGTGCCAGAACACAAAGTAGATGCTGGCCGACAGCAGCGGCGGCAGTGCCAGTAGCAATAGGCTGAGCAACAAGGTTTCTGATATGTCGATAAGCGCCAGCCGCCGCTGCTCCGTGAGGCAGTAGCTGCCCCACAGCGCCAGCAGGCCCGCTAGCACCAGTGGCCCCAGCCAGCGCGCCACCGCCGCCAGGGCTGCCGCCGACACCGGCGCGGCCCCGGCCAGCGCCAGCAGGTTGTTGGTGAGCGCGCGGGTAGCGTCGGCCCAAAACCACAGCGGCACCGCGAACAGCAGCCCGCCGCGCAAGAAGCTGTGCGCCAGCCACTGCGCCCGGTAGCGCGTTGCGGCCGGCGCATCGCCCGAGCCCCAGTGCCAGGCCGACAGCCCAAAGAAAAATGCTGCCGCCAGCCCCGGCCGCCACCACCACAGCGCCCCCACGGCCGCCGCCAGCCCCAAATAGCCCCCCAGAAACACCAGCCAGTACCGGCCGTGCCGCCGGGCCAGCGCCGGGTGCGCGGCCGGCACCACGTACTGGTCGCAGGCCCCGTGGGCCACGCCCAGTAGCACTAGGCCCAGCAGCAGCGCCGGCCCTAGCACCCAGTCCGCCCAGGCCGGGGCCAGCCAGCCTAGCAGGCTGGCCGCCAGCACTACCGCGTAGGAGTAGTGCTGGGGCCGGCCCGGGGCCAAACTAGGAAGTGGCGTAGCCATCCAATACTTTTTTCTCATCGAGACGCTCGTCGAGCAGGCGCTTGCCCACCAGGTAGGCCACTACAGCGATGCCCACCTTGTTGAATACGTCGAAAACGCTAAACGCGATGTGGATGTAGTTGAGGTCAAAGCTGGTGAGCGTCAGCATATAGCCCAGCGGATACACGCCCCAGGTCGTAATGGTGGTGAGGCCGATGAAGCGGAAAGCCCAGCGCTCCAGGTCGTTGCCGCGCGCCGCAAAGCGCTTGTAGAGCCCGTAGAGCGTTACCACGGCTACCACGTAGCCCACCGTCGACACAGCGCCCCACAGCAGCTTGCCGCTGGCAATAATCTCGCCCGCGGCCGTGAGTTGCTGCTCGCCGATGTAGCCGGCTAATACCATAAAGAAATCGGCCAGCAGCATCACTGTAATAGCCTTGGCCGCCTCGTGAAAGCGAATGCGCAGCATCGAAGCCGCCTTGAGTAGTAGCAGCGGCGTGGTCACGGCCCAGTCCATGTAGCGGTACTGCCCGATGGCCTGGTAGCTGTGCCGGATGAGCGCCGCCCGCGCTGCTGGGTCGGTCAAGTGGCTGAGGTCTTGCAGCATGCCGTGGTAGAAGCGCGTGATGAGCAAGTACGATACCCCCGCTACGATGGCAATTACCCCGCCGTAGGCCCGCGAAATGCGGTGCTCGGGCGCCACGCTCTGGTTAGTGAGCAAGCTGAAAAACACGTTGCCCAAAAAGCAGTAGCACGCCACGGTCATAAAAAAATAGGTGAGCATGGGCAGCATGCCCACCTCGCCGGCGGTCGGTACAAATTCGGTAGCAAAAGTCATGGTAAGGCAGAAAAGTGAACGGCGGCGGCACCCATTGCCGCTGCCGTCCCTCTACGCGCTTACCTGAGCGAATGTTGAAGTATAAATGATTGTTATTATGTAACTTGTGATGAATTTAAGATGAATTGCTCTTGGCCGTCTTACTCGCTGGCTACCGCAAAGGCTTAGTTTTCAGCAAGAGAGTCGGCTCGTGGGCAAAGCTGCTACCCTGTTGGTGTGGCTTATAATAAGCGCCGCGCCGCCTTAATAATTGCCAGCTCGGCCTGCCCCACCGGCTTTTGGGCGGCGTCGAGCTGGGCCTTGGCATCGGCCTGCCCAGCGGGTAGCAGCGGCTGGCCGCTCGCCAATTGCGTGAGGCGCTGCTGTAGCAGCCCGGCCACGGCCGAAAGCTGGGTGGCCAGCGGCGCGTACTCGGCCAGCGCCGGGTTCACCACGAAAAGCGGCGTGAGCACCTGGCTTACCGACTGCCACTGCTGCACCTGCTTTTGCAGCCGCGCCAGCTGGCCGCGCGCCACGGGCGTGAGCGGCAGCGGGGACACCGTGGGCACCAGCGCTGCCAGCGCCGGCTGCCCCGCCATTAGGCTATCAACCGTGGTCGCGAAGCGCCGGGCTACCTCCGACTCGGCCGGCGCGGCATCGACCAGGCGGTTAAACGGCGTGGCGGTGGTGTAGGTAAAGCCTTGAAAATGACGCTTGTACTCCTTTACGGGCTCCAGCACGGCAGCCAGCGCTTGCAGGGCGGGCAGGGCTACGGGGTAGGGGGCGGCTAGTTGGCGCAGCAGGGCGGCCGGGGTGCGGCGGTGGCGCAGCCCCAGCGCGTCGAGTTCGTCGCTCACCACGGCCAAGCGGCGGTACATGTCGGGCACGTCCTGAGTAGTGGCGGCGGGGCTCCAGAGGCGCTCGGCCACGGCGGCGGCGCGCGGCCACACGCGGCTTTCGTACACCACGCTGTCGGCAAACTCGCCCCACATCGCGGCCTCGCCGCCCAGCACGCGGGCGCGCAGCGAGTCAGGCACGCCCGCGTGCGGGTCGGCGGCGTAGGCGCTGGCGGCGCTCAGGTTCAGGTCGAGGTAGTAGCCGGCCGAGAGCAGCGCGGGGTTGCCCTTCTGCACGGTTTGCAGCACGGTTTTGGGGCCGCGCCAGCTTTGCACTACCACGTCGCGGGGCAGGCCGGGGCCGAGTATCTCGTCCCAGCCCATCATCACCTTGCCGTGGCGGCGCACCAGCGAGTCTATTTTCTGGCTGAAATAAAGCTGGAGCAAGTGCTTGTCGGGCGTTACGCCGTCGGCCTTCACCTGCCGGTGCGCCCGCATAAAGGCCACGATGCGCGGCGTGCGCCGCCACTGCCGACCGTCGTTCTCATCGCCCCCGGCGTGGAAATACGGGTCGGGGAAGAGCGCCGTCATCTCGGTCAGCAGCGAGTCGATGAAGGCGTAGGTGCTGCGCCGGGTGGGGTCGATGGCCACGTTGGTGGTGCGCCAGAGGGTGTAGGGCGCGTAGGCCGAGTCCACCGACGCCAGGCGCGGGTAGGCCACTATCCAGCTGGTGGTGTGGCTGGGCATGTCGAACTCGGGCACCACCCGGATGCCCCGCGCCGTGGCGTAGGCCAGCACCTCGCGCACCTGGGCGCGGGTGTAAAACTGCTTGTCGGTACTGGCCTGGTTGAGGCGCGGAAACCAGCGGCTTTCCACCCGAAACGCCTGGTCGTCGCTCAGGTGCCAGTGCAGCACGTTTAGCTTCACGGCCGCCATCCCGTCGATATTCCGCTTGATAACGGGCACCGGCAGAAAATGCCGGCTGGCATCAATCAGCAGCCCGCGCCACCGGAAGCGCGGCCAGTCGCGGATGTCGCAGTGCTGCGCCCGCCAGCCGCGCGACGTGTGCTCCAGCACCTGCCGAAACGTGGCAATGCCCCGCTGAATACCCAGCGGACTCACGGCCACGAGGCTGGCTCCGGCCGCCGTCACGCGCAGGTGGTAGCTTTCATCGGTCGAGTTGGCCGGGCCGGTTATTTGCTTGCGCAGGGCCGGCAGCGGGGCCGTGGCAAAGCGGTAGTAGCCCGGCTGCCACTCGGCCTGCACGGGCAGCGGCATCAGCGGGCGCTGGGCGTGGGCGGCGAAACTCAAGCTCAGTAGAAGGATTTTCGCACAGAGTTTAAAGGGAGTTAAAAGGGAGTTCCACAGGAAAACTCGGTGAGACTCTTTTTTAACTTCTTTTAAACTCTGTGCGAAATACGTCATATCAATCCCCTGGCCTTGAATTCCAGGTACTTATTTATCGTGTTCACCGTCAGCAGGTGCGGCGGTGTCAGCAAGGCCTGAATGCCGTAGCGTTGCAGCTCCAGCACTATCTGCCGCTTTTCCTGCTGAAATTTCTCGGCGATGGTTTGGTTGTACACGTCGGCCGTGGTGGCGGCCGGCGCGTCGAGGTAGGTGCGCAGTTCGGTGTTTTCGAAGAAAACGACCAGCAGCAGATGCGACTTGCTCAAGCCCCGCAAATACGACAATTGCCGTTCCATTCCCTGCAGCGTCTCAAAATTCGTAAACAAAATTAGCAGGCTGCGCTGCTTTACCTTGGCGCGCACCGTGGCGTAGAGCAGCTCGTAGTCGGTTTCGAGATACTGCGTCTTCTGCCGGTACAGCACTTCCAGGATGGTGCGCAGGTGGCCCGGCCGGCGCTCGGCGGCGATGGTGTTGCCGGGCTTGTTGGAGAAGGTAATCAGCCCCGCCTTGTCGTGCTTGAGGAGCGCGATGTTGCTCAGCACCAGCGTGGCATTGATGGCGTAGTCGAGCAAACTCAGGCCCGCGAAGGGCATCCGCATCACGCGACCCTTGTCGATGAGGCAGTATACCTGCTGCGCCCGCTCATCCTGGAAGTGGTTGACGATGAGCGTATCGGCGGGGCCGCCCATGCTGCGGCGGGCGCTGGCTTTCCAGTTGATGTTGCGCGGGTCGTCGCCGCTGGCGTAGGGCCGGGTTTGCTCAAACTCCATGCTCTGGCCCACCCGCCGGATGCGCTTCACGCCCACCTCCGTGAGGCGGTTGTGGATGGCCAGCAGCTCGTATTGCCGCATCTGCAAAAACGACGGGTACACCGGCACCGTGCGGTTTTGGTCGAAGCGGAAGCGCCGCCGCACTAACCCCAGCGGCGAGGCCGCGTACACGTTCACGGCCCCAAACTCGTATTCGCCGCGCTTGGTGGGCCGCAGCTGGTAGGTGATTACCTGGGTCTGGCCCGGCGCGATGCTGGCTTCAAACAGCACGTCGCGCCGCTGAAACTGGTGCGGAATCTCGTCAATCACCTCTACCCGCACGCCGAAGCGGTAGCGGCTTTCCAGGTACAGCTGCACCGGGTTGTCGTCGCCGTTCGAGAGCTTGCTGCCCAGCGCCCGCCGCCCGAATACTGGCGGCCCGCCCTGGCGCGGCGCGTACAGCAGCAGCGCATCAAGCACCGCCAGCAGCCCGGCCGCCAGCAGCAGCACCTGCATCGGCCCCAGCAGCCACGGCAAAAAAAACGCCACGACGAAGCCCACAATGAGCGCGGCAAACAAGTAAAAAAAGCGGGGCGTCAGAAAAAAGCTCATAGGCGGCGTAGCTGGTCGCGGACCTCCATCAGGGCGAAGCCCAGTAAATTCTCGCCCGGCCACCGGCCCGGCTGCATGGCATCGGGATGGCTGGCCGCCAGCTTAATGCCCCAAATGGCATCGACCGGGCTGGCCTCCACCAGCACCCGCTCGCCGGTCGTGAGCAGGTAGTCGCGCAGCGCCGGGTGCTGGCTGAATTTGTGGTAATTGCCCATTACCACCAGCTCGACTTTCTGCGCGTCCCACACCGCCGGGTCGAAGCCCGTGACCTGGCGGCCCAGCTTCTTGGCCTCGTCCGGGTGCCGGGCGGCGAGGATGCGCCGCCGCACCTCATCGTTGCCAAAAAGCCGGGCTTTCTCGGCCATCATCCAGTGCTCGGCCGTGGCGTAGGTGTCGCCGGCCACCGCGAAGGCCGCCGGAAACCATTGGCTGAAACAGCTTTTGTCAACCACGTCCTTTTGCTTGGGCGTGTGGCCCCAGAAGAAGAGGTACTTGAGCGCGGCGGGCGGCTGATTGAGAAGCCAGGGAAGAGAGTAAGACATAACAATCAGAAACGTCTGTCATGCTGAGCTTGCGAAGCATCTTGCATGCTGCACTATTTAGTGTTGGGATTACTGCACCACGCGAGATGCTACGCTGCGCTCAGCATGACAGGCGTATTCGGCCATTACCGCGGCACCTCCACGCTCTGCACTATTGCCTTCACCACCTCATCAGGTGTGCCGCCTTCCATCTCGCGCTCGGGCGTGAGCATAATGCGGTGGCGCAGCACCGGCGCGGCCAGCGTCTGCACGTCCTCGGGCGTCACGAAGTCGCGGCCGCGTAGGGCAGCCAGCGCCTTGGCCCCATTCAGCAAGGCCAGACTGGCGCGGGGCGATGCGCCCAGGTACAGTGCCTTGTGCGCCCGCGTCTGACCCACGATTTTGGCGATGTATTCCAACACGTTGGCCTCCACGCGCTGTGCGCCTACCTGCTTGCGCAGAGCGGCCAAGTCCTGGGCCGAGAGCACGGCCTGCACGCGCTCCAGCGGCGTGCCGCCAAAGCCGCTGTGGTGGCCTTGCAGTATCTGCACTTCCTCGGCCAGCGTGGGGTAGCCCACGTTCAGCTTGAACAGGAAGCGGTCGAGCTGGGCCTCGGGCAGGCGGTAGGTACCTTCTTGCTCGACAGGGTTTTGGGTGGCTAAGACGACGAAGGGCGAGGTCATGTAGTGCGGCGTGCCATCCTGGGTCACGGTGCGCTCCTCCATTACCTCAAACAAGGCCGACTGCGTCTTGGCCGGGGCGCGGTTAATCTCGTCAATCAAAACCACGCTGGCGAAGATGGGGCCGGGCCGAAACTCGAAGTCGCCCTGCGCGGGCCGGAAAATGCTGGTGCCTAGCACGTCGGCCGGCATCAGGTCGGGCGTGAACTGGATGCGGCTGAACGGTACGTCGAGCGTGCGGGCCAGAAGCTTGGCGGTAAGCGTTTTGGCTACGCCCGGCACGCCTTCCAGCAGCACGTGGCCATCGGCGAGCAGCGCTACCAGCAGCAGCTCCAGCAGGTCTTGCTGGCCCACTATCACCTGGGCTATCTGCTGGCGCACGGCGTCGGTGCGGGCCGTGAGGGTCGATAGGTCCACGCGCGGGGCAAAGGCTGTAGTCACGTCGGCATCGTCCGGGCTGGCGGCCACTGGCTCCGCGCTACTGGCGGCTGGCGTGGTGCCAAAGTCGTCGGCCAGGTCCGAGCTGAAGCCGGTGGTTTCAGCGGTGGGCGGTAGCCCGGTGGTAGCGGGCTGGTTGTTTTCGTCGAAAGGCTGGGGCTGCATGAGTAGGCGAGTGAGCAGCTAGGCGTAGCTTCGCTCTGGAAAAATTGGATGAGAAAAAACGGGCTTCTGATAATGCTATTCAGTGATATTTGATTGGCGCGCTTTCAAGGTAAAAATATCCTTTGATAGACCTTAAAGCGATGAAATTGGAATAGTTATAAAATGGAAAAAGTCAATTTTATGGCTGAGTGCAATAGCCAATGCTACCGTGCTTCCCGCTTGAAATCGTGAATGGCCTGGCTGAGGCTGACTAGCTCGCGGTCGGTAACGACCGGGGCCGTACGGGCAAAATTGACGCGGCGTAGCAGCGCTTCCACGCGGGGCAGGGGCACGCCCGATTTCTGGCTGAGGCGCTCGCGGAAGGCGGCACTGCCCAGGTCGGGCGCGTTCTCCTGAAAGCGCAGGCGCAGGTAGTCGAGGAAGAGCGCCGTTTTTTTCTCGGCAATCTGGCTGTGGTTGCGGCCCTGGCGGTAGAGCCCCGCCACGGTACGCGTGAAAAGCAGCGTGGTATTAGGCAAGGGCCGCAGCGTCGGGATGACGCGCTGCCGCCGCCGCGCCGCCCCAAAAATGAGCAGCACGCCCAGCCCCAGCACCAGGTAGTAGGCCTGGCGCAGGCCGGCATTGCCGAGCAGCACGCGCAGCAGCGACTGCTCGCCGGCCCGGCCCTTCTTCTGGTACTCATCCCACCACACGGGCGGGCCGGTGGGCAGCCCCGACAGCGCCGCGAAGGCAAAATTGCCCTGGCGCGGGCGCAGCACCCAGTAGTTGCCCAGCGCCAGCGGAATGGAGCACACGTAGAGGTGGCCCCGGCCTACGTCGAGGCGCATCAGCACGGGGCGGCCCTGCGCGTCGGCGGCCAGCGTGGCCCCGCAGTGGGGGTGGTTGTCGTAGAGCGCCAGCCGGTAGTTGGTCACCGGCTTGCTAAAGCGGAAAGTGGTAGGTGCCGCGCCCGTCGGCCCCAGCAGGTGAATAGTAACCGAGTCTTTGCTGGCCAGCCGCCCGCCCAGCGTGTAAGCCAGCGTCGAATCGGCCTCTACCGTGCCGAAGCCCAGCGAGTCGGCCAGTGAAGTGCCGCCGCCCCAAAAATGCTCGGCCGCGATAAAGACGCTGTTACCCCGCCCGATAAAGCGCAGCAAGGCATTGGTTTCCAATTCGCTGCTGTTGAAGCTACGGTTCACGAATACGTAGGTGCCGGCCGTGCGCACCAGCGGCAGGGCCTCAGCGCGGCGGCGGGCCAGGCTGTCGGCCACGTGGTGGGCCGAGTCGCCGTCAAAATCGGGCTCGTCGTTGCCCAGCAGCTGGTTGAAAATGGGCTGGCGCACGCTGCGCACCGAGCCGGTGCCCAGCACGTGCGGCAGCACCTCGTACAGGGCATAGGTGCCGTACGGAATCTTGTCCTCGCTGCTGAGCGTGGGCGACCAGTCGAGCGGCTTGGGCTTGTAGTACTCGTAGGCCACGTAGGCCCCAAACAGCAGCAGCAGCCCAGCCAGGTACGAGCGAAACGTTGTCAAAAGAGCAGAAAGTTAGCGGTGAGAGCCAGGGATGAAGCGCGGAGTGGTAGTTGTTTTCAGGTAATTATCAGCTTAGTAGCTCCTCATACACAGCCAGGTAGTCGGCGGCGGCCTGCGCCCAGCTGTACTGCCCGGCGTGGGCGCGGGCGGCCTCGGCCCGCGCTGGCGAGTGGCGGGCCAGCCCTTCGGCCAGCACCTGCCGCAGGTGCGCCGGCTCAAAATTGTCGAAGTAGTACGCCGCCGCGCCGCCAACCTCGGGCAGCGAGGTCAGCCGGCTCAAAAATACCGGCTTGCCGAGCTGCATAGCCTCCACCACGGGCAGGCCAAAGCCCTCGGCCAGCGAAGGCTGCAAGTAAGCTACACAGTGCATCAGGTACCAGCTCTTATCGGCCTCGCTGATGCGCGTGAGTACGTGCACGCGGTCGGCCACGCCGGCGGCGGCGGCGGTGGCCCGTATCTGTTGGGCGTAGCTTTCTTCGGCAAAGCTGCCGGCTAGTACCAGCTCGTAGTCGGTGCCGGGCAGCAGGGCCACCAGCACGTGCCAGTTTTTCTTGGCATTGATGGTGCCCAGCCCAAACAAGAAAGGCCGCGCCGGCGCGTAGGCCGGGTGGTGGCCCGCCACCGGCACCAGCGCCTCTACCCCGCGCCGGATGTAGCGCAGCGGCTGCCGGCCGGCGTAGCCCAGCAGCTCGGCGTGGCGCAGCACGTCCTGGCGCACGAAGTCGCTGATGGTCACCAGGTAGTTGGCCCGCGCGATGTTGCGGCGCACCATGGCCAGCTGCCGGGTGTAGGTGTGCTCGTCGGGTTTTTCGTGCAGAAAATTAAGGTCATGCACCGTCAGTACCACCTTTGTAAACGGGCTGGTGGGCACGTACCAGCTCAGCTGCTGGGTGGCGTGCCACAGCCGCTGCCCGTAGCTGGGCGGGTTGAAATACTTGTGAAAGCTGCGCTGCGTAATGTAGCGCAGGCCCGGCGCGCCCAGCGTGCCCACGGCCGCCGGTGGCACGTAGGCCGCCAGCCGAAAGCGCGGGTGCGCCTGGTTTTGGGCTGCCAGCTCGCGCGCCAGCGGCACCACAAAGTGGCTGAACCCGCTGTTGGGGTCTTTCAACACCTCACAGTCGAGGCACGCGGTGGGAAGGGGCATGAGAAAACTGGTGGTCGAGTACTAAAAGCAATAAAATGAGCTGGATGAATAAGAAAGCTAAGCAACCGGAGTCTGCGCCAGCTGCCGCCCCAGCTGCAGTTGGGTTTCGCGCAACTGGCGGTAGCCGGCTGGCCGCAGGGGCCACTCGCCGTACCACACGTACTCGAACTGCCGCGTGAGCTCGGCGAAGGCGGGGCGCAGGGCGGGGCGGCCGGTGGCCAGCTCGCGCAGGTAGGTTTGGTTGGTCTTGTCGGGCTGCCAGTCGATGAGGTCTTGGTCCGAGAGCTGCTTGAGCACCTGCAAGTAGCCCAAGCGCAAAGCCAGGCGCAGGTTGCCGGCCGCCTCGGCCTGGGCGATGGCCTCGCCGAAGTTCAGCTCATGAATGTTCTCGGGGCCGGCCTCGTAGTCGAGCGGCTGCGCGGCCCGGCTGGCCTGCCCAAACACCTTCGCAAAATCGACCTGCAACAGCTTGAGCACCGCGAACACGAGCGCCGCGCCCGCCAGCACGTAGAAGAACGTATCCCAAGCCACGCGCCCGCCCCTGGTGCTGCGGATGGCCGAAATCCACCGGCTCAGCCAGCGCAGAAAGCGGGTGAGCAGGCTTTCCTCCTCGGGCGAGCCTTCCTCGGCATACTGCAGGTCGTGGTCGGCGCGCAGCTCGCGCAGGCGGCTGGTGGGGTAGCGTACGGCCGGCTGGGGCTGCGCCGGCCCCGGCAGCGGGGCCACGGCTACGGGGCGCTTCTCGTCTTCCTCGTCCTCGTCGGCGGTGGGGGTAGCGGCGGGGTGGGGGCGCGGCTGCCGGGCAGGGTGTTGCCTAGCAGCAGGGCGGCCAGCGCCAGGCGGCGCAGCTTAATACTCACCTTCATCATGGGGGCGGTAGTGGTCGGCGCTCAGGGCGGGCGCGGCGGGCTCCTGGCCCAGCTGGCTCAGCAGTAGCAGCGAGCCCACGGCCTCGTGCTGCTCTACCAGGTTGAAATACTGAAAGGCCAGCACCAGTAGCGGCACCGCGTACGTGAAGACGAGGCCCAGCGCGTAGATGCACTGCGTGATGATGCCCAGAATCTCAGAATCGAAAAACGGCACGTGCATGGCCTTGCCAAAAAACACGGCGTACTGCGGAATGATGAACACGAAGGCCAGCGCACTTTGCAGCAGCGCCGTTATCAGCACCAGCCCAAACGTGGCCCACCACTGCCCTTTTATCAGCTGAAAGCAGCGCCCGATGGAGGCAAAAATCCCCTGGTTCTCAAGCCACAGCACTGGAAAGTACAAGCTCAGCACCACGGCCACGTAGGCTATCGGGGCCATTACCAGCAGTACCGACAGCAGCGAGCCCCACACGCCCAGGCCAATGGCCGCCAGCCCCATCCCCACGATACTCATGAAGATGAACGTACCAAAAAAGGAGCCGATGCCCAGCACTACCACCGCCAGCAGCACCCAGCCCAGCCGCGCCCGGATGGCCTGCCACACCAGCCGCGGCGTCACGGCCTGGCCGGGTGGCAGGTAGAGGCGCGTGCGCAGGTAGCCGTAGAGGGTGGCACTCAGCATCACGATAGCCACCAGCGCGCCGAGCCCGGCCAAACCCAGGCCCACGAAGCTGAGGGCATCGACCGGCGAGTAGCTGCCGTAGCCGCCCATGCGCCGGGCCGCCGAGTTGAGGCCGGCGTAGGCCATCAGGCGGTTGGCGAAGATGCCCAGGCCGATGCCGAACAGCATGGTAGCCGGCAGCACAAAGTAGGCCAGGCACCGACCCAGCGGGCGCCAGTGCGCGCCCAGAAACTCAAACGCCGCCGAAATTTTATCCCCAAAGTCCCGCTCCTTCCAGAAGTCGGTGGCCTGCGCGTAGCGCTGCTGCATAAAAGTCTGTTTTAATAAAGTAGAAGATTCAGGAAACCGCCGGGGCGGCCTGGTAGGCGGTGGGCGATGAGGCCAGGACAGCCGCAGCTACCGCTTGCGCCCGCCGCTGCACGCGGTGCGGGTAAATGCCGAAATACCAGATGATAAACGCCGCTGACCCGCCGATGATAAACAAGCTCAGCGCCACGGGCATGTCGGTGAGGCGCGTCACGAAGCCTTCCAAGAAAGCCGCCGCCACGATGATGGGCACCAGCCCCAGGGCCAGCTTCAGGGCGTCGCGGGCGGCCAGGGCCAGCGCTTCCTTGCGCGAGTAGGTGCCCGGAAACAGCAGCCCGCCCGCCAGGATGAAGCCCGCCATGCCCGCCAGCACGATGCTCGGGATTTCGAGCGTGCCGTGTATCCAGATGCTCAGCAGCGAGGCTTTCAGCACGTGGTGCTGGTAGAAGAAATACTGAAACGCGCCCAGCATCACGCCGTTGAAAAACAAAATGTAGAGCGTGCCCAAACCCAGCGTCATGCCGGCGGCGAAGGTCTTGAGGGCCACGCCCAGGTTATTTTGGGCAATGCGCAGAAACGACTCAGCCCGGCCGTCGTGCTTGTACACGGCCATGGGGTCGCCGCGCCGGATGTTCTCGAGCGTCATGTTCACGTAGCCGTCGCCCAGCACCAGCCGCACGAAGTTGAGGTCGTAGGCCGCCGACAGCATCCCCACGGCCGTGAACAGCAAGAACAGCCCCACCGCCCAGGCCAGCGCCTGCTGGTGCCGGGCCACCACCAGCGGCACCTCCACTGCCCAGAAGTAGCCGAGCCGGTGCTGCTGCTCGGGCTTGTTCTGGTATAGCGACTGGTGCAGCCGCCCGGCCAGCTGATTGAGGTAGGCCGTGGTGGGCGAGCTGGGGTAGAAGGTCTGGGCGTAGGCCAGGTCGTCGGTCAAACTCACGAAGCGCGCGGCCAGCTCGTCGGGGCTGGCGGCGGGCGTATCCTCGTAGGCTTGCCAGCGAGCCTGGTTTTGACGCAGAAAATTGGCCTCGCGCATAAGACAGCAAAAAGTAGCGCCTAAAGGTAATGGGCGAGTGGCGGCCCGCCGCGTATTTTTCAGCCAAATTTCAGCTTCCTGCCCCATGCCTACCGTTCGGATTCATACCGCCCAAAACGTAAGCCTCGCCTACGAGGCCGCCAGCATCGGCGACCGCATCGTGGCGGCGCTGATTGACATCGCCATCCTGGTGGCCTGGGCCATCGGCGTGGGCTGGCTGCTGCGCCGGCTGCTGCCCGACGACTACCAGCTGCGCCAGTGGATTTCCTGGGGCATTATCATCACCCCAATTGGCTTCTACGACCTAGCCTGCGAGGTGCTGCTCAATGGCCAGACGGTGGGCAAGAAAGCCCGCCACCTGCGCGTGGTCCGCCTCGACGGCACGGCCCCGCGCCTTGGCGACTTTCTGCTGCGCTGGCTGCTGCGCGTCATCGACATCGACCTCACGGGCGGCTCCATCGCCATCATCACCATCGCCCTCAACGGCCGGGGGCAGCGCCTCGGTGACCTCGCGGCGGGCACTACCGTAGTCAGCCTGCGCCCCCAGGCCCGCCCACTCGCCGAGGTAGTGAGCGCGGCCGTGCCCACCGACTACAAGCCGGTGTTTCCGCAGGCCGGCCAGCTTTCCGACCACGACGTGAGTTTGCTGCGCCAGCTCATCGGCCGCAGCCTGCGCCGCCAGAACTACCTGCTGCTCCACGACACGGCCCTCAAGGTGAAAAGCCTGCTCGACGTGCAAAGCGACCTCGAAGACGAGGTATTTCTGCGCACCGTGCTGCGCGACCACGCCCACCTGGTAGCCAGCTAGCCACTACTTGCTGGCTTTTTACTGAGTGGTCAGGAAGAGGCTACCCGGCCGCTACCGCCTTGCGGCGGCTGGGCTTGGCGGGCTGGCGCTCCTCGCCCTGGGCCAGTAGCTCGTCGTCGCGCTCGGTTTTCTTCACCAGCCAGCTCACGCCGTAGAGGTCCTTGCGGCGGTCGCGCAGGTTGCGCACCGCGCCGCTGGTGTTCAGGTCTTTGAGCAGGTCGAGGTCGAGGTCGGCGATGAGCGTCATCTCCGTGTTGGGCGTGGCCTCGGCCACGATGGCATCGTGCGGAAAGGCGAAGTCCGAAGGGCTGAACACGGCCGACTGCGAGTACTGAATGTCCATGTTCTCCACGCGCGGCAAATTGCCCACCGAGCCGGTGATGGCCACGTAGCACTCGTTTTCGATGGCGCGGGCCTGCGAGCAGATGCGCACGCGCTGGTAGGCGTTTTTGGTGTCGGTCCAGAAGGGCACGAACAGGATTTTCATGCCCTCGTCGCTGAGAATGCGGCTGAGCTCGGGAAACTCCACGTCGTAGCACACCAGGATGCCGATTTTGCCAAAATCGGTATCAAAACACTTGATTTTGTCGCCGCCGCGCATACCCCAGTAGCTGGCCTCGTCGGGCGTCACGTGCAGCTTGTATTGCTCATCGACGGTGCCGTCGCGGCGGCACAAATAGCTCACGTTGTAGAGCTTGCCATCTTCATACACCGGCATCGAACCCGCGATTACGTTGATGTTGTAGCTCACGGCCAGCTCCATCATCCGCACCTTGATGGGCTCGGTGAAGGCCGCCATCGCCCGGATGGACGCCGAGGCCGCTGTTTCGCCGGTGAGGGCCATCATGGGCGCGTTGAAAAACTCGGGAAACAGCACGCAGTCAGCCTTATAGCCGCTCACGGTGTCCACGAAAAACTCGATTTGCTGGAAGAAGTCCTCCAGGCTCTTGGTGGCCCGCATCTGCCACTGCACGATGCCGATGCGGACATTGGATTTCGGGTTGCCGATGAGCTTGTCAAACTCCTCGTCATAGTACACGTTTATCCACTCCAGCAGCGTGGCGTAAGCCTTTGATTCTGAGTCGTAAGGCAGGTAGCCACGAATGATTTTGCGGACGTAAAACTCGTTCGAGAGCTGGAAAGTCAGAATCGGGTCGGTCAGCTCCTTGTTGCGCACCATTTCCACGTACTTGGCGGGCGTCATCTCGCCCGCGTACTGCGCGTAGCCGGGGATGCGGCCGCCGGCCACCATGGCGCGCAGGTTGAGGCTCTCGCACAGCTCTTTGCGGGCGTCGTAGAGGCGGCGGCCCAGGCGCAGGTTGCGATATTCGGGGTCCACGAACACATCGACGCCGTAGAGCGTGTCGCCGTCCGCGTCGTGGGTGTCAAACTTGCCGTTGCCCGTGATTTTGGCGTAGGTGTGCTTGTCGCCAAACTTGCTGTAGTCCACGATAATAGCCAGCGCGGCGGCGATAACCTGGCCGTTGTCCTCAATGCAAATCTGGCCCTCGGGAAACTTCTTAATCAGGGCGTTGTACTCGTCCTGCGACCACGCGCCCTCCATGTTGGAATACACCTTTTCCATGATGCCGTGGATGGCCTTGAAGTCGGCGCGGCGCAGCTGGCGCAGCACCAGCTTGTGGGCGGGCACGGCGGTGGGCGTCAGGCGCACGTCGAGGGCCGGGCCGGGCTTGCCGGCTTTTTTGTGGTGCGTGCCGCCGGGCGCGGCCTTGCCATTGGTGTCAGAAGAAGTAGCCATTGTAGAGAAATAAAATCGAAATAGGCAGGCTGAATAGCAGCCAAAAATACCCGCAGCGGCCGCGCTGGCCGCTGCCGGCCAGCGGCTGCAACACCTAAACGGGCTGATGGGTGCGCCGGGTTGCGCGGCGGCGGCTTCGCCCGAAACACCGCAGTAACCCCCGGCGCTACCCGATGTTTGGGGTGAAATGGGGGCGCGCCGGCCTATCTTTGCGCTACCCCAGCCCTCGCCCGGTGAAGACCTTTTTCTCCTACCTGCTCATTTCGCTCGTGCTGCTGCAAACGTTCAGCCGCGAAGTGTTGGTAGTGGATTTCACCCTGAATCGGGCCACGATTACGGCGCGCTTCTGCGTGAACAAGGCCCGCCCGCAGTTGCACTGCGATGGCCAATGCTACTTCGCCAAGAAGCTCAAGCAGCAGGAGGAGCGCGAGAACAAGGCCCCCAACCCATTGAAGGAGCAGCTCGAAATGCTGCCCGTGGCCTTCCAGAGTCTGGTGCCCGCCGCCCCGCGCCGCTGGGCGAGCGCGCCCGTGGGCTACGGCCCCCACCGCCCGGCCGCCGTGCCGGCCAGTGCCGCCCACGGCATTTTTCATCCGCCGAGGGCGTAATCCAGCTGTTCTCGGGGAAAACTGCGTCCGTTGGGGCCGGTGCGCGCGGCTGCGGCTGGGTGCCGGCTAGCGGGCCGTTTTCTGGCTTCCGGCCGGCCGGGCCGAAACGTACTAGTTAGGGTCTGGTAATAGATTACCCCGCGCAGCAGCGGTGGGCTCCAATTGGTGCGTCGCTGCTCCGCCCGGCGGCTTGGGCAGGCTGCGTCAAGCCACCGCCCGGGGGAGGGCGGCGCGATGTTTAATTCACAGTAAGGGTTTCTTTTTCAACGCATACCGGCTGCCCGGGCGGCGGGCGGCGGGCGCATTCGCAGGCATTTTCTTTTCGCATAGTTTATGAAATTTTCGCAACTACCAACTTTCTTCGCCGCGCTGGCATTCGCTGTTTTCTCGCTGGCCGGCTGCAAAAAAGACGAAACCACGCCCACTAGCCAGACCGGCGAGCTGGACGTGGAATTTGAGCACACCGTGGGCACGGCCCCGCTCGTACTCAACAGCCGCACCTACACTACCCCGGCCGGTGACCAGTTCACGGTCAGTATTTTCAAATACTACGTTTCCAACCTCAGGCTGACCCGCACCGACGGCACCGAATACGCGGTGCCCGAGAGCTACTACCTGGTAAACTCGGCCGCGAGCGCCACGCAGCACCTGGCCCTCAAAAACGTGCCAGTGGGCGACTATAAGGCCCTGACCTTCACCATTGGGGTGGATAGCGCCCGCAACGTGTCGGGAGCGCAAACCGGCGCGCTCGACCCCAGCAACGCCATGTTCTGGAGCTGGAACTCGGGCTACATCTTCGCCAAGCTGGAGGGCACTTCGCCGCAGTCGCAGGCGGCATCAAACGCGCTGATGTTCCATATCGGCGGCTTCAAATCGCCCAACAACACGATTCGTACCGTGTCGCCCGCCTTCCCCACCGGCAGCCAACTGCTGGTGCGGGCCGACCACTCGCCCGAAATCCACTACAATGTGGACGTGCTCAGGATGTTCAGCGGGCCGAACACCATTCGCTTTGGCACGCTCTCGACCACTATGGGCGGGGCCAGCTCGGTGCTGATAGCCAATAACTACGCCCAGGGCATGTTCGCGGTCGAGCACATTCACGCCAACTAAGCTTTGCCGACGCTACTGCTACGCAAGCTGGCGGCCCGGCTGGCCCTGGGGCTGGCCGGGCCGCTCCTCGGCGGCTGCGCCGCCGATGGCCCCGCGCCCGCCGCACCGGTGCCGGGCACGGCGCTGCCCGCCAATTTTCCGGCCCCGGTGTATGGGCTGGCGGCCAACCCGCCGAGCGCGGCAGCGTTTGCGCTGGGCCGCAGCTTGTTCTACGACGTGCGCTTGTCGCGCGGCGGGCAGGTGTCGTGCGGCTCGTGCCACCAGCAGTTTGCGGCGTTTGCCCACGCCGGGCACCGCCTCAGCCACGGCGTTGATAACCTGCTGGGTACGCGCAATGCGCCGGCCCTGCAAAACCTGCGCTGGAGCCGCACGCTGCTCTGGGATGGCGGGGCCAGCAACCTCGAAACCATGCCACTGGCCCCGCTCACCAACCCCGTGGAGATGGACGAAACCCTGCCCGGCGTGCTGCGCAAGCTCAACGCCGATGCCGACTACCGGCGGCGCTTCGGGCAGGTGTTTGGCGGCGCGGGGCCGATAGACTCGTACCAGCTGCTGCGGGCGCTGGCGCAGTTTACGGCCGCGCTCACCTCGGCCAACTCGCGCTACGACCACTACGTGCGCCACGAGCCGGGCGGCACGCTCACGGCCGCCGAGCTGCGCGGGCAGGCGCTGCTGCAAGCTAAATGCAGCAATTGCCACGCCACCGACCTGTTCACCGACGAGACGTACCGCAACAACGGCCTCGACCGCTCGTTCGGGGCCGATTCGGGGCGGGCGCACATCACCGGGCGCGCCGCCGACGTGGGCCGTTTCAAGGTGCCGAGCTTGCGCAACGTGGCCCTCACCGCGCCCTACATGCACGACGGCCGCTTCCGCACCCTGCCCGACGTGCTAGCCCACTACGCCCACGGCGTGCAACCCTCGGCCACCCTCGACGCCGCCCTGCGGCCGGTGGGCGGCACGCTGGGCATCGCTCTCAGCGCGCAGGAGCAGGATGACTTGCTCGCGTTTCTGAATACGCTGACCGACGATGACTTTCTGCACGATGCCCGCCTGAGCGAGCAGCCGTAACGGGTTTTTTTACAACAGAGATGTGTCGTCATGCTGAGCGCGGCGAAGCATCTCTATCGCTTCGTTGCTACTGCTTTGATTACTGCGCCACGCGAGATGCTTCGCTGCGCTCAGCATGACAGATACTTAGTCTTTATCCCCATGAAAAATAAGCTCTTACTCTTCCTGCTTATGCTCAGCGCGCCCGCCGCCCGGGCCTGCGACATCTGCGGCTGCTTTATGGGCATCACGCCCTACGACAACCAGAGCGGCTTTGCGCTGATGCACCGCTACCGCATCTTCAACGGCTACCCGCTGCTGGGGCAGCCGGCGCAGTTCAGGCCCAGCGGGGCGCGCATTTTCGCGCCCTCGGCGCTCAATTCGGATGAGGGCTACGCGCACTCGCACCGCGGTGACCCCACCGATTTCGAGGCGTTTCGGGTGGTGGAGCTGCGCGGCAAATACTTTCTGAGCCAGCGCGTGGAGCTGAATGCGTTTGTGCCCTACGTCATGAATACCTCGCAAATCAACGGTTTGCAGCTCAACTCCGCAGGGCTGGGCGACGTGACGGTGTTTGCGGGTTACCACCTCATTCGGGCCATCGAAACGGCGGGCGTGCAAAGCCGCCTCATCGTGGGCGGCGGCGTGAAGCTGCCCACCGGCGATTTCCGGCGCGTGAACGAGCAGGGCCGCCGCTACCCGCTGCTCAACCAGGTGGGCACCGGCACTACCGATGGCTTTGTGTACGCCAACTACATCGGCAGCTACCGGGGCCTGGGGCTGAGCGTGAACGGCAGCTTCCGCATGGCCAGCCAGAACGCCTACCGCAACAGCCTGGCCCCTAGTACGGCCGTGTACGGCAGCCTGTTTTACCGCGTGCCGCTCGGCGATAAGTGGCAGGTGTACCCGTCGGCGCAGCTGTTCTACGAAAAAACCAACGGCGAAACCCTCGAAGGCCACCTCACCGGCGAGCACGCCATGCACAACGCCCTGCTCGGCCCCGGCCTCGACGTGTACTACCAGAATTTTTCGGTGAACGCCAGCGTGCAGCTACCTGTGTACACGATGGCCACCGACCACCCCGCCAGCGCCGGCCGCCTGGTGCTGGCTGTGGGCTACAGCATCAAGCAAACTAAGTACTTGCTGCACGGCAAGCACTAGCTGCAGCCTGCCCGCCCCGCAGGCTACCGCGTTGTCTTATCTCCATCTGCTTTTATGGGTTCTTTAAAAAACGCCTGGCTGCGGCGGATTTTCCGCTGGCACAGCTGGCTGGGGCTGCTCACGGGCGTGCCGCTGCTGTTGCTGGGCTTGAGTGGCTCGGTGCTGGTTTTCAAGCCCGAGCTCGACCAGTGGCTGGTGCCCCGCGTGGCTTCGCCGCCCGCCGGCCGCGCGCCCGTGCCGCTCGATTCGCTGTACCGCATGGTGGGCCACCGCTACCCGGCCATCAAGAAAATGGCCATCGTGGGCTTTCCCAAGCGGCCGGGCGAGTGCTACGAGTTTCGCATCTACGGCAACGATGGCAACCCGAATACCTACGACCTGGCCGGCGTGTGGGTCGACCCCTACGCGGGCCGCGTGGTGCAGGAAGGGCCGAATACCGGCCTGGCGGGCGGCGCGCTCAACTGGCTGTTGCAGTTTCATTTCTGCTTTCAGCTGGGTATGGGCGGGGTGCTGCTCACGGCCTTGCTGGGGCTGGCTTTGCTGGCCTCGGTGGCCACGGGCGCGGTGGTGTACCGCAAGCAACTGAGCAAGGTGCTGCGGCTGCGCGCCCCGCTGCGCACGCACAGCTGGCGGCTGCTGGCCTCCGACCTGCACCGCTACGTGGGTACCTGGGCGCTGCTGCTCAATGCCCTCATTTGTTTCACCGGCTTCTGGATGAACCTCTTCGGCTTTGACCCCGCCGCCTGGCGGGCGCAGTGCCAGCCGGCCCCGCCCAACCAGCTCATGGTCCGCCCGGTCGATGCGCTGCTGGCCACGGCCCGCGCCGCTTATCCCGAACTGGTGCCCACCCGCATCCGGCTGCCCACCCACCCCGGCACGCCCTTCGAAATCGATGGGGTAGTGCCCGGCCACGCGCTGCCCTGGGGGCCGGGCGCGGCGGTGCAGGTCGACCCCACCACCGGCCGGGTGCTGGCCGTGCGCCGGGCCTGGCAGGCCGCCTGGCCCGCCCAGTGGGAGGCCCTGATGGGCCCGCTGCACTTCGGCACCTTCGGCGGCTGGCCCGTGCGGGTGCTCTACGTGGTGGTGGGCCTCACACCGGGGCTGCTGGCGCTCACGGGCTTCGCGCTGTGGTACCGGCGGCGGGCGGGTGCCGGGCGGGCGTGAGCCTGACATGAAACCTCACCCCCTAGCCCCCTCTCCAAAAAAGAGGGGGACTAGCTCTAGTTCTAATTCTAGAAGCCAGGCTAAAGCTAAAAACTAGTCCCCCCTCTTTGTTGGAGAGGGGGCTAGGGGGTGAGGTCCGCGAGCGGCGAGCCCGCATTTGAATAGTTCTCAACTACTTATTTATGAAACCCCTAACTACTCTTACCCTAGCCATCCTCGCCGCGCCTGCCCTGGCCCAAACCACCCTGCGCGGCACCGTGCGCCAAACCGACGGCCCGCACCCCGGCGCGCCCCTCAGCGGGGCCACCGTCAGCAGCCCGCAGGCCAACCAAACGGCTACTACCGACAGTGCTGGCCGCTTCGAACTGCTTGGGCGCACGGCCATTACGACGCTCCTCGTCAATCACCTGGGCTATTTGCCCCAAAAGGTGCCGGTGAGCGGCAGCGAGCCGCTGACCATCGGCCTCACGAGCGACGGGGCCACCGCGCTGGGCGAGGCCGTGGTGACGTCGAAATACTACCGACAATACACCACGCAGGCCATTTCGGGGGCGCTGCGGCTGCGCACGCAGCTGCTGGAGCTGGCCCAGAACATCCAGGCCGTGACGCCTGAAGTCATTGCCGACCAGGGCAGTACCAACATGACCGAGGGCGTGAGCCGCAACGTGAGCGGGGTGACGCGCCTGGAAATCTCCAATAATCTGGGGCCCTACCTGTTTATGCGGGGCGGGCAGATTGCCAGCCTGCGCAACGGCGTCGACCTCACGCCCATCTACCGCGGCCCGGTGCCCGACGATGCCGCCATTATCGACCGGGTGGAGTTTGTGAAGGGCCCGTCGCTGTTTATGAACAACATCGGCGACCCGGCCGGCTCGTTCAACGTGGTGACCAAGCAGCCCACCGGCGCGCCGCGCTACGCGGCCACGGCCATGCTGGGCAGCTACAACCTGTACCGCCTCGCCGCCGACCTCGACGGCAAGCTCGTGAAATCGGGCAAGCTGCTCTACCGCCTCAACGCGATGGCCATGCGCAGCAACTCCTTCGTGCAGGGCGATTTCAACAAGCGCCTGCTGGTGTCGCCGGTGCTGAAATACCAGCTCGGCGACCGCACCGCCCTCACGGCCGAGTACAACTTTCAGGCGTTCAGCTACGGCCTCTACAGCCCCATCGTGATGACGCCCAACGGCTACGGCTCACTGCCGCGCGATTTCACCATCTCGGAGGCCAGCCTGCCGCCCATCCGGGTGCGCGACCACTCGGGGATGCTTACGGCCACGCACCAGTTCAATGCCAACTGGCAGCTGACCGCGCGGGGCGCGTTTCTGGTGGATAATGCCGAGGGTACCTACCTCTGGGTAACGGGCGTGAACAAAGCCAACCCCAACGTGCTGCTGCGCAACCCCAAGTACGACCTCAATCGCACGCAGGTGGTGTCGGAGCAGGCCTTCGTGAATGGTAAGTTTACGACCGGCCCGCTCACGCACCAACTGCTGGCCGGGGTCGATGCCAACCAGAAGAAGTTTCTGGCCGCCAGCTACGTAGAGTACAATACCATCCCCGGTAGTACCCAGCTCGTGTACTACCCGCTCGACGTCACCAATCCCGTGTACGGGGCCGAAATACCCGGCTACCACGCGCCCAATGGGCTGGCCTCGCGCAATACCGAGCAGACCATTAATTACTACTCGTTCTACGCTTTGGACGAGGTAGCGCTGTTTCAGAACAAGCTGCGCATCACGCCGGGTTTGCGATACACAGCGGTGAAAACCAATAATCTAATATCGGGCGTAGTCAGCAACTCGGCCGACAACGTAGCCACGCCCCGGCTGGGCATCAGCTACAGCCTCGCGCCCAGCTTGTCGGTGTACGGGCTCTACGACCGCACACTGGTGCCGCAGGCCGGGGCCACGAGCAGCGGCGCGGCCCTGAGCCCGGTGAAGGGCACCAACCGCGAAATCGGGGTCAAAAAAAACTGGCTCGGCGGAAGCTGGACCTCGGCCGTGGCCGTGTACTACATCACCCGCTCGGGCATCCTGGCCACCGACCCCAATAATAGCCTCTACCGCATTCAGGTGGGCGAAAACCACGCCCAGGGCGTCGATGTCGACATTATCGGCCAGGTGGTGCGTGGCCTCAACGTAGTGGTGAACTACGCCTACAACGACTCCAAAATCGACCGCGACGTGAACCCGGCGCTGGTGGGCGCGCGCACGCCGCTCTACGTCAAGCACGTGCAAAATACCTGGCTCAACTATGAGCTGCCGGCCCGCGTGGTGCGCGGCCTCAGCTTCTCGCTGGGCTACCAGTACCAGGCCGGCCGGGGCGAGCGCTACGCCGTGGCCAACCTGCACGACACGCCCGACTACTTTCGCCTCGATGGCGGCGTAGGCTGGCGAAACCCGCACCTCAAGGTGAATCTGCTGGTTAGTAATATCTTGAATCACAATCTCATCGCCACGCCCTGGTTGCGCAACGGCCTCTACTACTGGATTCCGCAGGCGGGCGTGAACGGGCGGCTGTCGGTGAGCTACACGCTGTAATTCGCTGCTTGCGCCCACAAGTAGGGTGCGGGGCTGGCCCCCGCCCGTCGTTGTTCAGTTTATA
>CAXYJY010000081.1:0-48488 GCA_964277755.1 uncultured Hymenobacter sp.
GTCGCCGGCTGTCCGCTTGTCGTCAGGCGAGGCTCGTTGACCGACGAGCGGACAGCCGGCGACGAGCCGGCAGCCCGCCCAGTTAGACTATCCCCAGCCACAGCAAGCTAAAGCTTACCGCACCTTAGAGCCGAAACCGAACGTACTTAATCGGCACGCCTACGGCGCGGTACTTGCCCTCGAAGTGCGTCTGGATTGCCTGGGCGGCCGCAAAAGCCGGGTCGGTTTCGGCGTAGAGGTCGCGGGTGGCTACCTCGATAGTAGCGCCGGGCCGCCCGGCCAGCACCTCCATCGTGTACTCGAATAAGCCTTCACTGTCGGTTTTGAGCTGGGCCACGCCGCCGGGCGCGAGCAGCGCCTGGTACATATCCAGGAAGCGCGGCGCGGTGAGGCGGCGCTTGATGTCGCGGTCGCGGGGGCGCGGGTCGGGGAAGGTTATCCAGATTTCGCCGAGCTCGCCGGGGGCAAAATGCTCGGTGAGCTGGTGGGCCAGCAGGCGCAGAAAACCTACGTTTTGCAAACCCAGCGCCTCGGCGCGGGTGCTACCCCGCCAGATGCGCTCACCTTTGATGTCGAGGCCCAGGAAGTTTTGCTCGGGGTGCAGCTGGGCCAGGCCCACGGTGTACTCGCCCTTGCCGCAGCCTACTTCAAGCACCAGCGGGTGGTCGTTGTGGAAGAAATCGGCCGCCCAGCGACCGGCCAGCTGGCCAAAGTTGGCTTTGCCCGGCTCTACGATGTTAGGGCGATTGGCATTTTCGGCGAAGCGTTGGAGCTTGATGCGGGGCACGGCAATTAAACTAAAAAAAGCGAAAAACGGGCTGCAAAACTACGGCTACCCTAGCCTTTCGCCCGCGCCCGCCCCTCGCGCGGCTCGTAGAGTTCGGCCACTTCGGCCACCACAAAGGTGCTGCCGCCGATGAACACGACATCATCGGGCGCAGCGGCGGCACGGGCGGCGGCCACGGCCGCCGGCACCGGGCCATGTACCTCCCCGGTCAGCCCGGCCGCGTGGGCCAGTGCGGCCAGCTCCCCGGCCGGCAGCGCCCGCGGGATGTCGGCCTGGCAGAAGTAGTAGGTGGCCGCACGCGGCAACAAGGCCAGCACCTTCGTCACGTCCTTGTCATTGACGACGCCGAGCACGAAGTGCAGCCGCTGGTGCGGCACCCGCGCCAACTGCGCCAGCACCAGTTGCAGCCCGGCCTCGTTGTGGCCCGTATCGGCCACCACCAGCGGGCGCTGTCCCAGGATGCTCCAGCGCCCGCGCAGGCCAGTGAGACGCGTGACCTCACGCAACCCCTGCCGCAAGGCCGCTTCGGATATAGCGAAGCCCTGCACCCGCAACTCGTCCAGCGTGGCGAGCACGCCGGGCAGGTTCAGGCGCTGATAATCGCCGAGCAGGCCCAGCTCCACATTTTCTAAGTATGGCTGACCGTCGCGATACACGTTGAGCAGTTGCACGCCTGCGGTGGCCGCTTCGGCGGTAGTCGTTTCGGCGGCTAGCCGCGCCTCGTAGCGCGTGTCGGCAAATTGCAGCGCGCTACGCTCGTGCCGGGCTTTGGCCTCAAACACGGCCTTCACCTCGGGCTGGCTCTGGCTCACCACCACCGGCCGGCCGGGCTTGATGATGCCGGATTTTTCGCCCGCGATTTCGGGCAGCGTGTTGCCTAGCATGGCCTGGTGGTCGTAGCTGATGTTGGTGATGAGCGAGACGAGCGGCGTGATGATGTTGGTGGAGTCGAGCCGGCCGCCCAGGCCCACTTCTACCACGGCGATGTCAACCTGCTCGGCGGCGAAGTAGTCGAAGGCCAGCGCCACGCACATCTCAAAAAACGACGGCTGAATGGTATCGAACAGCCCCCGGTGGGTTTCGACCCAGCGCACCAGGTAGTCGGGGGCCAGTTCCTGCCCGTTCACCCGGATGCGCTCGGTGAACTCGCGCAGGTGCGGCGAGGTATAGAGGCCCACCTTGTAGCCCGCGCTTTGCAGCACCGCCGCCAGCAGGTGCGACGACGAGCCTTTGCCATTCGTACCCGCCACGTGCACGCTCCGAAAGCGAGTTTCGGGGTGGCCCAGGGCCTCGGCCAGCGCCTCCGTGTTGCCCAAGCCTTTCTTGAAGCCCGCCGCGCCTACCCGCTGATACATGGGCAGTTGTGCGTAAAGCCAGGCGAGCGTTTCAGAATAATCCATTTTCATTTAACATTTATCAGTTAACATTTAACAACTCATTTTGCAATCCGGCCGGAACGGACTGTTAAATGTTAATTGATAAATGTTAAATGACCCTTACCGCACGGTGAAGCGGAAGGTGTAGAAGCCCGTAGCGCCACCCTGCCCCGAGTTGGTCCGGATAAAATTGGCGTCGAGCAGTTTGTCGCGGCAGAGCTTTTCCTGGGCCGCCGACACGTTGCCCGATACTTTGGTCACAGCCTCTACCTCGCCATCGTCGCTGATTTTGATTTTAAAGCGAATCACGCCGGGGTTGTCGTCCACGGCTTCCACGGTGGGCTGGCTTTCGAAGCGCCAGCCGCTCATTTCGAGGCCGCCGCCCCCGCCGCTGCCGGGGCGCGAGCCACTGCCGCCGCTGCCGGGCGCGCCGTAGAGGGCCTTGGCATCGAGCGAGCCGCGGGGGTCGCCCTGGTCGCCGACGCTGCCGGGGCGGTCGCCGTTATTGTTGCCGGTGGGCGCGTTGCTGGTACCGTTTACGCCGTTGCCGCCGGCCGTGCCGGTAGCCCCGCGCGGGGTGTACACGGTGCGCGGCTGCTCGCGGGGCTTGGTTGGTGCGGGCGGCGTTTCACGCACGGGCTCCACGGGGCGCACGGGCTTGGTGGTGGGCTTCTCGACGGGCGGGGCGGTTACTTCCGTTTCCTCGGCTTCGCTGGTGATGGTTTTTTCCTGGGCTTCGGGCTGCGGCGGCGTGGGCTCTACGTGGGGCTGGGCAGGCTGCGGCGTGGGGTCGGGCTGGGCGGCGGGCGGGCGCGAGTCTTCGCGGTTTTGGGAGGCGTTGGCGGTGGCCAGCGTCTGAACGTCGCCCGAGCCGGCCTCATCGAGGCCATAGTTCAGCTCCACGCCGTCGCCGCCCATGGCGGTCAGGGGCGGGTCGGGGCCCTTGAATTTCAGAAAGAAGCAGATGAGCGCCAGCAGCAGCACAATGGCCGCCGTAATGCCCAGGGCTTCGCGCCGGTGCTCTTCGGGATAGTCGAGGGCCATGTCTTTTGGAGTTAAGAGTTTTGAGTTAAGAGTTATGAGTTAGGGTTATGAGCCAAAACGCTATTCCGCAACTCATAACTCAACACTCTTAACTACTTTCCTGCGGCCTGCTGCGACTGCGTGGCCATTACCATCTTCAGCTTCAGGCGATTACCGACTTCAAGCACATCCACCAGCTTCTGCACGTTGAGGCCGGCATCGACGCGCAGCACTACCGAGGGCTGCGCCTCGGGCGGCTGGCCGGGCACGAGCAGCGCTTTCAGCTCGGGCTCCAGGGTAGTGGCCGTCACGGGCTTTTTGTTCACGTAGTACTCGCCCGCCGCGTTGATGCTCACCGTGATGGGCTGCTTCATCACCTGCTTGCTGCTCTTGGCATTGGGCAGCAATAGCTTGATAACGTTGGGGTTCACCATCGTGGACACAATCAGGAAGAACAACATCAGGAAGAACATGATGTCGTTCATCGAGCTTGTCTCGACGTGCGAAGTAGCGTGGCGGCGGCGGGAAAGGTTCATTGAGTTAAATTGTTGGACTGCTGGATTGTTAGATTGTTGAATTGAAGACCATTACCATTCAGACAGTAAAAATCAATTCAACAATCCAACAGTTCAACCATTCATCAATTGTCCTGAAGGATGTCCATAAACTCGATGGCCGAGTTCTCCATGCGGAACACCATCCGCTCGACCATAATACTGAGCCAGTGGTAGCCGATGTGGGCAATGATGCCCACGATGAGGCCCGCCGCCGAGGTTACCATCTTGGTGTAGAGGCCGCCCGCGATTTGGGTGATGCCAAACTCGCCGCTGCTGCTGATGGCGTAGAAAATCTTGATAACGCCGATAATCGTGCCCACGAAGCCCAGCATGGGCGCGATGCCCGCGATGATGCCCAGGATGCTGATATTCTTTTCGAGGCGGGCGATTTCAATCTTGCCCACGTTCTCCACGCTGGCCTCAATCTCGGTGATGGGCAGGCCGATGCGGCGCAGGCCCTTTTCGACCATGCGGGCCAGCGGCGAGGGGTTTTGGGCGCAGTAGAGCTTGGCTCCCGGCAGGTCGCCCTTCACCATGAGCGAGCGGATGCCGGCCATGAAGCTCTCGGGGTTACCGCCCGCGCTGCGGATGGTGAGGTAGCGCTCGGCGATGATGTAAATCGAGACGATGAGCAATGCGAAGATGGGCAGCATTATCCAGCCCCCCTTCAGTATCAGGTCGATAAGCGAGAGGCCGGTATCCGCGCCAGCGGCGGTAGCCGCAGTGGCAGCCGTATCGGCAACGGTAGTGAGGGCGGGGCCGGCTTGCAGCAGAAAAACGGACATCAGCGAAAATTGGGTGGGCGAATGAGTAGTAGCAAGCGATTGTCATTGCGAGCGCAGCGAAGCAATCGCACCTGTTGGGTTATCCCGTTTGGGTTCCGTGTGGGTGCGATTGCTTCGCTGCGCTTGCAATGACAATCGTTTCAACGACATTACATATTGCTTCTAGTAAGGAAACACCGAAATCCCTTGCTCGAACTTGGGATTTTGGCGCAGGCGGGCGGCGGCGGCCAGCGCCTCGGTCCGGCCGGCAAAGTCGGCGGCCGTGAGGCGGTAGTAGCGCGTGCCGGGGAAAGGCAGAATAACCTTGGCCGGGCGACCAGCGTGAGCCAGGTTGCGGCGGCCTTCCTCGGCGCGGGCCAGCGACGAGTACGCGGCCACCATGATGTAGAAACGGCCGGTGCGCGCTTTAATTGTGGTAGTGGCCGGCGCGGCCACGGTGGCTACGGCGGCCGGGGCCACAGCAACGGCAGCGGGAGCCTTAGCCACGGCCGGGGCGGCGGGCTTGGCGGCTACTACCACGGCTTTGCTGTCCTTCACGCTTACTACCGGCTTGCTGGCGGCGGGCTTGGCAGCCGCTACAACCGGAGTGGCTGGGGTAGCTACTGCCACCGGGGCAGCAGCTTCTTTCTTGGTAGCCGCTGGGGCAGCCACTATCGGCGTTACGGGCGCGGTTTTTAGCACCACGGTCGGCATTTCAACCTTTTCTTCAGCGGTTTCGGCAGCGGCCGTGGGCGCGGTAGCCGACTCGGCTACCGGCTGCTCGCCGGGCGCGGCGGTTGGCGTGGTGGTGATGGTAGACTCGCTGGGCTCGCCCAGGCTGGGGCGCACCAGCGCGGCCTGCTGCGGCGCGTTGGCCAGCGTAGCCTGCTCCCAACGGGGCACGTAGCCCTGCAAAGCCACCGGCAGCACCGTGGGGTGCAGCGACAGCAGGTAGATGGCGCCCGCCACTACCCCGGCGGCCAGCCCGATGGCCCCGCCGCGCACCAGTTGGCGCAGGGGTGCCCGGCCGCGGCTGGCGGCCGAGCGCAGGCGCGGCACCAGCTGGGCCTGCTGCTCGCGGGCCAGGCGGGCGTCGCTCACGGCTACGGGGTGGGCCGTGAGCTCGGGCAGGCCGAAGGCGGCGGCCAGCAGGTTTTCGGTGCCGGTGTACTCAAACTGGAGGCCGCGGCCCACTTGCTGCCGAAACACGCCGATGCCCGGCAGCTCGGTGCGCTGCTGGGCTTTCAGCTCGTAGTGCAGCATGGCCACGGCCTGGCGCAGGTGCTCGCGCGCCTCGGCGGCCGAGAGGCCCAGCTGCTCGCGCAGGGTGTCCACGAGCAGGCCGTCGTTGCGGGTCAGGGCCTGGTTGAAGGCGACCTGCCGGGTGGGCGGGCTGAGCAAATGGCGGCCGGCGGGCTGGACTTTGGCCGAGGTGTATTCGGCCACGAGGCCCCCAAAATCCGGAATTATCACGCAGTCGTGGTCACGGAGCAGCGGGCGCAGGTGGTCGGCAAGAGTCATTTTGTTGAGTTAAGAGGTAAGAGTTTTGAGTTAAGAGTTATAAAAACCTACGAGTAGAGAGCCCAAAGTAACAGCCTGGCTTGTAGCAGCCTAACTCTTAACTCAAAACTCTTAACTCTTAACTCAAAATGAATAAGAAGCCCCGCCGATGACGTTGATACCTTGGCTTTGGTAGTTCAGGTAGCGCTGGTAGCGGCGGTTGGCGAGGTTGTTTGCTTGTGCAAAGATGCTGAATTTTGGGGTAATGCGGTAGTCGCCCCGCAAGCTGAGGTCGATTACGGCATCGGTTTGGCGCGCCAGCTGGGTGCGTTGGAAGCCATTGACGGAATATCCCAGGCCGTAGTTGGGCGAGTAGTAATAAAAATTTGCGCCCAGCAGCAGCTTGTCGCTGGCCTTAAAGGTGCCGTAGAGCGTGCCCAGGAAGGTGGGCCGCCCGAAAGCCTGCGCCAGGTTCTTGACGCCGTAGTAGTTGTAGTCGGCCTTCACGCCCACCCGCACCTGCTCGGTGGCGCTGTAGAGCGCCTCGCCGTGCACGTTCACCACGCCGATGGCTTCCTGGTCGTACACCAAATCAAACTTGGTAGTGTCGGCCAGCGAGTTGCGGAAGAAGTAGAGATTGCGCGAGCGGCCGGCGGTGGCCCGCAAAGCCAGCTCCAGCCCGCCCGTGGGCGCGGCCGTGAAGCCCAGGTACACCGTGGTGCCGGCGTGGACGTCGGCCACGGTCTGGCTGCTGCCCAGGTTCAGCCAGGGGTTTTCCTGGCTCAGGTCGTAGCGCGTCACGCGCTGCAAGGCCCCGCCCAGGCCGCCGTAGAACTGTAGTTTTTCGGGAATAATCGCGTAGCCAATTCGCACGGCGGGGTACACCACGCCCTTGCTGACGCCATTGGGCTGCTGGTCGCTGCCCGCGCTGCCGCCGTTGGTAGTGGCGGCCACGGGCTCGCTCGAATAGCCCAGCGTGGCCCCCAGCGTGAGCGAAAAGCCGGTTTTGCCGGTGAGCTCGTAGGCGGGCGTAGCCTGCACGAAATTGCGGCTGCGGCTCAGGGTGGTGGCCCCGGCCGAGGGCAGGCCCAGCACGAAGTTTTCCTTTTCGGTGACGAACGAGGCGTCGGCTTGCAGGGTAATGCGGCTGCTCTCGTTGAGGGCGAAGCCGGCCTTGCCGTCGAGCACGAAGTTGCCTTCCGACGAGGTGTACTGGTCTTCCCAGAACTTGTAGCCCACGCCTACTTCGTATTGCAGCGGGGCATCGGTGGCGCGGTTGCGGGCAAAGGCGCGGGCGTTGAAGCGGTTGAAGGTTTGCTCGATGGCCTGCCGGTCGGGCGTGCTGCCGAGGCGGCTTTTGTCGTAGCCGTAGAAGTGGTAGCGCTCGCGGCCGTAGCCCAGCTCGGCGCCCACGGCGGCGGTGCCCAGGTAGTACTCGCCGGTGAGGGCGGCGCTGGTTTGGCTGGTGCCCGAGTTGCCGCCATCGACGGGGCCGCTGCTGGAGCCCTGGTGGCGCAGGTCGAGGCCGTAGCTGTAGGTTTCGTTGCGGGTCGAGTGCAGGTGGGCGCGGCCGTAGGCGGTGCCGTAGTTGCCCACGCCCAGCTTGAGGTAGTTGCCGGTGAGCGGGTTCAGCTCGTCGGGCGCGATGCTGAGCACCTGCCCCACGGGGTTGAGCCGGGTGATGGGCAGCCGAAAATCGGGGTAGGTGTACGTGACCTGCCGGGTGGGCTTGGGCGGCGGGGCCAGCCGGATTTTCTCGAAGTTGCGCGTGGCCTCGGGCAGGGTGTTCACCCGGTCCTTCACAATCTCAATCTCGGCATCCTGAATGGTGCCCCGCGCCTTGCCCCGGCCCGGCTGCTGGCCCTGCGCCTGCGCGCCAAAAGCCAGCCCGCCCAGGCCAGCCACCAGCAGCAGCGGCCGGGCCAGGCCTGCACCTTTACTTGAATTCTTCACTTCCAACCGTTTCATTATGCTATTCTTACGCATCAGAGCTGCTAATCAAGTTAGGGGCGGGTGCCGGCTTTGGGAGCGGGCGTTTTGGCCGGGGCCGGGGTGGTGCGGGCGGGCGCGGGGGCCTTGGTGGGGGCCGGCGCGGCCGGGGTGGTTTTAACCGGGGCGCTGGTTTTGGCGGGCGCGGTTTTCACCGGGGCCTCGGGGGCCGGGGCGGCCTCGTCGTCGCTGGCGGGCAGGGCGTTGAGGCGCTGGCGGGCAGCCTCCACAATTTCGGCCACCGGAAATTTATTCTCAATAATCGAGTTCAGCGTGGCCCGCGCCTGGAAGTAGTCGCGCTGCGCGGTGTAGATGTCGCCCAGCAAGAGGAAGGCCCGGCCCAGCCACCGGTCGTAGGAGCTGTAGTTGGCATTCACCTTAAAGGCCTCCTTGATGGCGTCCTCGTATTTCTGCTGTTTGAAAAGCACTTCGGCCAGCGTGTACTGGGCCTCGGCCCCGGTGGCATCGCTGGGGGCGGCGGCCACGGTGGCGGTGAGCTCGGTCGCGGCCTGGTCGAGGTTGCCGAGCTGGTAGTCGGCCTTGCCGAGGTAGAGCAGGGCGGTATTGGTGGCCGTGGCGGTGGCCCCGGCCAGGGTGCTGAGCTCGGTGGCGGTGCGGCGGGCGGCGGCGTAGTCGCCGCTGTCGTAGTAGCTGCGGAGTAAACCCAGGGTGGCGGTGGCCACCTCGCGGCGGTTGGAGGAGGCCCCGCGCAGGCGCTCGTAGTTTTTGATGGCCTCGGGGTAGTTCTTATTTTCGAGCTCCAGGTCGGCCACGCGGCCCACGGCACGGTTCACGAGCTCGCTCTTGTTTTCGGCCACCACGGCGCGCAGCTGGGTGAGGGCGGTAGCCTTGTCGCCGGTTTTCAGGTAGGCGTCGGCGAGGTAATAGCGGGCATCGGGGGCCAGCGCGTTGTCGGGGTACTGCTTGAGGTAGGCTTGCAAGCGGGGCAGCGCCTGCTTGTATTTCTCGGCCAGGTACAGCGATTTGGCGGCCTCAAACTCTACGCTCTCGGTGGCCTTGCTGTCGGGGTTCTGGGCTTTGAAGGTGGCTAGGGCTTGGTCAAATTCCTCCGTTTTGCCCAGGGCGCTCAGGCTTTCCTGCAAGCTGTAGATGGCCTGCTGCGCGGCCGAGCTGCGCGGGTAGTCGCTCAGCACCTTGCGGAAGTCGGCCACGGCCTTGTCCTGCTGGTCGAGGTTGGCGTAGGCCACGCCCCGGCGCTGGTAGGCATCGGGCAGCAAGGGCGAGGTGGGCCGGTTCTGAATAAGCCGCGAAAAGCCCTCGGCCGCCGGCCCGTACTCGCCAGCCTGAAAATCGAGCTGCGCCTGCTGGAAAACCGCCTGCTCGGCGTAGCGCGAGTTGGGGTTGGCTTTCAGCAAGGTCGAAAGCGTGGTGGCGGCCTCGTCCTTACGGCCCAGCAAGCCCAGCGTCACGCCCTTCTGGTAGTAGGCGTAGTCTTTGTCGGGGGCGTTGGCCTGAATGACCTTGTCGTACTGCGCCAGCGCCGCTTGGTAGTCCTTGGCCACGTAGTAGGTGTCGCCCAGGCGCAGGGTGGTGTCGTAGTAGTTGGGGTCGCTGGGCTTGGCGGCGGGGTCGGCGAGATAGGCCTTGAACTGGGGCTGTGCCTTGTCGTACTGCTTGGTGTTGTAGTAGGCGTAGCCGAGGCCGTAGCGGGCCAGCTGCACGTACTGCGTTTCGTCGGCCGCCACGCCGCCCTCGCGGGCGGTGCGGGCGGCGGCGGCGTAGGCATTGATGGCGTCGGGGTACTGCTGGCCCACCGAGTAGATTTCGCCGCGCAGCACCTGGGCGGCGGCGCGCAGGGCGTCGTCCTGCGGGTATTTCAGGCTCTTGTCGAGCAGCGGCAGAGCCTCGGCGTACTGGCCGTTATTATAGAGGGTGGCGGCCTGGGCGTAGGCGATGCGCTGGTAGGTGCCGTTGAGCTTTTCGCCCCGCTCGTCGCCCACGCTTTCGAGGTAGGTGAGCGCGGCGGCGTAGTCGGTCGAGGCCAGAAAACTGTCGCTGAGCAGCTGGTCGGCCACGGGCTGGCTTTTCGAGCGCGGGTACTTCTTGCGGAAGTCCTTGAGCGCCGCGATAACGTCGGGCAAATTGCCCAGCTCGTACTGCACCTGCGCGTATTTCAGGGTAGCCTGTTCGGCAATGGCCTTGTCGATGGTGCTCTGGCGGGCGGCATCAAAGGCGGTCAGCGCCTGCGGCTTCTGGCCGGCCTGGAGGTAGCTCAGGCCGAGGTGGTAGGCCGCGTTTTGGCCCAGGGTGTCGCGGCGGGCGGCCACGGTGCGCAGGTTGGCGATGGCGTTTTTGTAGTCGCCCTGCTTGTAGTCGGCGTAGCCGATTTTGTACTGCAAGCCCGGCTCCAGCTTGCCCGGGTGGGCGGCGGCGTACTGGTCGAAGTACGGGCTGGCGGCCTTGTAATCCTGCTTCTGGTAGTAGGCATCGCCCACGAGCAGGCTGATTTCGTCGGGGCTTTGGGGCGACTCCTTCAGGGCCGCGCTGGCGTACTGGATGAGGCCGTCGTAGTTGCCTCCCTTATAATAGGTCTGGGTGATGAGCAGCGGCACCACCTGGCGGTAGGCGTCGCTCTGGCCGGCGGCCAGCAAATCCTGGCGGGCGGGGCCGTAGTCGGCGGCCTGGTAGGCGAGGTAGCCGGCGTAGTAGGCGCTCGGGGCCTGGAAGGGGCCGCGCACCTGCTTGTTGCGGTCGAAGAGAATGCGCGCCTGGTCGTACTCTTTCAGCTGAAACTGGCTGTAGCCGAGCTTGAAGTCCGACTCGGCCCGCTGCGCCTCGCTGAGGTTGGCGGGGGCCACCTTCTGGAAGTAGGCGCTGGCCTGGGCGTAGTTGCTTTGGTCGAAGTAAAACTTGGCGAGCTCGAAGTACGCCACGGCGGCCCGGGGGTGGGCCGGGTGGTGCTGGGCAAAGTCGAGGATGAGGCCCTCGGCATCGGGGTGCAGCAGGTAGAGGCCGCTCACGGCGTAGTAGTACTCGGCATCGGCCAGGCGCTCCTGGCGGCCACTGATGGCGGCGGGGCCATTTTGCTCGCCGGCCCGCTGGGCGGCCTCGCGCAGGTACTGCTGCATGGCCTGCTGGGCCGCGCCGTACTGCTGGCGGTCGAAGAGGTCGAGCCCCTCCTGGTAGTAGCGCTCGGCGCCGACGAAGGTTAGTGTTTGCTGGGCGTGGGCGGGGGCAGAAGCCAGCGCGAGCGGGGCCGCCAGGCCAGCCGCCAGCGCGAGCCGGGGTAGGTGCTTCATGTAAAAGACGCGGCAAAGACGCACGGATTGCGGCCCCAAAACCGGGCCACCGAGCCGCACGCGGTCAAAAGTAACGAGAAAATGCGCGGTAGTTGCGTGGGGGCTACGCCGGGCTAACGCGGGGCCGGGCGGCGGGCGTATGACCATGCGCAAGAAACGGGCCGGGGTTGGGCCACGGCGGGCGGAGGCGCATGGGGCGGGCTGCCGGCGTTGAGCCGGCTGTCCGCTCGTCGTACCACGAGGTTGACCGCATGGGCCGGCTGTTTGCTACACGTGCCACGCGCTCGCCGGGCGGCGAGCGGACAGCCGGCTCAACGCCGACAGTTCGCCCCCCGCGCCTCCGCCCCGCCCGGCCCCGGCCGTATCTTGGCGGCGGCGGCTGCCCTTTTCTTCCGCTTGCCCCCATCTACCTTGCCCAGCCCCGTTATTCGCGTGTCGCACCTCACCAAGCGCTTTGGGGCGCAGGTGGTGGTCGATGACATCTCCTTTGAAGTAGCCCAGGGCGAGACGCTGGTGCTGCTCGGCCCCAGCGGCTGCGGCAAGACGACCCTGCTCAAAACGCTGAACCGCCTCATCGAGCCCGATGGTGGCACCATTGAAATCAACGGCCGCGACGTGCGCCAGCAGCGCCCCGAGGAACTGCGCCGGGGCATTGGCTACGTCATTCAGCAGGTGGGGCTGCTGCCGCACCTCACCGTAGCCCAGAACGTGGGCCTCGTGCCCGGCCTGCTGGGCCAGCCGGCCGCCGCCACGGCCACCCGCACTACGGCTTTACTAGACCGCTTGCATTTGCCCGCCGCCCGTTTTGTGGATATGCTGCCGGCGCAGCTCTCGGGCGGGCAGCAGCAGCGGGTGGGGCTGGCGCGGGCGCTGGCCGCCGACCCACCCGTGATACTCCTGGATGAGCCCTTCGGCGCGCTCGACCCCATTACGCGGGCCGCCGTGCGCCGCGACTTTCGGGAGCTCGACGAGCTGCGCCGCAAAACCGTGGTGCTCGTGACCCACGACGTGCAGGAAGCCTTCGAGCTGGCCGACCGCATCTTGCTCCTTAATAATGGCAAAATCGCGCAGCTCGGCCCACCCCGCGAATTGCTGCTGCGGCCGGCCAGCGCTTTTGTGCGCAGCTTTTTTGAGGCCGAGCAACTGGCCTTGCAGCTGCGCGTGCTCACGCTGGCCGACGTGCAGCCGCATTGGGAGGCCCCGCCCGCCGCCCCGGATGCGTCGCTACTGGTGCTGCCGCTGGCGGCCAGCATCCAGGAAGCCTTCGAGGCGTTGCGCGCCCCGGTCAGCGAAACTGGCTTTCCCCGCACGGCAGACGGGGGGCCCCGCACACTAGGCGGGAGGCCCCGCACGCCAGGCGGGGAGTTGCGCGTGCCAGGCGGGGGAGCCCGCACAAAAGGCGGGGAGCCCCGCACACTGGCTGTAGCCTTGCCCGATGGCTCACTGGTGGCCCTCACGCTGCCGCAGTTGCTGGCGGCGTTTGGGCGGGCGCTGGCGGCTGGTTGATTTTTATTTCGCGCAGTGTTTCGCAGGATTAAACCGCAGTATTTCGCAGTTTCTGAATAATTTAACCCTACGAAACACTGCGCTTTGACACCCCGAAACCCTGCGCGAATCTTACCTCCTTTCTCATGCTCTCTGACCTTTTCACTTTCTGGCGCGCGCACGCCGCGCAGCTAAGCCAGCAAACCGGGCAGCACCTGCGCCTGGTGGCCGGGGCCCTGCTGCTGGGCGCGGGCGTGGGCGTGCCGCTGGGCGTGTGGCTGGCGCGGCACCCGCGCTGGCGCGGGCTGGTGCTGGGGGCGGCCGGCGTGCTCCAGACCGTGCCCAGCCTGGCGCTGCTGGGCTTTCTGATTCCGCTGCTCGGCATTGGGGCGCGGCCGGCGCTGGTGGCGCTGCTGCTGTATTCGCTGCTGCCCATTATCCGCAACACCGTGGCCGGCATCGAGGGGGTGCCGCCGGCCGTGGTGGAGGCCGCGCGCGGGCTGGGCTTTACCGAGGGGCAGGTGCTGCGGCGCGTGCAGCTGCCGCTGGCTTTGCCGGTGCTGATGGCGGGCATCCGCACGGCTACCGTGATAAACGTGGGCGTGGCCACGCTGGCCGCCTACGTGGCGGCGGGCGGCCTGGGCGAGTTTATTTTTCAGGGCATTTCCCTCAACGACCCCGTGATGCTGCTGGCGGGGGCCATCCCGTCGGCGGGGCTGGCACTGGCCTTCGATGCGGGGCTGGGCGCGCTGGCAAAACTGTCGGCCCGGCAGCTGCGGGGCGTGGGGCTGGGGCTGCTGGGGGCTTTACCCATGCTGGCGCTGGCCTACTGGTGGCCGCTGGGGCAGGCGCCCGCTGCGGCGCGGCTGGCACTGCACGCGGCGTTCAGCCCCGAGTTTATCGGGCGGGCCGACTGCCTGCCGGGCCTCACCCGCACCTACGGGCTGGGGGCGCTGCCCCACCAGGTGCTGGCCCCGGCCCTGGTGTATGAGGCCCTGCGCGATGGCCGCGTGGAGGTTATCGACGGCTATAGCACCGATGCCCGCATCCGGGCCTACAACCTGCGCGTGCTGCACGACGACCGCCACGCCCTGCCCCCCTACTACTGTGCGCTAGTGCTGCGCCCGCAGGTGCTGCGCGCCCACCCCGAGCTGGGGCCGGTGCTGAATTTGCTGGCCGGGCAGCTGCCCGACTCGGCCATGACCACCCTCAACTACCAAGTGGACATCTTGCACCGCGCGCCCCGCGCCGTGGCCCTGGCGTGGCTGCGCCGCCGCGGCCTCTACCGCCCCGAGCGCCCGGCCAGGGCCGGCGCGCCGGTGGTGCAGCTCGGGGGCAAGATTTTTGGCGAGCAATACGTGCTGGTGGAGCTGCTGGCGGCCCTCATCCGCAGCCGCACCGACCTGGCGGTGGCCACCAAAACCGGGCTGGGCGGCACTACCATTTGCTTCGAGGCCCTGCGCGGCGGCGGCATCGATATGTACCCGGAGTACACGGGCACCGGCTTGCAGGTGCTGCTGCACCCCTCGGCGGCGGCGCTCGACTCGCTGGGCGGGCGGCCCGGCGCGGTGTACCAGTATGTGCAGCGCGAGTTTGGGCGGCGCTACGGCCTGGCCTGGGGCACCCCGCTGGGCTTCAACAATGCCTACTGCCTGCTCATGCGCGAGGCGCAGGCCGAGGCGCTGGGCATCTGTACTATTTCGGACCTGGGACGGTACTTACGGGAGCGCAAGCGTTAGTGTGTCAGCGCCTCGCCCACGGCTACGGCATAGTACCAGTGCCGGCCAGGCTGTAAAGTCCTTTATCGGGCCCCTGAAAGCTGGGCTACGGGCCCAACAGGGCAGCTTATTGAGCCCAGGCTACCCGCCGCAAAGTCCCGGCCGCTTTACTTTTAAGTTGACAATAAGGGCGTGGGCAGCGTATTTCACGGCATGCGCTGTTCTTCTTTCTCTCTTTGCTGCCTGAGCTTACCCTTAGTGGGAGCCGGGGTACTGTTTGGCTTATCCGTGCGGGCGCAGGTTCTGTCCGCTCCCCAGCGGCCGCACCTTGTTTCTATCGCCGCGGCCGAGCTCTTTTATAAAACCCAGCTAGGCTACGAGCATCAGCTGGGCGAGCGTAACTCGGTGGGTGCGCTGGGCCTTGCCCGCTATGGGCTTGGGCAGCGCTACCAAGGCTGGCAGGCCACGGGCTACTACCGCCGGTTTCTGACCCGCCAGTTTCCGACGGGACTGTATGTGCAGGCGCAGCTCAGCGTGTTCAACTTCGAGCAGAAGGCCGATTTATACAGCGCCGCTACCCGCAGCTATCTCTCTTTCTACTACCGGGGCCTCAGTGGTGGGGGCGGCCTGGGCCTGGGCTACCGCAACTATCTGCTGCGCCAAGCCACGCATGGGCATCTGCTCTGGAATGCCTTACTAGGCGGGCGGGCCCAGGCGCGCCCCGCCCTCAGCTACGATGCTGACCGCTACCAGCCGGTTTCCGGCTTTCTCGGCGATAGCAACGAGTACGACTGGCACATGGGCTTTAGTCCAGGTTCTTTCATACACGGTCAGCTGTCCATAGACTACCAGTTTTAGCAGCAGTACCTTACCGGGCGTCGGGCTGCGTGGACGATACTAGTTGGCCGTTTGCCGCCGTGCTGCTAGTAGCGGCGCCCGTAAGGGTAGTACGCCGCTACCAGCAGCGCCTGCGGCAAATAGCCAACTAAAAACCTGAACCGGGGTTAAAGCAAGCGACGCGCCCGGTACCTCGGCCGGAGCACCCTTCTTTTCCTGGCTATGCCCCCTCCTTCTACTACGGTTTCCCCGCCCACTACCCGCGCGCCCTTCACCGAGCGGCGCTACGTACTAACGTTCATCTTCGTGGTGTCGCTGTTCATGCTCTGGGGCCTGGGCGTGACGATGGCCGACGTGCTCAATAAGCACGTGCAGCAGGTGCTGCACGTGAGCAAGGCCAACTCGGCCTATGTGCAGGCCGCCACCTTCGGGGCCTATTTTATCATGGGCCTGCCGGCCGGCTGGTTTATGAAGCGCTTTGGCTACCAGAAGGGTGTTATCCTAGGGCTGGGGCTGTACGCCGCCGGGGCCTTCCTCATGATTCCAGCCGCCAACGCGGCTTCCTTTACTTTTTTGCTGGGGGCCCTCTTTGTGCTGGCCTGCGGCCTGGGCACCCTGGAGGCGGTGGCGCACCCCTTTCTGGACGGCCTCGGCGACCCGGCGAGCTCCGACCAACGCATCACCTTCTCGCACGCCATCAATGGCATTGGCGCGGTGTCGGGGCCGCTCATCGGCGGCTACTTCGTGCTACGCGGCACCCACGCGGCGGGCGACCTCACGGCGGTGAAAACGCTTTATACCATCATCGGCACGGTGGTGGGTAGCATCGGGCTGCTGTTTGCCTTCGTGAAGGTGCCCCCGCTCTTCGACGAGCACCCGGCCGCCGAGGCGGCGGCTACCGATGCGCCCGTGGCTACCGCCCCCGGCGACGAGAAGGGCCTGTTTGACCACCCCAATTTTAAGTGGGCCTGCGTGGCGCAGCTCTTTAATACGGCGGCGCAGGGCGGCACCTGGGCCTACTTCATCAACTACGGCACCGACTATATGGGGCTGAAGCCGGGCGAGACCATCCACGGCTTCTGGCAGGTGGGCACCCTGCTGGAGCGCACCGTGGCGCTGGCGCCGGGTTTGCCGCATCTGGCGGGCGAGGTGGCGGCGTATTTCTTCTCGCTCAGTTTGGTGTGCATGATGGTGGGGCGCTTTCTGGGCACCTACCTCATGCGCTTCATCGCGCCCAATAAATTATTGGCGGCTGCTGCGCTTTGCAACATGGGCCTCTGCGTGGTGGTGGCGCAGCACGCGGGCTGGGTGTCGTTTGGCGCGCTCATCGGGCTCAACTTCTTTTTCAGCATCATGTTCCCCACCATTTATAGCCTGGGGCTCAAAGACCTGGGCCGGCACAAGCAGCTGGCGTCGTCGTTTATCGTGATGGGCGTGGTGGGGGCCGCGCTGTTTCCGCGCTTTGTCATGGGCCCGGTGGCCAATGCCAGCGTGGCCCACGCCTATTACCTGCCCATTATCTGCTACGTGGTGGTGTTTTTGTACGGGGCCCGATTTTATAAGACGGCCAGGGAGATAGGGTAAGCTTTAGCTTACCGTTGAAAACGAAAAGCGGCCGGCCACGGCGCAGCTTTTTGCGTTAAAGCCGGGAAGTGGACGCGCGCGATGGCGGGCATCTGCTTCCCGGTTTTTTCATGTAGCGAGGCGTGCTTGCGGGCCCGCGCTGGCAAGCTGAAGCCTACCCTACATTTTGCTGCTTCCCATTACGGCAAGCAAAAGCTTACCGCACACTTTCCCACCCGCATGGACGCTCAGTTTCTCTTCGCTACTGGCATCGAAAACTCCAACCCCACCATCGACAACGGCCGCACCCGCGTGGATGAGCTGGACAAATGCCGACACTACCAGTTCTGGCAGAAGGACTTTGACCTGGTGCAGGAGCTGGGCATCCGCTTTTTGCGCTACGGGCCCCCTATCCACACTACCTGGCTGGGCGTGGGCAAGTACGACTGGAGCTTTGCCGACGCGACGTTTCAGGATTTGCGGCGGCGCAACATCATGCCCATCGTGGACCTCTGCCACTTTGGGGTGCCCGACTGGCTGGGTAATTTTCAGAACCTGGAGTTCGCGGCGCTCTTTGCCGGCTACTGCCGGGCCTTTGCCGAGCGCTTCCCGTGGGTGCAATTATATACGCCCATCAACGAGATGTACATCTGCGCCGAATTTTCGGCGTTGTATGGCTGGTGGAACGAGCAGCTCAGCAGCGACAAAGCTTTCGTGACGGCCCTCAAAAACATCGTGAAGGGCAACGTGCTGGCCATGCAGGCCATCCTGGAAGTGCGGCCCGACGCGCTCTTTATCCAGAGCGAGAGCAGCGAGTATTTCCACGCCGAAAACCCCGCCGCCATCAAGCCCGCCGAGCTCCTAAACGCCAAGCGGTTTTTGTCGCTCGACCTCAATTATGGCCGGCGCGTGGACTCGGAGATGTACGAGTACCTGCTCGACAACGGCATGACCCGCGAAGAGTACCACTTCTTCTTGGGCAACAACCTGAAGCACCAGTGCATCATGGGCAACGACTACTACCGCACCAACGAGCACCGCGTGCGGGCCGACGGCAGCACCCTGGCCTCGGGCGAGGTCTTTGGCTACCACGTCATTACCCGGCAGTACCACGACCGCTACCAGCTGCCCGTGATGCACACCGAAACCAACCTCTGGCAGGGCCCCAACGGCGACGAGGCCGTGCTGTGGCTCTGGAAGGAGTGGGCGAATGTCTTGCGCGTGCGCAACGACGGGGTGCCCATCGTGGGCTTTACCTGGTACTCGCTCACCGACCAGGTGGACTGGGACACGGCGCTGCGCGAAAACCACGGCCACGTGAACCCGCTGGGTTTGTACGACCTGGAGCGCAACATCCGCCCCGTGGGCGCGGCTTACAAGCAGCTCATCGAGGACTGGCGCCAAGTGCTGCCCGCCCAAAGCGCCTGCCTGCAAATTCCGCTGGTGATGCCCCACGACGCCGACCAGCCCTGGGCGCTCGCCCAGCGCGCCAAGGCCCGCCGCCTGCGTCGCGACACCCGCGCCCAGGCCGCCAACGACATTCAGCCCGACAACCACTAGGCCCGGCCACCGCCGTAACGGCCACAGCCAGGCCGCCGTATGGGAGGTATTTCATTTTTAAACCTCCACCGTAATGCAAACCGCTTCCTCTCCCATCCGCACGGCCGCCGCCAACTGGTGGGTGTATCTGCTGGCTGGCCTCGGGCTGTTCGGGCTGGGCATCTGGGTCTTGAACAGCCCCGGCGCAGCCTTTCTGGGGCTCACGCTCTACTTCGCCGCCCTCATTTTATTCAACGGCGTGGCCAATACCATCTTCGCTTTCAGCAACCGCACGCGCCTGAAAGGCTGGGGCTGGCTGCTGGCGCTGGGGCTGGCCGAGATATTATTTGGCGTGTACCTGATAACCCAGCCGATAGTGGCGGCGGGCACGCTGGCGTTTTTCATCGGCTTCTGGCTGCTGCTGCGCAGCGGCTCCACGGTGGCCAATGCGTTTTCGCTGCGCCGCCTGGGCTACCGCCACTGGGGCTGGAACCTGGCGCTGGGCTTGCTGGGCGTGGTGCTGGCCTTTTTAGTACTGGCCAATCCGGTTATCGGGGTCGTGGGGGTTACTACCTGGCTGGCCGTGGGGCTGCTGGTGCTGGGTGTAGCCGCCTTCATGCTGGGGCTGCGGCTGCGCAGCGCGGCGTAAAGAGCCTGGGCGGGCCGGGTAATGACCCGCTACTATTGACAGGGCTTTCCGCTTGTGCGGAAAGCCCTGTTTTTTTGCGCCCAAAGGGCGGGCAAAACGAGCGGCGCGGCAGCCTTTAGCCCGGCCCCGGTTACTTTGGCGGCATGAAGCCTCTGCTCCTCGCCGCCCTACTCCTGCCCTTCGCCGCTAGCGCCCAGGTTGAAAACCTGGTGCAGTACGCCCACCCGCTGGTGGGCACCGCCCGCATGGGCCACACCTACCCTGGGGCCACGGTGCCCTTCGGGGCCGTGCAGCTCTCGCCCGATACCGACACCGTTAGCTACGAGCAGAACGGGAAGTATAACCCTGATATCTATTCGTACTGCGCCGGCTATCAGTACAAAGACCCCACCATCGTGGGCTTCAGCCACACGCACTTCAGCGGCACGGGGCACTCCGACTTGGGCGATTTTCTGGTGATGCCCACTACCGGGCCGCTCCAGCTGAATCCCGGCACGGCCGATAAGCCGCTGGGCGGCTACCGCTCGGCCTACTCGCACGCTACGGAGGTGGCCGAGCCGGCCTACTACAAGGTGCGGCTGGCGGATAATGATATTCTGGCCGAGCTCACGGCTACCACGCGGGTGGGCGTGCATCAGTACACGTTTCCGCAGGCCGCCGAGTCGCACATCATTCTCGATTTAATGGCCGGGATTTACAACTACCCCGGCAAGAATACCTGGACCTTCGTGCGGGTCGAAAACGACTCGCTCGTGACCGGCTACCGCCAAACCAACGGCTGGGGCCGCACCCGCACGGTGTATTTCGCGCTCAGCTTCTCGCGCCCCTTCAAAAGCTACGGCAGCAAGACCTATGACCCGAAGCAGCCCTACCGGGGCTTCTGGGGCCGCTTCGACCAAAACCACAACTGGCCCGACCTCGCCGCCCACCAGCTACGGCTGCACTTCGACTTCGGGGCGATGCAGGCCGGCGAGCAGGTCAAGCTGAAGATGGCCCTCTCGCCCGTGAGCACCGCCGGCGCCCTCGCCAACCTGCGCGCCGAAGCGCCGGGCTGGAACTTCGCCGACTACAAGCAAAAGGGCCAGGCGATGTGGCAGCAAGAGCTAAGCAAAGTCACCATCAGCTCGCCGCGGCGGGTCGATAAGGAGAACTTCTACACTGCCATGTACCACGCCTTTACCGGCGTAACCACCTACCAGGACACCGACGGGCAGTACCGCGGGCTCGACCAGAACAACTACCAGGCCAAGGACTTCACCAACTACACCACGTTCTCGCTCTGGGATACCTACCGGGCGCTGCACCCGCTCTACAACCTCGTGCAGCCCCGTCGCAATGCCGACATGGCGCAGAGTATGCTCGCGCACTTCGACCAGAGCGCCGAGCACATGCTGCCCGTGTGGAGCCACTACGCTAACGAGAACTGGTGCATGATAGGCTACCACTCGGTGCCCGTGGTGTGCGATGCCATCGTACTCGGCAATGCGCCCTTCGATCAAAATAAGGCCCTCGACGCCTGCGTGACCACCGCCCGCCAGCGCTGGTACGACGGCCTGGGGCTGTACATCGACAAGGGCTACGTGCCCGAAGACAAGAGCGGGGCCTCGGTATCGAAAACCCTCGAATACGCCTTCGACGACTACTGCATCGCGCAAGCCGCCCAAAAGCTGGGCCGCGCCGACATCGAAAAAGAATTTCGCCAGCGGGCCCAAAACTGGCAAAACGTGTACGACGCCCGCATCGGCTTTATGCGCCCGCGCCTGGCCGATGGCTCATTCCGCCAAAAGTTTGACGTGCTAACCACCAGCGACCCCGGCTACATCGAGGGCAATGCCTGGAACTACAGCCTCTACGTGCCCCACGACCCGGCCGGCCTCATCGCCAAAATGGGCGGCAACCGGCGCTTCGTGCCCCACCTCGACTCGCTGTTCACCATGCACCTGCCCGACAAGTTCTTCGCCGAAACCGAGGACATCACCCGCGACGGCATCATCGGCAACTACGTGCACGGCAACGAGCCCGCCCACCACGCCGCCTACCTCTACAACTGGACCAACCAGCCCTGGAAAACCCAGCCCCGCATCCGCATGATACTGAATAAGATGTACCACCAGGGCCCCGACGGCCTCGGCGGCAACGACGACTGCGGCCAGATGTCGGCCTGGTACATCTTCTCGGCCCTGGGCTTCTACCCCGTGGCCCCCGCCTCGGGCGAGTATGCGCTAGGCAGCCCGGCCGTGCACGGCGCTACGTTGCAGGTTGGCGAGGGCAAGACGTTTGTAATCACCGTTAAAAACCAGTCCGATAAGAACGTTTACGTGCAGTCGGCCAAGCTCAATGGCAAGCTGCTGGCGCGGCCGTTTCTGCCGGTGCAGGCGGTGCGGCAGGGCGGTACGCTGGAGTTTGTGATGGGCAGCCGGCCGGCGAAAAAGTAGAGCTATTTTAGCTTTCAGGTATTATTCCCCGGTATGAAAAGTCTTCTGTACCTACTCATTTACGTAGTGGTGTTGGTAGTTGCCATACTCTACTACCCCGCTGAGATGAAGCGCAAACGATTGGCTAGCGCGCTGGTTACTGGCCATTTAGCGGCTCTTCCCGCGCAGGCACACCACATTGAGGCAGCTACCGAGGGCAATTTATTTGCTCGTAGCTATTGGGTTACGTTCACTGCATCAGATACCGATATTCAGCGATGGATACTGAAATCCCCCGCACTGGCCGCAACCAAACCGACTCGCTGCTCGCGGCCAGTGTTATTTGGCGAACGGCCGTCTTGGTTTCAGCCAGCAGGTATTCGGCGGGGGCTACTCTACCAGATTCCACAAGACGAAAACGCTGATTACGGCACCGTCTGGATTGACGAAGACACCCAGGTTGTTTACATCAAAACCTCTCATAGCTAGGCAAAAACCCAACGTATATGTCTTCAGCTGTACCAGCCCAACCTGCCGCCCCGCCCCTGTCGCTCGTTGCCTTCAACGACCTCGAAGACGAGCTATTCGGCCTACCCGGCACGCCCGAACGCACCGAATACGAAAACCGCATCACGCTGGAAATGCTCCCTAAGTCCATCCGCGAGTACCGCCTGCGCCACCACCTCACTCAGGACGAGCTAGGTCAGCGCCTAGGAGTGCAAAAATCCCAAATCAGCAAGCTCGAACGCAACCCGTCCAACGTGACGCTCGCCACGTTGCGCCGGGTATTCGAGGCCCTCAACATGAGCGTGCAGTTCGTGCTGACGCCTACCCCGTCCCAAGCGTAGCGCCGCCCACCTTTCAAGCCAGAAGCCTCAGTTAGTTGCTGAGGCTTCGTTGGTTATCCCGGCAGCCCTGATACTGGCTATTGCGCTGGTTGCGGCTGGTGCTATTCTTCGTCAGGCACCCGCGGCTGCACCTCGCCGCTTTTGATGCGGGCCACCACGCTGGCTAACGATTCATCGTAGGCTTTTTTGGTCGGAAAAGCTGCTTGCCATGCTGGCTTCTTGGCAGTCGGTAGGTTGATACGCCGCGGAGTTTTCTTTTTTGCAATGGCCATTATGGCTGGTAGCCTAAGCTTTAACATCCTTACTATCTTTGCCGCAACGCACGGTTACTCCACCTCACCTCGGCGGTCTTGAAAAAGACGAAGCCCTGGCCGGTGGCTCGGTCAGGGCTTCAAAGAAGCAGGTGGTAGAACACCTAACTTCTCCCTCGCATGAGAACTAAGCGTGTGCTAAAACTACTACGGGCAGTCGCAGAGGCTGTTTTGCTGGGGTTGGTGAGCGGGGCAGCTAAGGCCGGTGGCCTGTTGCTGTTCACTCACTTCTTCGAGCAGTAGTTTGGTAAGGGGCCGGGCCGGAAGGTTCGGCCCCTTATTTTTTACGTGGCAAATGTACTACATCCTTTTCTCTTCTAGGCGCGAATCATACGTTCCTAGGCGCGAGCTTGCTCCCTAAACGCAGATACCCGGCCCTTTGGTTGCGCGAAACGTGCGTTTCAAGGTGCGAGCGCAAACTTACTTTGCTCCCAGCTGCCTTGTTAAACTCCCTACAATCAGTGTCTTTTACTTGTCGCTGAGGCTTCTTTGGTTATACTTGCAGCCATGAGCCCCGACCAAACGCCCGCCCCGCTGCCACCTACCGCCGCCTTACTTCACCGGGCGCACGGGACATTGGAGTTTCGACTAATAAAATATGAAGTCCCGAACTTGAGTTCGGGACTTCATATTTTATTAGTCGAAGTGCCTACGGAAAGCTTTATCAGCTTCTTGGTAGATGTCGAAAGGAACACTGCGATTATAGCCAAATTTGGCCTTTTTTCCGTCGTAGGAAAGCGGTGCCATAATAGCTCCTACCGGATTAGCTAAATGACTTAGTTTAGCTGAGTGATGACCGACAATACATAGTATTTCATCTTTGAATTTCTCTATTCTGTTCAAAAATTGCTCACGTGTAAGCATGCTGAAAATGGTTTTTGGAGCGGAACGACCCGCTTATGAGTAGGAACACTAGCAAAATACATAGGTTAAACACTATTTAATTCACACCCTATTAGTAACCACATGAACCCGTCTAGCAGTATCTCTGCAGAAACTCTACCCGCTTTAGAAAGCCCTACCGCTACTGTGCTTTGGCGAACCCAAACTACGCTAGAACTGCTACAGGATGTAGTACAGGAAAGCTCTGCGAAGTATTGGCTTGAGCGTGGGGAAAAAGCCAGTGCTGCGGGAGAATTGGATGAAGCAGTTTACTGCTATCATAAGTGCCGTGAAACACCTGGAGATGTGATGAGAATTCAAGCACTCCAGGGCTTGATAGAAGCTTTAGAACTACGTGCAGAATGCAAAGCTCATAAAGGTGATTTTGAAGGCAGCTATTGGGATATACGTTCAGCAGAGTACAATTGCGAAGAACTAGCGCACTGGGAAGATTGTGCCGAAGCTTACTGGTCTGATAGGTAGACAACAAATAAAAATATTCATTATCGTGATGCAAACCGAAGCCTTTTTCACCGACATCCGCGCCGTTATCCTGCGTGAAATCGGCCTCGCCAAGCAGTCCATTCACGTGGCCGTGGCGTGGTTTACCGACCACACGCTGTTTGCGGCGCTGCTGGCGCGGCAGCAGGCCGGGGTAGCGGTGGCCCTGTGCCTCACGCGCGACGAGAAGAACATCAATTTCCAGCCGGGCGGGCTGCCCTTTGCCGAGCTGGAAGCGGCCGGCGGGCGCGTAACGGTAGTCGAAGACCGGCTGATGCACCATAAATTCTGCATCCTCGACGGGCGCGACGTGCTCACCGGCTCCTACAACTGGACGCACCGCGCCGCCCACCACAACGAGGAAAACCTGGTGCTCACCGCCGGCGATGTCGAGCTGGCCCGGCACTTTCTGCGCGAGTTTGCCCGCCTCACCGGGCAGCCCGACGCCCCCGCCGCCGACCCCACCGTGCAGCGCGTGCTCAAGCGCCTGGCCGTCATTCAGTCGCTGCTGACGCTGCACGAAACCGAAGACCTGCCCAAGCACCTCGACCGCCTCGCCGCCGAGCCCCTCCCCGACCCGCGCCTGGCCGCCGTGCTCGCCGCCCTGCGCGCCCACCGCTACACCGAGGCCACCGCGCTGCTGCACGCCTTCGTGGCCGCCCACGCCCAGGTGCGCGTGTGGGAAGACCCGCAGCTGGCCGCCTTGCAGCTCGAAATCCGCCGCCTCGAAACCGAGCTGCTGGCCCTGGAGACCGAGCGCGCCGAGGCCGGCCGCCTGCTCACAGCCTTCGAGCTGTGGCACCAGCGCGAGCTGGGCGAACTGCTGCAAGAGGTGCTGGCTTTGCGCCGCGACGTGGCCCGCCACCAGCGCCACGCCTCGGCCTACGCCGAGCGCGAGTACCAGCGCGCCCACCAGCGCTACCAGCAGCAAGCCCACGCCCACGAGCAGGCCCAGGCCACGGCCGCCCACACCTTCGCCCTCGACGCCGAAGGCCGCGCCACCCTCAAAAAGCTCTACCGCGCAGCCGCCCAGCTCTGCCACCCCGACCGCGTAGCCGAAACCCAGCAAGCCGCCGCCACCGCCGCGTTTCAGCAGGTGCTCAGCGCCTACCAGCGCCAGGACGTGGCCGCCCTCCAGGCCCAGCTGCTCGATTTGCGTCAGGGCCTTTTCGCGCCCGAAGCCGCACCCAGCTCGCTGGCGCGGCTGCAAGCCCGCCGCGATGCCCTGGCCACCACCCACGCCGCCCTGCTGCGCGAGCTCGCCGAGCTGCGCGCCAGCGAGGCGCTGGCCCTCGCCCAGGCCGATGAGGACATGCGCGCCAACTACCTGGCTACCAACCGCGTTGCCCTGCTGGCCGAGCGCGCCCGCCTGCAAGCGCAGCTGGCGCAACTAGCGCCGCAAGTGGTGGCGGAGCCGCAGTAGCGGCGGGTAGTAGCGCGAACTTTGTAATTCGCGTCCGCCCGGTTGAGGTGTTCGCCAACGGACGCGAACTGCAAAGTTCACGCTACGGCCTAAACAGCAGAAGCCACGGTTTCACACCGTGGCTTCTGCTGTTTTCATGAGTTCAGAAAGCAACTGGAGTCGTCGGAAATGCGCTACTCTGCTTCAGCAGCAGCTGCGCCCGGTGTCACCCGCATATCGCGCGTGTTTTTCTGCACCGCAATGGCCCCGAACAGCGCCAGCAAAAAGGCCATGGCGTAGAAGCCTTTCTCGCTCAGCAGCAGCGTGGCGTGCCAGAGGCCCACGAGCAGCAGCACAATAGGAAGCAGCGTGGCAAACCAGGCCAAGCCGTAGTACAAACCCGTGACGGGTATTTTCTCCAGCTTGTCGCGCACGGTTTTTTGCAGCGAGATAACGGCGAACAGCCCGAACATCAAGATAGTGAAGTAATAGCCCTTTTCGTTGAGCGCCATCGCGGCATTAGCGAGCCCAACGAGGAAGGCGCCAACGCCCGCAAGCAGGGCAAACCAAGAGGCGGCAACGAAGGCGACGGAAGGACGGGCGGTGATAACGGCAGCAGGAGTCATGGGGTTGGTTGGGCTTGAAGTATGGCTCAAAAGTAGCGCGCCTCCCCAAGGGCCGGAAAGTCGTTTTTTTATTTTATCAGACTTTCCAAAACAACTTACAACCGCATTTTATGACATACAAATTATTGATATTCAAATTTATAAAGTCAAATTCATCTGACATTTTTAGTAACTAAACCAGCCGTCGAAAACTGCGCCCGGCACCCGGTCTCTACTTGCGGCTTTGCAAGTAGAGCAGCGTGGTTTGGTACGGGCGGGCGGGCGTGTACTTGTCGTTGATAATGAAGTAGCCACCCTTGTAGGCCGCGAGGCCCTCCCAGTTGTAGCTGCGGTAGGCCACCGGAAACTCCCAGAGTGGCGTCCAGCTTACTTTGTTGTCTTTCAGCTCGATGTCGACCAGCCGGCAGTAATTTTTAAACACGCCGTTTTCTGCAATGAGCTTATAATTGGGCACGTCGGTCTCGGGCAGGCGGTACACCGTGTCGTCGCCCTCGCCCTTGAAGAAATAGTCGATGCCCGTGTAATGGTGGCCGCCCGTGGCCGTGAGGTCGGTGAGGCGAAACGGCAATGGGTTGAACGGCAGCGGCCTGATACGATTTTTCCCGCGCCTGGCTACCTCGTAGGCGTAGTTCTTCGAGAAGAAATTATACTCAAAAAAGGCTAGTACGTGGTCGTCGGCAGCGGCCAGCGCCTCGAAGCCCGCGTTGTAGATATGCGAGCCATCGGCCGCCACGGGCTTGGGCAAAGCCAGCAGAAAGGTGGTATCAAGCTCCACGGCCGTGGCCCCGAGGCGGCCTTTCAGCAGGTAGCAATTGGTGGAAGGCGTGGTGGTTTCGACCGAGAAATAGGCCGCGTCTTTGGTGAGCAGCATGGCCTCCAGGCCTTCATAGCGCTGCCCGGCGGCCATCATTTTAGCCCGCATCCTGGGCAGGTGATGGATGGGCAGCTTTTGGTAAGGTAAGGCATAGGTCGAGTCGGCGAGCTGGCGGTCGAGGTCGGCGAGCGCCACGGTGTAGAGCTTGGCCTCGGCCTGGTCTTGCAGCCGGCTTTCGGACAGCATAAACAGCTTGCCTTGCGCAATGGCTAAGCCCGAAAACTGGTTGTCGTAGTAGGCCAATTCTTTGGGCAAGGTCAGCTTGCGCACGTCGAATTGGCGCGGCTGCGCCAGCGCCGGCAGGGATAGGCCGCCCAGTAGCAGAGTCGCCAGATATCTCATAGCATAGCGGGCAAAATGAAGCGCCCGGCCGCGAAGGTAGCACCCATGCAAAAAGCCCCGCTTAACACGGTAAAAACCGTATTAAGCGGGGCTTTTGAATAGGCCTATTAGCCTACTTCTGCTCGGCGGCCAGCTCCTTCAGGCGCTTCGAAGTTTGCTTCGACTGCGAAAGTTGCTTTTCGATGGCTTCGCGGATAGAGCCTTTCAGGGCTTTGCGGCGCAGGGCTTTTTTGTAGGCTTTCGTGGCCCAGTGCTCGCCGTAGATATTGGCGGCCAGAATGGCTTTCTCGTTGTGGCCCGTCAGGGTGGCTTGCGCGTCCATGAGCTTGCGGTAGAGCTTGCCTTTCAGAGTAGTACCTTTTTCGGCCTGCCCGCCTTTCTGGGCGAGGTAGCCGTTCAGGGTGCTGGCAAATTGCTGGCTCTGGCCCACCAGTTGCTGGTAGTAGCCTTTGAGTTGGGGCGTTTTGCTTTCGGCCGCGGCGCGCTTGTAGCCCTCCACGCGGTCGTTTACGAACAGCACCAGCTGGTCAAGCGCTTTAGCAGCGCGCTTGGCCTTACCTTTTTTTTTTGGCGCGATGAGCAGAGCCAGGCCGGCCACAATCAGCGCGCCGCCCACTACCTTCTGGGTAGTCGACAGCTTTTTGTAGGCGTCCACGGTTTTGTCGCTGGCCTCCTTAATAGTGTCGGGCACGTGGCTCAGTAATTCCTTGCTTTTGTCGGCCGCTTCCTCGTACAGGTCTTTAGCCTTGCTGGTCAAGCCCTTGGCTTTGTCGGCGGCGATATCGTACATATCCTTGGCCTTGTCGGCGGCGTCGCTGTACACATGCTTGGCTTTATCGGCCGCGTCGTGGTACACGTCTTTGGCTTTGTCGGCGGTGTCGCTATATACGTCTTTGGCTTTATCGGCGGCGTCGTGGTAAAGGTCTTTGGCCTTGTCGGCGGCGTCGGAAACGAATTCGGGCGATTTCATGGTAGGCGGTGTCTGGTTAAGTAGAAACACGTATTCTACGGTAGGTACTATCCGCACGTTGGCGAATTATTGCCTTTTTGCCTACTTCTTTGCGCCTTCACTTTCACTTCACGCGGCCTGGCGGCCCGCTGGCGACCGCTAAAAATTAGCGTAATCCTCAGTGCCAGTCAATTGAGCCCAGCGCGCCGACAAAAACTTAGCATACGCCAGCGGCATCAGCCCGTAAGCCCCGAGGGCGTAGCCATCGTTGACCTCCACCACTAGCGTGGCCCCGGTAGTCGCTACCCCCACATCGAGGGCAAAAGCGGCCGGAGCTTCGGGTGCGTAGGCGGCCAGGGCCGCCTCCACCACGGCCGGGTCGAAATGCGCCCGCCAGTCGCCTTTGTAGGGCCGGGCATCCAGAATGCGGCCGTAGCGCACAAAGCAGCGCCACTCGGCCCGAAACTGCACCGGCTCGGCGCACCACTCGGGCGTATCCTGGTACTGGTCGCCGCAGCCCACGAGGTCGCCCACGCGGCGCACCAGCACACCCGTAAACTTCTTGGCGTCGTGCATGGGCTTCACGAATACCGGCCAGCTTTCGGGGTGGGCCGCCACCGCGTTGATGGTGCTCGGCCACAGGCGTCGCCCCAGGTACGGGCGCAGCGCCGCAGGGTAGCCCAGTTCGGCGGGCACGGCCAGGCCCAGCGCCCGCAGGCCGGCCCGCACGGCCGCAATGTGGCCCACCACTATTTCGTCGGGCGCGTGGTCGCGCACGGGTGCGGCATCGGTGTACGGCATTATTTCCCAGCCCATCTGTTGGAAGCCATCCAGCGCCAGGTAGTTATTGACGCTCTGGGGCCAGCCCTGGCGGTCGAAATGAATGTGGGCGCGCATGACAGGTAGGTTTGATTGTCTCAAAGATGCGCCCGCCAAAAGCCCCGCCGCACGCACCTGCTCGCACAGGTACGCCCGGCGGGGCTTTTTAGCACACGGCTACTAGGCTATTAACCGAGCATCGTTTGCTTGTTTTTCACGCGCTTGTAAAGGTAGGCAGCACCGGCGGCCAGCAGGGCACCGCTAAGCAGTTTGTGCTTGGAAGAGAAGCTGCGGTTTTCGACGTTTTCGTCGTTGCGGCGGCCGAAGAGGCTCGAAATCAGGCCCCCGAAGGTGCCGCTCGGTTGGTTATCGCTCATGAGTGAAAGCAGGTTGAAAAGTGAATACCCGCCTTCTACGCACCGCGCGGCGGCCGTGTTACCCCACCGCCGCCACCGGCACGGGGTGCAAAATGAGCCACACCAACTCGCGCAGGATTTCGCCCTCGTCCATGCTACCGCTCTCGATACCCTTGCTTTGCGCATCGGCCCGCCGGATGAGGTGAATGAGGTCCATCGTGCGCTCGGGGCTGAACTGCCGCTGGGCCAGCTGGTACTCCTTCTGGGCAAATTTATTGATGCCCATTTTCTGCATGTCGCTGTCCGAGGGGTTGTTACCGGCCTGGTGCAGCATCAGCAGGCGAGTGAAGAAGTTGAATAGCAGCGTGAGGTTCGGGATGAGCGGGTTGGCCTTGGGGTTGGCGGCAAAATGTGTGAGGATGCGGTTGGCTTTCAGCACGTCGCGCGTGACCAGCGCCCGTTGCAGCTCAAAAATATTGTATTCCTTGCTGATGCCCACCAAGCGCTGCACCAGGTCTTCGTCGATGGCCTGGCCGGGCTTCACGTTGAGTAGCAGCTTGTTTACTTCGTTGGCCAGGCGGCTCAGGTCGGCCCCGATGTACTCGGCCAGCAGGGCCGTAGCGCCGGGCGTAATCTGCTGCTTGCGCTGGCGCACGTAGCCGCCCAGCCACTGCGGCACCTGGTTGTCGTAGAGCTTCTTGCTCGTCATCAGGGCCACGCCGGGGGCGTCTTTGCCGGCCAGCAGCTTGCCCAGCTTCTTGCGCGAGTCCAGCGTTTTGTGCTTGTAGCACAGCACCAGCACGGTGCTGGCGAGCGGGTTTTTGAGGTAGGCTTCGAGAAACGGCCAGGCTTTTTCGCTTTCCAGGTCGGCCACGGCCTGCGCCTCCTTCACAATCACGACCGAGTAGGCGCTCATCATCGGGAAGCGCTTGGCCTGCCCCAGGATGCCCGCCGCGTCGGTGTCCTTGCCGTAAAGCACGGTTTGGTTGAAGCTGCGCTCGCTTTCAGGCAAGACGGCGTTTTCGAGCGCATCGGCCACCGTATCAATAAAATACGGCTCCTCGCCCTGCAAGAAATACACCGGCTGAAACTGCCGCTGCTGAATTTGTTTGAGAAGGTCGTCGGAAGAAAATGTAGCCATAGCAAACTGCGGAGGCCAGCCCCGCACCCTACAAAGCTACCGCCCGGCTACCTTTGCCGCTTGTTTGCTGGCGGCTGCGAGCCGCCTCTTTTTTGCGTATGTCTGCTGAAACTCTCCCCTCGCCCTCCCCCATCGATTTGCTGGCCGAGCTCAAATGGCGCGGCATGTACCACGATGCCATGCCCGGCACCGCCGAGCACCTGGCCAGCGCCGCGCCCGTGTCGGGCTACATCGGCTTCGACCCCACGGCGGCCTCGCTGCACATCGGCAACCTGGCTACCATTATGCTACTGGTGCACTTGCAGCGCGCCGGCCACCGCCCGGTGGCCCTGGTAGGCGGCGCCACCGGCATGATAGGCGACCCCAGCGGCAAAAGCGCCGAGCGCAACCTGCTCGACGAGGAAGCCCTGCGCGTAAACCAGGCCGGCATTCGGGCGCAGCTCGAAAAGTTTCTGGATTTCAACGACTCGCCCACCGGCGCGGTACTCGTCAACAACTACGACTGGTTCAAGGAATTCGGCTTCTTGCAATTTTTGCGCGAGGTAGGCAAGCACCTTACCGTCAACTACATGATGGCCAAAGACTCGGTAAAGCGCCGCATCAACCCGGCCGAGGGCGAGTCGGCCGATGGCCTCAGCTACACCGAGTTCAGCTACCAGCTGCTGCAAGGCTACGACTTCGTGCATCTCTACAAAACGCTGGGCTGCACCCTGCAAATGGGCGCCAGCGACCAGTGGGGCAACATCACGACCGGCACCGAGCTGCTGCGCCGCATGACCGATGGCGAGGGCAAAGCCTACGCCCTCACCGGCAAGCTCATCACCAAGGCCGACGGCACCAAGTACGGCAAGAGCGAAACCGGCACCGTATGGCTCGACCCTAACCTGACCTCGCCCTACCAATTCTACCAGTTTTTCCTGCGCGCTGAAGACGTGGACGCCCCACGCCTTATCCGCGTCTTCACGCTGCTTACGCAAGAAGAAATCGAAGCTCTCGAAGCCGAACACGCCCAGAACCCCGGCCTCAAAACCCTGCAAAAAGCGCTCGCCAAGGACGTAACCATCCGGGTGCATTCCGAAGAGGCGTATAGAATAGCCGTGGCTACTTCCGAGGTATTGTTCGGCGGCGGCGACCTCGCGGCCCTCGATGAGGCTACCCTGGTGGGCGTCTTCAACGGCCTGCCGCACCTGCGCGTGCCCCGCACCGACACCGCCGACCTCAACGTGGCCGTGCTCCTCAGCGAAACTACCAACCAGCAGATTCTACCCTCGCGCGGCGAGGTGCGCAAGCTGGTAAAAGCCAATGGCTTGTCGGTAAACGGCACCAAGCTGACCTCACCCGACACGCTGGTAGCCGAACTGCCGCTGCTGCACGATAAGTACCTGGTCGTGAAGAAGGGCAAGAGCTACTACCTGGTCGAATTGACCTAACGCGGGGAACCTCACCCCCGGCCCCCTCTCCCAAAAAGAGGGGGAGCCGACCGCCAGCGGACGTAAGCGAACAATAATTAAGCGTCAGGCTCCTCCTCTTTTTGGGAGAGGGGGCCGGGGGGTAAGGTACCCCGCGCCCACTACCGCCCACGAAAAAGCCCCGCTAACCAGCGGGGCTTTTCCTATTATATCCGACCACAAAATCCGACGAATCCGAAAAATCCGCCGAATCCGTGGGGCAGACATTACTTCTTCTTGGCAGGGGCGGCTTTCTTGGCAGCCGGAGCGGCTTTGGCGGCCGGGGCAGCTTTGGCGGCGGGAGTAGCCGCGCCGTCCTTGGCCGAGTTCTTTTGGTTTTGCACTTCCAGGCGGATTTCCTGGGCCATGTTTTTCAGGTCCTGCATGCCTTTACGCACGCGGGTGCCGGCGGCGGCATTACCTTTGTCGTACGACTTTTCGAAATCGTCTTCCAGCGAGGATACCAAGTCTTTGAGCTTGTTGAAAGGATTAGCCATGAAATTGATTGGCGTTTGGGTGAGAAAAGAAAAATTGTGCTTACGCGGCCCTAATATACAGGGACTTTCTACGCGGGCAAGCTTTTGAGGTTTTTCTTAAAACTGCCTTTCCGGGCCGCCAGGGCCTTTTTTCGCCTCAACGTGAGCAGCACGTGAGCTTAGCCAGCGATTTTCGCCTTCAAAAAGTACAAAACATAAGCGCCGGCCGCTCTTCCGAGCGGCCGGCGCTTATGGCAAAACGCTACCGTAGCGGATACTCTAGGCCGTGGCGGGCTGCTTGCTGTAAAGACCTTTGTCGAGCTTGGCCGCGATGGCCTCAAACGCCTTGATGGTTTCGTCTACGTCGGCCAACGTGTGCACAGCCGTCGGGATGAGGCGCAGCATAATCACGCCCTTGGGCACTACCGGATAAACGACAATCGAGCAGAAAATGCCGTGATTCTCACGCAAATCGAACGTGAGCGCCGTAGCATCGGGAATCTGCCCGTTGAGAAACACCGGCGTTACCGGCGACTCGGTGGTGCCGATGTTGAAGCCTTTTTCGCGCAGGCCGCTTTGCAGGGCGCGCACGATGGTCCAGAGGTTTTCGCGGTACTCGGGGTGGTTGCGAATCAGCTCCAGGCGCTTCAGCGCGCCGATTACGAGCGGCATGGGCAACGATTTGGCGAAAATCTGGCTGCGCATGTTATAGCGCAAATATTCAATAACGCCTTCGGGGCCGGCCACGAACGCGCCGATGCTGGCCATGCTCTTGGCGAAGGTGTAAAAAATGAGGTCTACGCCCTCCTGCACGCCCAAATGCTCGGCCGTGCCCGCGCCCGTGGACCCGAGCGTGCCGAAGCCGTGGGCGTCGTCGACGAAGATGCGGAAGTTGTATTTCTCTTTCAGCTTCACGATTTCGCGCAGCTTGCCGAGGTTGCCGCTCATGCCAAACATGCCTTCGGTAATCACCAGGATGCCGCCGCCGGTTTCGTCGGTGAGGCGCTTGGCGCGCTCGAGCTGCTTTTCGAGGTTCTCGATGTCGTTGTGCGGAAACACGAAGCGCTTGCCCTGGTGCAGGCGCACGCCATCGATGATGCAGGCGTGCGACTCGGCGTCGTACACGATGGCATCGTGGCGGCTCACCAGCGCGTCGATGATGCTCACCACGCCCTGGTAGCCGAAGTTGAGCAGCAGCGCGCTGGGCTTTTGCACGAATTCGGCCAGCTCGTTTTCGAGCTGCTCGTGCAGGGTCGAGTTGCCGCTCATGATGCGGGCGCCCATGGGGTAGGCCATGCCGTAGTCGGCGGCGCCGTCGATGTCGGCCTGGCGCACTTCGGGGTGGTTGGCGAGGCCGAGGTAGTTGTTGAGGCTCCAGGTGAGCACTTCCTTCCCGCGAAACTGCATGCGGGGCTTAATCTCGCCTTCGAGCTTGGGAAACGTGAAGTAGCCGTGGGCGTAGTGCGAGTGCGAGCCCAGTGGGCCCCGATTGGCCGTAACGCGGTCGAAAATATCCACTGAAAAACTTGGGGGAATAAGGTAAAAAAGAGCGAAACCGCCGGGCCCAGGCGGGCCGGCCGGTTAAATGGTTAATTGGCAAAGATAAGCCAGACCCCGGCTATGTGCATAATTTGGGCATTGGCTCAATTCTGGCACGGGGGCTTTTAGCGTAAGGCCGGCCCGCAGGGTTTTCTTTGTGAGCCATTGCGACCTGTAGCGCGAACTTTGTAGTTCGCGTCCGTAAGCGGGCATCCCTGATGAACGCGGACTACAAAGTCCGCGCAACTTCCCTCCCACCCAATGAAAAAAATAGCTAAGCTCCTGGTTGCCAATCGTGGCGAAATCGCGCTACGCGTGCTGCGCTCGGCCCGCGAAATGGGTATCGCCACCGTGGCCATCTACTCGGAGGCCGACCGCCTCTCGCCCCACGTGCGCTACGCCGACGAGGCCGTGTGCGTGGGCCCGCCCGCTTCGGCCCAGAGCTACCTGCGGGGCGACAAGATTATTGAAATCTGTAAAGAACTAGGCGTCGATGCCATTCACCCCGGCTACGGCTTTCTGTCGGAAAATGCCGGCTTTGCCCGCGCCGTGCGCGAGGCGGGGCTGATTTTCGTGGGCCCCAGCCCCGAGGCGATGGAACTGATGGGCGACAAGCTCTCGGCCAAGCAGACGGTAAAAGCCTACAACATCCCGCTGGTACCGGGCACCGATGAGGCCATCTCCGACGTGGAAGCCGCCAAGCAAATCGCCCAGGAAGTTGGCTTTCCCATCCTGATAAAAGCCTCGGCTGGCGGCGGCGGCAAAGGCATGCGCCTGGTACACAGCGCCGGCGAGTTTGAGGAACAGATGCAGCTAGCCGTGAGCGAGGCTACCTCGGCCTTCGGCGACGGGGCCGTGTTCATCGAGAAATTCGTGACCGGGCCGCGCCACATTGAGATTCAGGTCTTGGGCGATGAGCACGGCAACATCGTGCACCTGTTCGAGCGCGAATGCTCCATTCAGCGCCGCCACCAGAAGGTGATTGAGGAAGCACCTTCCTCGGTGCTCACGCCCGAGCTGCGCGCCGAAATGGGCCGTTGCGCCGTGGAAGTAGCCCGCGCCTGCCAGTACGCCGGGGCTGGCACCGTCGAGTTTTTGCTCGACGACCAGCATCGGTTCTACTTCCTCGAAATGAACACCCGCCTGCAAGTGGAGCACCCGGTCACGGAAATGATAACGGGCCTCGACCTGGTGAAAGAGCAAATCCGGGTGGCCGAGGGCCAGCCCCTGCCCTTCCGCCAGGAAGATTTGCGTATCAACGGCCACGCCCTGGAGCTGCGCGTGTACGCCGAAGACCCGCAGAATAATTTCCTGCCCGACATTGGCCGCCTCGCTACCTACGTGCGCCCCCAGGGCCCCGGCGTGCGCGTGGACGACGGCTTCGAGCAGGGCATGGACATCCCGATTTACTACGACCCCATGATTGCCAAGCTGGTAGCCTACGGCGCTACCCGGCAGGAAGCCATAGCCCGCATGCTGCGCGCCATCGCCGAGTACCAGATTACGGGCATCGAAACCACGCTGCCCTTCGGCACTTTCGTATTAAAGCACCCGGCCTTCGTGAGCGGTAATTTCGACACGAATTTCATCCGCGACCATTTCAGCCCCAACGCATTAGCCCCCGGTACGCCCGACGAAGGCACCGCCCAGGTAGCGGCCGCCCTGGTAGCCATACTGCTAAGCGAGAAGAAACCCACCGCACCCGTAGCAACTGGTGAAACTGCGGAAGCCACAGCGTCAGGGTGGCGGCGGAATCGGCTGGGTGTACATTAATACATCCTAAGAAGAATCTGGCTGATGCAACCAGCGCAAGACCTTGTTACCATCAAAGCGGATTTCTTTTCACCCGACCCTAAAGTAGCGACTGCTGCATCCGATAAGCTTGGTGAGCTAGGCGGTGATGAAGTTATCGCTTTTCTAATTCCGATTTTAGAGAGCGAGAACGCTTGGCTGCGCAACAGTGCCGCGCTAGCCCTGCGGGACATTGGCGATAACCGAGCGGTTGAACCCCTGTTTCACGCAATTCAAAAGCCCGAAAACGCAAACAACAGAGGCACATTGGTCTATGCGCTAGAAGAGCTGGATTGCTCACAAAAGCTCCCCGAACTATTTGACATTTTGTTTTATGCCAGGTATGAAGCAAAAATGAGTGCGGCAACTGTTTTAGACGAGCAAATTTTTGAGTTTTCGGCCGAAGACTTGCATGAAATTCAACGCAAGTGGGAGGACTTACAGTAACACCCTGAAAAATGCCCTGAATTTGAGTCTTGCAAAGCTGATATTCAAATTTTTGTAGAAGGATTTGTCAGCTATCTGACACCGGCTGACTCTTAGTGGACACGAAATAGTATTTCGCTACATTTAATTTAATTTCACTCTGACTTCTATTACCTAGTGCCCGCTGCTGCCGTAGCGGGCACTAGCCATTTTCCGCTTACATGCTCGACCAGGTTCGCCAGTTTATTGAAGAACACCAGCTTTTTAATCTCACTACCGATACCGTACTAGTCGCCGTGAGCGGCGGGCTCGATTCGGTGGTGCTGCTCGACGTACTACATCGCCTCGGGGTGCCGGTGGCCGTAGCGCACTGCCACTTTGGGCTGCGCGGCGAGGAGGCCGACGCCGACGAGCAGTTTGTGCGCAAGCTGGCCAAGCAGTACGCCGCGCCCTACTTCGTGGAGTTTTTCCAAACCAAAGCCTTTGCCGAGCAGGAGCACATTTCGACCCAGATGGCGGCCCGGCTGCTGCGCTACCGCTGGTTTGAGGCGGTGCGCGAGCGCGAGGGCTTGGCCGTGATTGCCACGGCCCACCATCAGCGCGATGCCGCCGAAACCATGCTGCTCAACCTCACCCACGGCACCGGGCTGGCGGGGCTGCACGGCATTCAGGCCAAAAACGGCCACGTGGTGCGCCCGCTGCTGCCCTGCGCCAAAGACAACCTCTACGACTACGTGGTCGAAACCCGCCTCATCTGGCGCGAAGATGCCTCAAACGACAGCCCCGTGTACCAGCGCAACCGCCTGCGCCAGCAGGTGCTGCCCGTGCTGCGCGAAATCAACCCCAACCTGGATAATACGCTGGCCATCACCGCCGAACGCGTGGGCGGGGCCGAAGAAATCGTGCGCCGCTACGTGGCCGACACCGCCGCCGCCGCCCGCCGCGACGAGCCCGAGGCCACCTACCTCAGCATCGCTACCCTGCAAAAAACGGCCGCCACCGCACTTGTGCTGCACGAGCTACTGCGGCCCTTCGGCTTCTCGTACCTAGTGGTAAAGGACATCGTGGCTGCCTTCCAGGCCCCGGCCGGCCGGCAGTTCGACTCGCCTACCCACCGGCTGGTGAAGGACCGCGACCAGCTCGTCATCACGCCGCGCTCGCTGGCCGGCTTCGGCACGTTTCAGCTGGCGGCCGGGCAGCCCGAGCTGCGCGCCGATGGCGTGCGCCTCACGGCCGAGCTACTCGAAATCGACCCCGCCGCGTTTGATATTCCCAAGGGCAAGGGTTCAACCGCGCTCGACGCCGACAAGCTAAAATTTCCGCTCACGCTGCGCAAGTGGCAGGAGGGCGACAGCTTTATGCCGCTGGGCCTCAAGGGCAAGAAGAAGCTGAGCGACTTTCTCATCGACCAGAAAATCCCGCTCAACCTCAAGGACAACGTGCGGGTGCTAACCTCGGCCGACGGCAAAATCTGCTGGGTGGTAGGTTTGCGGCCGGATGATAGATTTAAAGTGACCGAGGACACGCAGCGGGTACTGGTGCTGCGGCGCGGGTAGTGCGTGTAAAACGGGGTGGCACTCCGTTTGGCGTTAGGACGTAGCCAGGCGCGAAACGGAGTGCCACTCCGCTTTACAGGCCCTGCAACGCCTGCTGAATCTCGTAGTTCGTTATCTGGCGCGGGTAGTTGGCGTAATAAATATTATCCTCGTTGAGGCGGTAGCCGGCGGCCAGGGCTTTTTGCGCGGCCAGGAAGTGGCGCGGCGCGGCTTGCTTATCGCCCAGCGCCTGGTAGGTCAGGCCCAGGTAGTAGTTGGCTTCGGGGTGCTGCGGGTAGGCTTGCAGGCACTGCGTGAGGTAGCTTTTGGCCTGGGCGTAGTTTTTCAGCTCCAGGTATAAAACCCCGGTGTAGAACAGCGTGTTGAAATGCACGGGCTGCCGGCCATCGGGGCCTTTTTGCTGGCGGATGTCCTCTCTGAAATTGGCTTCGGCCCGCTGCAAATTGCCCAGCTCCAAATTGCACAGCCCCTCAAAAAACGGGTAGGTATGGTCCATTTCGCGGCTACCGGGCCTGAGGCGCGCTACCTCTTGAAAATCAAGCAGCGCGCCATCGTAGTCCTTGGTAAAGATGCACTTGAGGAAGCCTCGGTAGGCCAGCCACTTGGGCGGGTCGAGCTCGGCGGCGCGGTTTTCGAGGGCGAAGGCTTCGGCGTACTTGCCGTCTTTGATGAGCGGCACGGCTTTTTGCTGGTAGGCGTAGGCCACGTTGGGGCACACGGCCAGCAGGCTGTCGCAGTACTGCGTCCAGCGCGGGTCGTTGTAGCTGTAGCGGTGCGCGCCGTTTTCTATGTACTTGGTGACCAGACTATCCTGGTAGCGCTTGCCGCCGCAGGGGCCAGCCAGGGTAGGCAGAGCCGCCGACTGGCAGCTACCCTGATGCGCCAGCGCCAGCAGGCTAAGGCACCACAGCCACGACTTTGCCATCTTTCAGCTTAAAGGTGAGGTACGCGAGGTAATTGACGGGCACGTTTTGCAGGGCGCCCACCCGCCACTCGGTAAGGGTTTGAAAATAGGCGTAGAGCGCCTCCACCAGGGCTTTGTCGAAGTGCGTGGGCTGGTACTGCGCGGTGGTTTGCAGCACCTGCACCTGCGGTTGCCGCTGCCCGGCGCAATCGACCACAAACCGAAACGTAACGTAGCCGCTGCCCGCGTACGCCTGCTTTTGCCCCTGCAAAAACGCTTGCGCTTCCCGCGCCAGCGTGTAGGAGCTGCGCGGGTATTTGGCCCGCACGCTGTAGTAGCGCGCCCATTTGGCGCCGGCACACGCGGGGCTGCGCGCCGAGGCGGTGTCCATGTACTCACCGCCAGGTAGCACGATGCGCTGGGCGCGGGCCGACAGCCCAGGCAACAGCAAAACTAAGAGGCTTAGATACTTCATGTTGAGGGTAAGCGAAAGTCGCGTTGGAGTTAGCTACCGTTGCCGACACCAGCTAAAAAACTACCCGCGCCGCACCTCATACGGCACCGCCAAACCCAGCAATGCCTGCGCAATCGCCGCTTCCTCTCCCCCACCGCCTACCAGAATCTCGGCCACCAGCCCGCGCTTTTTGTCGTCGCGCACGGTCACGCTTTGCACCGTGAGGCCGGGCACGGCGGCCGGCTCGCGGGTGTACACGCGGCTGATTTCCTGCTTCACCAGCGTGGGCTTCAAGATTTTGCCGATGGCGGTGAGCGGCAGCTCGGCGGCGATGTACACGTTTTTGGGCACGGCAGCACGCTCCGGGATGTTGGCCTCGGCGAAGGCCAGCAGCTCGGCTTCGGTGGCGTGCTGGCCTTCGCCGAGGCCAACGTCACGTAGGCCACGGGCAGCTCGCCGGCGTGAGCGTCGGGCGGCCGATGGCGGCGGCCAGCGCCACGGCCGGGTGCGCGGCCAGGGCTTCTTCGATGAGCTTGGGGTCGATGTTGTGACCGCCTCTGATAATCAGTTCCTTCTGGCGGCCCGTGATGTAGAAGCCGCCCTGCGCATCCTGCCGCCCCAGGTCGCCGGTGTTGTAGAAGCGGCCCCGGCCGTCGCCGGTATCGACCCAGATGCCCTGGTTGTGCTCGGGCTGGAGGTAGCCGCCAAAAATGTTGCTGCCGCGCACCACGAGGGTGCCGCTTTCGTCGGGCGCAGCGTCGCGCAGGTAGGCGCCGCGCTCGTCGAGTACCACCACGCGCACCTCCTGGTAGGGCAGGCGCAGGCCGATGCTGCCCGGCATGGGCGGCCCCGCCAGCGGCCTCACGATGCTGATGCCGCTGCCCTCGGTGAAGCCGTAGCCCTCGACCAGCCGCAGCCGGGTGCGCTGCTCGAAGGCCCGCAGCAGCTCGACCGGCAGCGGCGCGGCCCCGCAAATGGCGTAGCGCAGCGCGCTGAGGTCGTGCCCCGATACCGGCAAATCGAGCAGGCGGCTGAAAATAGTGGGCATGCCGCTGAACAGCGAAATGCGGTAGTGCGCCACCAGTTGCCAGAAATTAGCCAGGATGCCCGGCCCCCGGTAGCCGGCCGGGCTGCCCAGGCCCAGCACCACGGTGTGGCCCAGCAGCCACGGCACGCTGCCCGTCACCACCACGCCATTGACGTGGAACAGCGGCAGCCCGCAGAAAAATACCAGCCGCGCGGGCTCGGCCGCGCCGCCCAGCAGCTGCGCCGCCGCGAAGCTCACGCTGGTGAGGTTGTAGTGCGTGAGGGGCGCGATTTTGGGCGTGCCCGTGGTGCCGCCGGTGTGGAAGTAGCAGGCCACATCGGCGGGCGCGATGGCGCGGCCCGACACGAGGCGGTCGGCGGGCTGGCGCCGGAGGGCGGTGGCAAAATCAACCACCTGCACGCCGGGCAGACTGGGCCGGCGCTGCCCCAGGCGCAACGCCCCCACCACCAGCCGCTGCACGGGGGCCAGGTAGGGCAGCATGTCCACCACTACTACCGTCCGCAGCGCGGCCACGGCCTCGGCTTTTTGCCAGATGTCGGTTTTGGGGAAGGCCCGCAGCGTCACGAGCACCTTGGTACCGGCCGCGTTCAGGTCAGGATGTCGGCAATGGCGCTCGGCTCCAGCAGCGGGTTGATGGGGTTGACGATGCCCGCCGCCTGGCCGCCCCATAGCACAAAGTGCGTTTCGGGCAGGTTGGGCAGCAGGTACGACACTACGTCGGTGGAACCCACGCCCAGCTCGTGCAGCATATTGGCGGCCTGGTAGCAGCGCCGCACCAGCTCGGCGTAGGTAAAATCGACCGACTCGGTGGGCCGCTCGCCGCTGAACACGAAGCGCAGCGCCTGCGCCTGTGGATTGCGCGCCGCGCCGTGCTCCAGCAAAGCCAGCGTGTGGGATGGCACCGGCCGGTCGGCCAGCGGGGTTTGTTCGATAGCGAGAATGTCGGCGAGGTCGCGGTAACCGGGCATGAAAAGCAGCATAGGAATTAGCCTGCAAAGCTGCGCCACAAAACCATGATTGCCATGAAGGAAACCGTCTTCTGCCCGACAATCGCGGTTTTTCTCCATTGCTTATCTCAATGCATACCGCCCATGTTCGACAGCATCAGCGCGCAGATACCCAGGCCAATCAGCAGCACTAGCAGTGTTGAGAGAATAAAGGCGACCACGTAGTGCATCTTGCCCGACAGCGCCGTAATACCCGCCGCGATGGCATTGATAACGGCCAGCACGACTACCACAATGGCCAGCGCGCCGGGGTCGGCCCCGGTGGCCAGCGCTGCCAGCACCAGCAAGCCCAGGTTGAGGGCCAGCGGCCAGGAAAAGGGCTTTTTCTCGTTGGGTGGGGTCGGTTCCATTGGGTCACATTTGGCTGCACATGCCGTAGCCGATTAGCGCCAGCACCAGTAGTAGCAGCAGGCCCGTGGCAAAACAGCCCAGCTTGGGCGAGTTACCGGAAGGTTGGGGCTCACTCATATACTGCCGATTCTTTCGCCCCGCAGCTCCTCCAGCCGCGCCAGCTTTTCGGGGTCGCGGTAGAAGATGTTCATCGTCTCGAAAGGAATGATTTTCAAGTCCTTGCTCACGATGTGCACGCACGACTTTTTCACGGCCCGCACGTCGAAGTTCCAGGGGTCCATAAACTGTAAGATAATGACCCGAAACAGGTTATCGTAGCTGAGATTAGGGGCCGACACCTGGGGCAGGCAGCAGAGCAGCTGGTTGATTTCGGGCACCACCGTATCGACGGTGTTGGCGGTGCTGAACAGCTTGAGCAAATGCTGGCGCAGGCGCGGGTCGCGCTCGTACACGATGGTATTGCCGCCGCTTTGCAGCAGGTCGGCGGGGTCGATATAGCGCGTGAGCGGGAACACCTCGCCGTCGAGCTTGAGGGCGTAGGCCATGGCCAGCGCGTCGGGGTTGCAGGGCACGGGCAGCAGGTCGTCGGCCGTGAAAACCGGGCTCTGGGCGATAATGCCCTGACGCACTTCGGTAAGCGAAAACGAGTCGGTTTCGGGGTTGAAATGCTCGATGCGCCCGGCCGCCTGCGTGGGCTGAAACGTGACGCCACGCACGCACTTCTGCTGGAGCGCGTAGTCGATGATGGCGCCCATCTCGTCGTCGTTGAGGCCTTTTTGGAGCGTCACGACCAGCGTAGTGCTGAGGTTATACTTATTCAGGTGCGCGAGGGCTTGGCGGCGCACCTCGCGCAGGTCGCGCCCGCGCATGGTCAGTAGCACGTCTTCGCGGAAGGAATCGAACTGCAAATACACCTCGAACGCGCCGGCGTAGGTGGCCAGCCGGGCCACGAAGGCTTCGTCTTTGGCCAGGCGCACGCCGTTGGTATTCAGCATCAGGTGCTTGATGGGCTTGCGCTTGCACATGTCCATTATTTCCCAGAACTGCGGGTGCAGCGTGGGCTCGCCGCCCGAGAGCTGCACCACGTCGGGCTCGCCCTCGTTGGCCACTACCAGGTCTACCATCGCCTCGATTTCGGCGAGGGTGCGGTGGCGGCCGTGGGTGGGGCTGCTTTCGGCGTAGCAGGTGGGGCAGGTGAGGTTGCAGCGGTCCGTCACCTCAATGACCGTGAGGCAGGAGTGCTGCTCGTGGTCGGTGCAGAGGCCGCAGTCGTAGGGGCAGCCGTAGTGGGTGGCCATGTTGAAGCGGCGCGGCGTTTCGCTGGGCTTCACGTAGTTGCGAATGCTCTTGTAGTATTCGATATCGGTGGCGATACGCACCCGCTGCCGCCCGTGCTCGGGGCAGCGCTTGAGCATGTACACAGCCCCGTCTTCAAAGACGATTTTTGCCTCGATGCGCCGCAGGCAGTGCGGGCACAGGCTCAGGGTAAAGTCGTAGTAGGTGTAGGGGCGTTCGGGCATATATTATTCCTCTTCTTGAATAACTTCAACATCAGATAGAATTACTATATCAAACTCCTTTGCAAAAGCTTCGAATTTTTCGCACTTTATCATTTCCTCAAAAATAGGAAACTCGAATAAATCGCTTATAGATAGCTCTTCTGTTTTAATCACTTGCGGAAGCATTGCGAAAAACTTATCCTCCTCCTCCCTAAGAGCATACAGTGCTACTTGAAATAGCCTAGATTTATCAGAGAAGTCGGCTTCGGCAACATCTTTTTTCACATCATTAAGTTTACCACTACGTTTTTTAGCAAGCCAAAAATTAAGTTGAGCAGTAGTACGGCTTGCTATAGGCATCTTAACATCATTACAATGAAATATGCTTGCAATCTCTGACACATCCCAGCAGCCCTTTTTAAGGTATGCGTAGCCTAAGTTCATTAGAATCTCGTGCCGAGCCTCTTCAGCAGGTTCTAATTTCTTCCATAATTCACAAGCAATTAGAGTAAATACTGAGTGCAGCAAGGAAATCGCCCTTTCTAAATACAATTCGTCAACAGTCACTTTATCCCCTATCGAAAACTTCTCCTTATACTTGTCGTCAACCTTTGACAGATAAATAGAATTTATTTTCCCTCCGTTGTGAACGAGCAAATTTCTCCTCAAATAGAATTCATACAATTCACTTTCAAAATCTTTTAAAAAGGAAAGCTTTAAGCTTAATTCTGTTTTTAAAAGAACAACCCAATCCTTAAAACTACTCCGAAGAATACTCTCTATCTTATCATCTATCAAATAGCTTTCTGCATCTTTAACAGAGTTAAAGGATTTTAACTCCTCTAACGTTAAAGTTTTCTTTTTCACACCTGCTGATTCAGGAAATTTATCATAATAGTAGTGTAACAATTGAGAAAAGAACCATTCAGTTGTACTAACTAGGCTAATAAGAGAATTTTGATAAAGCAATTCCTTTTGCTTTATTGTCTTAGCTAGAACTTCAAAAGCAGAATTCATTTTAGTGGTATCTCCTTTTACTTTTATAGACAAGGATTTCTTTCCCCCTTTACTTTGCAATTCATCACTTACTAATGAAACTTCTATCTCTCCATCAAAAACCTGCTTCAACTTCTCAGCATATTCGCTTTTCTTCTCTTCATCCTTTTCGAGAAAGTGTTTACGAGCTAATTCCAAAGGAGCTAACGCACCTTTGTGCTGTTCCGCTAAAGAATTTTCATGTTCTGTCAAAAACGGATTAATTAGCTCAACGAAATCACGGAGACCAACAATATTTTCATTGAAGCTTTCGATGTAAGACTTAAACATCATGCTCGATAGTTAGAAGTTAAAAAGAACAATTAAGCAGTTTCGGCTTTACTCCACAGCCAAATATAATACCCCAGCCCCCCCACGCAAGCCCACTGAATAGCAGTCAACCCCAGCCCCGGCAGCGCCGCCGGGGGCTTGAGAAACTCGACCAGCAGCCGAAACAGCAGGTAGCCGGCTAGAAACAGCTCGAAACGGCGGCCATCGGGAAGCGGGCGGTGGCGCTCCAGCCCGTAGAGCAGCAGCGCCAGCGCGGCCAGAAACGCTATCTCGTAGAGGTTGGTGGGGTGGCGCGGGGTGCCGTCGCCAAAGTCGATGCCCCAGGGCCGGCGGGTGGGCGTGCCAAACGTGCCATCAGTGAGGCCGCTGAGGTGGCAGCCGAGCCGCCCGACGCCCAGCCCCAGCAGCAGCGGAAACACCATGAGGTCGCCGCTGCTGGTGCGGATGCCCAGGTATTTCTTGGTGAGCTCCACCCCTACCAGGCCGCCCAAAAAGCCGCCCACTATGGTCTTATTGGTGAAGTAGTAGAGCCAGCCGCCGGGCGGGTGCAGCAGCAGCGCGGGGTGTTCGAGCAGTCCCAGCACCCGCGAACCCAGCAGCGCCCCGGCCGCCGCGCCCACGAATATCCACTGCCGCCCCTGGTCGCTGATGCGGTCGGCGGTGCGGGCGCGCAGGGCCGTGTAGAGGCGGTAGCCCAGCGAATAAGCCAGCACCTCGCACAGCAAATGGATGGGCAGGTGAAACGAGCCGAAAGAGAGTTGGACGGGGTAAGTCAAGCGGGCGGCGGTTCTTCGGAAAAGCGCGGTAAATTAGGCCCAATGTCACACTCTACCCTAGCATTGCTCCGCCACCCACCGGGCCTGCTCCTGCTGGGGCTGCTGGCACTGCTGCTGTGGGGGCAGTGCGGCTTATTGTACCCGAGCAGCAGGTCATCCAACCGGGTGCTGGTGGGCTACGCCCTCCGCACCGACAGCCTGCGCACCAAGGCCCCGGCCACGCTCTATGTCACGGTAGTGCTGCGCAACGAGCTACGCCGCCCCATTGTGCTGGATACGCTGGAGGGCGGCCTGCGCTTCAACGGCCGGGTTTTTCCATTCGCCAGCGGTGCGCCGCTCCCCAGCGCGCCGCTGGCGGCGGGGGCCAAGCTGCGGCGACACGTTATCATTCCGGTGCCCTTGCCGCCCGACTCGCTGACTTTGCTGCTTCAAAAGCTGCAAACCGACTACCTCACGCCCACCGACCCGCTCCTCAATTGGCGGGTGCGCTACGATATTGAGGCATCCCCGAACAGCCGCACGCTCCGCGTTATGCAGCCCTACCTACCGCTGCTAAAGCCCACCAAAAAGGCCGCCAGGACGATGGTGCCCGCCCCGGCGGCTTCTCGCTAGCGGCCCACAGCCGCCATCATGGCGGCGGGGTAGCGGGTGCCGGCGGCCGCGCCCAGTGGCAGCACCTCCTCCAGGTGGCGCAGTTCGTCGGCGGTTAGTTTTATAGCAACAGCCCCTACGTTTTCTTCGAGGTACTTCACGCGCTTGGTGCCGGGGATAGGCACCAAGTCATCGCCCTGGGCCAGCACCCAGGCCAGGGCCAGCTGGCTGGCCGACACGCCCTTTTGGCGGGCCAGGTCGCGCAGGTGGTTTACCAGCTTGAGGTTTTTGGTGAAATTTTCGCCCTGGAAGCGGGGCGAGAAGCGGCGGTAGTCGTCGGGGGCGAAATCCTCGAATTGCTGAATTTCGCCCGTGAGAAAGCCCCGGCCCAGCGGCGAGTACGGCACCAGCCCGATGCCCAGCTCGCGCAGCGCGGGCAGGATGTCCACCTCCACATCGCGGCTCCAGAGGCTGTACTCGGTTTGCAGGGCCGTGATAGGGTGCGTGGCGTGGGCCCGCCGGATGGTGTCGGCCCCGGCCTCGCTCAGGCCCAGGAAGCGCACTTTGCCTTCTTCGACCAGGCGGCCCATCTCGCCCACCGTTTCCTCGATAGGCACGTTGGGGTCCACGCGGTGCTGGTAATAGAGGTCGATATGGTCGGTGCCGAGGCGCTGGAGGCTGCCCTCGCAGGCGCGGCGCAGGTAGTCGGGGCGGCCGTTGATGCCACGTTTGGTGGGGTCGTTGGGGTCGCGCTCGATGCCGAACTTGGTGGCCAGTTGCACGCGGGCGCGTCGGCTTTTGTCCTCTTTCAAGAAGCGGCCCAGCAGCTCTTCGTTGGTGTAGGGGCCGTACATGTCGGCCGTGTCGAGGAAGGTGACGCCCAGCTCCAGGGCGCGGGCCAGGGTGCGCAGGCTTTCGGCATCGTCGGGCTGGCCGTAGAAGTCGGACATGCCCATGCAGCCGAGGCCGAGGGCCGAAACCGTGAGGCCGGTGCGGCCGAGTTGGCGGGTTTGCATAAGTGGAAAGAGAAGTTGGTCAAAGGAACGGGTACTAAACCGGACGCGGCTTTTTTTGATTTTTTCCCAAGCCTCGCGTCAGTCCTCCTAAGCCCTGTGTCGACCTTCCTAAGCCTTGTGTCACGGCCCTAGGTCCGGCGTCAGCCTTCCCAACCCCCACGCCAGTCGCCCTGAGTCCTATGCTGGCTTCCCAACCCCCACGCCGGCCGCCCTAGGCCTGCGTGCGGCGACCATAATCCTAAATTCAGGGAAATAAATCCAAATTTCAGTTGTTCCAAGCCCAGCGCGGCTGGTGCCCAGCCTAGCGCCGGCCTGCCCCCACCCCTACCTTTGCCTTATGATGAAACTGCCTTTGCCGCTGCGGGCGGCCCTTTTCCTGACTACCCTCGCCACGCTGCCCGGCTGCGGCGGCGCGGGCACGCCCTCGGCCCCTACGGCCGCCGCCACCACGCCGGCCGCCCAGGCCCAGGCCCTCGAAGACACCCTCATGGCCCACCACGACCGCGCCATGGCCCAGACCGAAAAGCTGTTTGAGCTGAAAGCCCAGCTCACGGCCGCCAAGGCGCCCGCCGCTACGGCCCCGGTAGTAGCCAAAATGCAGGCCGCCGAGCAGGGCATGATGAACTGGATGCACCACTACCAAGCCCCCGACAGCACGGCCCCCGCCAGCCAGCGCCTCAGCTACCTCAAGGAGCAGCAGCAGCAGCTGGCCGGCGTAGAGCGCCGCCTGCGCGGCGCCCTCGACTCGGCCCAGGCCACCTTGCACCAACTGCCCGCCGCTGGTGTTGCGCCAGCGCCAGCCGCTGCGAAATAAGTTGCCGGAAGCAGCGGGCGGCGGGTGTAGAGACGCATCCTTGCGTCTCACATGCGGCGAGCTTGCCACGATGAGGCAGGCGAGCCCAACAACGACGAGATGCAAGGATGCGTCTCTACACCCCGCCGCTGCACTGGCAGTTGCGTTCTATTTGAGCTAATTCAATGTTCCTAAAACCCCTACTGCGGCGCGGCTCCCTGCCGCTGCTGGCCGGCGCGGCCCTGCTACTGGCCAGTTGCCAGGAGGAGCCTCGCCGCCTGCCCATCCTGGGTGAGCGCGACGTGCGCGCCAACCCCAAAGGCGGTCCCGCCGACACCATTTTTGCCACCGTGCCCGCCTTCCGGGCGCACGACCAGAACGGCGAGCTGGTGACCAACCAGAGCCTGGCGGGCCAGGTCTACCTCACCGATTTCTTTTTCGCCACCTGCCCCGGCATCTGCCCCAAGATGAACGGCGAGCTGCTGAAGGTGTACCAGAAATTTGGCCAGACGCCTGGCCTGAGTTTCGTGTCCTTCACCATCGACCCCGACCACGACACCACGGCCGTGCTGCGCGACTACGCCCAGCGCCTGGGTGCCCCCGCCGATGCCAACTGGCGCTTCGTGCGCACCAGCAAGGACAGTGTGTTTGCCTTGGCGCGCGGCCTCTACACCGCCGCCATGCCCGATAAAGCCGCCCCCGGCGGCTTCGCCCACAACGGCACTTTCGCCCTCGTCGACGGCCGGGGCTACGTACGCGGCCTCTACGACAGCCTCGACCCCAAAGAGGTAGCGCGCTTGCAGGAAGAGCTGCCCCTGCTGCTGGCCGAGGCGAAGGAGAACTCGAAAAAGATTTAATAAGCGCAGCCTCACGCGGGGAACCTCACCCCCCGGCCCCCTCTCCAAAAAAGAGGGGGAGCCTGACGCCTACTACTATTCGCTGACGTCTGCTGGCGGTCGGCTCCCCCTCTTTTTT
>CAXYJY010000082.1:0-26305 GCA_964277755.1 uncultured Hymenobacter sp.
GGCCAGGCGGCGGTGCAGTACGGGAGCGTGCATATTCTGGTATTAGATATAGAAGGGTCATGCTGAACGCAGTGAATCAAATCGCGTGGCGCACTAACTTTAACGTTAGATTTTACTGCGCCACGCGAGATGCTTCACTGCGTTCAGCATGACCCTTCTATATCTAATACCAGAATATGCACGCTCCCGTACTGCACCGCCGCCTGGCCCTTATCGACATGGGTACCAATACCTTCCACCTGCTCATTGTGGAAGACCGGCCCGGCCAGCCGCCGCACACGCTGCTGCGCACCAAGGTGGGCGTGCGTCTGGGCGAAGGCGGCATTAGCCAAGGCGAAATTGCGGCCGCGCCCTACGCACGCGCCCTCCAGACGCTGCGCGGCTTCAAGGAAGAAATGGAACTGCACCAGGTAACGGAGGTGCGCGCCACGGCCACGAGCGCCATGCGCGTCTCGCGCAACGGGCCGGCGCTGGTGCGCGACATCTTGGACCAGACCGGCATTCAGGTCGAAGTAATCGGCGGCGAGCGCGAGGCCGAGCTCATTGCCAAGGGCATCCGGCAGGCCGTGGCGCTGGGGCCGGAAAAGCACCTGCTGATGGACATCGGCGGTGGCTCGGTCGAGTTCATCATTGCCAACGAGGACACGATTTTCTGGAAGCAAAGCTTCGAAATCGGCGCGCAGCGGCTGCTCGACAAGTTTTTTCCCGAGCCCAGCGGCGTGTTTCCGCGCGAAAGCCTGCGCGCCCAAATCGCCTACCTGGCCGAGGCGCTGGCGCCGCTCACGGCGGCCGTGGCGGCGCACAAGCCGCTGGCCGGGCTGGTGGGCAGCAGCGGCAGCTTCGACACGCTGGCCGACCTCACGGTGGGCCGCGTGCGCAAGGAGGCCGAGTTGCCGCCCAGCACCTGGCTGTCGGTGGCCGATTTTGAGCGGCATTTCGCCCACCTGCTCACCCTGAACCACGACGAGCGCATGGCCCTGCCCGGCATGTTCCCGATGCGGGCCGACATGCTGGTAGTAGCCAGCGTGATTGTGGAATACGTGTTGAAAACCTATGGCTTGACGCGCATCACGACCTCGGCCTTTGCTCTGAAAGAAGGCCTGCTAGCCGAGCTGCTGGGCAAATAGTGAGACGGGCTGCCGGCAAAATACCGACAGCCCGCCCTACTTATTTATCTAGCACTAGCTTGCGCGGCAGGCAGCGCACGATTATCCCGAGCGCCACCGCCACGCTGTAGCACAGCCAGGAGGTACTCTGGGAAACATGGTGGCCCAAGCGCAGGGCAGTGGCGGCGAGGAGTAGCGCGGTGAGCAGCAAGTAGAAAGCGGAACGTAGGCGGGGCGTTTTTATAGCTCAGCAAAACAATTACTAGTTTGACAATCAAGGCTTGGCCTTGAATTCAACCGGAATGGTGAAAGCGACTGCCACCGGCTGTCCGCCCTGCTTACCGGGCTCTAAGCGCGGTAGCTGCCGCACGGCCGCCAGCACGGCCGCATCGAAGGCCGGGCTCAGACCTTTCATGATTTTGGCATCCTGCACCGTGCCATCGGTGTCGATGGTGAAGTTGGCATATACCCGGCCGCTGGGCAGCACCTCACCGGGCGCGGCTTTGGGGTAGCTGATTTTGCTTTGCACTGCCTGCACGAGGGCTTGCGTGTCGCCGCCGCCGGGTGGCCGCGGCATCTGCTCCGCATACCTGTAAACCTTGTGGCCGCTGCTGGTAACGGGCTGCGAAACGGGTTGCGGTATCGGCACTCGCGTGATAGTCACAACCTCCTGGCCTGGTTTTTCTCCATAAGCGATATTGACCTGCTGCGTAGTACCCGGCTCATACTTGCCACCTGTTCGCAGAGAGTCCGCGCGCTCAGCCAGGCGTATTTTACGACTAACATCATCTGGCCGCGCTTTTTGCTGCGCCTCATCAGGCACTGGCGCAAGTTGAGCCAGCGCCGCGTGGCTACCGAGAAAGAACAAGCCACCCAGCACGGGTAGCACGAGCCACTGCTTCCAGCGGCGCACGGGATTCTGATTTTGCAACATGGCAATTCGGGTGAGGGTGAAGGAAAACGTGAAGGGCTGAAGCATAGGCGAATAGGCCGGTGCGCCCAGCTGCCGCGCCGCCAGCCGGGCCAGCAGCGTGGGGTAGGCGGCGGCCCCTGTTGCGGGGGCAGCGGCGGCATCGGCCAGCAGCTCGTGGGTGAGGCGCAGGGCCGGCAGCAGCAGGTGGGCAAAGGGATTAAGCCAGAGCACGGCGCGCCACGCTTCGAGCCACAATATGTCGGTGGTATGGCGCTGCTGCACGTGGGCCAGCTCGTGGGCGAGCACGGCGGCGGCTTCGGCGGGCGGCAGGCCGGCCGTTTCATCCCAGAAAACCACCCGGCCGAAGGAGCTGGCCGGCAGCCGCCCGCCCGTGTAGGCCAGCACGTAGCCGGGCCGCCGCTCGCGGGGCAGGCGGCGGGCCAGCCACCATAGCCGCCCTACCTGCCAGGCTAGCCGCCCCAGCCCCAGCGCCACCCCCGCCAAGTAGATGGCTCCGAACCACTTCCAGGCCGACCATCCGGCGGCGGGCGCGGCCACCGGCCCTACTTGCACCACGGGCAGCAGCACGGCCGCTACCCCAGTTTTGCTGGTGGCCACGGCTACGGTGGGGCTATTGAGCCACAGCGGCAGCGCCGGGCGCGGCAGCAACGGCAGGGCGGCCGCCAGCAGCGGGGCCAGCAGCAGCAGCGCTCGGTTGTAGGCAAAGCAGCGCTCGCCGCGCAAAGCCAGCCGGTACACCAGCCACAGCGCACCCAGGGGCAGCAGCGTGCCGGCCAGCCAGGTCAGGCGCAAGGGCGCGTTCATGGCTGCGGGTCGGTTGCGGAGGTGGCTTCTGCGTCGGGGGCGGCGGCGGCCTGGGCCTGGCGCAGCAGGGCGTCGAGCTGGGCGGCATCGAGATTTTCATCCTGGGCGAAGAAGGATACGAGCTGCGTAAACGAGCCGCCGAAATAGCCGCGCAGCAGCTTGCGCAGCGAAAAGCGGCGGTAGTCGTCTTGCGCTACCAGGGCGTGGTAACGGTAGCCGCGGCCCACCGGCTCGTAGCCTACGAAGCCCTTTTGCTCCAGTATCCGCACGATGGTGCTCACGGTGGTGAGAGCCGGCTGGGGTGCGGGCAGGTCGGTGAGCACGTCTTTCACGGCGCTGGGGCCGCGCCGCCACAGAATTTGCATTACCTGCTCTTCGGCGCGGGTGAGTTCGGGGAATGGGGCTTGCATGGGGTGGTGCGGGTGGTTGGTGAGGCGAAGTACGCGAGTTTTCAACGTAAATATTAGTTCAAAACTAAAATTTACGTTTACCCAATGCAAAAACATGACATTCAGCGAGTATATTTTTATAAGTTGAGAACTCGGGACCTGACTCGCTGAGCGTAAACCTCCCCCCCCCTGGCCCCCTCTCCAAAAAAGAGGGGCAACTAGCCTATAGCTTTAGACTGGCTCTAGAACTAGAGCTAGTCCCCCCTCTTTCTTGGAGAGGGGGCTAGGGGGTGAGGTCTGAGGCCGACTAGACTTTCCGGCCGCAAACCTGTTTGCCCGGCATATTCGCGGACTGAAAGTCCGCGCTACCGCACCATGCCTACGTTCTCCTACCAACAGCTTTTCACTTTCGCCGAGCAGGTTTTCCTGAGCATCGGCTGCCCGCCCGCCGATGCCACGCTGGCCACCGAAACTCTACTTTCGGCCGATTTGCGGGGCGTGGACTCGCACGGCGTGGCGCGGCTCTCGGGCTACGTGCGCCTTTGGGAGGCGGGCCGCATCAACGCCGCGCCGCGCGTGGGCGTCGTCTACGAAACGCCCAGCACGGCCGTGGTCGATGGCGATGGCGGCCTGGGCCTCGTGGTGGGCCCCAAGGCCATGCGCGTGGCCATGCAAAAGGCCGAGCAGGTGGGCACCGGCTGGGTATCGGTGAAGAATTCCAACCACTTCGGCATCGCGGGCTACCACGCCATGCTGGCGTTGACCCAGGACATGATAGGCGTGGCCATGACCAACGCCTCGCCACTGGTCGCGCCCACCTACTCACTTGAGCGCTTGCTGGGTACCAACCCTATCGCGGTGGCCGTGCCGGCCGGCGAGCAGCCCGATTTTGTGCTCGACATGGCCACTACCACGGCCGCCAACGGCAAGCTCGAAATCGCGCAGCGCAAAAACCTGCCCATTCCCGAAGGCTGGGCGCAGGACGCCGACGGCCGCCCCAGCACCGATGCCCACGCCGTGAAAAACGGCGGTGCTTTGCAGCCGCTGGGCGGCGCTACCGGCTCGCACAAGGGCTACGGCCTGGGCGCGGTAGTCGACATCTTTTCGGCCGTGCTCAGCGGGGCTAACTATGGGCCGTGGGTGCCGCCGTTCGTGGCGTTTCTGCAGCCTTCGGCTAACCCCGTGGGCCAGGGTTTGGGGCATTTTTTCGGGGCCATGCGGGTCGATGCTTTCCGCCCGGCTGACGAGTTTAAAGCGCACATGGACAACTGGATAACCACTTTCCGCGAAGCCAAAGCCGTGGAAAATAAGCGCGTGCTCATCCCCGGCGACCCCGAGCGCGAGATGGCTGCGCATCGGCTGCTGGAAGGGCTGCCGCTGCTGGACGCGGTAGTTCAGGATTTGGAGAGCGTGGGGGCGAAGTTTGGGGTACGGCTCTGACGCGCGCAACCTCACCCCCCGGCCCCCTCTCCAAAAAAGAGGGGGAGCCGAACGATAACGGACGATGGTACTTGATAGGAAGGCGTCAGGCTCCCCCTCTTTTTTGGAGAGGGGGCCGGGGGGTGAGGTTGCGCGCGGCCCACAGCTGCACCAGCAACACCCAGCCCACGGCGCTGCTCCAGCCCGCCAGCACGTCGGAGGGGTAGTGCACGCCCAAGTACATGCGCGCCCAGCCCACGCCCAGCGCGAATAGCGGGGCCAGCGCCCACCACTTGCGCCGGTGGAGCGGCGTGATGAAAAACAGCGCCGCCGCCAGCGCCGCCGTGTCCATGGCGTGGCCGCTGGGGAAGCTGAACGTATGCTCGGGCCGCAGGCTAAGCCAGAGGTCGGGCCGCGGGCGCTCGGCGATGCGCTTGATAAGCTGCGTGAGGAGCATCGAGCCGCCCACGCCCAGCGCGAACAACCACGCCGCGCGGCGATAGCCCCGGCGGGCAAGCGCGGCGGTGATGAGCACGCCGGCCGCCACCATCGGCCCAGTATTGCCCACGATGGTGAAGAACACGGCCAGTCCGTCGAGCGCCGGGGTGGCGTGGCGGTGCAGGGTCAGCAGCAGCGGGTTGTCGAAGGGGGCGCGGCCACGGCTGGCTACCAGCACCGCCATCGTGCCAAAAACACCCCAGGCTAGCGCGGCAGGCAGCCACAGACTGCGCGGGCGAGGAGAAACCAAGGCAGCAGGCGAAAGCAAAGTTCTAGGCATAGCGGGCAGGTAAGCAGGCTGCTTACGCAAAAGCCTGGCGGGTAGGCGCGAGTGCGGCATTATTTTATCGGCCCGCTTTGCGCCTCCACTGCTGCGCAGTAGCCTCTTGTGAGAATAAGCCTGCTGCTTGCTGGCGGCGCGGCGCTGCTGGGGCAGCAGCGGCTCCCAGGCCACGCAGCTGGTAAGGGGCCACCCCTCTGTTCTCGCGCCATACCGCCGCTACACGCGAGCTTTACCGCTATGCGAAGCAGCCAGAAAAAGCAGGTGGGAAGGCGCTTGGTACACCTTCCCACTCGATTTTTCTGGCTGCTCCATCAAGCTTACTTCCGGCTTTTAGCCAAAGCAATATCCGCCATGTTTCCAGCCCGCCACCGGGCTAGGGGCTACTCCTTGTGCAGGCGCAGCGCCTGGCGGAAGGATGTGCCGTCGGCCTGATTGCCCGTTACCAGCACCGTGAGCAGGCCGGGAGTCAGCGCGCTCAGGTCGAGGGGCTGGGCCTGGCCGCCGCCCAGCAGCAGGCGCTGCAGGTGGCGGCCGGAGGCGTCGAGTACCAGCACCTGGCAGCTGGCCGTGGCGGGCAGGGCGCTCAGGTCGAGGGTAGTGCTGGCCTGGGCGGGGTTGGGGTACAAGCTGAGGCTAACCTGGGCGGTGGCATTGGCGGCCCCGAGGCGCACCGGGCGCACCGGCGAGTAGGTGGCCGTGCCATCAAGGTCTACCTGGCGCAGGCGGTAGTACACCAGGCCGGCCGGCTGCGTGCCCAGGCCCTGCTGGTCTACGAAGGTGTAAGTGGTGGTCGTCGTCTTCTCGCCCTGGCCGGCCACGCGGCTCAGCGGGGCATAAGTAGCGCCATCGAAGCTGCGCTCTACTTCAAAATAAGCGTTGTTCGCCTCCGAGGCAGTAGCCCAGGTTAGCCGGGCGCTGCGGCCATCGGCGGCGGCCTGCGCCGTGAAGCTGACCAGCTTTACCGGCAGCGGGGCCAGAGTAGTCTGGGTAGTGGCCGTGGTAGCCGTAGTGGCCGTGCGCGTCGAAACGCTGATAAGCCAGCCATCGCCGAGGTGAGTGGTGGCATTGTCGCCGTGGAGGGTGCCGCCAGCCGCCGACGGGCGCAGGTACAGCCGAAATACCAGCGAGGCAACGCCCTGGCTCGACGTCGAAACCAGCACCGAGCCGCTGGCGGCCCCGCTGCCGGTGCCCCCGTCGGGGGCCGCCGCGTTGTTGAGAATCTGGGTGCTGTTGACGGTCAGCTCGTTCGAGCCGCTGAGGCGCGACAGGGTCGGGCCTTTGGTCAGCAAATCCAGCTCGGTGGTGTAGCCCGTCTTCACGCCGCCCGTGGTGAACGAGCCGCCCAGGCCGGTGAGGTGTATTACCGGGTTCACCACGGCGTGGCTGAAGGTGAGCGTGAGGTCGGCATACTGGTAGCGGGCCGTGTTGGCGGGCAGGGTAGCGGGCAGCGGCTCGACTGAGGTAAACACTTCCGCCCCGCTGTTGGCCGCTACGTCGATGCCGCCCGTCACGCCGCTGGCCGAGGTGTAGTTGGCATTGCCGGAGCCGCCTACGGCATTGAGCAGCGGCAGCAGCGCGAAGGCCGGGGCCGTGCCGCTGGTGGTCGACAAGCCCGCGCCGAAAGCCACGCCGGCCCCGCCGGCGATGCGGCTGGCGGGCAGCGTAAACTGCTGGTTGCTGAGCGCGAACGTAGTAGTCACGGCCGGCGAGTAGGCCGACATGGCGTTGGAATTAGGATTGGTGAGGTTGTTCTGAAAAGTAACTACCTGGCTGGCGGCCGTGGGGCCGTTGGCGGTAGAGTTGCCCGCGCCGGGCGCAAATTCCAGGGTGGGCGTCTGGGCGTGGGCGGCGGTGGTGCCCAGCGTAGCGAGCAGCAGCAAAAACGAGCGGAAAGCGGTAGCCATAATCAGGGGTAGCGTAATTTTTTTTTTGCGGGAAGGACGAAGGCCGGGAGCAGGGAAATTTTTGCTGGCCGCACGTAGCGGGCTGGCTTCAAAAGCCCCTCTTTCTTGCCTTTTATATAACTTTTAGTCAGCATCTTGCGCTGACATTACAAAAGTAATTTTGGCCTTAGCCCGCTTTCTTTCTTTCTCGTTCAACCCCGCTCCCCATGCCGCCAACCGACGCATTTCATAAGCGAAGGATGCCGGGGCGCACCGCGCACCGGCCAGCCCCGCGCCCGCCGCCCGGCCCGCGCCGGCGCACGGCCGGGTGCCGTTACTTTGCCGCGCTACGCTACCCACTTTCAGTATGCAAACCCTCCTTACGGCGCGCCTGCTGCTGCGCCCCCTCACGCTGGCCGACGCCGCGGGCATGTTTGAGCTCGACTCCGACCCGGCCGTGCATCGCTACCTAGGCGGCATCGGTGGGCCGCACCCTGGTAGCTTGGCCGACAGCGAAGCCACCATTCACTTTATTCAGGCGCAGTACGTGGCGCATGGCATCGGGCGCTGGGCGGTGGCGCTGCGCGCCACCGGCGAGTTTATGGGCTGGGCGGGGCTGAAGCTGGTGACGGAGCCCGTCAACGGCCAGCGCGATTTTTATGATATTGGCTACCGCTTTATCCCGCGCTACTGGGGGCAGGGCTACGGCTACGAGGCCGCGCAGGCGTGGCTGGCCTACGGCTTTGCGACGCTGAAAGCCCCGCGCATCTGCGCTTATGCCGATGTGAACAATGTCGGCTCGCGGCGCATCCTGGCGAAAATCGGCCTGCAAGAAGGCAACCGATTTGTGGAGAATGGCACAGCCTGCGTGTGGTATGAGCTGAGCCGGAAGCAGCGGTTTACCTGAAATATATTTTTTACTATTTGTAAAGCAAACATTACAAATAGTAAAATATCCCCTGCATATTTGCTCGCACAAAGACGGTCGCCGGAGTGGGTCCGGCCGACTGAGGCTTTGCTACCGGGCTTATGCTGACGCGCTATTTATTTCCGCACCGCTACAAGTGGGTGGGTTGGGTGCTGGTAGTGGTTTCGGCCACGCTGGGGCTGCTGGAACTAACCAGTACCTACCAGCTTCCCGCACTCTTGGGCTGGCTACCGCCTTTGGTGGGCAGCCACGACCCTTTTCTCATTGACAACACCAAAAGCTTAGCGCCCCGCGAAAACACCGACCTTTACGCGATGCTTCTCATCCTTGGTGGGCTACTGGCCGCCTGCTCACGCGAACGATACGAGGACGAATACATCAGTAGAATCCGGCTCGACTCGCTGCTGTGGGCGCTGTATGCCTACTACGCACTGTTAGTCCTGGCCTTTTTACTAGTGAGTGGGCTGGCGTTTTTTATGGTAATGCTGTATTCCATGTTTGCGCCGCTGCTGCTGTTTTTGCTGCGGTTTGAGTTGGTGCTACGCTTCTCCAACCGCGCCTTGCCCGATGAAAAATAACCTGCGCGTAGAACGCGCCATCCTGCGCCTGACGCAGGACGAGCTGGCCCGCCGCATAGGCGTGAGCCGGCAGACCATTAATGCAATGGAGGCCGGCAAATACGTACCCTCCACGGTGCTGGCCCTCAAGCTGGCGCGGGTGTTTGGCAAGCCGGTCGAGCAGTTTTTTGAGCTCGAAGAAACCGACTAGGCACCCGCCGCCCGCCCAAACGCCCGCCCCCGGCGGCCGTATGCAAGGCTATCTTACCGCGCTTCCCGACCCCATGCCCTACCCGCACCCCCACGCCGACCGCTTCACCGTGCCCCACCCCGAGTGGGCCGCCAATGCTACCATCTACGAAGTAAACCTACGTAACTACACGCCTGAAGGCACCTTCCGGGCCTTTGAGGCGCACCTGCCGCGCCTGGCCCGTATGGGCGTTGTTATCGTGTGGCTGATGCCGATTCACCCCATCGGGGAGGTAGGGCGCAAGGGCGCGCTGGGCTCGCCCTACGCGGTGCGCGACTACTACGGCGTGAACCCCGAATTTGGCACGCTGGAGGATTTAAAACGCCTCGTGCAAACGGCTCACGACCTGGGTTTGAAAGTGATACTGGACTGGGTGGCCAACCACACCAGCCGCGACAACGCCCTGATACAGCAACACCCCGACTGGTACCAGCATGATGCCACCGGCGCGCTGGTGCCGCCCGTGGCCGACTGGACCGACGTAGTAGCCTTCGACTACCAGAGCCACGCGCTGCGCCGCTACATGACCGACGCGCTCTGCTACTGGGTGCGCGAGGCTGACCTCGACGGCTACCGCTGCGACGTGGCGGGCCTAGTGCCCACCGACTTCTGGGACGAGGCCCGGCCCGCGCTCGATGCCATCAAGCCCGTCTTTATGCTGGCTGAATGGGATGAATTGTACCCCTCGGGCGGGCTGAGCTGGGAGGAGTTCAACTCCGATACGCGCCTACTCGAACGGGCGTTTAATATGAGCTTCGGCCTGCGCCTGCACTACCTGCTCGACCACATTGCCGAAGGCAAAGCCGCGCTGGCCGACATCGATACCTACCTGGCCGCCGAGCGCGAAAAGTACCCGCCCAGCGTGTACCTCATGCACTTCACCAGCAACCACGACGTGAACAGCTGGGACGGCACCGAGTACGAGCGCCTCGGGCCGCTGGCCTTGCCCTTCGCCGTGCTCACGGCCCTGCTGCCGGGTATGCCCATGCTCTATTCGGGCCAGGAAGCAGCGCTGAACAAGCGCCTGGAGTTCTTCGAGCGCGACACTATCGACTGGCAGGATTTTCCCTTGCTGGACTTTTATACCAGGCTTTTGCAGCTCAAAAAGCGCCACCCCGCCCTGCGCAACGGCGACCCGGATAGCCACTTTCAGCGCCTCAGCGGCCCGGCCGGCCTCTACGGTTTCGTGCGCGAGAAAAACGGCTCGGCGGTGATTGTCCTCATCAACGCCACGGCGGAACCGCTAGAACTGCCGGGCCAGAAAACAGCCGTTAAGCCGCAAAAAGGCTTGTTCGACGTGTTCAGCGGCGAGCAGCTGACGCTGGCGCAGGCCAAGGCGCGCACCGTACCGGCGCACGGCTACCGCGTGCTGCGCACCCGCGACTAGCGCTCTTTAGCGTCTGTCATGCAGAGCGTAGCGAAGCATCTCGCTCGCTTCGCTGTCAGCGCAAGGAGTTACTGCAACACGCAAGATGCTTCGCTGCACTTTGCATGACAAAATGATTACCCTACTATGCCCTACGTCTTTCTTTTCCTCGCCATCATCAGCGAGGTCATTGGCACTTCGGCGCTCGCGGCTTCGCAGCAGTTTACCCGGCTCGTGCCCAGCCTTATCACCGTAGCGGGCTACGGGCTGGGATTTTACTTTTTTAGCTTCGCGCTCAAAAACATTCCGATGGGCGTGGCCTACGCCATCTGGGGCGGCGTGGGCATCGTGCTGGTTACGATTATCGGCTTCGTTTTTTTGAAGCAAAAGCTGGATTTTCCGGCCCTGGCGGGCATCGCGCTCATCGTGATTGGGGTACTGGTGATGCAGCTTTTTTCCAAGACGATTTCGCACTAGTAGTATTGTAGCGGGCCGCGGCGGGCGGCCCCCACCCTACTACCTTCTTTATGCTGCACCAGGTATTTGCTATCACCGGCAACAAAATAGCTTCTATGATGGCCGGTGAAACCTCGCTTATGTTTTCCAGCCAGCATTTCCGCTCCGCCGAGGAGTTTCAGGCAGCCTGGGACAAAAAGCTGTCGCTGGCCACCAAGGTGGAAATAAAGTACGACGCCATCAAATCGGTGCATAAAGACGATGACGACGGCGACGTTCTGATTAAATACAAAACGATTCTAGGCATCCCGACCAACTGCCAGTTTTCGTTTGATGACGCGGGGGCCTACCCGCTTTTCTTTTCTTTTTTGCAGCGGCTGCGCTACTTCACCAAGCGCGAAGAAAGCCTTACGCCTCTGAAAGCTATTGTAAACTACCTTATTGGCATCGTGGCGACACTGTGCTTCACGGCGTTTAGCTACGCGCAAGCCCTGGCCATCGCGGCGGGCACCGTGGAAGAAACCACTGACCACAAGCGGGAGTTATTTAACACCATAGTTGGTGCCCTGGGCACTACGGGCGTGCTGGCGGTAGGAGCCCTGCTACTGGCTTACCTGGGGTACAAGGCTTGGAAGCGGTTTTCCAACCCGCCCAATCGCCTGCTTTTTCTACCGCCCAATGCTTGAGTAAGCATTATCAAAAAAGGCCTTTCACCCCAGGGTGAAAGGCCTTTTTACTAACGATTGAGCAGCTGCGCTACTCGGCCAGCTTGGGGGCTCGCCAGGTATTGTTGCTCTTGTTCACGTCGGGCAGGATGTTGGTCGGGTTCAGCACTACCTGCGTGAGCGGCGAGGTGGTGTTAGCGCGGAAGGTCCAGGTGCTGCCGCGCTGCCAGATTTCGACGGGCAGGCGCACGGTGGTTTTCTTGCCGTTGCTTTCCGTGATTTCGGCCGTTACGGGCATGGCGGCCTGGCTTTTGTTTTCGATGGTGATGAGCGCGCCCTTGGCGGGGTCCTGGTTGACATAGGCCACCGAGTTCACGGCCTGGTCGAGCAGCCAGTTGTTGAAGAACCACTCCTGGTAAAACCAGCTCAAATCCTCCCCCGCTACCTCGTTCATGGTGCGGAAGAAGTCGCGCGGCTGCGGGTGCTTGAAGGCCCAGCGCTTGATGTAGGTGCGGAAAGCGTAGTCGAAACGCTCGGGGCCCAGGATTTCCTGGCGCAGCAAGTACAGGCCGTAGCCGGTTTTGGAGTAGGCCGCGTAGCCCAGGTTGCGGCTCTGCGTCACGTCGGGCACGGTGTAGGGCACGTCCATGTTGGCGATTTGCAGCTGCAAGGTCGTGAGGGCGGCCGTGCCGCGCGGGGCCGTCACGTCGCCCTGCTCTTTGTACTCGCCGTTGTTGAAGTTCTGGCTGCTCAGGATGTTGATAAAGGTGTTGAACCCCTCGTCCATCCACGGATACTTGCGCTCGTTGGAGCCCACTATCATCGGGAACCAGTTGTGGCCAAACTCGTGGTCGGTTACGCCCCAGAGGCTACCCTTCTTAGCCTTCACGCCGCAAAACACGATGCCCGGATACTCCATGCCGCCCACCACGCCGGCGATGTTGGTGGCCACCGGGTAGGTGTACTCAAACCACTGCTTGGAGTAGTATTCGATGCTCTTTTTCACGTACTCCGTCGAGCGGCCCCAGGCGCTGTCCTGCGCCACTTCGGCCGGGTACATCGACATAGCCAGCGACTTACGGCCGCTGGGCAGGTTCATTTTGGCGGCATCCCACACGAAGGCGGCCGAGGCGGCCCAGGCCACGTCGCGGGCCTGCTGGCACTTGAAGTGCCAGGTGAGGCGGCCGTTGCGGCCGGCCGGGCGCGAGCTGGCTTGCGTCACCTCGTCGGCCCCGCGCACGATGACCGTCTTGTCGGAGCCGGCGGCCTTGGCCAGGCGCTGAATCTGGGTGGCGGTCAGCACTTCGGCCCCGTTCACGAGCTCGCCCGAGCCGCCCACCAGGTAGTTGGCGGGCACGTTCACGGTGTAGTCGAAGTTGCCGTAGTCGAGGTAAAACTCGGCCGACATGTAGGGCAGCGTGTTCCAGCCCGAAATGTCGTCGTACACGGCCATGCGCGGGTACCACTGCGCTATCTCAAAAATTTCGCCGTTCGGCGTCTTCAACCGGCCCAGGCGGTCGGCCCCGTACTCGGGGATGTTGAAGGCGTAGGCGATGTTGATTTTCAGTTTATCGCCCTTTGGCTTCAGGGCCTCGGGCAGGATAATCTGCATCCGCGTATCATTCACGCGGTAGTTGGCTTTCAGCTTTTTGCCGTGCAGCTCGATGGTGACGGTGCTCAGCGAGTCGCCGCCCTGGAAGCCGCGCGCCGCGTTGCCGAAGCGCCCACCGGCCGGGGGCGTGGCCGCCGCCCCGCGCGAGTCGGCGCGAAACAGATTCTGGTCGACTTGCAGCCACACGAAGGGCAGCTCGTCGGGGCTGTTGTTGGTGTAGGTGATGGTGGCGGTGGCCGTTACGCGGGCGGCTTTCTCATCGAGGCTGGCCGCGATTTGGTAGTCGGCCGCGTTTTGCCAGTAGGTAGCGCCGGGCTTGCCGCCGCCGGTGCGGGTGCTGGGCGCGGTCTGGCTCAGAAAATCGGGCTGAAACAGCACCTTCGCGTCGTAGGGCGGCAGGTTGGCGGGCGGCAGCACGATGGGCAGGCCCTGCTGGGCCTGGGCCGTAGCCGCGCCCAGCAGCAGGGCCGCGCCGGCCAGCAGCTTGGTAAAGGGATTTTTATTCATGAAAAGATGAAAGGCAATTTTGCCAAAAGTAAGCAGGTGGGGAGGGTATTTCAGTGAGGAAACCGGGCCTGGGCGGTTGTGTAGCGGGCAAAGACTGCCGGGCAGGCGGGCGCGTTGCAAGCGCGGCGTTTTTGGGCGTGCCTTACTCGCGTCTGTCATGCAGAGCGCAGCGAAGCATCTCGCTCGCTTCGTTGTTAACGTTAAGATTACTGCGCCACGCGAGATGCTTCGCTGCGCTCTGCATGACAGACGCTAACAAATAACCTTCTCTTACACATGAACTTCGACCCCCAGCAGCTCAACGAGCTCATCCGCACCCGCCGCAGCGTATTCGTGGCGCAGTTTGAGTCCGGCAAAATCATCCCTGACGCCATCATCTGGCAGCTGCTCGAAAACGCCAACTGGGCTCCCAGCCACAAGCGCACCGAGTCGTGGCGTTTCACCGTGTTCACGGGCGCGGGCCTGCAAAAGCTAGCCGATTTTCAGGCCGAGCTCTATAAGCAAACGGCCGGCCCCAAGTTCAGCGCAGGCAAGTACGAGAAGCTGCGCGACTCGCCAGGGCAGTGCTCGCACGTCATCGCCATCGGCATGAAGCGCGTCGACCCCAGCCTGCCCGAAATTGAGGAAATCGAAGCCGTGGCCTGCGCCGTGCAAAACCTGGCGCTCTCGGCCCACGCCTACGGCCTGGGCGGCTTCTGGAGCAGCGGCGGCATCACCTACACCGAAGAAGCCAAGTCGTTTTTTGGCCTCGGGCCGGAGGATAAGCTGCTGGGCTTCTTCAACCTGGGCTACCCCAAGGCGACTCTGCCCGACAGCAAACGCGGCCCGATAGCCGAGAAAGTACGCTGGGTAGCGTAAGCATGGTGTACCGTGGACCCTGCGGGTCCGCGCGTGCTTGTACGACCGGATGCAAAGCACGCGCGGACCCGCAGGGCCCACGGTATACCACTACTTTCGCCCCTATGACTAACCTGCTCGGCGTTCATCACATCGCCATTATTTGCACCGAATACGCCCGCTCGAAGACTTTTTATACCGAGGTGCTGGGTTTGGAAATCATCCGCGAGGTGTACCGCGCCGAGCGCGCTTCCCACAAGCTCGATTTGGCTTTGGGCGGGCAGTATGTCATCGAGCTGTTTTCCTTCCCCGAGCCGCCGCCGCGCCCCAGCCGGCCCGAGGCGGCGGGCCTGCGCCACCTGGCTTTCGCGGTAGCTGATGTAGAAAACGCCATTCAGCATCTGGCCACGCACGGGGTAGTGTGCGAGCCCGTGCGAGTCGATGAATTGACGGGCCGGCAATTCACCTTTTTCAGCGACCCCGACGGACTGCCGCTGGAGCTCTACGAAGGGTAACAAACAAAGGCTACTCTTGCTCGTTACCGGCAAAATGCTGCGCCACGAACGCCTGCGCGTAGTGCTTTATCTCGTCGCGCACGGCACGAAACTGCTGCATAATTGCCTCGTCGGTGCCCGTAGCCTGGGCGGGGTCAGGAAAGCTATGGTGCAGCTGCCGGGCCAACGACGGAAACACGGGGCACACCTCCCGCGCGTGGTCGCACACGGTGAGCACGTAGGCGAAAGGCACGTGCGCGTACTCCTCAACGTGGTTGCTGGTATGGTGGGCGATGTCGAGGCCGTCTTCGGCCAGCACGCGCACGGCGCGGGGATTGAGGCCGTGCACCTCCACGCCCGCGCTGCGCACGGTGGCGCGCGCCCCGAGGTAGTGCTGCAAGTAGCCGTGTAGCAGCTGGCTGCGGCACGAGTTGCCAGTGCAGAGCACCAGAATGTTAGGCTTCATAAGTAAGAAAAAAGGTGTAACCCCTAAGTCGCCGGGTAGAAGCGGCGGCGAAACCAGAAAGCCAGGTTAACCAGCGCAATGAGCGCCGGCACTTCGATAAGCGGCCCGATGACGCCCGCAAACGCCTGCCCCGAGTTCAACCCAAACACGCCGATGGCTACCGCAATGGCCAGTTCAAAATTGTTACCGGTGGCCGTGAAAGCGATGGACACGTTTTCGGCGTAGTTCGCACCCTGGTACTTGCCGGCCAGAAAGCTAGCCACGAACATGAGGCCGAAGTAAATGGCCAGCGGCAGCGCGATGCGCAGCACATCGAGCGGCAGCCGCACTACCAGCGCGCCCTTGAGGCTGAACATGAGCACGATGGTAGCCAGCAACGCCACGAGCGTAACCGGGCTGATAGCCGGAATAAACACCTGCTCGTACCAGGCATCGCCGCGCAGCCGGCGCAGCACCAGGCGCGACAAAAAGCCCGCCGAGAACGGCACGCCCAGGTACAGCAGCACGCTCCGGGCAATGTCGCCGATGCCCACGTTTACGGCATAGCCGCGCAGCCCGAAATAAGGCGGCAGCACGGTGATGAACAGCCAGGCCAATACGCTGTAAAACAGCACCTGAAAAATGGAATTGAGCGCCACCAGCCCGGCCGCGTACTCGCGGCTACCATTGGCCAGGTCGTTCCAGACCAGCACCATCGCGATGCAGCGCGCCAACCCGATAAGGATGACACCAACCATATAATCGGGCCGGTCGGGCAGCAGCCACACGGCCAGCCCGAACATGAGTAGCGGCCCCACTACCCAGTTGAGTGCCAGCGACAAGCCCACGATGCGCACGTTGCGAAACACGCGCGGCAGCTGCTCATACTTCACCCTGGCCAACGGCGGGTACATCATCAGAATGAGCCCGGCGGCCAGCGGCACGTTCACGGTGCCCACCGCGAAGTAGCTGATAGCCCGGTCGATGCCGGGCACCAGGTAGCCCAGAGCTACCCCCAGGGCCATCGCCAGAACTATCCACAGCGTAAGGCCCCGGTCGAGGCCCGACAGCTTCTTCTGCGCTACCGCCGTCGCGGGCGGGGGTAGGGTACTAAGTTGCTTCATCTTGCTGAAAAAGCTATGCTAGCACCCGCACGCCTCGCCCGGCCCGCACGCCGCGCCGGCCGTAGCCTCCGCAAAAAACGCCGCGAACTGCTGCTGCACCTGCCGCAGCAGCGCCGTATTGAGGCAGTAGCACACGGTGAGGCCGTCGATTTCGCCGCGTATCAAGTTCAGCGCCTTCAGCTCCTGCAAGTGCTGCGAGACGGTGGTGCGGGCCAGCGGCAGCTCGGCGGCGATGTCGCCCGAGATGCAGGTTTTCTGGCTCGCCAAAAACTGAATGATGGCCACCCGCGCCGGGTGGGCCAGGGCCTTGGCCACGCGGGCCAGCTGCTGCTGCTCGTCGGTGAAGGCTGCGGTTTTAGCGTAAGTCATGAAAGTTTTGAAGTATGACGCAAACATACGACACAGAAACTACTGCCATTCGCGGCATTTGCAAAATCACTGCTGCAAATGGCCATTCTACCCTATCGCTAATTAATAGAACTACCTTTCTATCATCATTTAACAATCTCAGCCAGCTAGCGCCCTGCTGCAAAAGGTTACTTATGCTCGACCTTAGCACGCACCTATTGCTTTCTCTTTTATGACCCATCGCTACTTCTTCGCCCTGCTACTCGCCCTGGCCGGCTGCGCCGGCACCCACCCCACCCGCCTGCACGTGGCCTCGGGCTATTGCGACCCGCCTCTGCCCCTACGCTACGACCCGGCCTTCGCCCCCAAGCCCGAGCTAGACAAAGCCCTCACGCCCGCGCTGCTGGCCCGCTACCCGCGCCGCAACCTGCTGGCGGCCAACGCAGCGGGCACCTTGCCGCAACTCCAAAGCCTGCTAACCCTTGAAGCCGCCGCCCGCCAGCAGCCCGGCCCGGCCGCCGAGCTAGCCGTGCTGCGCCAGCGCCAGGCCATTGCGGCGCAAGTGGCGCTGGTGAGCAGCACCGTGGCCAGCATGGCCGCCGAGCTCGACTGCGAAGGCGAGCGCGCCGACCAGGTGGCGGGCTACCTCGGCGAGCAGGACGACCGCCGCACCCAGCGCCTCAACGTGCTGAGCATCACCATTGGGGCGGCCAGCGGCGTGGGCACTACGGTCATCGAAAATAAGTCGGCGCAGTACGCCTTTGGCATCGGGGGCGGGCTGCTGGCGGCGGGCCTGGGCTTGCTCACGCTGCGCGCGCACGGGCACACGGCCGAGTTTAAACACCCCCGCAACCTGCTGGCCGACGTGTGGGCCGAGAAGCCGACCTCCAACGTGTTTCCGCCCAGCATCTGGTACATGCTCACCGAGCCGGCCTTCAGCAACAGCGGCCAAACCAGCCTGGCCCACAACACCCGCCAGCGCTGGGAGCACTACGGCCAGCTCGCCCGGCCCGAGTCGAAGCAGGGCAAAGAGCTGGCGGCCTTGCTTTTCGGCGAAGGCGGCGAGTACTCGGCCGACGAACTCCAGGTGCGTGCCAACATGCTGAATGAGCTGCAATCGGCCGTGCGCCTGCTGAATCAGGAGTTGCAGGGGCTGCTGCTGGTGCTGAATGAGAAGTAGCAGTTGCATCTGAAAACCGGCTGTCATTGCGAGCGTAGCGAAGCAATCGCATCAGGACGGGCACCCGCACGGCGCAGCTGAACAGGTGCGATTGCTTCGCTGCGCTCGCAATGACAGCCGGTTTTTACTACCCCTAACTTTTATGCTGCTCACCACTTTCCTGCAAGACCTGCTCACCACCGGCAGCATCACCCTGGCTAGCCAGCCGGCCCCGTTTGAGGCGGCCGACCTGGCCGCCGCCTCAACCCTGCTGCAAGACTACCACGCCGAAGACCGCCTGAGTTTGCCCTACACCGCGCCGGCTTTCGAGGCTGTGGCGGCGCTCTGGGCGGCGCAATACCTGTACCACGCCGCCGTGCTGGCCGTGGTGCGCGAGCTGGACGAGGCCGCCATTGCCACTTACCTACCTGAGTACGAAGGCGAGCAGACGCCGGCCGCCCACTACTCGGCCGACCTCAGCTTGCGCTACCTGCCCGACTTGCTGCAACTGGCCAAGGGCCTGGCCCCGGCCGATGCGCTGGTAGCCCGCCTGCGGCGCATGGCCGGGCAGTGGCCGCTGTCGTTTGTGGGGCACGAGCCGGCCGATGCCGATGCCGAAGCTATTTTGCTGGCGCATCCGGCCTTGCGCGCGGCGTACCTTGACCGCATTATCACGGCGCACGACCGGGCGCGGGCCGGCCAGCCCCACCTGGCACCGCTGGTGCAGGCCGCGCTGGGGGCTCACGGCGCGCAGCTGTGGCCCGATTTTCACCTGTTTACTTCTCCTGCCTGATGCCCCCCGACCTGAGCCAAGAATGGCCCTTGGTAGCCAAACTCAACGACGTAGCCCGCTACCTCAAGACCACGTTTGTGGGCAAAGACGACATTATCGACCTGCTGTGCTTGTGTTTGGTAGGGCGCGAAAACCTATTCTTGCTCGGCCCGCCCGGCACGGCCAAGAGCGCGCTGGTGCGGGCGCTGGGCCAGCGCCTGCACGGCCGCACGTTCGAGTATTTGCTCACACGCTTCACCGAGCCCAACGAGCTGTTCGGACCCTTCGACATCCGGCGGCTGCGCGAGGGCGAGCTGGTGACCAACACCGAGGGTATGCTGCCCGAGGCGCACCTGGTTTTTCTGGATGAATTGCTGAATGCCAACAGCGCCATCCTCAACAGCCTGCTGATGGTACTCAATGAGCGGGTATTTAGGCGGGGCCGCGAAAACCGCCCGCTGCCCGCCCTGCTGATGGTGGGCGCTAGCAACCACCTGCCCGAGGAAGAAGCGTTGCAGGCGCTGTTCGACCGCTTCTTGGTGCGCGTGCACTGCGACTACGTGGCCCCCACCGCCCTGGCTGAGGTACTGGAAGCCGGCTGGACGCTGGAGCGCCCCGCCGCCGACGCGGCCCCCGGCATCGGGGCCGACGAGGTGCTGCGCCTGCAAGCCGCCGTGCCGCGCGTAGACGTGAGCGGCATCCGGCCGCAGTACACCGAGCTCATCAGCAAGCTGCGCCTGGCCGGCCTGGCCGTGTCGGACCGCCGCGCCGTGAAGCTGCAACGGCTGCTGGCGGCCAGCGCGTTGCTGTGCCAGCGCACTACCGTCATTGCCTCCGATATGTGGGTGCTGCGCTACATCTGGGACACCGACGAGCAGCGCGAGATAATCGCCGGCATCGTCGATGCCGTGGTGCACGCCGACGAGCAGCCCGGCCAGCACCCGCGCGCCACCGGCCACGACGCCCCCGACGCCGATGCCCTGCTGCGCGAAATCACCGCCCTGGCTGCCCAGTGGGACGCCCCCGACGCCTCGCCCGCCCAGCGCACCGCCATCAAAGACCAGCTGCGCTACCTGCACGGCCGCACCCAGTGGCTCACCAACGAGGTGCAGCGCCAGTACGTGCAGGAGCCGCTCGACACGCTGTGGCAGAAAGCCTTACACGAAGCCTGATGGAGCGCCTTCTCGTGCTGGCCGCCGCCGACCGGCCCACCCTCGGAGCGGCGCGCCACCTGCCTGGCCTGCAAGCCGCCGAAGTGGCTGGCCAGCTCTGGCTGCGCGGCTTGCCCGCCACCGGCGAGCTGCCGCTGGCTGTGCGCGCGTTGCCCGCCGTGCAGTCGTACGAAGCGGATGCGCAGGGCCGGCTGTTTGCGGCCGGGCAGCGCACGCCCACGGCCCTGCTGCCGGTCCTGGCCTGGCGGCCCATCGCCGAGTTTGTACCGCTCGAAATACCCACGGCGGCCCTGCCAGCCCAGGCCACCCCGCGCTACCAGGTGCGGCTGGTGCCGTCGGGCCGGGCGCGGGCCGGGGCGGCTTTGCTCACTACCCTGGCCGCCTGGCACGCCTACGCCGAGGCTGCCCCCGAAAGTCGCCTGCACCCACTGCGCTTTGCGGCCTCGGCCGAGGGGCGGGTGCTGGTGCTGGGTTCCCCGCTGCCCCCACTGGCCAGCCCCGAATACTGGCAGCAGGGTAGCCTGCTGCTACCCGCTGGCTTCGACTTCGAGGCCGCGCTGCTGGGGCCGCTGCTCGCGCAGCAGCTTCAGGCCGAAGCCGAGGCGCTGCTTTTATTCTCCCCCGATGGCAGCTGGGAGCGCGTACCGCTGGCGCACCTAGTGCCCGCCACGCGCAGCGCCGTGCGGCTGACTTTTGCTAGTTTCAGCCATGAGTGAGGAACCCAATAAGGTAGCGCTCGACTACTTTACCGCTACCAATAACTACTTCTGGCGCTGGGCAGAAGCCTTGGAGGTAGTCGAATGGTCGGATGGCACTACTATCTGCTACCGGGAAGAGCTGCTCAGCATCTTGACTGACTTGCAGGGGCAGGGACTTGGCCTACCGCTGCTGGGCTCCGTGCTGTTGCTGCTGGCGGGCTGCAATGGCTGGTCGGCTGCCCAGGAGGAAGTACTGATGAATGTACTTCAGGGGTATGGCAAGTTTCTAGATGCTACGCTACTAACAAAGCGGTACGAAAGCACCATCATTTTTTTGCGGCAAATAGCTGCGTTACCCCCGGAACTGCGAACCGGCGCGCCTAAAAAACTCCTGTTTCAAGAGATTTTCAACGTTGCCACCTTCCACGGCCTTAAACCCGACCTAGCCCAGCCAGTGCTAGCTGAGTGGGCGAGTGGCCGTTGGGATGAGTCTTTACAAACAACAAAGGCAGATGCCCACTGGAGCCGGCTGGCACACGAGCTAGGCACGTTTCACCACGCCAACCAGCGCTTTGCGGAGCCTGGCAGCTTAGAGCTACTGCTGCGCACCGGCCTCGACCAGCTGCCGGCGCCCCTGCCTACATCCGAGCCGCTCGCCGCGCCCGACCAGCCGCTTTCGCTGCTCGACCAGCTAGCCCAGGACCAGCGCACGGCCGGCCTGGCCAACCTGGCGCAGCACCTAGTAGCGGCCCTGCACGTGCCGCTGCGCGCGCGCGCAGCCAGCGACCAGCCCTTAGGCGGCGTGGCTGACATCACCAACCGCGGCAACTTCGACCGCCTGCTGCTCAGCGAGCTGGCCCACGACGACCTGACCCTCACGGCCCGGCTGGTGAACAACGAGGCGCTGTACTTGCGCCGCGAGGAGCCGCCGCGCCCGCAGGCCCGGCCCCGCGTGGTGTTGCTCGATACTACCCTGCGCCTGTGGGGCACGCCCCGGGTATTTGGGCTGGCGGCCGCGCTGGCCTGGGCCTACCACGCGCAGCTGCCGCGCACGCGGGCGGCCCTCACGGCCTACGCCCTGGGCGGCCAGGCCAGCACCCCGCTCGACCTCGACTCGGTGGCGGGCGTGGTGCAGGCCCTCGGCTACCTCGACCCGGCGCTGCACTGCGGGCCGGCGCTCGCGGCGCTGGGCCTCGGCCAGCCGCAGGCGGCGGGCACCGACTACCTACTCATCACGGATGCCGAGGCGGCGCAGCAGCCCGCGCTCAGCCAGCAGCTGGCGGCAGCGCAGCCCGGCTTGCGCTTTTTGCTGACGGTAAGCCGCGCGGGCACCCTGGCGCTGTTTGAGTACCAAAATGGCCACCGCACGCTACTGAGCACCAGCCAATATGACCTCGATGAGCTACTGGCCATGCGCCCCAAAAAGCGGCTGGTGCGGCCCCTACCGCCGCTGGTGGGGCCGGCTTTCCTGAAGTGCGTGCCAACCCCGCTGTATTTCCCAACTCCCAGCCTGCGGCTGTCGGGGCGCAATGCGCTGTTCAACCCGCGCCTGGGGGCCCTGGCCATCACCGACACGCGGCGCGTGCTGCACTGGCCCGGCCGCACCACCGGCGCGCGCGAGCTGCTGCCAATTATTGAGGCGGGTGCGTACTACTTCGGCACCGACAACCACGGCGAAGCTTACGTGCTGGTGCAAGCGCCGGGGCTGCTGCGCGTGTACTGCTTTGGCTTGCGCGAGGACAGCTCGGAACTTATCGATTTGGCGCAAGAGCTGGCGGAAGCGGAGCAGGTAATAGGCGTGGTATTTGAGGATAATTGCTACTATGTGCGGCGGTCGAGTGGCCCACCGGCGTTCAAGTGGCTGGGTAGCACGCTGGTGTTCGACTGCCAGCAGCGCGCCGTGCGCGAGCGGCACGACGCGGCGTTTCCCATCGTTCACGAGTCGAAGCTACGGCCCGACTTCGGCAATTTCAAACGTTTCATCAACAACGGGTACAGCGTGTTTCACCGCATCAGCCACGTAGGGGTGAGTGCGGCCGGCGAGCTGCTGGTTGATGGCTACGCGCTGCGCCTCCGCTACGTGTCGGATGCCCTCGCGCACCAGTTCTATTTTTTGAGTAGAACCGATGCGGATACCGCTCCTTCACCGCACGCCAAAGCCACGGCCACCGACATCGTGCCCGCCGAGGCCGGCGCTACGTCGCTGGTGCGCCGCTTTGCCTGGCCCGATGGCAGCGAGGCCGTAGTAGACGCGCGGGGCCTGCTACACCTGCGCAGCGCCGACACCCGCGTGCCCGAACTGACGGTACTGCTCGTGCTGGGCCAGCCCACCGCCGCCTGGGCCGCCAATGGCATGGTGGCGGGCCCGCCTTATTTCACTGGCCGCAACCCGGCGCAGCCGCTGGCCCCGACCGAATTTTATCAGCAGTATATTCAGCGCTTTACGGCTCCTTTGAAGTAGTTTTTTATGCAGCTTACCCTTCGCTACCACGCGCAAGCGCAGCGCCCGGCGTGCGCGGCCTTTTTGCGCGGCACTGACCCGGCGGCCTGGCTGCGCGAGCTAGGCCGCTGGCAGCTGGCGGCCGGCCAGCTGAGTTGCTACCTGGTGCCCGAGTCTATCCGGTCGGTGCAAGTGGCGGGCTTGTTTGTGGTGGTGGCCGAGGATGCGCGCCTGCCCGCCGACGTGCTGGAGCCCTATGGCCAAGCGACTGGGTCGCGCCTCTACGTGCCGGTGCAAGCGAGCCTGTGGCCCACCACCACGCCCGCCGAGCTGGCGGCGGCCCTGCTGTGGCCGCGCCAACTATTGCACCCCGGCATTGGCCTGGTAGGCTTCGAGCCTACCGACGAGCTGGACCTGGGCACGCTGCTGGCCTGCCCCCCGCCGCGCCCCACCGACTGGGGCCGCGCCCAGCCGGGCCACCCGCCCAAGCCCCGCTTGCAGCAGCTGCGGGTGCTGCGCCCCTCGGCCGCCGAGGTGCTTCAGACCTTGCAGCATGACGTGGGCACCGCACCCCTCACCGAGCTGCCCGGCACTGCCGATGCGCAGCCTGGCCCCGTGCGCCAGTGGCTTGAAAACCTGCGCTATAGCCTGGCAAAAACTTGGCTGGGCTGGGTACGCCGGCAGCGGCAAGGCCGTGAGCCGCGCAGCGGCCCCGGCTTCGACTGGGGGCGGCTTTTCCGGGTGCTGGGGGTAGTGGTGTTATCAGTATTGGGGGTACTGGGCATGATAGCACTGCTGAGCCAAGGCTCCATCAGTAGCACGGGTATCGTGCTGGCTATTGTGCTTCGCCTGATTATGATGCTGCTCGATGGCAATAACGACGCCCGCCCCGCGCCCGCTCGGCACTTTGGTCGGCCCAAAGCCGACCAGCCGGGCCGGCTCGAAAAGTGGCTGGCCGGCAACCTCGACGCGCTCGAAAAAAAGCGCCAGAACGAGATTGAGCGCCTGCTGCGCTTGTTCAACGAAAATCCGGCCGAAGCCCTGAAATACGCTATCCCGCTCGGCGGCCCCTACCAAAACCGGGGCACCGCGCCGCCCTCGGCCCTGCTCGGCCGCCGCGATACGCGCTTCAACCTCGGCGGCCTGGGCGGCGGCCGGGCGGCCGATGAGTGGGACATCGGCGACTACCAGCACGATTTGCGCCGCCAGTATCAATCGGCCGCCAACCAGGAGCTGCTGGCGGGCCGTCATTCCAAGGCGGCCTACATCTACGCGCACCTGCTGGGCGACTACCTGGCGGCGGCCAACGCGCTGGAGCAGGGCGGCTTGTTCCGCGAAGCGGCTACCCTGCACAAAGACCACCTGCACAGCCCTGCCGGGGCCGCCCGGTGCCTCGAACGCGGCGGCCTGCTGCTCGAAGCCGCCGAGCTTTACGCCGAGCTAAATCAATACGAAAAGGCCGGCGACCTCTACACCCAACTAACCCAGCCAGCCCTGGCTGCCCGCCACTACGAGCGCGGCACCGCCCTGCTGCTCGACCGCGACGACCGCCCCGCCGCCGCCCGCCTGCTGGCCGACAAACTGCACGCCCCCACCCGCGCCCAGCAGGTATTGCTCGAAGGCTGGGCCGGCCCCCGGCAGCCCGAGGTGTGCCTCACGCAATATTTTGCGCTGGCCGCTACTCAGGCCCAAGACCTAGGCGCGCAGGTGCAGACCGTGTATCGGCAGCACAGCACCCCGGCGCAGCACGTGCCGCTGCTGCGCGTGCTGGCCGGTGTTGCCGAGCAGCACGCCACGCCCGCGCTACTGGCCGCCGCGCGCGAGGTCGCCTACGAGGTCGTGAGCACCGAGGCCGCAGCCGGCAACCTGGAGCCGCTGCCGCTGCTGCGCCACTTCGAGCCCACCGACCGCCTGCTCGCCGCCGATTGCAGCCGCTACGCTACCAGCCAGCCGCGCCCGGCTGCCGCCCCGCCGCGCCCGGCCGCCATGCAGCTCGATGCGACCATCACTTGGCAAAAAGCCGCCAGCCATCGCCAGCAGTGGGTGGCGCTGGGCGTGCGCGGCGAGCAGCTGCACCTGGCCCGCGGCAACTGGTACGGCCACCTCGAATACTACTCGTGGCCCGTGCCCCTACCCGCCGAAACACACGTGGACCTGATAGCCGACGAGTTTCAGAGCACGATGGTGCTGGTTCGCACCTCGGCGGGCGTGGCGCTGCCTACCCTGCATTTGCCTAAGAACAAGCACTTCGCCGAAGCCCTGACCGTGGAAAGCCCCACCTGGCTGCCACCCTGGCCGGCGCGGGTGGGCCTGTGGCCCAACGGGACCGCCGCCGCGCGCCTGCAAGGCGATATCGTGCTGCTACAGCGCTACACGACTACCGGCGAGCCGTTGCTGGCGCTCACGTACCAGTTATCTACGCCCACGCAGCGCTTCATTGGGTACGAGCGGGACGAGCCCTGCGAGCTACTTTACCACGACGGCAAGTACTTCACCTACTGGTTCAACCAGGTGGTGTGGCTGGCCGAAAGCGGCTCGCACCGAATGCACGTGCTGGACGAGGAGATTTTCCAGCTGGTGCGCTCGCCCTACGCCGCCGAGTTTTCGCTGGCGGCCGTTTCCGATAAGAATTTTATGCGCTGGGAGCCGCTGCGGCCCGCCAAAAATGCCCCCTGGAAGCAGCTTTCGGTAGCCGATGCTACCGTTTACAGCCTGTGCTTTGTCAGCGCCACGCACCTTGTCGGCCTGCGCACCCAGCACGCCATGCTCTACGAGCTAGGGCCGGGCGGGGCGCAGGCGGTGCGCCAACTGGAGTTTACCGGTTGGGTAGCCGCGCTGCCTACCAGCCACCGCCAGCAGTTTGCACTGCTGAAATCGACGGGCGAGCTGATGCTGCACCAGCTCGATGAAGAGTAAGCATAGTACAACTCTCTAGCTACAGTACCCTCGCAACTGCCACACAAGCAACCGCCCGAAGCCGCCTGCCATGCGAAGCATCCTATCACGCCCGGACTTCCTATTCCAACGTGATAAGATGCTTCGCAGGCTCAGCATGAACTGTGTTACTTAGGCAAGGGTGAGATGAAATTTAGGGTCAAAATCGCGGTTGTGGGTGAGCAGAGCCCAGGCCTGTCGCAGCAGGCGGGCGGCCACGGCACA
>CAXYJY010000083.1:0-10680 GCA_964277755.1 uncultured Hymenobacter sp.
TGCAACGAGCTTTGTTACGACGAGCGGACAGCCGGCGAAAAGCCGGCAGCCCGCCCCGAAAAACGCCCTACTCTCGCACGCTGCGCACGCCGTATACCGGCCCCGCGCTATTATTGGCCTTGGCCTGAAACGTCACTTTCACCTGCTGCTTGCCCTTGGTGAGGGCGGGCGGAATGGGGTAGGAGATGTCGTAGAAGCGGCTTTCCTTGTACTTGTTGAGGTCTTCGGTGGCGATTTTCTCGCCATCGACCAGCACGTCGAACACGCGGCCGCGGTTGTCCATGCCCCAGTAGGTGAGGAGGAGCGTGTTGGCTTTGTCTGGGGCTACTTTCAGGGTGAAGGCCATGGTGCCGCCCTCGTTCACGGTGCGCCACTTGCGGCCGTGCTCCTCGCCGGTTTCGGCTTTTTCGGAGACGGTGAAACTGTGGTCGCGTTCGGGCTGCATCTCGCCCACGCGCAGGATGTCCACGGTTTTGGCTTCCAGCTCCTGCTGCTTCTGGCGGGCGGCTTCGTACACGCGCTGCTGGGTAGCCCACTTCTCGGGCGTGAACACGTCCCAATACACCGTGTAGTACTCGTTGGCGGTTTGGTTGAAGGGCACGAGCGGCACGTCGTGGGGCGTGCCCAGGCCGGCGGTCTGGAAGCGTAATTGCCGGGCGTCTACGGGTTTTACCCAGGCATTGGGGTCGTTGTTGGCGGTCACGAGTACGGGCACGCCGGTCACGGGCTCGGGCTCGGTGGTGCCGAGCACGCCGGCCAGTAGCGTGGGGCCGTAAAAGAGGGCGCGGCGGTCGGGGTTGTCGGGTAGGGCTTCGGTGTGGAAATCGGCGGGCAGCGTCAGCTCTACGCGGTCGTTATTCTTCCACTTGCGGTCGAGCACGAGGTAGCCCTCGGCATCGGGCGCGGCGGCCACGGGCTGGCCGTTCACGCGCACCTGCGGGTTTTTGGTCCAGCCCGGCTGGCGCAGGCGCAGCTTGAAGGCGCGGGGTTTGGCGGCCGTCAGCGTGAAGGCTACCTGGTCGGTAGCGGGCAGCTGGGTTTCCTGGCGCAAGGTCAGGCCCTGCGCTTTCCAATTCAATTCCGAAGGGATAAACAGGTTGACGTACAGGCTGCCATCGGCCCCCTGGAAGTAGATATTCTCGGCGTACTTCACGTGGTTTTCCATGCCCGAGCCCACGCAGCAGGTAAAGGTGTCAAACTCGTCGCTGTACGTTTTGCGCCCGCCCATGCGCAGCGGCACGAAGTAGGTCGTCATGCCCGTGGCGTGGTTTTGCGAGGCCAGAATGTGGTTGTAGAGGCCCTTTTCGTAGTAGTCCATCAGCCGGGCCGAAGGCTGCTGCGCAAACAAATGTTGCGTGAGCTTCAGCATGTTGTAGGTGTTGCACGTCTCGGTGGTGTTCTCGCTGAGCTTGTCGTTGAGCTGGCGCGGCGGGCCCAGGTACTCGTAGTTGCTGTTGCCGCCGGTGGCGTAGGAGTGGTTGCCGGTCACGGTTTGCCAGAAAAACCCGGCAATGGCGGCGTCCTTCTTGTCGCCGGTCAGCTCGTAGCGGCGGGCGCTGGCGATGGCCTTTGGAATCTGGGTATTGGAGTGCTTGCCGGGCAGAATGTCGGTGCGGGCGGCCAGCGGGTCGAGCACTTTTTTGTCGTAGAAGCGGTACGACAAATCGAGGTACTTCCGGTCGCCGCTCAGGGCGTAGGTGTTGGCCAGGGTTTCGGCCATGCCGCCGTACTCGCACACCAGCATGTCCTGCATCTTAGCTTCGTCGAGGCCCTTCACCGTGTTGCCTGTCCAGTCGGCGATACCTTGGTTCACGGCCAGCGCCGTTTGGCTGCCCGTGTACAGGTACGCATCGAGCAGCCCCGCCATAATCTTGTGCACCGTGTACCACGGCGACCACGCCCCGTTCAGGTCAAAGCCGTGCGAGCGGATGTTGCCGCCCGCTACCTCGGCCCACAGCTGGTCTTCCTTCGGAATAGCCCCGACGTAGCCGGTTTTGCGGGCCTTCTGGCACTCCGCCAGCTGCGCCACAATGTAGTCCACGCGCTGCTTAAACTCGGCATTGCCCGTGGAGGCATACGCCAGCGCGCAGGCCGAGAGGTAGTGCCCCAGCGTGTGCCCCGCCAGCCCCGTCGATTCCCAGCCGCCGTAGCGCTTGCCCTTGGCTTTCAGGCCGCTGTGCTCGCGGAAATCGGCCAGCAGCCGGTCGGGCTCGATTTTTAGGAGGTATTTCGCATCGGCCTGCTCGGCTACTTTAAAGGGGCCGTCGAGCAGCTTCACCTCGGCCAGCGGGAAGGCGTAGGCTTTTACCGGCACCTGGGGCTGCACTTTCATGCGCGCATCGCGCGGGGTGGGCAGGTAGGTTTGGGCCTGGGCGGCGGGGGCGGCAAGGGCGGCGAGGAGGAGCCAGGTAGGTTTGGGGGAGCGGGGCATGGGGGAGGGGGACAAGGAAAAATTAAGAACCGTCATGCTGAGCGAAGCGCAGCGGAGTCGAAGCATCTCTACCGGTGAACTAACTTCTTGCGCTCAGCAGAGAAGCGATAGAGATGCTTCGACTCCGCTGCGCTCCGCTCAGCATGACGGTAATAAGCAACTGATGGTCAACTACTGCGCCGGCAGCTCGTTCCACGCCGGCGGATTCTGCTTCAGCAGGTGGCGCACGAAAAAATCGCGGCGCTTGCGCTCGCCGAAGTCGCCGCCGCTGGTGTGGCCCTGGTTGGGCAGGGTCACCAGCTCAAAGTCCTTGTTGGCCTTGATGAGGGCGTCGGCGAGCTGGTAGGTGGAGGCGGGGTCTACGTTGTCGTCCATTTCGCCCACCAGCAGCAAGAGGTTGCCACGCAGCTGGTTGGCGTAGGTCACGTTGGCGCAGGCGGCGTAGTGCGGGCCGATGGGGTAGCCCATCCACTGCTCATTCCACCACATTTTGTCCATGCGGTTGTCGTGGCAGCCGCACGAGGCCACGGCCACTTTGTAGAAATCGGGGTGCAGCAGCACGCCGCCGGCTGCGCTCTGGCCGCCCGCCGAGGTACCGTAGATGCCCACGCGGCTCAGGTCGAGCGCGGGGTAGCGCTGGGCGGCCGCTTGCAGCCACTTGATGCGGTCGGGAAAGCCGGCGTCTTTCAGGTCTTTCCAGCACACGTCGTGGAAGGCCTTCGAGCGGTTGGAGGTGCCCATGCCGTCGATTTGCACCACCACGAAGCCCAACTCGGCCAGCTCATGCATGGCCAGGTTGCTGCTCATAAACGACTTAGGTACAAACGAATCGTGCGGCCCGGCGTAAATATTTTCGATAACCGGGTACTGGCGCGTAGGGTCAAAATTGGTGGGCCGCACGATGATGCCCCAGATGTCGGTTTGCCCGTCGCGGCCCTTGGCGCTAAACACCTCGGGCGTTTGCCAGCCGGCCTGCTGCCAGGCCGCGAGGTCGGCGCGTTCCAGCGGTTGCACCACCGCGCCGGTGGCCGCGTCGCGCAGCACCGCCACGGGCGGCAAATCTACCCGCGAGTACACGTCCACGAAGCGGCGGTAGTCGGGCGAGAAGGTGGCCGTGTGATTGGCATTTTCGGGCGTGAGGGCCGTGAGGTGCGAGCCATCAAAATTGACACGGTAGTAATGCACCAAATATGGGTCTTGCCCGGCGTCGCGCCCGCTGGCCGCAAACAGGATGGTATGGGCCGCCTCGTCTACGTGCAGCACTTGGCGCACCACCCACGGGCCTTTGGTAATCTGGTTTTTGACTTTGCCCGTGCGCCCGTCGTAGCGGTAGAGGTGGTTCCAGCCGTCGCGCTCCGATAGCCAGATTATCTCCTGGCCATCGGCCACGTCGTGCCGGAACAGCTTGCTGCTGTAGGTGATAAAAGTGGGGCTGCGCTCCTCAATGAGCGGGCGCACGCGGCCGGTAGCGGCGTCGGCCTCCAGCACGCGGAACACTTGGTGGCCGCGCTCGTTGTACTCAAACGTAACGGCGCGGCTGTCCTTGCGCCATACGGGCTGCGACAAGCTGAATTGCTGCGCAAACAAGCTGTTCGACAGCGGAATCTGCTTTTTCTCGGCCACCACAAACAGGCTGGGCTGCTCCTGCGGCAGCACGTCGCCGGGCTTGGGGTAGGGACGGGTTTCGAGCTTGGGCTGAAGCTGGTCGGCCGGCGACGAGCGCAGCAGGTACAGCGTGTGCGGCGCGTTGCGCCGGATGCGGATGCCCACCAGCTTCTTCGAGTCGGGCGACCACTGCAAGTTGCTGGCGTAGTAGTCGTTGGCCGCTCCGTCGAAGCTGAGCGGCGTTTCGTCCTTGCCCTTGGCGGGGCGCACGTACACGTTGTAGTTTTTGGTGAAAGCTACCCAGGCGCTGTCGGGCGAGTACACCAGGCGGCCGCTTTCGTCTTGGTCGTCGCGCTGGTTCCAGTAGCGGCCTTCCGACTGCTTGCGCAGCTGGCGCAGGGTAGTCGTGGCGGGCGAATATTCCCACTCACTGCCGCCGGCGGAAAAATTGAGTAGTAGGCCCGCCGCCCCAGAGTTGAGTTTCAGGTTGCCCAGCGGCAGCTGGTACGGCTGCACGGGCTGCTTGAGCGCGGCCCCGAGCTTGGTGGCCAGCGGCGCGGGGTCGAAGGCGGGGCGGGGTGGTTGCGCGCCATCGGCTTGCCAATATTCCTGGCCCTTGGGCGTGTAGATGGCGTAGTAAACCGCCTGGCCATCAGGCTGCCAGCTTACCTGGCTCGGGATGTGGTAGGCCGTGTGGTAGAGCTGCTTGTGCAGCGTGGTGCTGCGCTGGTAGTCGGCCAGCTGGCCGCCCTGGCCGTAGCTCGGGGCGGCGAAGAAAATTCCTGTCAGCAAGACCACTAGCGGGGCCGGGCGAGTAAAGCAAAAAAAAGTCATAAGTCAAAAATAAAGCGCAACGGTGGGGCGCTGGACGCGCTTCTTTAGCCGCTGCTGTCGCGGTATTCGCGCGGGGTTTTGCCCACGATGTTGAAAAACACGCGGTTGAAGTGCGAGAGATTGGCAAAGCCGCAGGCATACGCTGCCCCGGCAATGGTATGCTCGGTGTGCAGCAGCAGCCGGCACACGTTGGTGATGCGCAGCTCGTTGAGGTAGTGCACGTAGGTTTTGCAAGTGCGCTCCTTGAAAAAGCGGCAGAACGCCTCGCGGCTCATGTTGGCCACCGAGGCCACCTCGCCCAGCGTGATGGGACGGTGGCTCTGCTCCATTAAGAAGCTGACTACCCGCTCCATGCGCTTGCCTTCGCGCTCGGTGAGGGCACGCATGTGGTCGGTGACGTGCAGCGAGTGCAGCGCGCCGGGGCGCATCAGCAGCTGCACGATTTGCAGCACCGCCAGCACCCGCTCCAGGTTGCTGGTGCGGGGCAGCGCCAGCAGGCGCTCCACGATGGCCGGCCGCACGGTTTCCTGCACTTGGTAGCACCCAGTGAGATGCTCAAAAAACCGCCGTACTTCCTGAAGCTCCTTGATGCTGTACAGGCCTTTAGTGAAAACTTCCTGGTCGAAAAACAGCGCCACGGCGTGGCTGCGCAGCTCGGTGCTGTCGGCGTAGTATTCCTGGTGGCTCCGAAACACGTGCGGCACGTGGTGGCCCAGCAAAAACAAGTCGCCGGGCTGGTAGAGGCCGATGTAGTCGCTGCCAATCAGCTTGCCGTGCCCTTCGAGCACGTAGCTCAGCTGGATTTCGGGGTGCTGGTGCAGCTTGTCGTAGAAATAGGGCTGGTTGTCAACCTGGTAGCGGATGAAGTCTTCGGTCGACTTAGGGATTTTAAACGGAATGACTTTCATGGGCCACGCAATACTATACCATATTAGTAGGCGGCGCGCAAAATCATCTAATTTTCATCAATATACAATTAGCTATTATTAATCCAGCATAAGAGCCCGCGGCAGGGGGCGGATAGTTTTGCGAGCAGCTTATCGAAGGCCAAACGGCCCAGGTAACGCCCTCACAACCAACAAAACTCCCACCCCCTTTCCCGGATGAAGAAAAACCTTTACCCCTTCTTGCTGCTGCTGGTATTCCTGCTAGCCAACACATTACAGCCCGCCCGGGCCCAAACTGCGGGCCGGGCCGTAACCCTCGACCTGCCCCAGCTGCGCCACCAGCTCGCGCCCGGTGCGGCGCTCCGCACCGCAGCCGGCGAGGCCCGCTATACGCTCACGCTGCCGACGTTGCACGGCGACAAGTCGTTTGCCCTCACCGAAACCTTCGTGCTGCCGGCCGCCGACGCGGCGGCCCAGCAGCGGCTGCGCACCTTTGTGGGACATGAGGTGGGCGCGCCCACGCACGGCGTGGCGCTGGTACTCACGCCGCAAAGCCTGCGCGCTGATTTTCACACCGAAACCGAGGCGGCGAGCCTGCGCCAACTGCCGGCTAGCAGCACCTACTGGCTCCAGCCCACGCCGCCCGAGGCGGCCGGCCCCTGCGGCGTGGGTAGCATACCGGGCGTGGTGCTGCGGCCCACGGCCTTCAACACCCAGCCTTCGCCCTACAGCTTTGGCACGCAGGTGCGGGTGGTGCGCCTGGCCGTGATAGTAACCGGCGACTACTACAGCAGCAACGGCAACACCGACGCGGCCGTGGAGCAGGCCGTAGTGGCGGCGACCAACGTGGTGACCGGCTACTACTTGCAGGAGGTAGCGGTGCGCTTCGAGCTGGTGAAGCCCACCGGGGGCACCTTCTACTTCGCGATGGCCGGCGCGGTGGGCAATCAGAACCTGGGCGATGTGCTCGGCAGCGTGCAGCGGCAGTATGCCGTTGGCACCTACGACGTGGGCCATTGCTTCCATAACTCGGGCGGCGGGGTGGCCTACGTGGGCGTCATCTGCGACGCCGGCTACAAGGGCGGCGGCTGGTCGGGCGTGGGCACCAGCGGGGTGCAGCACATTCTGATGCACGAGCTGGGCCACCAGTTCGGGGCCGACCATACCTTCGGCGGCAACTGCGGCTACGGGGCTACCGGCAGCGAATTGGAGCCGGGCGGCGGGGCCACCGTGATGAGCTACGCGGCCGTGTGCGGGGCGCAAACCCTGACCGGGGCCGCTGGCAACGATAACCATTTTCACGCCCGCTCGCTCGACCAGATGCGCCGCAAGCTGAACGGCGTGACCTGCCCCGCTACTACCACCAATACCAACCAGGTGCCCACCGTCAGCGCCGGGGCCGCTTATGTTATTCCGCGCAATACGCCCTTCGTGCTCACGGCCACCGGCACCGACCCGGCCGGCCAGACGCTGTATTACACCTGGGACCAGTTTGACTACAACTCGGCCAACATCGGCGCGCTGGGCACCATTCCGGGCAATGCCGGCACTGCTGCCGTGAACGACCCGAGCGCCCCGCTGTTTCGGCCCCGCCCGCCGCGCACGGCCAATTCGCGCACGTTTCCTGACCTCTCTTTCGTGCTCGCCAACCGCAACCAGCCGCCTAACATCGCCGGCGAAGCCCTGTCGAACGTGGGCCGCGATATGCACTTCACCGTGACGGCCCGCGACCGGCAAACCGCCGGCGGGGCGTACGCCAGCGACAACGTGACCATCACCGTGGCTCCCGCCACCGGCCCCTTTGCCCTGACGGTGCTGAACGCGCCCGCCCTGTGGATAGCCGGCCAGCAGGCCCGCGTGACCTGGAACGTGGCCGGCACCGACCAGGCCCCCATCGGCACCAGCCAGGTGCGCCTGACTCTGTCCACCGACGGCGGCCAGACGTTTCCGACGGTGCTGGCCGCCACTACCGCCAACGACGGCAGCGAAACCATCACCGTGCCCGCCGGGCTGGCTACCACCCAGGCGCGGCTGCGGCTCGAAGCGGTGGGCAACATCTACTTCGACATAAATGACGTTAATTTCACGATTGGGGCTTGCGCGCTGACCGCTACGCAGTTGCAGCCCGCTACGGCGTTGAGCGCGGCCCCTGGTAGCTCGGCGCTGTATTTGATTCAGCCGCCTTTCAGCCAGACGCAATACCCGAACTCGGGCACCGGGCAGCTCCAGGGTAGCCTCAGCGCCAGCAGCCCCCGCACGCTGCTGGCGCAGCCCGGCAGCACGGGCGGCTGCGCGCTGTCGGCCACGTCGGTGTACTACGCCGCCACGCCGGTGGTGCCCGCCACGGCCGGCGTGTACACCATTGGCACGTCCACGAGCTTCGCTAATCTGGTACTGAGCCTCTACCAGGGCAGCTTCAACCCGGCCAACGCCTGCCAGAACCTGGTGGCGTTCAGCGCCAGCGGCAGCCTCACGACGCCCGCGCTCGCGGCGGGCCTCACCTATACCCTCGTGGTTTCGACGCAAACCGCGACCCTGCCCAGCCCGGCCAGCTACGCCCTCACCTTTGGCGGAGGGAATATGTACGCGCCGCTATCCACGCCCGGCTACGACTACCTGTACGTGGTGGTGAACACGGCCAGCAACACGGTAGTGCAGGCCCGCGACGAGGCCGACCTGCGCGCCTTGCCCGTGGGCACCTACCAGGTGTATGGCCTGCTGGTGCAGGGCGGCTACGATTTGAGCGCTTTCGTGGGCGGCACCCTGGCGGCCCTGCAAACGGCCCTTGCCAACGTATCGCCCTGCGCCCAGTTCAGCAATAACGCGCGCAGCGTGACCATCACGAATACCCCGCTGGCTACGCTGGGGGCTAATTCGGACGGGTTTGGCATCACCGCTTACCCCAACCCGGTGCCGGCCGGGTCCGCGCTGGCGGTGCAGGTGCAGTCGGCCACCGCGCAGGCTGTGGAGCTGCAACTGGTTGACGTGCTGGGCCGCCTCGTGCTGCGCCGCACCGTAGCCGTGGCTGCCGGTAGCACCCGCCTGCCCCTGCCCGAAACCCAGGGCCGCCACGGCCTCTACGTGCTGCGCGTGCAGCCGGCCACCGGGGCCGCCAGCCAGCAAAAGATAGTGCTGGAGTAAACGGTCGATAAAACTAACTGTCATGCTGAGCGGAGCGCAGCGAAGTCGAAGCATCTCTTTAGCAGGATAACTCCCAGCGTAAGCAACGAAGCGGTCGAGATGCTTCGACTCCGCTGCGCTCTGCTCAGCATAACAGCCTAATGATTTCATTCATCTTTTCCCAAAACCCCACCCCTAATGGTACACCTCAACTCATTTTTCTCGCGGAACTCAGTGCGGCCAGCTACCGGCCTGCTCTTTCTGGCTGGCTCGCTGGCCGCGCACCTGGCAAGCGCCCAGGTGGCGTTTCAGCAGGGTACGCTGGCGGTGGTGCGCCACGGCGACCGCACGGCCACGACCGTGCCGAATGGCACGCTGCCAGTGGCCATCGACGAGTACACCACGACCGGCACGCTGGTGCGCAGCATCGACCTGCCGGTGGCCGACGCGGGCAGCAACTTCGGCTACCTGGGCTCCTCGGTGCGGAGCAATGCCGATGGCGTGGTCGGCATTTCGCCCGACCGCAGCAAGCTGTCGGTGGCGGGCTTCAACCTGGCCGCCGGCAACGGCAACCCCAACGGCTCGTCGGCGGCCCGGGTGATGGCCATCGTGACGGCCAACGGCGCGGTATCGACCTCGGCGGCTTTGATTGGCTCGGCCAACCCACTGCGCTGCTCGATGGTGTCCAACAGCGGCGGGCTGTATTACGCCTTCGGGGCCGAATCGACGGGCCTGGTTTATGCTCCCGCTACGGCCGCTACCAATCCGCCCGTGGCTACGCCGCTGGCCTCGGCCACGGTGGTGCTGCCCACGGTGAGCTTCAAGAAGATGCACATCTACGACGGCAACCTCTACTTCTCCACCACCAGCAACGGCACGCTGACTGCCGGGGCTAAAATCCGCCGTTTTACGGGCGTGCCCACCACGGCCGCCACGGCCACCGACCTGCCGGGCATTCCGGCCACGAGCGTGTCGCCAGCGGCCAGCGGCTTCGTTATGTTCGACGTGAACCCGGCCATTCCAGGCGTTGACCTGCTGTATTATGCGGACGATGCCACGGCCACGGTCATCAACAAGTACAGCTACAACGGCACTACCTGGGTAGCGCGCGGCAGCTTCACGGTAGCGCCCAACCAGGGCGATGGCCTGCTGCGCGACCTCACCGGCCGCCTGGAAAACGGCCAGCCGGTGCTCTACGGCGTCAGCTACACCTCGCTCTATAAGTTTGCGGATGCCAGCACGTACACCACCGCCGCCAATATCACCCAAACCATTTTGGTCGACAACGCGCAGGGCGGCGTCTTCGCGTTCCGCGGCCTGTCGTTCTCGCCCGGCACGCGCGAGCAGATTACGCTCGGCACGGCGTCGGCGCAGCTGGCCCGCGAAATCGCGCTGTGGCCCAACCCGGCCGCCAATGAGGTGCAACTCAGTTTGCCCGCTTCGTTGGAGCGCGAAGCCATGCGGGTGTCGGTACTGAATACGCTGGGGCAGACGGTGGCCGCCCGCTCGCTCGCCGCTGGCGCGGTGCGTGTGCTGCCGCTGGCCGGCCTGGCGGCCGGCGTGTACACGGTGCAGCTGCACACCAGCGCTGGCACTGTGATGAAGCGTCTGGTGCGCGAATAGCGCATCAAGCTGCCAAAAAAGGCGACTACCGCAGCCAGAATATCGGCTGCGGTAGTCGCCTTTTTTATGTATACCTGACGTGTGAACCTCACCCCCCCGGCCCCCTCTCCAAAAAAGAGGGGGAGCCTGACGCCCGCTAGCGTTATTCTGCGGTCGGCTCCCCCTCTTTTTTGGAGAGGG
>CAXYJY010000084.1:0-151649 GCA_964277755.1 uncultured Hymenobacter sp.
CTCTCCCGTGGAGAGGGGGCTAGGGGGGGAGGTCCGCGCCCGGCGAGCTACGCCCGCGTCAGTTGCAGCTCGGGCCGCTCGGGCGTGAGCAGCGGGATGTTCTCGACGGTCAGCGACGAGTTGTCCAGCCCGAAGCTCTCCTGCTGGGTGCTGCTGAGGCGGCGCAGCCCGCCCGCCAGCCGCACTACCAGCCGCTGCCAGCCGCTGAGGCTGTGGGCGTAGGGCAAGGTACGATTGAGAATAACAAACTGAAAATCACCAGGCTGCTTTTCGCTGCGCAAAGACTCGTAGCGCGAGGTGATGTCGAGTTCGCCGGCCGCTACCAGGTCGGTTACCACCTGCCGGAACATATAGTTGATGGCGTGGTCGACGCGGAAGCCCAGGTGAAAATCGATGCGTACCAGGTCATTGGGCAGCAGCACCTCGGCGTGATAGGTTTTGGTGTAGGGCTCGTCGGTGGTGACGACGTGCAGCAGGTAGTAGATGTCGGCGCGCTTGGGGCTTTTGCGGAAGATGCTGTGCATGATGGCATTCTCGATTAGCTTGGGGTCGCGCGAGTCGGTGAAATACACCAGGTTGGTAGCCAGGCGGGGCACCGATTCATCGGCGCTCAGCTTTTGCAGACGCGGCAGCCACTCGGCCAGCGGCACGTACTTATACAGGTCCTGGTAGAGGCGGCGGCCCTGAATCCAGCTCACCATCACGAGCAGCAGTAGCGCGCCCAGCAGCACGCTCAGCCAGCCGCCCTGCGGAAACTTGCGCAGATTGGCCACCAGAAACGAGCCTTCGACCGTGAAATACGCCAGCAGCAGCAGCCCTATCCAAGCTACGCTGGCTCGTCGCAAGCGCAGGTAGTAGCCCAGCAAGATGGTGGTGCTGAGCATTGTAATTGTCACGGCCAGCCCGAAAGCCGCCTCCATCCGGCTCGACTCGCGGAAGTACAGCACTACCCCCACGCAGCCCACGCCCAGCAGCCAGGTCAGCGAGGGCACGTAGGCCTGCCCGCGCAACTCGGTGGGGTACGAGATTTTGACCTTGGGCCAGAAATTGAGCCGCACCGCCTCGATGATGAGCGTGTAGGAGCCCGAAATGAGCGCCTGCGAAGCGATGATAGTAGCCAGCGCGCACAGCCCGATGGCGGGCAGCAAGCCCCAGCGCGGTATCATCTCGAAAAACAAATTTTGCTCGCCCAGCGGCCGGCCCAGGTGCTGCAATAGCCACGCGCCCTGCCCGAGGTAGTTGATTACCAGGCATATTTTCACGAAAGTCCACGACACGTAGATGTTGCGCCGGCCCACGTGGCCCATGTCGGCGTACAGCGCCTCAGCCCCGGTGCTGCACAAAAAGATGCTACCCAGCAGCCAGAACGCGCCCGGCAGCTGCGTGAGCATGTGCAGAGCGTAGTACGGGTTGAGCGCCCGCAAAATGCCCGGCTCGCGCAGCACGTAGGGCAGCCCCAGCACAGCCAGCATCGTAAAAAACACCAGCATCACTGGCCCAAACAGCTTGCCGATGAGGGCCGTGCCAAACTGCTGAAACATGAAAAGCCCCACAATGATGGCCAGCACGATGGGCACCGTATTGAGGTCGGGCCAGATGACCCGCAGCCCCTCGATGGCCGACGACACCGAGATGGGCGGCGTGATGATGCCATCGGCCAGCAGCGCCGCCGCCCCCACGATGGCCGGCACGTAGAGCCAGCGCAGCTTGAGGCGGCGCAGCAGCGCGTAGAGCGACAAAATGCCGCCCTCGCCGTGGTTGTCGGCGCGCATGGCCAGCAGCACGTACTTGAAAGTAGTGAGCAGCGTGAGCGTCCAGATGATGGCCGACACTGTGCCCAGCACCACCTCTTCGGTTACGGGCCGGGCCACGAACACCCCGCGCACGGTGTAGAGCGGCGAGGTGCCGATGTCGCCGTACACGATGCCCAGCGCGATGAGCGTGCCCGCCGCCGTGATGCGGGCGTGCAGCGCGGCGTGCGGGTCGGCAGTGGGCACGGCGGCAGTGGTAGTGGTATCAATAGTAGCTGACATCTGGTGAGCGGGTGCAAATGGTTATTCGCCACGAAGATGTGCCAGGTATTCTCTCCGGCCTACCAGGCGGCCACCGCGCCCGCCAGGCTCGCAGGCTTCAAGCTGGTCAGTAGCACACGCTAAAGGTGCCCGCTATAAATCGACTATTATACCAACTGCCAAGTTGGCTAGCAAAATACTTTTTGCACTTTACTTTCTACTATTTTACTAAATTAGTTCTTTGGCACAACTAAAGTAAGCTCCGCTGATTAGATTAATTTAACAACTAATTTGCATTTTTCTTAAAACTCTTCTTTTAAAACCATAACTTTCTGTATTTAAGAACCATTAGGACACTACTCATAAATGATTGGTTAATCTTACTACCACGCAACTCATCCACCTAAAAATGCCTTTTTCATTTAAAATATTGGAGGAAACTAGGGCTAGGCCGATTTTGCATTAAATAAATAATTTATTTATCCGAAGTCCGCCGTTTACTTTGCACTCGTTATCACTTATGCTATCCTTATGAACCTTCAATACTTATGCTCTACGCCGTACGTTTCCGTTTATTTCGACGCTACCAATAACTGGCTGTTTGTGGAATGGGAAGGCGACCTGACCCTGGACCGCGTGCAGTTGGGCTGCCTGGAAATTGCGCATTGCTACGTGCACGAATCGTATGCGCGCATCCTCAACAGCAACCTGCGGGTGACGAGCGTGACGCCCGACATCGCGGGGTGGCTGGCCAGCGTGTTTATGCCCACGCTGGAGCAGGCAGGCGTGCGGCAGCTGGGCTGGGTAATTGCCCCCTCGCTGTGTGGCCGCAACCTGGTGCTCGACACCATATCCCGCTGCCCTTACCTGGGTATCAATATGTTTGAAGACGTGGAAGATGCCGTGTCGTGGCTTCAGCACCACCGGCCCGAGAATGCGCCGGGTAGCGGCCTCACGCGCCAGTCGCGCCTCACCGCCGTGGGCAACCGCATGAGCGAGCAGTTCAACCGCTTGGCGCAGCAGCTGGCCGAAACCCTGCGCAACACTGACCCGGAAGTATTAGCAGTGGCTTAGGCGAGCCGTCCGGGTAGTATCGCAGCTGCCGACAGCGTACCCGCTATTTTCGGGCCGCCAGCTTTCCCCTGGCCGCTACATTCATGCAAAAAGCTGCCTTTTTGATGCGCCTCAAGCCCGGCCACGCCGCCGAATACGAGCGCCGGCACGACGAAATCTGGCCCGAGCTGGCCGCCGCCCTCACGGCCGCCGGCATCAGCGACTACGCCATTTTTCTGGAGCCTGAGTCGGGGATGCTCTTTGGGGTGCAGCAGTTGGCCGAGGGCCACTCGGCCGCCGAACTGCCGGGCCTGCCCATCATGCGCCGCTGGTGGGACTACATGGCCGACCTCATGGAAACTAACCCCGACCACTCGCCGGTGGCGCAGCCGCTGCGGCAGGTGTTTTACCTGGCTTAGCGGCGGGCTTGGGCCAGGAAAGCAGGAGAGCGCAGGGCACTCCGGGGCGGGCAGGGCGCTAGCTTGCCGCCCTTTCCTGCCCTTTATGCGCCTCCTGCTTTCCTTCCTCAGCTGCGGGCTGCTGGCTCTTACGGCCGCTGCACAGCCCGCCCCTACCAGGCAAATTCAGTACCTCTCGGGCCGCGACAACCTGCGCACCGCCACCTGGGACTTTTACTGCACCGGCGGCCGCAAAAGCGGCTATTGGACTACTATCCAGGTGCCTTCGTGCTGGGAGCAGCAGGGCTTCGGGGCGTATAACTACGGCCGCGACTACAAAACCTACGGCAAGAATTTCCGCTTTGCCGACGAGCAGGGCAAGTACAAGCAAACCTTTTCGGTGCCCGCCGACTGGAGCGACAAGGCGGTTTACATCGTCTTTGAGGGTGCCATGACCGACGCCGAAGTGCGCGTAAACGGGCAGCTGGCCGGGCCTATTCACCAGGGCGCGTTCTACCGCTTCAAGTATGACATCAGCCCGCTCCTGAAATTCGGGCAGCCCAACTTGCTCGAAGTCACGGTGAGCAAAATGTCGGCCGACGCCTCGGTGAACAACGCCGAGCGGCTGGCCGATTACTGGGTGTTCGGCGGCATTTTCCGGCCGGTTTACCTGGAGGCTACGCCCAAGCAATTCATTCCCTACGTCGCTGTTGATGCCAAAGCCAGCGGCGCGTTTGCCGTGAACGTGGGCTTGCGCGGCCTCGCGCAAGCGGCTGATATCAAGGTCGAAATACTGGACAACACCGGCCGCGTGGTGGGCACCGCCACTGGCCGCGCCGCCGCCACCGATACCGTGGTACAGCTGCGCACGCAGGTAGCCAACCCGCTGAACTGGACGGCCGAAACGCCGCGCCTCTACCGCGCCCGCTTCACGCTGCTGGCGGGCGGGCGAGCGCTGTACCAAACCACCGAGCCCTTCGGATTCCGCACCATCGAGGTGCGGCGGGGCAAGGGCATCTACGTCAACGGTACGCAGGTAAAAATGAAGGGAACCAACCGCCACAGCTGGTGGCCCGAAACCGGCCGCACCCTCAACGACTCTATTCATTTGCTGGACGTGAAGCTAATCAAGCACATGAATATGAACGCGGTGCGGATGTCGCACTACCCGCCCGACGCCGAGTTTCTGCACCTCTGCGACTCGCTGGGGCTGTACGTGCTCGACGAGCTGGCGGGCTGGCAAAAGGCCTATAGCACAAAGGCCGGCCGGCCGCTCGTGCGCGAAATGGTGCGCAAAGACGTGAATCATCCCAGCATCATTTTCTGGGACAACGGCAACGAGGGCGGCACCAATAAGGAGCTGGACGCCGAGTTTGCCAGGTACGACTTGTCGAAGCGGCCCGTCATTCACCCCCACCACCGGCCCGGCAATGAGGCCAGCGGCATCGACTGCAACCACTACGAAAACTACTACAGCACCAAGAAAATTCTGGCCGACTCCCTCATCTACATGCCCACCGAGTTTCTGCACTCGCAGGACGATGGTGGGGCCGCCGCCGGCCTGGCCGACATGTGGGAGCTACACTGGAAAGCCCAACGCTCGGGCGGCGGCTTTTTGTGGGCGTTGGTCGATGAGGGCATCGTGCGCACCGACCAACGCGGCATCATCGACGTGAATGGCGTGAACGCGCCCGACGGCGTGCTCGGCCCGCACCGCGAAAAGGAGGGCAGCTTCTTTGCGCTGCGCGAGATTTTCTCGCCCATTCGCATCACGCTGAAGGACTTGCCGGCGAAATTCAACGGGCGCATGCCGGTTGAAAATCGCTACCATTTCAACAACTTGAACCAGTGCTTTTTTCAGTGGGAGCTGGTAAAATTCCGCCAGCCGGGCGAGGCGTTTACCGGCTCCTCGACCCTGCAAAAAGGCCGCGCCGCCAGCCCCAGCGTGGCCCCGCTCGCCAGCGGCCAGCTCGATTTGAAGCTGCCCAAAGACTGGCAGAATTACGATGCGCTCATACTCTCGGCCTTCGACCCGCAGAAAAACCTGGTCTTCCAATGGACCTGGAAAACCGGCGGCAACACGGCCCTGCTGCGCGACGTGCTACCGGCTGCCGCTGCATCTACTGCGCCAAAACCCGCCGCCAAAAAGCCCGCCAAGCCCGTCGATACAGCCGCCGCTCCGGCCGCTGCCGCCCCGCTGCCCGCCGTGCAGGTAGCCGAAACCGACAGCCTGCTGACGCTACAAGCCAGCGGCATCACCGTCACGTTCAGCAAGCTGACTGGCCAACTGGGTAAAATCAAAGGCAACAACGGCGACAAGCTCAGCTTCGGTAACGGCCCGGTGCTGGTGGGCAGCGAGGCTGCTTTCCAAAGCTTGGCGCACCACGCCGAGGCCGGCGGCGAGGTAGTAGAAGTGCGCTATCAGGGCGCGCTTACCAGCGTGCGCTGGACGATGAGCCCCAACGGCTGGCTGCGCCTCGACTACGCCTATGACCTGCCCAAGGGTGATTACCAGGCCGCCGGCCTCACCTTTACCTACCCCGAAAACTACGTGCTCGGGGCCAAGTGGCTGGGCAAAGGCCCCTACCGCGTCTGGAAAAACCGCCTCGCCGGCCCTACCCTCAACGTGTGGGAAAACCCCTACAACGACACCCAAACCGGGGCCGCGCCCTGGCTCTACCCCGAGTTCAAGGGTTACTTCGCCGACGTAGCGTGGGTAGAATTGAACACCGTGGAAGGCAAATTTCTGGTAGCCAGCCCCGAGCCGGGCTTGTTCGTGCGGCTGTTCGATTTTTACGGCCTCTCGGGCGTGGTGCCCGCGCCGGCTTTGCCGGCTGGCAACCTGTCGTTTCTGGATGTCATTCCGCCCATCAGCACCAAACTGGGGCTCAACATTGACAACAACCCTAAGAATCTGGGGCCGATGAGTGAGGCCAACCACCTGGGCGGCACTACGCGGCGCACGCTGTATTTCTACTTCGGCATCACCAAGGCCAGCGGCAAGCCGCAGCCCTACGTGGTGCCGGCCAAGAACGACTTGTTTTAGGAAGATAAAAGGCGTAGATGGCGCGGGTCTCCTGGCCCGTGCCATTTAGCGCCATCTACGCCTTTTATGGCATTTTTTGCAAGCCCTCCCAGCGCGCTTTCCAATCCTTCGGGATGCCCGGGTTGGCCTCCTTGCACCCATCATACCCGGCGCACATGAGGGCCACGGCCGCCAATAATCCACCGTTGCCGGGCAGGTAGAGGGGTAGGCGGCCCTCCTGGTAGTTGTGGCCGTTGGGGAGGTAGGTGTTGGTTTGCACCTTCATCAGCAGGGCATCCACAGCGCGGTCGGGCAGGCCGAGGCGGGTGGCGGTCATGGACGTCAGGGGGAAGTCCCAGCCCCAGGTTTTATCCCAGCTCCAGTCCTTCCAGACCAGGTCGAAGGTGTGGCGCATGGTAGCGGCGTCCTGCTGGCCGGTGGCGGGCATAAAGCCCAGCGCGCCCAGCACGGCGGGGTGGTCGGTTTTATACTCGGGGTTGGTGTAGGAGTCGGGCGCGCTTTCGGCGGCCAGGTACACGCCGTTGGCCTGCGGTAATTGGGCTAGCTTGGCCAGCACGTCGTCCCACTTAGCATTGCGCGGCTGGCCCTGGCGCTCACGCCATTTTTGGGCCGTTTCGAGGGCCCAATGCCAGTACACCAACTCGAAAGTGGGGTTAAATGTCTCCTCGGCCTTGAAGCGCTCCTGGGCCGGAATCACGCCTTTGCCCAGAATGTAGCGGTTGTTCTCCTTATCAAAAAACGGGTACGAAGCGATGAACTCGGCCGTTTGTGCTACCCGCTCCTGGTAGAGCTTCAGCGTGGCCGCGTCGGGGTGGGCGCGGTAGGCTTCTTCGGCAAAATAGATAGTGTGCGGCTGCTGCCAGATGAGAAACGCGCCCACCGACGACGGCCCTTCTTCGCCCCAGGGGTCGGTCATTTTTTGCCAGCGCCAGCCGGCGTAGCCCTGCCGCTGCGCAATGCCGCGGGCCACGGCCTGCACGTCGGGGCGGGCGTACCAGGTCAGGCTCTTTTCAAGGATGGCCGGGCGGCCCCACAGCGCGAAGTGGGCCGCGTGCCACCAGTGCATTTCGAGGTGCGGGCGGCCGTACCAGCTATTGAGCAGCAGGCCGGTTTCCTGCGGCGGCTGCGAGCCGGCGTTGTGCAGCTTGGTGAGGTACTGCGAAAGCACCACGCGGCGCTCCAGCTCATGGGCGCGCGGGTCAGGCGTACCACCAAAATCGACCGCGCCGCCGCTGCGCCAAAAGGCCGGCCATTGCTGCCGGCTGTTGGCCAACGTGGCGGCGAAGCTGGACGCGGCGGATGGCTTTTTGGGGCTAAACAGAGCGCTTATTTCCAGCACATTGCTTTGGCGGCCCGGCGTAAGTACGTACTCGTGCGGCCGGCCGACGACCAGCGTGGCCGCCCCGGCCCAGCTCAGCGCCACAAAATACCGGGTTGTATCTAGCTGGTGCGACAGCAACGCCCGGCCGTTTTTTTGCTCCGCAATGGCCGACTGGTGCGCCTCGGGATGCGAGTAGTCAACGGCCATGTCGGCCCAGCCCGCCGTGGGGAAAGGGAAACGCAGCGCCACCTTGAGCCGCCCGGTTTTCAGCAGCTCCGAGGTTACTTTGGTGGCTACGGCATCCTGCGTTTGGTGGCCCACGGTAAGCACGTCCACGGCCGTGCCTTCCACCGTGAAGTGGCTCTGGATTTCACCCGTCCAGGGGTTTAGCGTCTGGCGAATGTTTTTGATGTCGCGCACCGTGGCGGGCTGGCCGTTTTTCTTCAATAGCACGAAACCCAAATTGCCCAGCTGCAAGCGGTGCGGGTTGGCGCGGAAGTAGTCCACGGCTTCTTTGTTGCCGGGCGTTTTTACCTGCACGGCGTAGGGCACGGGGCGGCCGTTGAGGGTATAAGTGCGCAGGCTTTGGTCGAACTTATAGCCTTCCTGGTTGGGAAAGCGGTGCCAGCCCCACTCCGACTCGGTGCCCAGCGGCAGGCCCGTCTCGTAGTGCGTGGGGAAAGTTTGCAGGCCTGTGAAGTCGGTGGTGAACGCAAATTTGCCGTTGCCCACGCTCAGCGAGTTCAGCGAGTCGGTGTTGGTAATTACGACTTTGTGGCGCTCGACTACGGCCTGGCGGTTGATGGACTGGGCGGGTGCGGGGAGGGTTGTGCAAGCGAATAGTAGCAACGCACTCAGCCGCGTAACCTCCCCCCCCGGCCCCCTCTCCCGCGGAGAGGGGGAGCCTGACGTCTCATGAGAAGTTGTCATTTTCATGAATTTATAGGTTTGTTTGCTTAAAATCGTCCGGCTCCTCCTCTCCACGGGAGAGGGGGCCGGGGGGGAAGGTTCCCCAGCCGGGCTCAGCGCCCCAGCGTCACGCTCATCAGCCCAATCACTACATCATTGGCCAGCGCCCGCACGGTCAGGCTTTTCAGCTTTTTGGCGGGGTCGAGCGGCAGCTCCAGCACGGTGGCCGCGCCGCCGTCGATGGCCCGCGTGCTGAAGCCCTTGATGCTAGTGTACTGTTTGAAATCCTTGGTAATGAGGCCAGTTTTGAGGTGCACGCGGTAGGGCCTGGGCGCGCCGAGGCGAAAGGCGAAGCCGTCCTCCGCGTAGTCCTGCTCGATGGGCCACCACGTATCGGGGTTGCGCAGGGGTAGCGTGGCGGTGGTGTTGTCGACGTAGGCTACTACTACCTCGCCGTTCACAAACTGGCTTTGCATGGCGCTGGTGCTGCCAGCCAGCAGCAGCACGGCGCGGCGGGCCCGGCCGCGCAGCGCCACCGTGGCCTGGCGCGGGTAGTTGTCCCACTGCGACACGAACAGAATATTCTTCGCCCCGGCCGCGCCCGGCGTGCGCAGCGGCGCGCCGGTGGGCAGCTTTATTTCATTTCGTGCGCCGGCCAATTGACGCAGGCCCGCGTCGTCGATGTTGGCTTGCGTGAGGGGGTAGCACCAGTTGCCAATGCCCTGGGTGGGCAGCTCCAGGGTGGCCGTTTCGGCGCGGGGCGAGAGGTACTTATTTTGAAAAATGCGAGTTACCTGGTCGTTGAAAAAATGGGTTAAATCCACCGTTACCCAGCGGGCCGGGGCCGTTGGAGCGGCCTCAGTAGCCGGCACGGCGGGCGGCAGCACCTCCACGGCCAGCGGCTGCCACCAGCGCAGCTCGCCCTGCGCCAGCTGCACGAATAGCGTGCGGCTACCGGGCAGCCCTTGCGCTTGGCCGGTGAGGGCCGCGCCCGCCAGCCGGGGGCTGGCCAGCACCTGCTGCGGGTCGTGCAGAGCCAGCACCGTGGCGGGGCTAAAATCGTTGGTCAGCGGCGTGCCGGGGGCGGCGCGCTGGGCAGACGTAGGCGGTGCAATTGGCCCGCCCTGCCATTGTATTTCTACTTTGTCAAGCCCGAGCACCCCACCCTCAATCTCAATCATCGGCTGGCCCACCGTCGCCAAATTCCGCCAGTGAGCTGGTTTTCCATTAACCAGTACCGACTCCACGCGACTGGTTAGCGCAGGCACTTGTAGTTTCAACGCCAAGTCTTTACCGCCCCACTGGTCAATAGAATACACCTCGCGCTGCCCTTGCCGTCGAAAATCAAACGTCACGTCGGGCACCACCAGCCGGGCCGAATCCCAAGCGGCGGGCAGGCCGGGGCGCACCAGCAGCGTATCACGCAGGGCATCGGGCCGGATGCCAAACAGGCCCTCGACCAGCGAGCGGGCCGCTACCCCGATGGGGTCGGCAAAGTCGCGGTAGAGTTCGCCGCGGTTGGCGTCGTAGAAGCTGATTTGCTGAAAATTGCCGGGGCTCGCGCCCAGGTACATACTTTCGAGCAGCGCGCTTTTCCAGAGCCGAAAAGCGTCGTCGCGGCGGCCGGCCTGCCAGTAGGCCAGCGTGGTGTGCAGGTTTTCGGCCAGCGCCACGTTGTTCAAAGACCAGTCGTAAGGCTGCCAGTTGGTAGTCGAAAGCAGGTAATAGCCTGCGTCGGGCAGCCCCGCCACCCGCACCGGGATATGCGGGATTTCGGCATCGACGTAGCGCGTGGCCTGGTACGCCTGAAACGCATCGGGCACCTGAGAGTCGAGGGCGTGGTAAATAGTCCAGAGGCCGGCGCTGGGGTGCAGGGCTTGCAGCCCCAGCTTATCCTGATACTCGGCGTACCAGCCCTGGGCGGGCAGCCAGAGGCGTTTTTGCAACGCCTGGTGAATGTGGGCGGCTTCCTGCGCGTAGGGCACGGAATCTTCGTGCAGCAGGGCGGCCAGGGTAGCAGCCTGCTGGTTGGCGTAGTAGTTGTAGGCCGAGGTGTGGGTCACGGCCCCGCCGCTGTATTGCAGCGCGTCGCTGGCCCAGATGGCGGCGTAGGCGTCGTAAAGGCCATCGCCGTCGGGGTCGAAGGTGCGCTTTTCCCAGGCCAGGTGGCGCTGCAAGGTGGGCCACAGGGCGCGGGCCTCGGCGAGGTCGCCGGTCCAGCGCAGGTGGCGCAGCAGGGCATCCACGTACACGAGATTCATGTCGTAGTGATGAGGCCGGAACTCGCCGCCGGGGTTGCGGCTGACGTAGCCGCTGCTAAACACGGCCGTGCCCAGCTTTTCGAGCTGCCGGGCCAGGTGCAGCGTGGTGTCGGGCACCACCGGCCCACTGGCCGGCGTGGTGAGCTGCGACTGTGCATAGCTGCGAAAATGCTGGCCGGCGCGGTCGTGCCAGCCCAGCGGGTCGGCGGCATACGGCCCGCGCCAGCCGTTGAGGCGGATGCGCCAGGCCACCGCGCCGTGCAGGTAGGAAGGCGCTTCCCAAATGGCGTCGGCGGCCACGGCCAGCGCCCCGCCCAGGGTGTTGAGGTAGGGGTCAGGCGTACTCACTTGCACGCGGCCGGCTAGCGCGGCGCGGGCGGCTTCGGCTCGGGCGAAGGCAGCGGGCAGCTCTTTGTATAAAGGCGCTTTTTTATCATCCGGCTTTTGCACCGCGAAGTACAGCGGCTCGCCACCGCGCACGGGCACCGCGCCCACCGCCACCGGCGCGCCCGACGCGGCCGAAGCCAGCAACTGCGCCGGCGACGCCTGCTGCGCGGCGTCGCCCACGTGGGTTTGTGAGGCGGGCGGTACCGTGCCGAGTAGCAGCTTGGGGGCGGCTGGCTCTGTGCCACCGGCCGAGGTTTTTGCGGGCTTCTCCCCTACCCCATACGTGAGCGTAAAGGTGTTGCCCCGCACCGCTACTTCGTTGCTCTGGCAGTACTCGGGCTTCAAGTAAAAGCTGGATTCGGGGTCGGCCCCAATGTCGCCGTCGCGGCTAAACTTCTTGCCCGTGGCCCCGCCGAAAGCCCATAGCAGCTGCACATTTTTAGGCGCGTTCCTGAACTGCGCTTTCACCAGCACGCCTTCGGCGTCGGCGCGAGCCAGCACTTCGAGGTGCAGCTGGCCCGCACCCAGCAGCGGGTCGGTAATGTCGTACAGCATTGAGCCCGGCCGGTAGCGGGCGGTAATGCTGGCAGCCTTAATCAGCCACTTGCTTTGGTCGCCGGCCAGCAAGCCAAATTTCAAATTGCCGCCCATACCGGGCAAATAAAGGGCAAATTCAGGCAGGTCGCCGGCCTCGACGCGGAAGGCGGTATTGGTGCCGTAGAGCGCGCGGTTGAAGCGCCGCTCGCCATTGGTGATGACGAAGTCTTGGCCTTCGGGGTGGTAGCGCAACGTGCGTGGCTGGCCATGCCAGAGCGGCGGCGCGGCCGGTTGGGCGGCGAGGGGGCAGCCAAGGGTGCCCAGCAGCCAGCAGGCCCCCAGCCAGGCACTGCGCCCGGCCAGATGCCAGAGCAGTTTCACAAGTCGCAACATGGGTGGGCAGGAAGGTAAGTGCGCAAAGCAACGCTCGCTCGCCCCAACCACCCTCCTGTACTGTGCGGCTAGCAGCACCGGGGTTCCTGGCAAAGTTAGGTGTGGGCCTGGTGCCGGCTGCTATAGCAGCCGGCCATCTCCCTTGAAAGAGGGTCGCCTGACGTTAAGAAAGGCCCGCCCAGCAGTAGGCGCCCCTCCCCTAACGCTAGGCGACCTCTTCCTAACGTTAGGCAACCCTCCCCAAAGCTTTAGCGACCCCGCCAAACATCTGGCCCCCCCCCGCCAAACATCTGGGGGCCCCCGCCAAACGGTTGGCGAGGGCCCCCAAGGCAGAAGAAATGGCGCATCCAGCTAGTAGCCGGGGTTTTGTTCATACAAGCCCGGCGCGGCACTCAGCTCGTTCTGCGGCACGGGGTAGAGCAGCAGGTTGGCCGTGATGGGGCGCGTGATTTTGGTGTTCACGTCGTCCTTGAGCACCCAGGCGTTCATGGTAGTCAGGGCCAGGCCCGAGCGCACGAGGTCGTTCCAGCGCAGGTTTTCGCCGGCAAACTCGCGGCGGCGCTCCTCCATGAGCGTGGGCAGGTCGATGGTGGTGTAGGCGGTCTGGCTGGCGCGGGTGCGCAGCGGCGTGAGCAGGGCCGCCGCGTCGGTGGCACTACCGCCGATGCCGCGCACCTGGCACTCGGCCTTCATCATCAGGATGTCGGCGTAGCGCAGCACGATGTAGTTGATGGGCCAGTCGGTGCGGCTCGCGCCTTTGGCCGCCGGGTTGAAATACTTCTTGTAAAACGGCCGGATTTCGGTCTGCCCGGCGTAGGTGTAGCCCTGCTGGATGCTGAATGTTTTGCGGGCGTCGTTAGCAGCGTAGGAGGTATTGACGAGGTCGTTGGAGCAGGGCTTGATTTCGACCGAGCCGGCCGTGAACGACAAACCGCTGAAGGTGTAGTAGCTGTCGGGAATCACGACGTTGGGAAACGACGCGCCCAGGCCCAGCGTGGCCCCCGACACGTACTGAATATCCCAGAGCACCTCGGCGTTGTTTTCATTGGTGTACGAAAACACGTTGCCGTAATTCGACAGTACCGCGTAGCGCCCGCTGCCGATGATGTCGTTCAGCAGCGGCAGCGCCAGGTTGTACTCGTTGGTATCCAGGCCGGGGCCGTTGATGCCGTAAGTCGGGCCCGAGCGCGTGAGGTAGGTGAGGGCCAGCAGGCCCTCGGCGGCGTACTTGGTGGGCCGGCCCACGTTGGCGGCGGTGTAGCTGGCAGGCAGGTTGGCGATGGCCGTTTGCAGGTCGCCGATGATAAGGCCGTAAATGTCCTTCACGTCGGCGCGGCGCACGGCCAGCGACTGCTGCGGCGTGAGCGGTTTATCGAGCAGCGGCACCCGGCCAAACTTGCGCACCAAATCGAGGTACATGAAGGCGCGCAAAAACTTGGCCTCGCCTTCGTAGCGGGCTTGTAGCGAGCCGGTCACGGCCCCGTTGGTGGCCAGTTGGTCGAGCAGGATGTTGGCCCGGAAAATGGTCAGGTAGTCCGAGGTCCAGGCGTCGGACACGTAGGGGTTGATGACCAGCAGCGAGGGCGAAAAGTTGTTGACGGCATCCCAGTCGCGCGAGCCGATGGAGCTCACGGCGTACATGTTATCCGAGCGCGCTTCCGAGAGGATAATCTCGCGGTCGGGGTAGCCGCGCAGCGTGGCGTACACGGCCGTCATGGCCTGGTCGAAGTCGGTAGCGGTTTTATAAAACGTATCGACCGAGCCGTTGGAGATAGGCACCTGGTCGAGGTCTTTTTCGCAGCCGCCCAGCGCCAGGGTGCAGGCAGCGGTGATGAGGAGCAGGAAGCGTTTCATGGGGGTGGGATATAGTAGGAAGAAAGCTAAAACCGCCGGTCATGCTGAGCGCAGCGAAGCATCTCACTCGCTTCGTTGCAATGGCGTTGATTGCTGCGCCACGCGAGATGCTTCGCTGCGCTCAGCATGACCGGCGGTTTTAGCTTTCAGCAAGTTGATTAAAACGAAAGATTAAGCCCTAATACCAGCGACTTGGCCAGCGGCAGCCCGCCGTAGTCGGAGCCCGACACGAAGTTGCCGGTGTTGCTGGTGTTCACGGCGTCGGGGTTGAGGCCGCCGTAGTAGTTGTCATGGCCGAAGAAGTTTTCGGCCGTCACGTACACGCGGGCACCCTGCGCGATGCGCTTGTTGATGACGCGCCCCAGGTCGTAGCCCAGCGTGATGGTGCGCACCCGGAAGTAGTCGCTCGAATACAGCCAGTCGGTGTTGCGGATAAAGCCGCCGAAGCCGCTCGACTTGCCCTTGATACCGTTGCCGGGGTTTTCGGCCGACTGCCAGCGGTCGCGCACGTGGCCCAGGGCGTTTTCCTTGTAGCCCACGCTGGGGCGGTCGATGGCGCGGCCCAGGGTCGAGTACACGTTGCCGCCGTTCTGGCCCTGCACCAAAAAGCTGAGGTCGAAGCCCTTGTAGCGGAAGGTGTTGGTAATGCCCCAGGTGTACTTGGGGTTGGGCTGGCCGATAACCTGACGGTCGTTGGAGTCGATTTTACCGTCACCGTTGAAGTCTTCGTAGCGCGGGTCGCCCGCGCTCTGGCCGCTGATGCGGGCCGCGCCCCCGTCGATGTCGGCCTGGCTCAGGATGCCAATCTGCCGCACGATGTAGTAGCTGTAGAGCGGCTCGCCTACCTTCAGAATGTTGCTGGGCGTGTCGAGGCCGTTGGGCACCTCAATGGGCGCGTCGCCGGGGCCGAGGTGCTTCACCTCATTCACGTTGTGGCTGAGGTTGGCCGAGGTCGTCCACGAAAACTCGCCTTGCAGGTTGCGCGAGGTCACTTCCAGCTCCCAGCCGCGGTTTTGCACCTCCCCGATGTTTTGCAGGCTGCTCGTGTAGCCCGAGGTCGAGGGCACGATGATGTTGAGCAGCAAATCGGTACTGGTCTTGGTGTAGTAGTCAGCCGAGGCCGTGACGCGATTTTGCCAGAAGCCCACATCGAGGCCAAAATCGACGGTGCGGTTGCGCTCCCAGCGCAGCACGCTCTGGTTGGGGCGGTTGGGGGCCTGGCCTGTCACCTGCGCCCCGCCGAGGGTGTAGTTGTAAAAGCCCAGGGTCGGAATGCTGCTGTAGTCGCCGATGGTGTTGTTGCCCGAGTAGCCCAGGCTGGCGCGCAGCTTGAGGTCGCTCAGCACGTTGCGGCCCGTGATGCCCTCCATAAAGCGCTCCTGCGAGATGCGCCAGCCCGCCGACACGGCCGGGAAGTAGCCCGAGCGGTTGTCGCTGCCGAAGCGCGACGAGCCGTCGCGGCGGATGCTGGCCGTCAGCAAATACTTGTTATCGTAGGCGTACTGCAAGCGGCCGAAGTACGAGATGAGTACGCTCTGCGACTCGGGCGTCGAAAACGACGTTGTGACGAGGGACGCGGCGTTGAGCGTGGTCACGTTGTTGTTGATAAAGCCGCCCGACGAACTGAGCGTGGCGTCGATGTCTACCTTGGTAAAGCTGTACGACTGGCCGGCCAGCACCGTAAAGTCGCTCTTGCCCACTACCTTGCTATAGGTCGCCGTATTCTCGTTTACGAACGTGAGGCGCTGGTAGCTGCTAATCGAGCCGTTGGCCTGCGAGGTGGCCAGAGTGCGGGTGGGCGGGTTGTAACTCTTGGCTTTTACGTCGCTGCGGTCAAGGTTCAGCGTCGAGCGCAAGCTGAGGCCCGCGATGGGCTGGTACTCGCCGTACACCGTGCCCAGCGTGCGGAAGGTGCGCGTATCGCCCTGGTAGCCATTGATAACGGCGATAGGGCTGGCCGTGCTCACGCCCCAGCGGTAGGCCTCGTTTTTACCGTAGGCCGTGTTCACGCCGGCCGTGTCTTCCACGATGGGCGTTTCGGAGAGTATCTGGTGAAAGCGGCTGTCCTTGCCCTCGATGCCGGGGTCGCGCGACACGGAGAAGGTCGGCGTCAGGTTCACGCCCAGCTTTACCTTGTCGCTGGCTTTCACTTCCACGTTGGCGCGGGCCGAGTAGCGGCGATAGTCGGTGCCGATGGTGAAACCCTGCTGCTGCGTGTAGTTGCCCGACACGAAGTAGTTGACGTTGGACGTGGCCCCGGCGGCGCTCACCTGGTAGTTCTGGCTGGTGCCGGTGCGAAACAGCTGGTCCTGCCAATCAATGTATTGCAGGCCAGGGTGGCCGGTCTGGGCCCAGCGGTCGTCGGTCATCAGGTCGGGGTTCACCGAGTTGAACGGCAAGCCCAGAATCTGGCGGCGGATGTAGTTGGGCTGGTCGGCGGTGCGGGGCGTGCCACCCGCCGGCGTAGATTTCACCCAGTTATTGTTGATGATTTCGGTGGCGCGCGCGGCCCATTCCTCGCCGCTCAGCAAATCGAGCTTTTTGGCGGCCTGCGAAATGCCCGCGAAGGCGTTGACGCTGATGTTGGCCTTGCCGCTTTTGCCGCGCTTGGTAGTGATGAGGACCACGCCGTTGGCCGCCCGCGAGCCGTAGATGGCGGCGGCGGCGGCATCTTTCAACACCTCAATATTCTCAATATCATTGGGGTTGATGTTGTCGAGCGGGTTGCCGGTCGAGAAGCGCCCGCCGCCGTTGGCCGCCGTTTGCTCCAGCGGAAAGCCGTCAATCACGTACAGCGGCTCGCTGCCCGCCGTGATGGAGCCCGCGCCCCGCACCCGCACCGAAAACGCCCGGCCCGGAATGCCCGACGTTTGCTGCACCTGCACGCCCGCCAGTTGGCCCACCAGCGCCTGGTCGACGCGCGTGATGGGCCGCTCCTCCAGCTTTTCGGCGTTGAACGAGGCGATGGCCCCCGTTACGTCGGCGCGCTTCTGGGTGCCGTAGCCTACCACCACCACGTCGTCGAGGCTCTTGGCGTCCTCGCTCAGCTTCACATTGATAGCGCCACTGCCGGTGAAGGTGCGCTCCTGCGTGCTGTAGCCCACGAAGCTAAAAATGAGCGTGCCGCCCTTTTCGGGCACGGGCAGCGAGTAGGAGCCGTCGGCCCCGGTGCTGGTGCCCTTGGTGGTGCCTTTCAGCACTACCGTCACGCCGGGCAGCGCCTCGCCTTTGTCGGTGGTTACGCGGCCAGTCAGCTGCCAGTCGTTGATGCTAATAGGGTAGGCCGGGTGAGCCAAGGCGGCGGCGGGGGCCACGCCCGCCAGCAGGGCCGGCAGGCAGCACACCAGCAGCCGGCGGCGGGGCCAGGCGTAGTGCTTTTTCATAAGAAAGGAGGGTGGGGGTATAAAGACGGGAGCAGGTGGTGAGTAATGAAAAACTCACCGATTATTGACCAATATTACCCGCTTGGTTTCCCGATACTTTCCTGTACCCTACTGGCTGAAATTATTTTTTCGCCCCCTATCCCACTCGCAGCACGAAGCCCGAGGCCGTGCCCACCGCCCCACCCTGCGACGCGCAAAACAGGTACTCGGGCCGCCCCTCACGCAGCAGCAGTTGCGGCCGCTCCAGCCGGCCGTAGCGCTTGAGGTTTTTGGGCGCGGGCGGCTGCGCCACCCCGTAGTCGCGCAGCGGCAAAAAGGCGATTTTGGGAAAAGCCCATTTCTTGCCGTCTTTTGAATCGAGGTAGAGCCCGACCTCCTGGCTGTACACGCCCATATCGCGGGCCAGCAGGTTGAAGCGGCCGTGCTGCCGCCACACGTAAGCGTCCTCAAACTGCGCGTTGTGCCCCTGCTGCGAGAAGTCGATAACCGGGTTGGCGGCGTCCTTCACGTAGGGCCCTTCGAGCTTATCAGCGATAGCCAGCCCGTACTTGCGGTTGCCCCGGATTTCCTGGCCTTTGGCTGCCTCGTACTCGGCTGTGTTCCACGACTTATAATACAGCCAATACTGCCCACTGGGGTGCCGCACGAAGGCGGGGTTGGTGGTGCAGTGGTCGTCCCAGGCGCCGGCGGGGCCGGGCAGCAGCAGGGGCTGGTCGGGGCGCGTCCAGGGGCCGTGGAGGGTGGGCGCGGTGGCCAGGCCGATGCGCTTGGTATCGGTTTTGCCGTTGGCATTGCCCATGAAGAACAGGCAGTACTGCCCGTCCACCAACTGAATGCTGGGGTTATGGCAGGTAGTAGCGTCCCAGTAGCCCGGCCCGCGCGGAGCCAGCACGGTTTCGACGTATTCGTAGGGCCCTTCGGGACGGTCGGCCACGGCGTGGGCTATTTCGGAGCCGTTGAGCCAGCCACCCATGCCTTTGCTGGCCAGCCAGCGCGAGAAAAATACGTGCACTTTCCCATCGGGGCCGTAAATGGGACTGTTGCACCACACGTAGTAGCCCGGCATTTCGAGGATGCGCCCCACTGGCTTTAAATGCTTGCTGAATTTAGCGAAGCTGCCGCGCGGGTAGTCGATAAGCCGGGCGGCGCGGTAGCCGGCCCAAGCCCGCGCCAGCGGGGCGAGGGCCAGGCCCGTGAGAAAGGTGCGGCGGGAGGGCATTATAAGGCGTAATAGATTGGCAAAACAAAGGCGTTTGTCATTGCGAGCGCAGCGAAGCAATCGCACCTGTTCAGTTGCGCCATTCAGCCGCGCCGCGCTGGTGCGATTGCTTCGCTGCGCTCGCAATGGCAGGCGATTTACTACTTCAAATATTTGCGCAGCGCCAGCCCTTTCGCCTGCTGCACGCCCTTGGCCACGGCCTCCGCGTTTAGCTTCGCCCCGGCCTCGCTGGTGTGGGTGTGGTCGGTGGTGGTAAAGTACGTGCTGCGCACGGCGGCCTCGCCGGCGCGGTCGTAGCGGTCGGCTATCAGCTGGTTGAGGTCAATGTAAGTCGCGCCGCTCTGGCGGGCGGCTTCGGCGGCCCAGCGGCCGTAGTCGGCGGGGTTTCGCTTCACTTTACCAGCCTGCCATTGGTCGCGCGGAACGGGCGAGCAGATGATGACCGTAGCGCCCTGCGCCTTGGCCTCGGCTACAAACTGGCGCAAATACCAGCCGTAGCTGTGCACTACTTCCTTCTGCTTGGTGAGGTAGTTGAAGATTTCCTGGCTTTCGTCGCCGTTACTTTTGATAGTGCCGCGCGCCCGGGTCGAGTCGGTGAGCGGACTGCTGTCGTTGTGCCCAAATTGCATTAAGACAAAGTCGCCGGGGCGGATTTTCACGCGCACTTTTTCCCACAAACCCAGGCTGCGAAACGTGCGGGTGCTGGTGCCGCCGCGAGCGTCGTTTTCGATGCGCAGGCGCGTGGTGTCGAAGGCGGCGGACAGGTAGTTGCCCCAGCCCCAGAGGCCGCCATCACCGCGGCCCTGGCCGTTTTTCACCGTCGAGTCGCCGATGAGGTAGAGCGTGGGCCGGGGCTTAGGCGCGGCCGCCGTGAGCACTAGGCCGGTGAGGATAACCAGGGCAGCCAGCAGCGGCGCGGCCGCGCGGCGGAAGGTGAACGAAAGCATACGGGTGGGAAATGCCAGTTTGGAAAAGCGTTTTTTAATGGTGGCAAGTACGGCCAGCGCGGGCAGCCGGGCCGTTCCGCACTCTCCTGCCACGCCGCACAGTGCAGGAAGGTAGCAAGGCCGGGCGGCGCGTGCTTGCGCTGTTCCCATCCTGTTTACCTTGCCTTATGCGCTTCTTCTTACTAAGTTTTTTGCTGGGATTCTGGCTGCTATCTACTACCGCTACTGCCCAAAAGGCGGCTGGTAAACTCGCTCCCAAGCCACTCTTTCGCGACCCGGTATTCGATGGGGCCGCCGACCCGGTCGTTATCTACAACAAGCAGGCGAAGAAATGGTGGATGCTCTATACCAACCGCCGCGCTACCGACACCGCCGCCGCGGGCGTAACCTGGGTGCACGGCACGCGCATCGGCATCGCCGAATCAGGCGACGGCGGCGCTACCTGGACCTACCGCGACACGGCCAACATCAACTACCGCCCGCAGCCCGGCTACACCTTCTGGGCCCCCGACGTGGTGGAAGATAAGGGCACCTACCACCTATTTCTGACCTACGTGCCGGGCACGTTTACCGACTGGCAGCACCCGCGCACCATCGTGCATCTCACCAGCAAGGATTTATTGAACTGGCAGTATGTAAGCACGTTGCCGCTGGCTTCGGAGAAAGTAATCGACGCCAGCGTCTTCAAGCTACCCGATGGCACCTGGCGCTTGTGGTACAACAACGAGCGCGACCATAAGTACACTTACTACGCCGATAGCCCCGACCTCACGCACTGGACCGACCACGGCCTGGCCCTGGCCGAGCGCGGCGAAGGCCCCAAAGTATTTCGCTGGCAGGGCCAGTACTGGCTCATCATCGACCCCTGGAAGGGCTTAGCCGCCTACCACTCCTCCGACCTGCTACACTGGACTGCCCAGCCCACACGCCTGCTCGAAGCCCCCGGCCGCGGCCCCGACGACCAGGCCATCGGCGGCCACGCCGACGTGGTAGTGAGCGGCGACCGGGCGTATCTGTTCTACTTCACGCACCCCGGCCGCAGCAAGGCAAACCCCGCTCCCGCCACTAGCGTGGCGGCCAAGCGCAGCGTCATTCAGGTAGTAGAGTTGCATTATGAGAACGGGCAACTGACCTGCGACCGCGACCAGCTTACATATGTACGGCTGAAATAGCGTGTTACCCCACCCCCAGCCCCTCCCCTCCGGGAGAGGGGAGCCTTTCGTGGAGTTGAGGGTTTTGAGTTGCTGAACTCTTAACTCAAAACTTAGAACTCATAACTCGTCCGGCTCCCCTCTCCCGGAGGGGAGGGGCCGGGGGTAGGGTGGAGGCGTCAGTTCCCGTCCGGCTTGGTCACGGCGCTGCGCGGGCTTTCGGGCCAGCGCCACGCGGCCAGCGCATCGGGGTGCGCGGGGTCGAAGGGAGGGAGGCCGGGGCGCAGGTACTTCATCAAACCTATCTTGGCGGTTTTCATGCCCTCGACCACACAACGCGCGATTTCATACGCGCCGTAGGGGTTGAAGTGCGTGTTGTCGGCTAACGGCTGGGGCTGGTTGGGGTAGCTATTGGCGGGGTAATGCACGAAAGCTTTTTTCGATTCCTCCTCCCCCATTACCTCGTATAAAGCGGTGGTCATCGCGTTGAGGTCGATGAGCGGCACGTTTTCCTGCTGCGCCACCTGGCGCACGGCGGCCGGGAAGTCGCCCAGGCTGTTCTCAATCTTACCGCCCGCGCCGAATGAGCGCCGGCTGGTCGACGTCACCAGCACCGGAATACCGCCCTTTTTGCGCGCCTCGCCCACGAACAGCTTGAGCCGCTCGGTGTAGGCTAGGAATGCCCCGTCGTTCGGCCCCTTCTCTTTCTGGTCGTTGTGCCCAAATTCAATGAATAGGTAGTCGCCAGGCTTCATTACACTCAGCACCTTTTCGAGCCGGTGCGAGCTCAGAAAGCTTGCCAGGCTCAGGCCCGACTCGGCGTGGTTGGCTACGGCCACGCCAGGCCCGAAGAAGCTGGGTAGCATCTGGCCCCAAGCAGCCCAGGGCTCGTCGTCCTGGTTCACTACGGTCGAGTTGCCAGCCAGGAAAACGGTAGTAGCCGTTGGCGCGGGCGTTATTTCCAGCGCTACCAGCGCACTAGGTGCGCCGTCAAACTCCAGCGTCAGTCGGTCATCCCAATCCAGCTTGCTTAGCTCGCGGGGTTTCAAGCTGACTTGCTGTGCGTTGCTGATACGCCGGTTTTTGACATTGATGGTCCATGTCTGGGTGTAAAGCTGGCCGGGCTTAGTGGCGGTGGTCTGGAGCAGCAGCCGGCGCGATTCGGCCTTGATAAAATTGCTCGACGCGCCTTTCAAATCGCCGAGCGTCACGGTCACGTTGTAGTTGCCCTCGGGCACTGCCACTGAAAAGTAGAACGGCTGGTGGCTGGTCACGAAGTCGCCCGTAAGCGCGTTTTTACCGCCCCGGTCTACGCCCGTGGGCGCGGTGCCGAAGTCGAAGCCAAAACCGGTTTCCTTGGAGTAAACGGCGGTGGGCAGCACCTGCTGGTAGCCCGTGGCGGCCTTGCCTATGCCGAAGTCGAACTTGTGGGTGAGCGCACCGGGCTGGGCGGCGGCGCTCAGGGCAACGGCCAGTAGGGCGGCGGTTAGCAACGCTTGCATTTTCATTGTGCTATAACGGTTTGTCTTTGCGAGCGCAGCGAAGCAATCGCACCCGAACGGCGTCGCTCAACAGGTGCGATTGCTTCGCTGCGCTCGCAAAGACAGGCTTTATACTACCGCAGATACTTATTCAGCGCCAGCTTCTTATCAGCCCGAATACCTTCTACCACCGACTCCGCATTGACCTGCGCGCCGGCCGGATTGGTATGCGTATGGTCGCCGGGGAAGAATTTTTTGACCTCGTCCGGCCCCAGCTTTTCGTATTTGCGGGCCGTGAGGTCGTTGAGACTGATGAAGGCCACGCCCTCTTGCTGGGCTACTTCGGCCGCCCACTTACCGAAGTCCTGGTCGGCGCGCAGCACCTTGCCGTCCTTCCACTGGTTGCGCGGAATCATGGAGCAGACTACCGGTATAGCTCCTTTGGCCTTGGCTTCGCGGATGAATTTGCGCAGGTACCAGCCGTAGGTGTTCACGGTTTCGGGGGTGCCGTCGGGCCAGGTGAGGCTTTTGGTTTCGGGGCCGGTGCCACGCAGCACGCCCCGGCGGCCGGCCTTGGTGGTATCGGGCGCGCTGCCCTCGTTGTGGCCGAATTGCATCATCACAAAGTCACCCGGCTTGAGCGCGGCCAGCGTCTTATCCCAGCGCCCTTCCTTGACGAAGGTGCGGGTGCTGCGGCCGGCCATCGCGTTGTTCACGATGCACAGCCGCGTGGTGTCGAACAGCGCGGGCAGCGCCGTGCCCCAGCCCGCGTAGCCCGGCGTGGTGTTGCGCACCGTCGAGTCGCCGATGAGGTAGAGCGTGGGGCGCGGCTTGGCGAAAAAGGCGCTGAAAGTCAGCACGAAGCCGAGCGCCAGAAGGAGGCGGAGTTTGGGCATTTTTAGAAGGAAGCTTGACAACAAACAGGGAAGCTTGACAACAAACACTGTCATTGCGAGCGCAGCGCAGCAAGCGCACCTGTTCAGAAAGCCGTTCAGGTGCGATTGCTGCGCTGCGCTCGCAATGACAATCGATTTTATTACTCCGCCGCCACTACTCGCTCCGGCGTAGCCGCCCGCGCCTCGGCGGCCGGCTTTTCCGATTTCAAATACGTGCCGTAGCCCACTACCACCGTCGAGAGCACCACCGTGAGGATGCCCAGCGAAACGGTACGCATAGTTGGGCGGTTGGCCCCGCGCCACTCGTGCAGCAGCAGGCCCCACATCGAGCTAAAGGCGATGATGAAGGCCATGTGCATGGTCCAGCCCGAGAAGCGGTAGTCGCCAAGCTTGCTGTCGCCCATGCCGTAAAAGAAAAACTGGAAGTACCACGTAGTGCCGGCCAGCGCGCAGAAGAGAATATTGCGCAGCGCGGGCATCGACGGGTTGAGGTAGTCGGTGTAGGTTCTGTTTTTAATCAGCAGGTAGACGCACCACACGGCATTGGTAGTGAGGCCGCCCAGCATGATGAGGATGTAGGTAGCATTGTTCACAAACAAGTCGTTGGTGCCGGCCTGCCGGGCCAGCTCGGCCATGTCGCGGCCGGCGTCGAGGCCGAAGGCAAAGCAGGCGCTCATCACCCCCGAAAACACGGCTACCAGTAAGCCCTTGCGCAAGTCAAATTCGGCGATGGCCGCCTTCTTTTGCTCGGTGCTCAGCGACTTTTCCTTCATGATGCCGGCCATACCGCATACTAGGATGCCGGCCACGCACACCAGCAGGCCCGCCAGCGTCACCTGCCCCGACAGCGAGCGCACCAGCGCCGGAAACTGCCCGTTGTAGATGGGCGGCACCACCGTGCCGAATACCGCGCACAAGCCCAGCGTCACGGCCATGCCCAGGCTTAAGCCCAGGTAGCGCATGGCCAGCCCAAACGTGAGCCCGCCGAAGCCCCACAGCACGCCCCAGAAATACACCCAGCCCAGCGTGCTGGCGGGCGTCTGGCGCAGCACGCCCAGCAGGTCGGGCACCGTGAGCGAGCCCATAATCCAGGGCGCGAACACCCACGACACGATGCCGCCCACCAGCCAGTAGCTTTCCCAGGACCAGCCGTTTACTTTCTTGTAAGGCAAATAAAAACTGCCGGAGGCAAAGCCCCCGAGCGCGTGCAAAATGACGCCCCAGATAACGGCCATGGGATTGGGTGGGAATAAAGTAGAGATGATGCGCTAAGTAGCTGGGCAAAGCTGCGCCCGGCTGCTACCCAAACCCTCCTGTGCTGTCCTGTGCACACAACTTGGCCGCACGCGGCGATGACGTAACCTAAATTTCACCGCCGGGCAGGAGAGTGCAGGAGGTTGGCAGCGGCTTGCAGTCAGAATTTTGCCCTACCCTACACCAGGCCTTTTCAAACCGGCTCCTTATACTGACACCCTTATGAATCCCACGCTCACTTTCAACCACGTTAGCTACCTCTGGGACGAAGCCAAAGCCGCCGAGCTGGCCGGCGATGAAGTGGCCCTGTTCCTGTACCGCTCCAACCTGCTCGGGGCCGACCTGCGCCTGACCAACTACGCGGGCGGCAACACCTCGTGCAAGATTCAGGAAACCGACCCCGTGAGCGGGCAGCCCGCCGAGGTGATGTGGGTGAAAGGCTCGGGCGGCGACATCGGCACGCTCACCAAAGCCGGCTGCGCCAACCTCTACGTGGAGAAGCTGCACCAGCTCAAAAACCGCTACCGCGGCCTGCAATTCGAAGACGAGATGGTGGGCTTATTTGAGTACTGCCTCTTCGACCCCAAGTGCGCCACGCCCAGCATCGATACCCCGCTGCACGGCCTGCTGCCTTTCAAGCACATCGACCACCTGCACCCCGATGCGCTCATCGCCATCGCGGCCAGCAAGGACGGCGAGCAGATTATGCACAACATCTGGGGCGATACCATGGGCTGGCTGCCCTGGCAGAAGCCGGGCTTCGACCTGGGCTTGCAGTTGGAGAAAATCGTGGCTGAAAACCCCAACCTGCGCGGCGTCATCCTGGGCGGGCACGGGCTCTTTACCTGGGGCAACACCAGCTACGAGTCGTATATCAACACGCTGGAAGTGATTGAGATGGCGGCCACTTACCTGGAAGCCAACTACGGCAAAAACAAGCCCGTCTTCGGCGGCGTGAAGCTCGAAAACGGCCCCGACGCCGCCGAGCGCCGCCGCCTCGCCGTGTCGGTGATGCCCGTGCTGCGCGGCCTGGCCAGCAGCAACCGCCGGATGCTCGGCCACTACACCGACGACGCCCGCGTGCTCGAGTTTGTGAACTCAAACGACCTGCCGCGCCTCGCCGCCAAGGGCACCAGCTGCCCCGACCACTTCCTGCGCACCAAAATCCGCCCGCTCGTGCTCGACCCCGAGACGATGAAAGGTGACGCGGCCAGCGTAAAAACCTACCTGGAAGCCCAATTTGCTTCCTACCGCGAAGACTACAAAGCCTACTACGAGCGCAGCAAGCACGCCAATTCGCCCGCCGTGCGCGACGCCAACCCGGTTATCATTCTGTGGCCCGGCGTGGGCATGTTCAGCTTCTCGAAAGACAAGCAAACCGCCCGCGTCGCCGCCGAATTCTACACCAACGCCATCAACGTGATGAAGGGTGCCGAGGCCGTGAGCGAGTACCAGGGCCTGGCCGAGCAAGAGGCGTTTAACATCGAGTACTGGCTGCTCGAGGAAGCCAAGCTTCAGCGCATGCCCAAGCCCAAGAGCCTCTCGGGCAAAATCGCCTACGTAACCGGCGGCACCGGCGGCATCGGCCTGGCCATCTGCGAGCTACTGGCTCAAAACGGGGCCTGCGTAGTGGCCGCCGACCGCGACCGCCTCGAAGAAACCCAAACCAACCTGCGCAAGCAGTTCGGCAAAGACAGCGCCCTCACCACGCCCATCGACGTGCTCGACGCCGAGGCCATCGCCAAGAGCCTGCGCCAGACGGTGCTGCAATTCGGCGGCGTGGACATCGTCGTGAACTGCGCCGGCCTGAGCATCAGCAAGCCGCTGGCCGAAACCACGCAGGCCGACTGGGACATCCTCAACGACGTGCTCGTGAAGGGCCAGTTCCTGGTGAGCCAGCAGGCCGTGGCCATCCAGCGCCAGCAGGGCCTGGGCGGCGACATCGTGAACATCGCCAGCAAAAACGGCCTCGTGGCCGGCCCCAACAACGTGGCCTACGGCACCGCCAAAGCCGCCCAGCTGCACATGAGCCGCCTGCTCGCCGCCGAGCTCGGGGCCGACAAAATCCGCGTGAACACCGTGAACCCCGACGCCGTGCTGCGCGGCTCCAAAATCTGGGAAGGTGCCTGGGCCGCCGGCCGCGCCAAGGCCTACGGCATCACCATTGAGGAGCTGCCCGCCCACTACGCCAAGCGCACCCTACTCGGCGAGGAATTGCTGAGCGAAGACATCGCCAAGGCCGTGCTGGTCTTCGTGGACGGCTCGCTAGCCAAATCGACCGGCAACGTGCTGAACGTGGACGGCGGCGTGGCCATGGCCTTCGTGCGCTAAAGCCGTTTGCTACTTGCTATAAAACGTCAGGTCGGGTTTGCTCGGCCTGACGTTTTTGCGTTTGGCGGGGGTAGAGACGCAATATTTTGCGTCTTGCGCTTGGACATGTGACCTAACGCCAAACGCAAAATATTGCGTCTTTATATCGGCCTCGCGTCTGGGAACGTGACCTAACGCCAGACGCAAGATATTGCGTCTCTACTCTACACCGCTCTAGCGGCATTTTTTGCGGCTAGCCGTAGTTTTGAGGCCCTACGCTCCCACCCTATCCTTCCTACTCATGTATTCCCTCCAGCTCAAGCCGCTCGACAAAATGCCCAAGTACAAGCAGATTGTGCAGTCGGTGATTATGGATATCGAGCGGGGCGTGCTCCGCAACGGCGACCAGCTGCCGAGCATCAGCGAGCTCAGCATCGAGCACTACCTGGCCCGCGATACCGTCGAAAAAGCCTACCGCGAGCTGCGCGAGCGCGGCTTCATCACGTCGGTGCAGGGCAAGGGCTACTACGTGCAGGCCCGCGACTCGAAGAAGCTGAAAATCCTGATGATTTTTAATAAGTTGAGCTCCTACAAAAAGGAAATCTACTACGCCTTCCTCGAAGGGCTGGGCGACCGCGCTACCGTCGATTTGCAGATTCACCACTACAATGTCAACCTGTTTCAGGAGATTATTGAGAAGAGCCGCGGCAAGTACAACTACTACGTGATTATGCCGCACTTCACGCTCGATACCGATAAGACGCTGTACCGCAGCATCATCAACACCATTCCGGCCAATGAGCTGGTGCTGCTCGACAAAGACATTCCAGAGCTGCCGCAGGAGTGCCTGCGCGTATTCCAGGACTTCGACAAGGACATTTTCAACGCCCTCGTCAATACCCAGGACATCCTGGCCAAGTACTCGCGGCTCGTCCTCATCCTGCCCTCCGATGCCAATCACCCCGAGGAGCTACCCTGGGGCTTCCGCTCCTTCTGCCTCAGCCGCAACAAAGAGTTTGCGGTAGTGGAAGAAGCTAAGAATGAAGTACTAACCGAAGGCACCGCCTACGTCGTCATCCGCGAAACCGACCTAGTGGAACTGGTCAAGAAAATCCGCCAGACGAGCTTTTTGCTAGGCCGCGAAATCGGCATCATGTCCTTCAACGAAACGCCACTCAAGGAGCTGCTCAACATGACGGTGATTACCACCGACTTCGTGGCGATGGGCCGCACGGCCGCGCAACTGCTGCTAGAGCAGAAGCGGGTGAAGGTGAATAATCCGTTTTATACCATTCGCCGGGGGTCATTGTAAACCTCGTTTGTCATTGCGAGCGCAGCGAAGCAATCGCACCTGTTCAGCCGCGCTATTCGGGTGCCGCTCTGGTGCGATTGCTTCGCTGCGCTCGCAATGACAAACGAGGTCACTATTTCCTTGCTTGCAGGAGAGTTCAGAACAGTTTGGGCGCGCTGTAAAGAGTAATTTGCTACTCCCTAAAACCAAGGTAAACCCGGCTTTTTCCCCACCCTTCGCCCATGCTCTCCGAAGACCAACTCCACGACCTGAACCAGCCGCTGCTGGCCGAGCACACCCTGCAATTCGACTACCTCACCGACCTGCTGGCGCGCCGCGGGCAAGATGCCCACCAGGTTATTTTGCAGCTCGTGGAGTTTCAGGTGGCCATTCCGAGCTGGGCGCTGGGCACGGGCGGCACGCGCTTCGGGCGCTTCCCGGCCGGCGGCGAGCCCCGCTCGCTCGAAGAGAAAATCACCGACGTGGGCGTGCTGAACCAGCTCAACGGCTCGTCCAACTCCATCTCGCTGCACATTCCCTGGGATATTCCGCAGGATATCGCCGGCCTGCACCAGCTGCTGAAAGCGCAGGGCTTGTCGATTGATTCGATGAACTCGAACACCTTTCAGGACCAGAAAGAGCAGGCCCAAACCTACAAATTCGGCTCGCTGAGCGCCACCGACCGCGCCGTGCGCGAGCAGGCCATTCAGCACAATATCGACTGCATTCGCTACGGCACCGACCTGGGGGCCAAAGTGCATACCGTGTGGCTCGCCGACGGCTCTAACTTCCCCGGTCAGAGCCATTTGCGCAGCGCCTACCTGCGCACCCAGGAAAGCCTGGCCGCCATCTACGAAGCGCTGCCTTCCAACTGGACGATGCTCATCGAGTACAAGCCCTACGAGCCCAATTTCTACTCGATGGTGATTCCCGACTGGGGCACCTCTTACACGCTCTGCCAAAGCCTGGGCCAGCAGGCGCAGGTGCTCGTAGACCTGGGCCACCACCTGCCCAACACCAACATCGAGCAGATAGTGGGCCGCCTGCGGCAGCTCGGCCGCCTGGGCGGCTTCCACTTCAACGGCTCGGGCTACGGCGACGACGACCTGACGACCGGCAGCGCCAAGCCCTTCCAGCTCTTCTTGATTTTCAACGAGCTAGTGGACGCCAACCAAGACGCCAGCTTGGCCGCCGCCAGCGTGGCCTACATGATTGACGCCAGCCACAACACCAAGGACCCGCTCGAAGACCTGCTGCAATCGGTGGATAACATCCTGGGGGCCTACGCCAAAGCCCTGCTCGTGGACCGCCCCGCCCTGCAAGCTGCCCAGGAAGCCAACGACGTGGTCCGCGCCGAGGAAATCCTGCGCGACGCCTTCCTCACCGACGTGCGCCCGCTCGTGGCCGAGGCTTACCGCCAGGCCGGCGGCGCGCTGCACCCCGTGCGCGCCTACCGCACGGCTGGCGTGCGCCAGCAGCTCATCGGGCAGCGCGGCAAATTCAGCTTGTCTACTGGCCTTTAGCGGTTTAGTTTTTACCTGTCATGCTGAGCGGAGCGCAGCGGAGTCGAAGCATCTCTTTAGCAGAGTAACTTCTACCGCTAGCAACGAAGCGGTAGAGATGCTTCGACTCCGCTGCGCTCCGCTCAGCATGACGAGTAGAAACCGGAAACCGACAATTACTCATGGCAACCAAGAAACCTGTTTACGCCGTTTTCGACATCGGCAAGACCAATAAGAAGCTGATTCTCTTTGATGAGGAGCGGCAGATTGTTGACGAGATGCTGCACGTCTGCACCGACGTGCTCGACGACGACGGCTTCCCCTGCGACCACCTGCCCCGCCTCACGCAGTGGATGCAGGACCACTGGCGCGCCCTGCGCCACCACCCACACTACACCGTGAAGGGCGTGAATTTCACGGCCTACGGCGCGAGCTTCGTGCACCTCGGGGCCGATGGCGAGCCGGTGCTACCACTTTACAACTACCTGAAACCCATTCCTGAAGACATCGCCGCCCGGTTCTACGCCGAGTTGGACGAGTCGCCGGAAGACTTCTCGGCTACTACTTGCTCGCCGCAGTTGGGCATGCTCAATTCGGGCTTGCAGCTCTACTGGCTCAAGCACGCTAAGCCCGAGCAGTTCGCCCGGATTCACACCTCGCTGCACTTACCGCAATACCTGTCGTATCTGCTGACGGGCGAGAAGTTTAGCGACTTCACCAGCGTGGGCTGCCACACGGCGCTCTGGGATTTCGAGCGCGGCCAATACCACGACTGGGTACAGCGCGCGGGCATCGAGGAAAAGCTCGCGCCGCTCACCAAAGACTCCATTGCTTCGGTGGTCGATGGCATCCTAGTGGGCGTGGGTTTGCATGACAGCTCGGCGGCCGTGATGCCGTATCTGCTCGAAGTCGATGAGCCGTTTATGCTCGTGAGCACGGGCACCTGGTGGGTGACTATCAACCCCTTCAACAGCCAGCCGATTACGCCCGAGCTGCTGCGGCGCGACGTAGTGAGCTTCCTCACGCCGCGCGGCCAGCCCATGCGGGCGGCCCGCGCTTTCCTGGGCCGCGAGCACGATTACCAAGTCGAACGCATCGCGCAGCACTTCCACGTGAAGCCCGATTTCTACCGCTCCATCGTGCTGGCCCGGCCCTACGACGACGCTTCGGCCTCCTTCGTATCGGCGTGCCTGGCCGGCGGCGGCCCCCTGCCCGACGCGGGCGAGGGCGAGTGGGACATCACCGGCTTCCGCACCGCCAACGACGCCTACCAGCACCTCATTCACGGGCTGGTCAACATCCTGCTGGCCTCCATGAAGCTGGTATGGCAGGGCGAAAAAATCATCTACGTCGATGGCGGCTTTGCCCGCAACCCGGTCTTCATGCAAACGCTGAGCTGGAATTTCCCGCAGGCCGAAATCCGCACGCTGGAGGTGCCGCAAGCCACCGCTATGGGCGCGCTCGTGCATCTGGAGCAAGGTGAGGCGTGGAAGAAGACGCAGTTGTTGTTTAGTTGAGTGTACCGTAAGCTTTAGCTTGCGAGCGAGCGCAGCGAGCTAAAGCTTACGGTACACTGAAATACGTTACCTATGAAAGTCGCCCTATTTGTGCCGTGCTACGTCGACCAGTTTTATCCACAGGTCGGCATTGCCACGTTTCAGCTATTGCAAAAACTAGGCGTAACCGCCGCCTTCCCACCCGCCCAAACCTGCTGCGGCCAGCCGCTGGCCAACAGCGGCTGCGAGCGCGAGGCGCTGCCCATCTACCGGCACTTCGTGGACACGTTTCAGAGCTACGACTACACCATCGTACCCTCGGGCAGCTGCGTGTACCACGTGCAAAAGCACTTCGACAAGTTGGAGCAAACGCCCGCCGTGCAGCACGTGCGCGCTACGACCATTGACCTTATCGATTTCATCACGCAGGTACTGGAAGTAAAGGAACTGCCTGGCGCCTTTCCGCACAAAGTGGGCCTACACCTGAGTTGCCACGGCCAGCGCGGCCTGCACCAGGCCAACGAATCGGAGATAACGCCCGTGCGCGACGGCCACCTGCGCCGCCTGCTCGCCAGCCTCGACGGCATCGAGCTCACCGAGCTCACCCGCAACGACGAGTGCTGCGGCTTCGGCGGCACCTTTTGCGTGAGCGAGGCCGCCATTTCGGGCCGCATGGGCCACGACCGCGTGCAGGACCACCTGCGCAACGGCACCCAGGTGCTGACGGGCGGCGATATGTCGTGCCTAATGCACCTGCAAGGCATCGTGCGCCGGCAGAAGCTACCGATGAAAGTGATGCACGCTGCGGAGATTTTAAATGGGATGGTTGTTTGATTTGTTGTGTTCCATCACGCAGCGGCAGCTAACTAAACCGTCATGCTGAGCGGAGCGCAGCGAAGTCGAAGCATCTCTACCGGTGAACTAACTCCCATCGTAAGCAACGAAGCGGTAGAGATGCTTCGACTCCGCTACGCTACGCTCAGCATGACGGAGTAATTGACCCGCTCTCCCACCCAACTCAGCAACCCGAAACCATGTCCTACCTCACCCATTCCAGCCGCGCCGAGGCCTTTGTGCTCGACCACGAGCGCACCAGCTGGCACGACGAAACGCTGTGGTTTGTGCGCCAGAAACGCGACAAGGCGGTGTACGCCGTGCCCGAGTTTCAGGAGCTGCGCGAGCTGGCGTCACAGATTAAAAACCACACGCTCAGCCGGCTCGACTACTACCTCGAAAAATTCGAGGCCGCCGCGCTGGCCAATGGCGTGCGCGTGCACTGGGCGGCCGATGCCGAGGAACACAACCAGCTTGTGCTCGACATCATCCGGGCGCGCGGGGCCACGCGAGTGGTTAAAAGCAAGTCGATGCTGACGGAGGAATGCCACCTCAACCCGTTTCTGATACGGGCGGGCATCGAGGTGATTGATACCGACCTGGGCGAGCGCATCATCCAGATGCGCGACGAGCCGCCGAGCCATATCGTGCTGCCCGCCATTCACTTGAAGAAGGAGGACGTGGGCAATACGTTTCACGAGCACCTCGGCACCGCCAAGGGCCTCACCGACCCGCAGCAGCTTACGGAGGCGGCCCGGCAGCATTTGCGCGCCAAGTTTCTGGCCGGCGAGGTGGCGCTCACGGGCGTCAATTTTGCCATTGCCGAAACTGGCTCGGTAGTAGTCTGCACTAACGAGGGCAACGCCGACCTAGGCGCAAGCCTAGCCCCGGTGCACGTGGCCAGCATGGGCATCGAAAAGCTGATTCCGCGCCTGAGCGACCTCGGCGTCTTTACGCGGCTGCTGGCGCGGAGCGCAACGGGCCAGCCGGTTACAACCTACACCTCGCACTACACCAAGCCTATGCCGGGTCGCGAGATGCACGTTATCATCGTCGATAATGGGCGCACGCAGCAGCTCGGGCGGCCCGATTTCCGGGCCTCGCTCAAGTGCATCCGGTGCGGGGCCTGCATGAATACCTGCCCGGTGTACCGGCGCAGCGGCGGCCACAGCTACGATTTCACGGTGCCGGGGCCGATTGGCTCCATTCTCTCGCCCAACATCGACCTCAAAAAGCACAGCACGCTGCCCTTCGCCAGCACGCTCTGCGGCTCGTGCACCGACGTGTGCCCGGTCAAAATCGACATTCACACGCAGCTGTATAAGTGGCGGCAAATAGTGTCGGAGGCCAACCACCTGCCTACGGCCAAAAAGCTGGGCCTGAAGTTTATGGGCCGGCTACTAGCTAGTCCGGCCGCCTTCAAAGCCAGCGGTGCGCTGGGCCGCAAGGCGCTGCGCCTACTCCCCTACGGCCTTACTCACAATAAAACCATGAATGCCTGGGCCATCGCTCGCGAGTTGCCCGAGCCGCCCAAGCAAAGCTTCCGCGAGTGGTTTGCCCAAAACCAGCCCGACTCCAACGCATGAGCACTTCCCGCGCGCGCATCCTGGCCGCCACCCGCGCCAACAAGCCTGACGAAACCACCCTACCTACTGTGCCCGACTTCGGCGGCGATGCCGCGCTCGAACGCTTCAGCGCGGTGCTGGCGAGCATCGGCGGCGAGGTAGCGCGCCTCGATTCGCTGGCCAACCTAGAAGCCAAAGTGCATGAGCTGTGGCCCGCGGCGAAGCTCATCGCCTCGCCTCTCTTCCCGCCCACGCTACCCATCGATGCGAGCACGCCCACCGACGTGCTGGCCGACGTAGACCTAGCCGTGCTACCCGTCGAAATCGGCGTGGCCGAAAACGGGGCCGTGTGGCTACCCGAAGCCAATATGCTGCACCGCGCCCTGCCCACCGTAACCCAGCACCTGGCGCTGGTGCTCGACCACCGCCGCCTGGTAGCCACCATGCACCAGGCTTATAAACTTTTACCCGATAGGCCGAGCGGCTACGGCCTATTCATCGCCGGGCCATCGAAAACGGCTGATATTGAGCAGTCTTTGGTGATTGGGGCGCACGGGGCGCGCAGTTTGGTAGTGCTGGTGTATTGATTTGGTGTAGCTCGGACTCGCAGAGGCTAAGCTACACAAAAAAGAGGCCGCTCCCATCGGGAGCGGCTTCTTCGGGTTTATCCACTTTTCAGTTCTTTTTGCTCAACTACTTGAGCTATATCAGCCAGCCAAAGCCGGAATAAAGCAATTGATTAGCACGCGCAGCCTATTGCGGCGCTCTAGGCTGCCAACTGGCGACAGCTCAAAATTGCGCAGCAAGTGATTAAACACTTACCCGCACTCACCTGCTCATCGCAAAAAAATGCGCGGCCTTCAGCCGCTACTTAGGCGGGCCGCCCGCCTGCACCGGCGTCAGCGTCACCGGCCCTAGCAAGCCCGATTCGAGCGGCGACCACTTGGCGGCGGTGAAGAGGCCATCCTCGCCCCGATTTTCCTTGAGCTTGGCGGCCATGTTCACGTTGTAGAATTTCTTCCATTCCTGGCCGGTGCGGTCCATGTCGCTGATGCGGTTGGCCATCGTGTTGCTCACCGTCACTTGCAGGAGCTTGCTTTGTATCATCGCCGCCTTCGGGATATAGAGCTGATACACTGGCCCGAGAAGCGTGGTCAAGCGCCCGCCTACCTTCACCTGCGCGCTCTGGCCTACCTTACCCAGGTCGAGCAGGTAGCCATCGGCGGGGCCATCGGGCAGCTTGAGCGTGGTGCTGTAGGTAGCCGCGCCGGCGAATTTCTGCCCGGCCTCACCGGCCAGCTTGGTCCAGGATTCGAGCTGAGTAGTTTGCAGAGGCTCGGGCAGCGTCGGGCCGCCCGACACGAAGCGGACGTCCCAGGTACCCGCCACCGGCTGCGCCGGGCCGGCCGGGCGGTAATAGGCATAAGGCGTGCCGGCATTGGTGGCCGCCGCCTTCGTATCAATGATACACGAGCCACCGGGAGCCAGCTGCACGTACACTTCGGGCTGCCCCTTAGCTGATTGCCGCATGGAGGCCGTGCCCAATTGCTCGGTCATGGGGTCGTAGAGGTTGGCGGCTTTGGCGGGGGTAGCCAGCGGCACCCAGGCATTCACGGGCTGGTCGCTCCAGTTGGCCAGGAAGTACGTGTGGCCGCTGGCCGTGCGGCGGCGCTCGCACTGCAAGCCGCTATCTACCAGCGTTTCGCGCTGCACGCCGGCCTGGGTTAGCAGCTGCGGCACGTCGGCCCCCACCAGGAACGCGCCTTTGCCCACGGTGGCCCGCTGGCCGCCAGTAGTGGGCTTGAATTGCAGCTGAGCTACCAGCTTTTTAAACGCTGCCTGGCGGCGGACCAGGTCGCCGAGGCCGGGCACGTCGGTGGGCAGGGCGTCCTGCACCACTACCGTAGCGCCGGCTTGGGCCAGCGCTACGAGGTGCTGCCAGGTTTCGAGGGGCATGGTGCGGACGGCCGGCACCAGGATAGTGCGGTACTGCGCGCCGCCGCTGGTACGCAGGCCGGGGCCGCTGGCCTGCACCTGCTGCACTTGCTTGTCCGAAATAAAGTCGTAGCCGAAGCCCTGTTTCAGCAGCAGCTCGCTGGTCGCGTCTACGGGCAAGCCCTTGAAGCCGTGCTCGATACCATCGAAGTGCTGCAAGAGCGCCTTGTTGCCGGGGCGCTGGTAGGCGTCGTACTGCGGCAGGTAGAGCAGCACGTCGTTGGCGGGCTGGCCGGCTTGCAGGAAGCTCTGGCAGCGGGCGGCGTAGGTGTTCAGCTGGCCGAAATCCTGCCAGAACGGGTTTTGCGGATTGAACTCGACGGCGGCATAAAACAGCCAGCCGGGCCAGGCCGCCGCCTGCGGCGAATAGGCCGTGCCGTGGTAAAAGACGTGGTTGACGCCGCCGAGCAGCATCCGGTCCACGGCCTTTTTCACGTCGCTGAGCTTCGACAGGAAATGGTCGTTTTCCCAGGTCGCGGTTTCGGCCGAGGTCAGCGGCTTGCCCGTAACGTGCGCGGCCGAGGAGGCAAATTTGATGCGCGTCAGGTTCTCGCCCTCTGTCTCAGGGATGTCGGTAGCGGCGTATAAATCCAGGATATTGGCCGGCGAGCCGTGGGCCTGGTTGCGGATTTTGACGCCGTAGCCATGCGCCCAGGCGGCCCAGGTCTGGGTGTAGTTTTCGAGCAGCAGCTCCGAGATGGTTTCGCGGTAGTCGACCAGCACGCGCTGGTTTTCGTCGGCGCTGGCTTTGCCAAACAGCGCGGGCAGATGCTGGCGCAAATCGTACTTGCGCCGCGCCAGAAACTCGCTGAACATGAGCGGCGTCCAGTTGGCTTCGCCCTGCGCGTCGTCCACCTCGTACGAGTCGTTGAAAAACGCCCGGATGCCCTTGATATCGCGCCCCTTAAACCGCTCGTCGAAGCGCTGCAAGTAGTGCTGGGTGGCCGTTTTGGAGAAGTGGTCGACTACGTCGCCCTCGCCGCCGGGGCCGGCGCGCTCCACCTGCTTGCCGTGCCAGCCCTGGAAGACGGCGTAGAGCGTCCAGGCCGCGCCGGCCGGGGCCGTCCAGGTCAGCTTGCCGCTGGCATCGACCTTGCTGGTGAGGTCGATGGCCGGGCCTTTCGCGGGGTAGGCCATGAGGGCTTGCAGCGGTAGCGGCTTCTCGAAGCGTACCTGCTCCAGGGCCAGCGCTTGCAGGTTGGCGTTGGTGGCGACGGGGTCTTTGAGCTGCTTGATATCCACCTTGTGGCCAATGGCGGTGGAAATCGGCTTTTGCATAAAGCTCGCTTTCTCAGCTAGCTGCTCGCCGCCCTTCACGCTGTACGTTTGGTAGGCCACGTACTTGCAGGCGTCGGCGGGCGTCACCCACGGCCCGCCGAAGGGCCAGCCGGAGGCCTGCGCCACATCGACGCCCGTACCGAGCTTTTTGCTTTCGGCCAGCGTGTGGCCGAGCATATCGAGCCACTTCGGCGAGATGAAGTCGATAAACTGGCTTTCCGCACCTTTCACGCCGTAGATGGCCGTTGTCTCCACGCCGCCCAGGCCCGCTTGCTGGTACTGCGTGAGCAGGCGCGTGAGGTCTTGCTGGTTTACGGCGCTGCCCTCCCACCACCAGCGCGTCCAGGGGCGGTTTTGCTGGGTGATGGCGGGCCAGGCGGGCGCTTGCGCGGCGGCGTTTTGGGTGAGGGCGGCGGCGAGGAGGATGGAAAGGGCGAGAGAGTTTTTCATCATCAAACGGGTCATGCAGAGCGCAGCGAAGCATCTCGCGTGGCGCACTAATCTTAAAAAACGCAAGGGCTTACTGCGCCACGCGAGATGCTTCGCTGCGCGCTGCATGACAAGCGTTTATAACTACTTCAGCTTATACACTTCGCTGCCCGCCAGCAGGAAGCAGCCCAGGCCATAATCCTCAAAATCGGGCTTGCTGGTATAGCTCACCGGTTGGCCGTCTTTGGGCTCTTTGCCGGTGCCCTGCACGTAGCCCAAAGAGCCGTCGGGATGCACGCACTCGGTGGCCATCGCGTTCCAGGCTTTGGCGATGAGGGGCTGGTATTTCGCTTTATCGAGCAGGCCCTGGCGCACGCCCCAGGCCATACCGTAGGTGAATAAGGCCGTACCCGTCAGCTCTTTGCCGCCAAAGTGCGTGGGGTCGTGCAGGCTCACGTTCCAGTAGCCATCGGGGCGCTGGAGGCGGGGCAGCGCGTGCATCATTTGCAGGTACATCTGCTGGTACTCGGCGCGGTGGGGCGCGTCGGGGGGCATGATGTCGAGAACGCGCACCAGCGCGGCCACCACCCAGCCGTTGCCGCGGCTCCAGTAGCAGTCCTGGCCGTTGGGCTCCTGGTAGGGCGGGATGAAATCCTTGTCGCGCCACCACAGGCTGTCCTGCGGGTTGTAGAGGCCGTGGCCGCCCTGCCGGGTTTTAGCGAAGTCGTAGAGCCGATACATCTTGCCGTAATAGGCCGTGTCCTTGGTCATTACGCCGAGCTTGGCAAAAACGGGCATGGCCATTTGCAGCGCGTCTATCCACCACCAGTCGTCCACCTTAGCGCTGCGCACCATGTTGTCGATGTTGGCTTTCAGCTCCTGAATGCGCTCGGGCCGGGGGTCGATTTTATACAAATCGAGGTAGGTTTGGCCAGCGCACTGGTCGTCGGCGTTGCGGCCGGTGGGGCCGTTGCGCAGGCCCCAGTTGTGCTTTTGGCCCCAGTCCACAGCGTAGTTGTAGTAAGCCTTTTTCTTGTCGAGGCCATACAGCGCCATCAGGCCTTCATAGTACACGCCGCGCGTCCAGATATGACTAGGGCGCAGCTTATTGGTCATAATTTCCTTGCCGGGGTCGGGCCAGGCTTTCATGAAATAGGCGTTGGCCAGGGTCATCTTTTTCAGAATCTCCTTCTTTTTGGGGAGTTGCTGCGCGGCGGCGGGGGCGGCGATAGCGAGGGCGAACGCGAGGGTGAGGTAGCGGGGCACGGGGGATGTTTTGTTAAATAATGGTTTGTGGGCTCGTCGGCCGCGTTACCCCACCCCCGGCCCCTCCCCTCTGGGAGAGGGGCCGGGGGTGGGGTGAATACGTCAGGACGCTTTGGCAATTTCCACCGCGTACACCTGCTCCTGGCCTTCGAAGTTGGCCCGGAAAATCACCCACTTGCCATCGGGCGAGAAATGCACGTTGGGCTCCAGCTTGTAGCCGTGGTGGGCCATGTTCACCAGATGCTCGGCGATGAAGTGGTCGCCGGTGGGGCGAAACAGGTTAATCCACTGGCCATCGGGGGCTTTGGCCACCTGACCGGGGTCGCCGCCGTCGCCGGCGAAGAGCGTCTGGTCGGGCGAGATGTTGTAGTGAATCGACCACTCGTTGCGCTGGTGCTGGTAGCGCGTTTCGGGGCCGCCCGCCACGGGCGCGCCAGCCAGGTAAAAGGTCACGCTGCGCGGCTGCTGCAAATCAAACCAAATCGTCTTGCCATCGGGGCTGAAAAACTCGTGGCCCGCGATTTCGCCGTCTACCGTGCGCTGGTGCATAAGCCTGGTCGCGTGGCTTTTGATGCTGATGGTCCAGATGCGGTCGACCTTGCCCCAGGGGCCTTCGTGGCAGTACATGAGCAGGTCGGGGTCGGTGGGCGAAAATTGCACGTGGCCCAGCCAGGTATTCTCCTGATAAATCTCCTCGCGCTTGCCCGTCTTCACGTTGATGGTGAACAGGATGTGCTGCACCTTGGCATCGTAGATGCGGTTGAAGAAGTCGCTTTTGGCCGGGTATTTCTTGAAAATCTCCCGCGCCTCAGCCCCACCGAGCGAGCCCGCCAGCAGCGTTTCATCGGCGTTCAAGGTCGAAATGCTACCCGGAAAATCGGCCGGAAACGTGTACACCTTGCGCTCCTTGCGCGTGTCGGCGTTGATGGCGTACACTTGGCTGTCAACCTGGTAGTACACGTCGTGGCTTTTGCGGCCCACTATCTCGCCGCTGATGCGCTTGTAGTAGCCCGTGAGCGGGCGCACCTGCCGCGTTTGCAGGTTCAGTAGGCGTAGCTGCTGGCCTTTTTCGTCGGTGTGGTAAAACACCATTTCGTCCTGGCCGCTGGCGGTTTTCAGAAAGGGGGTATTGTGAAAGTAGAAGCTGCCGTTCTTGCCATCGAGCGGCGTGAGGCGCACTACTTTGTGGCCGGTGGCTTGGTCGACCCACTCGGCGGCGGGCATGGGCTGCTGGCCGCCGGTTTCGAGGCGGGCCTGCGCCTGGGCGCGGGGGCCGGGTAGCAGCGGGGCCGCGCCGAGCAACGCGGCAATTAGGAGATAACGCATGACAGGTGGGAAAAGGATAGGCCCGCAAGAACCTTTTCCCACCCGCCAAAACCCTCCTGTACTCTTCCGGGAGGGTAGGCAAGAAAATCGTTTTGTCATGCTGAGCGCAACGCAGCGGAGTCGAAGCATCTCTACCGCTTCGTTGCTAGCGTTAGAAGTTACTCAGCTAAAGAAATGCTTCGGCTCCGCTGCGTTGCGCTCAGCATGACAGCCAGTTTTCCCTTGCCATTCCCCTCCTACCCCTTAAACCTGGCAATGGCCTGCCGGGTAAAATCGGACAGCACCAGCCGCCCGCTAATGGCCGCCCGCTCACTCAACAAGCTGTCCCAATGCGCAGTACCATCCCAAATAACTTGTTTCAGGGCCGCCAGAGCATCGGGGTTGTAAGCGGCCAGCTTTTCGGCAAAAGCCTGCACGGCGGCATCGAGGGCGGCGGTGGTTTCCAGCACTTCGGCGTAGAGGCCGCGCGCCTGCGCCCAGGCGGCGGGGCGAAACTCGGCCGCATCCAGCGCCAGCTGCGCGTAGGCGGCCACGCCGATTTTGCGCTCCACAATCGGCCCCACCACGAAGGGGCCGATGCCCACTACCAGCTCGCTCAACTTCACCGCAGCTTGCGCCGTGGCAAAGCAATAGTCAGTAGCCGCCGCCACGCCCACGCCGCCGCCGATGGCCTTGCCCTGCACCCGGCCGACAATGATTTTGGGGCAGGTACGGCAAGCGTTAATCACCTGCGCAAAGCCGGAGAAAAACTGCTGGCCCTGCGCTTCGTCTTCGATGGCAATGAGCTCATCGAAGCTCGCGCCGGCGCAAAACGTGCGCTCGCCTTCGCTTTTCAGGATGATGACTTTGGTAGCGGCGGCCTGGCCCACGGCCGTGATGGTGGCGGCTAGTTCACGGAGTAGCTGGCCGGGCAGCGAGTTGTGCGAGGGGTGAAAAAAGGAGATGGTGGCAATGCCCAGGGCATCGGTAGTAGTGGCAACGTGGCCGGCGGTGAGGGTACTCATGCGGTATAAAGCTTGTTTAAAAAACGGCTGTCATGCTGAGCTTGCCGAAACATCTCTACCGCACCGTTGCAGTGCCGCTCAATGAAGCGGAAGAGATACTTCGACAAGCTCAGCATGACAGACGTGGGGGATACTTATTTCTGGTCTTTCTTCTTCACCATCGTCAAAATCGTGGCCACGGCCACGGTGTCGCCGGTTTGGTCGGTTACTTCTACCAGCCAGCGCACGATGCCTTTGGCTACGTCGTCGGCGTCGCGTTTTTCCTGGCCGATTTTCTCTTTCACCGTCAAGGTCACGCCGATGGTGGCGCCGGGGTACACGGGCTTGGTGAAGCGGCATTCGTCGAGGCCGTAGTTCAGCAGCACCGGCCCTTTGCGCGGGTCCACGAACATGCCGGCCGCCTTGCTCAGAATGTAGTAGCCGTGCGCCACGCGCCCTGTGAAGAGCGTGCCTTCCAGCGAGGTGGCGTCGACGTGAGCGTAGAAATTATCGCCTGACACCTGGGCAAAATTCGTGATGTCGGCTTCCGTGACGGTGTGCCTGTGCGTGGTGTAGGTCTGCCCGATTTCCAGCTCCTCGAAGTAGTGCTGAAACGGATGCTTGTCCTTCTCAAGCTGTCGGGCTTTGGGCTGGTATACCTCCGTGATGGCCGTAATCATACTGGGCGAGCCCTGCAAGGCCACGCGCTGCATAAAGTGCTCGACGCCCCGGATGCCGCCCATCTCCTGCCCGCCGCCGGCGCGGCCGGGACCACCGTGAATGAGCTGCGGCATGGGCGAGCCGTGGCCGGTACTCTCTTTGGCCATGTCGTTGTTAATGACCAGGATGCGGCCGTGGTGCGTGGCCGCGCCCAGCACAAATTCCTGCGCCGTGCGCGGGTCGTTAGTGGCGATACTGCTCACCAGCGAGCCCTTGCCGAGGTTGGCCAGCGCCACCGCTTCGGCTACGTCGTGGTAGGGCATCAAGGTCACTACCGGGCCGAAGGCTTCCAGCTCGTGCGAATCAAGGTGCTTGAACGGCTGGTCGTTGCGCAGCACGATGGGCGAGATGAACGCGCCCTTGGCAAAATCGGCCCCGCGCTCGCGGCCCAGCAGCGGCACTTCGGCGTCGAGGTCGCCGTACACGATGGGCGTGTTTTTCGCCAGCTGGCGCACCTGCTCGCGCAGTCGCGCGGCCTGTTCGCGGCCGGCGAGCGCGCCCATCCGCACGCCCTCGGCCTGCGGGTGGCCGATGGTGGTTTGGGCCAGGGCTTTGCCGAGGGCAATTTGCACGTCTTCGAGCAACTTATCGGGCACGATGGCGCGGCGGATGGCGGTGCATTTTTGCCCGCATTTGGCCGTCATTTCCTTGCGCACTTCTTTGATGAAGAGGTCGAACTCGGGGGTGCCGGGCACGGCATCAGGGCCGAGCACAGCCGCGTTGAGCGAGTCGGCTTCGAGCGTGAAAGGTACCGCCTCCGAGATGATGCGCGGGTGCGCCCGCAGCCTGGCCCCGGTGGCAGCCGAGCCGGTGAAGGTCACGACATCCTGGTACGTGACGTGGTCGAGAATGCCCTGGCCCGAGCCCACTACCAGCTGCAACGCGCCTTCGGGCAAAATGCCGCTGGCGATGATTTCGCGCACTACGGCCTCGGTGAGGTAGGCGCTGGGCACGGCGGGCTTCACCACGGCGGGCATCCCGGCCAGCAGATTCACCGCGATTTTCTCCAACATGCCCCAGATGGGGAAGTTATAGGCGTTGATGTGCACGGCCACACCCTCGCGCGGCACCAGCAGGTGCTGCGCCATGAAGGTGCCACCCTTGCTGAGGCCCACCGGCTCGCCCTCCACGTAAAACGGCTTATCAGGGAATTTGCGCCGCAGCGAGGCATTGGCAAACAAATTACCGATACCGCCCTCAATATCAATCCACGAGTCGGCCCGCGTGGCACCCGAGCGGTAGCTCAGCTCATAGAAAATTTCCTTCTTTTCCTGCAAGTGAAAGGCCAGCGCCTTGAGCATCCGCCCGCGCTCGTGGAAGGTCATCCGGCGCAGGGCGGGGTTGCCCACGCGGCGGCCGTAGGCCAGGATTTCGGCGAAGTCGAAGCCTTCAGTATTGACCAGCGCCATGACTTCGCCGGTGCTGGCGTCGAGGAGCTCGTGCGGGGCGGCGGGGCCGGCGGCCCAGCGGCCGAGGGTGTAGTTTTCGAGGGTGGGCGTCATGGGTAAAGGGTAAGATTTTACAATTGTCATGCTGAGCGCAGCGCAGCGGAGTCGAAGCATCTCTACTGGTGAATTAACTCCTGACGCTAGCAACGAAGCGGCAGAGATGCTTCGACTCCGCTGCGCTGCGCTCAGCATGACGGCATTAATTATAAACGCAGCGCGCTACACGCGCTCAATAACCACGGCGTAACCCTGCCCTACCCCGATGCACATCGTCACGAGCGCATAGCGTTTTTGCTGCGCGTGCAGCTCTAGGGCGGCCGTGCCGAGCAGGCGCGCACCGCTCATGCCCAGTGGGTGGCCTAGGGCAATTGCCCCACCGCTGGGGTTGATACGCGGGTCGTCGTCGGCCAAGCCCAGCGCGCGGATGCAGGCCAGCGACTGCGCGGCGAAGGCTTCGTTGAGCTCAATAATATCGATGTCGTGCAGCGCCAAGCCGGCTTTTTTGAGGGCTTGCTGCGTAGCCGGCACCGGCCCAATGCCCATGATGCGCGGCTCGACGCCCGCCACGCCCATGCTCACGATACGGGCGCGGGGCGTGAGGTTGTGCTGCTTGATGCCTGCCTCCGAAGCCAGTAGCAGCGCCGCCGCCCCATCGTTGAGGCCCGAGGCATTGCCGGCCGTTACGGTGCCGGTTTTGCGGAAGGCGGGGCGCAAAGCGGCCAAGCCGTCGAGCGTGGTAGCAGGCTTCAGAAACTCATCTTCGGCAAAGAGTAAGGGCTCGTCTTTGCGCTGCGGAATGGGCACGGGCGCGATTTCCTGCGCCAGCCGGCCGCGCCGCTGCGCGGCAGCGGCCTTCTGCTGCGAGGTTAGCGCGAAGGCGTCCTGGTCAGCGCGGCTGATGCCGTACTGGTCGACCAGGTTTTCGGCGGTTTCGCCCATCGCGTCGGTGCCGTACTGCGCCTGCATGGCGGGGTTGATGAAGCGCCAACCGAAGCTGGAATCGGCCATTTGGGAATCGGTACCAAAAGCCTTCGAGGGCTTCGACATCACAAATGGGGCGCGGGTCATGCTCTCTACCCCGCCCGCCACGAACAAGTCGCCGTCGCCGCTCTGAATGGCGCGGGCCGCCGCAATACCCGCCGACAAGCCGCTGGCGCAAAGGCGGTTCACCGTTTCGCCGGGCACGGTGGGCGGCAGGCCGGCCAGCAGCGCCGCCATGCGGGCCACGTTGCGGTTGTCTTCGCCGGCCTGGTTGGCGCAGCCTACGATGACATCGGCCACGGCGGCCGGGTCGGCACTAGGGTTGCGCTTTAGCAATTCGCGGATGGTGTGGGCGGCCAGGTCGTCGGGGCGCACGGCGGCGAGCGTGCCGCCAAAGTTGCCGATGGGCGTGCGGATGCCGTCGATGATATAGGCTGGAGTCATGAAATAGTTATCGTTACAAAAATCTCCTGTCATGCTGAGCGCAGCGCAGCGGAGTCGAAGCATCTCTTTAGCTGAGTAACTTTTAGCGCTAGCAACGAAGCGGTAGAGATGCTTCGACTTCGCTGCGCTGCGCTCAGCATGACGATTACCGCGGACTGACGGACAAGAAGAACTGCCCGCGGCCAGCCAGCCGCCGCAGCAGCGGGCTGGCGCGGTAGCGGTCGTCGTGGTACTCGTGGTAGAGGCCGTCGAGGGTAGCCAGTACCTGCGCCGGGCCGAGCTCGTCGGCCCAGGCCAGCAGGCCCTTGGGGTAATTGACGCCGGTAGTCATAGCCAGCTCTAAATCCGAGGCCGAGGCCACGTGCAGGTACAGCGCCTCGGCGGCCTCGTTGATGAGCATGGCCAGCACACGGTGCAGGATGGCGGTGCCGAGCTGCACGTCTTGGGTGGGCGCGGGCGACACCGCGCCGGGCGCGTAGTCGTAGAAGCCGCGCCCGGTTTTGCGGCCGTAGTAGCCGGCTTCGAACAGCCGCTTCTGGGTGAAGGACGGCCGGTAGCGCGGGTCGTAGAAAAAGGCCGTGAAGACAGACTCCGTAACGCGATAATTAACGTCGTGGCCGATAAAATCCATGAGCGCGAACGGCCCCATACGGAAGCCACCGAGCTCGGTCAGCGCCCAATCGATGGTAGCGGCGTCGGCGATGCCTTCTTCCAGCATGCGGATGGCCTCGCCGTAGAACGGCCGCGCCACACGGTTCACGATGAAGCCGGGCGTGTCCTGCGCCAGCACCGGGCGCTTGCCCCAGCTGGCTACCAGCGCCCGCACCTCGTCGGCCAGCCCGGCGCGGGTTTGCACGGCCGGTATGACTTCGACCAGCTGCATCAGCGGGGCAGGGTTGAAAAAGTGGATGCCCACGAAGCGCTCGGGGCGCTGGCACGCCGCCGCAATGGCCGTGATGGACAACGACGAGGTATTGCTGGCCAGCCAGCACTCGGCCGGCACTACGGCTTCTACTTCCTTAAAAACCTGCTGCTTCACTGCCAGGTCTTCCACGATAGCCTCGATAACCAAGCCGCAATCGGCAAAGTCGGCCAGCGTGGTGGTGGGGTGCAGGTGGGCTACGGCCGCCTCGGCGGCTGCGGCGGTAAGCTTGCCTTTGTCGGCCAGCTTGCGCAGGCTGGCGGCGATGCCGGCGGTAGCGCGGTCGAGGGCGGCGGCGTTCTGGTCGAGCAGGCGCACGGGGTGGCCGGCGGTGGCCACTACCTGCGCGATACCCGCGCCCATGGCGCCGCTGCCGATGATGCCGATGGTCATGTGTTGAATTGATGAATTTAGGGTAGCTTAGACTTTGTAGTCCGAGCGCGAGCGCAGCTCGCATCCCGCGTTGGGGTAAACTAGTTGACGTACCGAGGCGCAGCTGTGAGCTACGCTCGCACCCGGACTACAAAGTCCGGGCAACCTTACTGCCCTTTGAAAACTGCCGGGCGCTTGGCCAGGAAGGCCGCCACGCCCTCGCGGTAGTCGGCGGTGTTGCTGGCGCGCAGCTGGTAGTCGCCTTCGGCGCGCAGCTGCTGGGTTACGTCGTTGCCGAAGGTGCTGTTGAGCAGGTGCTTGGTGTAGGCCAGGCCTTTGGTGGGCAGGTCGGCGAGGCGGCGCGCCAGGGCGGCTACTTCCTGGTCGAAGGCGTCGTCGGCAAAGCTCTGGTAAATCATGCCCATCTGCACGGCATCGGCGGCGCTCACCTTGTCGCCGAGCAGCATGAGGGCGCTGGCCCGCTGCATGCCCACGAGGCGCGGCAGGAAGTACGTGCCGCCGCTGTCGGGCACCAGGCCTATCTTACTGAACGCCTGAATAAACGAGGCCGATTCCTTGGCTACTACCACGTCGCAGGCCAGGGCCAGGTTGGCCCCCGCGCCGGCGGCTACGCCGTTCACGGCGGCCAGCACGGGCTTGTCGAGCTCGCGGATGAGCAGCACGATGGGGTTGTAAAGCTTCTCCACGATGTCGGCCACCTCGGGCGCGTCGGGGCCGGTTATCTCGGCCAAATCCTGGCCGGCGCAGAAGGCGCGGCCCGTGCCCGTGAGCACCACGGCGCGCACGCTGGCATCGGCCTGGCACTGGCGCAGGCGGTCTTGCAGGGCCAGGGCCACTTCGCGGTTGACGCTGTTGAAAACGGCGGGGCGGTTGAAGGTCAGCGTGGCCACGCCGTCGGCGAAAGAGTAGAGCAAGGATTGGGAATCGGGCATGGGAGAGGATGGAGAAATTACGTCCGTCATGCAAAACGCAGCGAAGCATATCGCTCGCACCGTTGGTGGCGGTAGAGATTACTGCGCCACGCGAGATGCTTCGCTACGCTCAGCATGACAAGCACCTTTAGGCAGGCGTAGTTAATGACATTTGAAATAATCAAACGGCTCGTAGCAGTCGTTGCACTGGTACGAAGCCTTGCAGGCCGTAGAGCCAAACTGGCTGACCAGCCGCGTATTATCCGACTTGCACTGCGGGCAGCGCACCGCCGTATCCTGCCCGAATAAATTAAGCATGTGCCCCGTGGCCGTGCCGGCCACGGGCGGCGCGATGCCGTAGGCTTCGAGCTTTTGGCGGCCGGCCGGGGTCATCCAGTCGGTGGTCCAGGCGGGGCTGAGCTGGGTGTGAATGACGACGTCGGTGAGGCCTTCGGCCAGCAGCCGCAGTCGGATGTCGGTCGCGATGGTATTCATGGCCGGGCAGCCCGAGTAGGTCGGCGTGATATGCACGGTCACGCGCTCGCCCACCACCTCCACGCCGCGCACGATGCCCAGGTCCAGGATGCTGAGCACCGGCACTTCGGGGTCGAGCACTTCATCGAGCAGCGCCCAGACTTTAGCGGTTAGCGGTTGGCTGTTAGCGGTTAGCTTTTCGGTTTTCATCATTCTCGTTCAAAAGGCTAGTAGCCAACAGCCAGTAGCTAACAGCTGAAAAACCTACCACGTCAGCCCCGGATAGGCGCGCTGCACATATTGCAACTCGGTAAGAATATACCCCAGGTGCTCGCTGTGCCGCCCTTCCTTGCCCCCGGCCAGCGCAAAGGCGGCGGCGGGCGGCGGGGGCAGGGTAGCTTCTTCGAGCACGCGGGCTACGTGGGCGCTCATGGCGGGGTGCAGGGCGGCGTAGTCGGGGATGAGGCCGGCGGCTTGCAGCGCCTTTTCGGTGGTGGTGGGGGTAGTGAGCTCGGCGGCGTAGCGCCAGAGGCTGGCGATGGCTTTTTCCACGCGCTGGCGGCTTTCGGGGGTGCCGTCGCCGAGGCGGATTAGCCACTCCGAGCTCCATTTAAGGTGGTAGGCGGCTTCCTTCACGGCCTTTTCGGCAATGCCGGCTAGGCGCGCATCGGGGCTGCGCTGAAGCGCTTGCAGGAAAGGATAATGAAAATTATCGAACAGAAACTGCCGAACGATGGTATGCGCGAAGTCGCCATTCGGCTGCTCTACCAGCAAGGGGTTGCGGTATTCCACGGCCGAGCGCAGGTAGGCAAGGTCGTCTTCGGTGCGGCCCGCGCCTTCGAGCTCGGCGGCGTATTGGTAGAGGCTGCGGGTTTCGCCCAGCAGGTCGAGGGCGATGTTGGCCATCGCCAAATCCTGCTCCAGGATGGGGCCGTGGCCGCACCACTCACTTAGGCGGTGGCCCAGGATGAGGCTGGTGTCGGCCAGCTGCAGCACGTACTGAAACAGCGGCTGCCGCAGCTCGGCGGGGGTAGGGGCCAGGGCGGCAGACTCGGCAGGAGAAGCTTGCATAAGCGGCGGCATTACATGTGCTTGATGGAGGCCGGCACGTCGTAGAACGTGGGGTGCCGGTACACTTTGTCGGCCGCCGGGTCGAAGAAGGCCTCGGCGTCGTCGGGGTTGGAGGCGTGGATGTGGGTGGACTCGACCACCCAGATGCTCACGCCTTCCAGCCGGCGCGTGTACACGTCGCGCGCGTTCTGGATGGCCATCGTGGCATCGGCGGCGTGCAGGCTCCCCACGTGCTTGTGGTCGAGCCCCTGCTTGCTGCGGATAAAGACCTCCCAAAGAGGCCATTCGGATTGGGTCATGGGTTGTATGAATTGCTTATTCAAGCCCCGTCATGCTGAGCGGAGCGTAGCGCAGCCGAAGCATCTCTGCCGCTTCGTTGCTGGGAGTTAGTTCACCGATAGAGATGCTTCGACTCCGCTGCGCTCCGCTCAGCATGACGGGTAGTAGTTACCTATGCCACTGCCCCCGCCCGCTCGCGCCGCTTCGCGGCGTGGGCGTTGGCGGCTTCGCGCACCCAGGCGCCTTCTTCGTGGGCCTGCACGCGGGCTTGCAGGCGGTCGGCGTTGCAGAGGCCGTTGCCTTTCACTACCTGCCAGAACTCGTCCCAGTTCACTTCGCCGAAGTCGTAGGCCTGGCGCTCCTCGTTCCAGCGCAGCTGCTCATCGGGCACGGTGAGGCCCAGAAACTCGGCCTGCGGCACCATCATATCCACGAACTTCTGCCGGAGCTCGTCGTTGGTAAAGCGCTTGATGCGCCACTTCATCGACTGTTCAGTGTTGGGCGAGTCGGCGTCGCGGGGGCCAAACATCATGAGCGTGGGCCACCACCAGCGGTTGAGGGCTTCTTGCGCCATTTCTTTCTGCACCGGCGCGCCTTCGCACAGCGTTTGCATCACCTCGAAGCCCTGGCGCTGATGGAAACTTTCTTCCTTGCAGACCCGCACCATCGCCCGCGCATAGGGGCCGTAGCTGGTACGGCACAGCGGCACCTGGTTGAGGATGGCCGCGCCATCCACGAGCCAGCCCACGCAGCCCATATCGGCCCAGCTGAGCGTGGGGTAATTGAAGATGCTGCTGTACTTGGCCTTGCCCGAGTGCAGGTCGGCCAGCATCTGGTCGCGGCTGGTGCCCAGGGTTTCGGCGGCGCTGTAGAGGTAGAGGCCGTGGCCGGCCTCGTCCTGCACCTTCGACAGCAGGATGGATTTGCGCTTGAGCGAGGGGGCGCGGGTTATCCAGTTGCCTTCGGGCAGCATGCCCACCAGCTCGGAGTGCGCGTGCTGCGAAATCTGCCGGATAAGCGTTTTGCGGTAAGCGTCGGGCATCCAGTCTTTGGGCTCGATGCGCACGTCGGCGTCGATGCGGGCCTGGAACTGTCCTTCCTGCGTGAGGGCGGGCTTCTCTAGCGTTTCCATACTGGTGGTTACTTATTGATGTCGGATAAACTACCTGTCATGCTGAGCGCAGCGGAGTCGAAGCATCTCTACCGGAGAACTAATCTTTTACGCTAAGCAACGAAGCGGTAGAGATGCTTCGACTCCGCTGCGCTGCGCTCAGCATGACATACGCTTTTGCTTACTACTTCCCTTACTGGTCAAAATCCACCGTTACCTCGTCCGTCACCGGCCGCGCCTGGCAAGTGAGCACGTAGCCCTTCGCCACCTCGGCCTCAGAGAGCGAGTAGTTTACGTCCATTTCCACGCGGCCGTTGGTGACGCGGGCGAGGCAGGTGCTACACATGCCGTTTTTGCAGGAGTAGGGCGCGTCGATGCCGCTTTCCAGCGCCGCGTCGAGGATGGTGTTGCCGTAGTACGACATCTCCAGCAGGCGCGCGCCGCCGTCGAGCTTCAGCGTTACCAGGCTCTTCTTGTCATCTTCGCCCACGGGCGGTAGCTTGGTTTTGGCCGCGCCGGCTTTGCCGGCATTGGCCGAGCCAAACAGTTCGAAGTGAATCTTCTCGGGCACTACGCCCGCGCTCGTCAGGGCGGCGCGCACGCCGGCTACCATGTCTTCGGGGCCGCAGATAAAGCACTCGTCTATTTGGCCGGCCGGCACCACTTTTTCCAGAAACTGCCGGGCCTTTTGCTCGTCGATGCGGCCCACCAGCAGGTCGGCCTCGCCGGGCTCGCGGCTCAACACGTGGTAGAGGCTGAGGCGATGCAAAAACTTGTTTTTGAGGGCTTCGAGGGCTTCTTTGAAGATGATGGAATTGCGGCCGCGGTTGCCGTACACCAGGGTCACGCGGCTGTTGGGCTCGGTCAGCAGCACGGTTTTGATGATGCTAAAGATGGGCGTGATGCCGCTACCCGCCGCAAAGGCCAGGTAGTGCTTGGCCTGCGCGGGGCTAAGCGGGGTGTGGAAGTGCCCAGCGGGCGGCATCACGTCCAGCTCTTCGCCGGCGCGCAGGGCGTCCACAGCCAGGCTGGAAAAGCGGCCTTCCGGCACTTTCTTGATGGCTACCTGCCACTCGCCATCGAGCGGACTGCTGCAAATGGAGTACGAGCGGCGTAGCTCCTCGCCGTTGTGCACGCGCCGGAAGGTGAGGTACTGGCCCTGCGTGAAGCGAAATGCCGCGCGCAGGTCGGTGGGCACGTCCAGGGTCACGCGCACGCAGTCGGGCGTTTCGCGGGCGATGTGCTTGATGCGGAGTTTATGAAAGCGGCTCATGGGTTACTGTTTTTTCAAGCCATCGAGGAGCAGCGTGAGCAGGTCGGCTTCCAGCTCGGCGGCCGAGAGCGCGCGGCCGGGCCGGTACCACAACTCGACCCAGCGCACGGCCGAAAGCAGCGTGAACAAGGCCACCGACACGTTCACGGACTGCAATTCGCCGGCCGCGATGCCTTGCTCGATGAGGGCCGCGAATCCTTTCTCATAACGCTTGCGGGCTTCTTTGAATTCCGTGAGGCGCGGCTCGGTCAGCGCCTTCCACTCGTTGTTGGCCACCGACACGGCGGCCCCGTCCTGCGTCATCAGGCGCACGTGCTGGCGCAGCAGCTCGGTTATCTTGTCGAGGTTGGTGGCGGCAGTTTGCTCTACGGCCAGCAGCTGCGCGATGTAGGCGTCCGACACCCGAAAGCAGATGATGTCTAGCAGCTCATCCTTCGAGCGAATATGGTTGTACATACTCGCCGCGTCGAGGCCCACCCGCGCGCCCAGCTCGCGCATCGAGGAGCTGCCAAAGCCCCGCTCCTTAAACAGCCGGGCCGCCTCGTCCAAAATGAGCTGCCGCTGCTCGGGGCGGCGCTTCTTCACCACCCGCGCCGCGCTGGGGGCAGGCGGCGCGGGCGCGGCAAACGCGGGCACAGCAGAGGGCTTGGCAGGCATGGCGGGTGGGAGGAGTAGCGCGGGTAGCACAATGGCGGCGAGCCGCATTGAGACTACAAATAAACACAAACAATCGTTTGTTCAGAAATCAATTCTAAAAAACCGCGCCCCGGCTAGTCGACTAAACATCGACCAGCCGGGGCGCGGCATGGGGGCAACGGCCGCCAGCTACACTTTCACTTCCTCATCGCCCAGCACATCCTGCACGTACAGCATCTTCACCACCACGATGATGATGGCGATGATGGGCGTAGCCAGCGTGAGCCCCAGCAGCCCCGTAAACGCCCCGATTATCAACTGCCCGATGAGAATGAGCGCGGGCGGCATCTGAATAAGCCGCTGCTGCACCACCGGCGACACGGCGGCGCTCTCCAACGTTTGCACCACCAGGTAGAGGCCGATGACGTACAGCGCCTGCTGCGGCCCGCCGTACACGAAGGCCAGCAGCACGGCCGGCACCATCGACACGATGGGCCCGATGTTGGGGATGAACGTAACCAAGCCCGCAAACAAGCCCAGTACCGCCCCCATCTGCATACCCATAAAGGTGAGGCCCAGCCAGGTAAAGACCCCCACGAAGAGCATCGATACCAGGCGACCCAGCACCCACTTCACCAGCGTGCTGCTGATGCAGTCGAGCACCATGTGGGCGCGCTTGCGGCCCGCCACCGGCACCAGCATCACCAGCCCGGCGCGGTAGGTTTTGGGTTGCAGCATCAGGAAGACCGCCAGAAAGGTGATGACATAGCCATCGGCCACGATGCTGAGCGAGGTCGAGAAAATGCCCGTGGCCCGGCTCACCCACTCCGACGAGCCGCCCACCATCTTGGTGTAGGTTACGTTTTCGCGGGCCAGCCACTGCCCCCACTCCGTAGCCTCGATGCGGGCCTGCACGTCCTGCACCGCGATGGGCAGCTGCACCTGCAAGTTCTGCACCTGCTCGCCGATGCGGGCCGAAAACAGCCAGAACATCGCCACCAGCGAGGCCACTACTACCAGCGTAGTGAGGGCCAGCCCCAGGCCCGTGCTCATGCCGGTGCGGCGGTGCAGCCAGTCGCCCACCGCCCGCAGCGGCAAGGCAATGAGCAGCGCCGCCAGCACCCGCAGCAGCACGCTGAAGGCCAGCCCCGCGCCCGCCATCACCAGCAAGGCCAGCAGCGTGACGCTCACCACGATGAGCACGCGCTGCGTAAAATTAGTTTTAGAAAGCATACTCGCAGAAGTAGGCAGTGAAGTCATAAGCCAGGCCACGGCCGGAGCGATAAGTAGCGCCCCGGCTGCCCTCCCATACGGGCAAATGCGACCGCCCGCTGCCTGCCCGCCCCCCAATCGGGCCGCACAGCGTGGTTTTTAATGCGCTCTACCTGTCTGATACACCGTTCAGCCTACTTGGCGGCCGGTATTTTTCTCTTGGGCGAAGGGTAACCGATTGTTAGCAAGTCCTGACAAGCTGTTGGGACTTGCCAAGAGCTTGTCAGGACTTGGGGATAAGCTGTCGGGACTTGCCGATAAGCTCTTGGGACTTGCCGATAACTTACTGGAGCTGGCTTACCTCCTTGGTAAAATGGCTGCGTTTCAATACCTCTTGCAAAGCTGGGGCCTGGAGGCAGCCAACCAACTAACCATGCCGGCAGCTGGCAGCTATTCTCCTATCGTAGCAGGGTGCGGAAGCCGGATAACGGCGGCGGGCTAGGCCGGTAGCTGCGTGCGCAGCGCCGCCAGCAGCGCCGCCACGGTGGTGCCGGTGCGCGGCGGCCCGGCCCCTTGCAGTTGCCAGTGGTATTGCGCGTTATCGCCGGCCACGGTTAGCTCGGCCAGGGCTTCGGGGCCGGGAGCCACTGTGTAGCCGGCCCGCGCCAGGGCGCGGCCCGTCCAGAGGGCGGCCGGGCCCGCGCCCACCAGCCGCACGGCCGGGCCGCGCGCCGCGTGCAGCGGAAAGGTGCCCGTAGCGGCATCAAAAGTCAGCCCCTCGCGGGCAAAGGCGGCGGCGAAGGTGCCATCGAGCACCAGGTCTTCGGGGGTGCCCAGGTGCAAAGTACCCTCGGCCGTGAGCAGGGCCAGGCGGTCGGCAGCTTGCAGGGCCAGGTCGAGCTCGTGGGTCGAGAGCAGAATGGCCTTTTGGGTATCGCGGGCCAGGCGGTGCAGCAGGCGCAGCAGGGCCACGCGGTTGGGCAGGTCGAGGTGGGCGGTGGGCTCGTCGAGCAAGATGACGGGCGTGTCCTGAGCCAGCGCCCGCGCCAGCAGCACCTTCTGGCGCTCGCCATCGCTGAGCTCGGCCACCCGCCGCGCGGCAAAGGCGGTGGTGCCGGTGGCCGCCAGGGCCGCCTGCACCACGTCCTCATCGCGGGCCGAGAGGCCGCCCAGCCAGCCCGTGTGCGGGTGCCGCCCCAGGCGCACCAACTCCAAGGCCGTGAGGCCGCCGGCCTCTACCCTATCGGTGAGCACGATGCTGAGCATCCGCGCCCGCGCGGGCGGGCCGAGGGCGGCGAGGTCTTTCTCCTGAATGCTAAGCCTACCTGCCAGGGGTGCCTGCAAGCCCGCCAGGGTGCGCAGCAGGGTCGACTTGCCGGCCCCATTGGGGCCTAATAAAGCTACCAGCTCACCAGAATTCAGGGTGAAGTCGAGCGGGCCGGCCACAGACTTAGGGGGCCGGGCGGCGGGGTAGCCGATGGTGAGGGCGCGGGCGGCGAGGTGGGCGGGGGAGACGGCAATTGGCGTAAGCATTGGGGTAGGCAAAGCGCTGCGTTAGTCATGCAGAGCGCAGCGAAGCATCTCGCGTGGCGCAGTATTCTCAACGTTATTAGTTACTGCGCCACGCGAGATGCTTCGCTGCGCTCTGCATGACAGCCGTTTTCTTTACGCCCCCACCCCCACCTACCAAGTACGCCCCACCCCACCCTTCCGCAGCACCACCCACAGCACCACCGGCGCCCCCAGCAGCGACGTGACCACGCTCACCGGCAAGGCCGCCTGGCTGCCCGGCAGCTGCGTGAGGCAATCGCACAAGAGCATGAGCGCCGCGCCCGCCAGGGCGGCGGCGGGTAGCAATGTCCGATGGTCGGCCGTGCCCAACAGGCCCCGCACCAGGTGCGGCACCGCCAGCCCGATAAAGCCGATGGGCCCGCAAAAGGCCGTGATGCTGCCCGCCAGCAAGCTCGTGCTGGCAATAATGAGCGTGCGCGCCTGCCCCACTGGCACGCCCAGGCTGCGGGCGTAGTTCTCGCCGAGCAGCAGCGCATTGAGCGGCTTGGCCGAGGCAAAGGCCAGCGCCAACCCCACCGCCACCACCGCCGCCAGCACCGCCAGCTGCGCCCCCAGCACCCCGCCCAGCGAGCCAAACGTCCAGAGCAAGTACTCCTGAATTTGCTCGGGCGCGCTGAAGTATTGCCACAGGCTAACGATGGAAACCGAGATGCTGGCCACCATCATGCCCACTATCAGCATCACTACGTTGTCACGCACCCGCGCCGAGAGGGTCAGCACCAGCGCCATCACCAGCCCCGCGCCCGCCGTGGCGGCCCCCACCAGCGCCCAGCTGCCGCCCAAACCCAATTGCCGGATGACGTAGGCGCTGGCCGCGTTGCCGCCCGCCAGCAGCAGCACCGCCACCCCTAGCCCCGCCCCCGCCGAAATGCCCAGTACCGAGGGGCTGGCCAGCGGGTTGCGGAAAAGCGTCTGCATCTGCACCCCGCTCACGGCCAGGCCGCTGCCCACCAGCACCGCCGTGAGCGCCTTCGGCAATCGTATCTTCTCCACAATAAAAACCCACGCGGCCGGCTCGCCCGCGCGGCCCAGCAAAATTTTTACCACCGCCGCCAGCGGAATACGGACCGAGCCCAGCGCGATGTCGAGCACCAAACACACGGCTACCGCGCCGGCCAGCGCCAGCAGCCACGCCCCGGTGCGCCCCGCGCCCGTGGTGCCCGCGCTACTCACGCAGCTTTTGGTAGTAGTAGAGCTGCCGGCCGGGCAGCAGCGCCGGGTGCAGTATCTGGATGAGGTCGCCGAGCACGAGGTCGGGCCGCACCGCCCCCGATTCCCAGTAGTCGTTGGAGCCCTGGGCGTTGGTGCGGCGGTTGTAGTTGTAGAGCTGGCCGGTTTTGTAGGGCTTGAAGTCCCGGAAGCGGGCGTCCTGGGCGGCCAGGGCGCTGCGGCTGCTGAGGGTGCCGGTTTGCAGCCAGTAGTCGGCGGTGAGGGCCACGGGGGCCACGGCCTCTACCGAGAGGGGGAGGCTGCCGGTAGCCTTTTGGCCGGCCCAGGGGTAGGTAGCGCCCGCGTCGCGCAGGAAGGTAGTCATGTAGTTGCCCGCCTCGGGCACGTACCACACGTCTTTGAACGGCACGTTGAGAATAACGCGGGGGCGCTTGGGGTCTTTGGCCGCCAGGGCGGCCAGGCGGTGGTACTCCTTCGCTATTTGGTCGAACTTTTGATTGACCAACGCCTCCTTATCCAGCAAAGCGGCCATCAGCTTCACCCATTCGGCCCTCCCCAACGGCGTGGTTTCAATCCATTCCGAATTCAGCAGCACCGGGATGCCGGCCGCCGCGATGGTCTGGTACTTGCTCAGGCCCTCGCCGGGCCAGCCGGTCGCCATCACCAGGTCGGGGTGGCTGGCGATGAGCAGCTCGTTGTTGAGCTCGCGCCCGTCGCCCACGGCGAAGATTTTGCCCTGCGCGATGCGCTGCCGCACCGGCGCGGCCGACACGTATTGCAGGCTGCCCAGGCCCACCAGCACGTCGTCGGCATTCAGAAAATCGACCAGCGCCACGTGCAGCGACGCCAGCCCCACCAGGCTGCGAATGGGCGTCTCAATAACCTGGCTGGCCGCGAAGCCGGCCGGGTGCGCCTTGCCCCGCGGCACCAGCGCGTAGCGCGTGGCCGGGGCCGCCTTGCCCGCCCCACCCCGAATGGTAACCAGCTTATACCCCGGCAAATACTGAATGCTGAAGCCCTGGGCATATTGCACCGTGGTGCGAGCCGGGGCGGCCGGGCGGGCGGCGGCGGGCTGGGTAGCGGGCTGGCTATGGGCGCTTGGGCTACCTAGTAGCAGGCTGCCCAGCAGCAGGCCGGCGGCGCGAAATCTGTTTTTCAACCTTGGCAAATAACTAGTAACTATGCCCGAAAGGTAAGCCACGCTACGTTGCGGATAGCCCCAGCGGGGCGGCCCGTCGGTAGTAGCCGGCGTTAGCAACACAAACAAAGCCCCGTAGGGGCGACCCAACCAGGCGATTGGGTCGCCCCTACGGGGCTTTTAAAATGTATAGGCAGAATGGTACTACCGACGGGCCGCCCCGCTGGGGCTATCCGCAACATAGCGTGGCTTACTACCATTCCCCTAAACAAGAATGGCTGGCAGGCTCCCGACCATCTACCGCAGGTCAGCCAGCGCCACCGCATCCATGTCGGTGTATTCCAGGTTCTCGCCGGCCATGCCCCAGATGAAGGCATAGGCCGCCGAGCCGCAGCCGGTATGAATCGACCACGGCGGCGACAAGATGGCCTGCTCGTTGCTCACCCACAGCGGGCGGGTTTCCTGGGGCTCGCCCAGCAGGTGCAGCACGCGCTGGCCGTCATTCATGTTGAAATAGAGGTAGGCCTCCATACGGCGGTCGTGCACGTGCGAGGGCATAGTGTTCCACACCGAGCCGGGCTTGAGTTGGGTGAGGCCCATCACGAGCTGGCAGCTGGGCAGGCCCTCGTTGAAGATGTACTTGTAGATGGTGCGCTGGTTGGCGGTTTCGACGGCACCCATTTCTACGGGGGTAGCCTCGGCCTGCGTGCGGCGGGCAGTGGGGTACTCCTTGTGCGCCGGGGCCGACAGCAGGTAAAACTTGGCCGGCTGGTCGGCATTCAGGCTTTTGAATTCTACTTCCTTGCAGCCCTTGCCCACGTAGAGGCAATCCTGGTTGCCGAGCTCGTAGGTGGTGCCGTCTACCACTATCTGGCCCGCGCCGCCCACGTTGAGCGCGCCCAGCTCGCGGCGCTCCAAAAAGAAATTGGCTTTCAGGTTGCCGGGGTTCGGCAGGGGCAGGGCGGCGGTGGTGGGCATGGCCCCGCCCACTATCATGCGGTCGTAGTGGGTGTAGGTGAGCTCGATAGCGCCGGGCGTGAAGATATTCTCGATGAGAAAATGCTCGCGCAGGCCGGCAGTGTTGAGGCCGGCAGTTTCGCGCGGGCCAATGGCAAAACGTGATTTCATGACCGCAGATTCAAACGGATTAAACGGATTTCGCAGATACGCCCGGCTGCGCCGGGCTGCCTGCTTTTGGGATGTGATATTTTGCTTTGTTGGCGGCGAGGTTAGCTACCCGCCGCGCTTCTCGGTGCGGGGGATGGCGAGGGCCTACCGCCCCATCCAGCCACCATCGACGGTGAGGATGGTGCCGTGAACGTAATTGGCAGCTTCGGAGGCGAGGAATACGACCGGGCCTTTGAAGTCGTCGGGATTGCCCCAGCGGCCGGCCGGGATGCGGCCCAGGATGCTGGCCGAGCGGTCGGGGTCGTTGCGCAGGGCTTCGGTGTTGTCGGTGGCGATGTAGCCGGGCGCGATGCCGTTCACGTTCACGCCTTTGCCGGCCCACTCGTTGGCTAAAGCTTTGACAACGGAGCCGATAGCGCCTTTGCTGGCCGCGTAGCCGGGCACGTTGATGCCGCCCTGGAAGGTGAGCAGCGAGGCCGTGAAAATGATTTTGCCCGAGCCCTGCTTCAGCATCCGGCCGCCCACGGCGCGGGCAAGGCGGAAGGGCGAATCGAGGTTGATGGCCAGCACGTCGTCCCAATCCTGGTCGGGGTGCTCGGCGGCGGGGGCGCGGCGGATGGTGCCGGCGTTATTCACTAGGATGTCGATGCGCTCGAAGTCGGCCAGCACGGTTGAGGTGAAGGCGTCGGCGCTGGCGCGCTGGCTGAAATCGGCCTGGTAGGCGTGAAACTGGCGGCCCAGCGCCCGCACCTGGCGGCCGGTTTCGCCGCCGTCGGCGGGCATCGTGGCCGATACGCCGATGATGTCGGCCCCGGCCTCGGCCAAACCCAGGGCCATGCCCTGACCGATGCCCCGGTTGGAGCCGGTAACTAACGCGATTTTGCCGTCGAGGCGGAAGAGGGAATCTGTGCTCATGAAAAAGGCAAGTGAAAGGCAGCCGCGCCAAAAGTACCGCCGTATTTACCCGGATTTCCTTCGCCAGAAACACGTAAAAACCCAGCTTAACTGCGCCGCCCGCCCAACCCCACCCTACCCCGGCAGTACTGAAAAGCCCTTCCCGCTTTCCTCCTCCTGCCTATGCTCGCCATGAACTACCGCGGCCCCAAACGGGTGCGCGCCGCCGAAAAACCCCTGCCCGCCATCAAGCACCCCGAAGATGCGATTGTGCGCGTCACGCGCTCCTGCATCTGCGGCTCCGACCTGCACCTCTACAACGGCAACGTGCCCGACACCCGCGTGGGCATGACCTTCGGCCACGAGTTTACGGGCGTGGTAGTGGAAGTGGGCGCCGACGTGACCAAGGTGAAAGTGGGCGACCACGTCATCGTACCCTTCAACGTGGCCTGCGGCAAGTGCGTGTTTTGCAAGCAGGGCCTGTTTGGCAACTGCCACGAATCGAACCCCGAGGCCACGGCCGTGGGCGGCATCTTCGGCTACTCGCACACGGCCGGCGGCCACGAGGGCGGGCAGGCCGAATACGCCCGCGTGCCCTACGCCAACGTCGGCCCCACGGTAATCCCGGAGGGCATGGACCCCGACGATGCCGTGCTGCTCACCGACGTGGTGCCGACCGGCTACCAGGCCGCCGAAATGGGCGGCATCCAGACCGGCGACACGGTCGTAGTGTTCGGGGCCGGGCCGGTGGGCATCATGGCCGCGCGCTGCGCGTGGCTGTTCGGGGCCGGGCGCGTAATTATCATTGACAAAGAAGATTACCGCCTGGAATTCGCCAAAAACTACGCCCACTGCGAAGCCTACAACTTCGAAAAGGACATGGACGACCCAGTGGTGTTCATCAAGAAAATAACCGACTGGCTGGGGGCCGACGTGTGCATCGACGCCGTGGGCGCCGAGGCCGCCGGCAATGCTATGCAAACCATTACGGGCCGCAAGCTGCTGCAAGCCGGCTCGGCCACGGCCCTGCACTGGGCCATCAACTCGGTGAAAAAGGGCGGCGTAGTATCCATCGTAGGCGTGTACGGGCCCACCGATAACCTCGTGCCCATCGGCAACGTGGTGAACAAAGGCATCACCATCCGGGCCAACCAGGCGTCGGTGAAACGCCTGCTGCCGCGCCTGATTAATCACGTGCAGAATGGCGTGCTAAACCCCAAAGGCTTGATTACGCACCGCATTCCACTCGAAGACGTGGCCGACGGCTACCGCTTATTTTCGGAGAAGCTCGACAACTGCATCAAGCCCCTGCTCATCCTACCCAACGCCGGCCGCTAACCTTAATTTGCTATGCAACCTACCGCCCAAGATTTCGCGCACATCCCTAGCTGGGGCATCGACGCCGACCCGGAGAACGACCCCACCTACCCCATCCGCGACCGTAGCGGGGAGTTTACCAAAAAATACGACTGGGAGCGCCCCCCGCAGCAGCCCATCGACATTGAGACGCTGCACTCCATCGAGCGGCCCAACCAGCCGGCCGTCATCGGCAACTCGGTGCCGCCCACTGGTTTGAGCGGTGTCATTCGGCGCGCCGCTTTTCGCTACAGCGAAAATCACTACGGCCACTGGTTGCCCCTGCTGCTAGCCGACCGCGTGAGCGTGGTCGAAGGAATCGTGGACGACCTGGCCCACGGCCACGTGCCCAACATCTTCGCCGAAAAAGGCTACCGCGCCCACTGGCAGCACGACCCTAAGGGCCTGGTGCTGCGGCTGGCTACTACGGCCGCCATTGCGGGCGGGCTGGTTTTTCTGCTCACCCGCGGCGGTAAAAAGAGCGACGAATAACCCTGCGCTCGTGAGGCTGAATGATGCTGTCAGCCAAGTACCGACCCAGGTTTTTCCTGAGTTGAGGAAAGTAGCAAAAGTAGGTCATGCTGAACGCAGTGAAGCATCTCTACCGCACCGCTTGGGTTTGTCCAACGGTGCGGCAGAGATGCTTCACTGCGTTCAGCATGACAGTCGTTTAACACACTTTTTATTAATTACACTGCCTACCCCCGCTGCCCCGACGACTCGCGCACGACCAGTTGCGTAGCCAGCACCACCTGGCGCGGGGGCACGGGGCCCTGGGTTTGTTCCAGAAACAAGAGCGCCGCCGTGCGGCCTATCTCGAAGGTCGGGTGCATCACCGAAGTCAGCGGGGGCTCCACCACCGTGGCGTGGTACTCATCGGTGAAGCCTACCAGCGCCACGTCGGCCGGAATGCGCAAACCCTGGCGCTTAATTTCTTTCATGGCCGCAAAAGCGGTGGTGTCGTTGATGGTGAAAATAGCATCGGGCGGCGCGGGCAACGCCAGTAGCTGCTGGGCGGCGGCGGTCGCGCTTTCGACGCTCAGGTCGGAAGGCACCAGGAGCTGCGCATCGAAGGGCAGGCCCTCGGCTGCCAGCCCTTCGTGGTAGCCGGCCACCCGCTCCCGGCTGATGTTGAGCGCCGGCGGCCCCGTAATGTGGGCGATGCGCCGCCGCCCCTGCGCCGCACAGTGCCGGGTAATGTGGCAGGCCGCCGCCTGGTTATCAACCACTACCGTGGGCACCTCGGCAGACCGGCACACCCGGTCGAAGAACACGAGCGGCGTGCCGGCGACCAGCAGCGGGTCGAAGTGCGCGTAGGTCTTCGTTTCCTGCGACAAGCACATGATGATGCCTTCCACGCGCAGCTGGAGCAGATTAGCCAGGCATTCCTGCTCTTTCTCGAAGCTCTCGTAGCTGCACCGAATCACGATGTAGTAGCCGTGCTCGATAGCCACACTCTCGATGCCGCTGATGATGGAAGCGAAGAAGTGCGTAACCAGCGCGGGCACGATAACGCCGATGATACGGGTAGCGTTTTTGAGCAACCCCATCGCCAGCGGGTTGGGGCTGTAGTGCAGCTCCTGGGCCAGCTGCTGTACCCGCTGCGTGAGCTCGGGGCCGATGTCGGGGTGGTTGCGCAGCGCGCGCGACACGGTAGAGATGGATACGTTGAGCGCCTGGGCCAGCGTCTTCAGCGAAACGGGGCGTTTGCTCATGGCCATTCGGGGTTGAGGTAATAATCCGGTAATGATACAGGCCGCCCGGCGCAATTAAGCCGAACGGCCCCGCGCCCGCCTCTCTAACGGCCGCGCAAGCCGCCTGACTACTGGCTAAAATTATTTTTTCTCCGCAAAGCTTTGCGCAAACCTTTGCGGAGAAAAATTTGCAATAAACTGGTAAACAGTTGATTTTACGGGATTAGCTTTGGTCACCATAGCCCTTCGCCGGGCTATTTATTTCCGGCCACTCTACCTCTTCCCACCCATGCACTACCGCCAAATCGGGCGCACCGATATGCGCGTATCTCCCTTGAGCCTAGGCGCTTCGGCCCTGGGCGGGGTGTTTGCTGACATCGACTTGGCGCAGGGCATTCGCACCGTGCACGAGGCAGTGGCGCAGGGCGTCAATTTTATCGACGTGGCTCCGTATTATGGTTTTACCAAGGCCGAGACCGTGCTGGGCCAGGCCCTGCGCACCCTGCCCCGGCCGCAGTACCTGCTCTCGACCAAGGTGGGCCGCTACGGCCACAACGGCCAGAAAACCTGGGACTACCGTGCCACCCGCGTAGCCCAGAGTGTAGACGAAAGCCTCGCCCGCCTGCACACCGACTACCTCGACCTGCTGAGCGTACACGACGTGGAGTTTGCTGACCTGGAGCAGGTTATCCACGAAACCATCCCGGCCCTGCAAGCCCTCAAGGCGGCCGGTAAGGTGCGCTACATCGGCATCACGGGCCTGCCGCTGGCCAAGCTGCGCTACGTGCTCGACCAGGTGCCCGTGGGCACCCTCGACACGATGCTCTCCTTCTGCCACTACTGCCTGAACGACGACGCGCTGGGCGAGCACGTAGCCTACTTTGCGGAGCGCGGGGTGGGCGTCATCAATGCCGCGCCGCTGGCGATGGGGCTGCTTTCGGCCCAGGGGCCACCGGCCTGGCACCCGGCCTCGGCCACCCTCAAAACCTACGCCCAGCGGGCGGCGGCGCACTGCGCCGCGCGCGGCTATCCCATTGAGCAGCTGGCCATTCAGTTTGCGGTGAGCCACTCCGGCGTGGCCACTACCCTAGTGAGCGCCGCCTGCCCCCGCCTGATGAGCCAGAACATCAAATGGGCCGCCACGCCCCCCGACGCTGACCTGCTGCGCGAGGTGCGCGCCCTGCTGCACCCTGTGCTGGGCGAAACCTGGGACAACTCTTGAGAAGAATTATGAATTAGAAATTATAGATTATGAATTACTGATAATCAAGCTTCTAATTCATAATCCATAATTTCTAATTCATAATTAAAAAACGATGGCTTACCTCGAAGACGCTCGCCCCACGCCATTTAAGCGCTACTGCAAGGCCCTGCGCCTGCAAGCCGATGTCGAGCTGCTGGCTACCTACCGCCGCTTGCATGCGCCCGGCGCAGCCTGGCCCGAGATAACCGACGGGATGCGCGAAATCGGCATCCTGGACATGGAAATCTACCTACTTGACAACCAGGCTTTCATGATAATGGACACGGTGCCCGACTTCGACCACGACCAGGCCATGCAAACGCTGGCCACCAAGCCCCGGCAGGCCGAGTGGGAAGCCCTGGTGGCGCCCTTTCAGCACACCGCGCCCGATGCCACGGCCGCCGAGAAATGGCGCTTGCTGGAGCGCATCTACAAGCTGGGCGCGTAGGCGGCGCCTGCTTTCGCACCGATTTTTCCTACTCTACCTCCCCTCCCACCCGTGACCGCCGCCCGCTCCACCACGTTTGCCGTTGGCCTGATAACCTGCCTGTTCTTCCTCTGGGGCTTTGCGCTGAATCTGAACCCGATTCTGATTCCGCACCTCAAGAAGGCTTGCCAGCTTACCGATGGGCAGTCGGCGCTTATCGACTCGGCTTCTTACCTGGCGTATTTTCTGCTGGCCTTGCCGGCCGGGCAGGTGATGAAACGCTTTGGCTACAAGGGCGGGATGCTGCTGGGGCTGGGATTGTTTGCGCTGGGGGCACTGCTGTTTTACCCGGCGGCGGCGCTGCGCTCCTACGCCTTTTTTCTGGGCGCGCTGTTCGTGATTGCCTCCGGCCTTACATTTTTGGAGACGGCGGCCAACCCCTACATCACCGGCCTGGGCAGCCCCGAGGGCGCTACCCAGCGCCTGAACTTCGCGCAGTCGTTTAATGGGCTGGCGGCCACGCTAGCCCCACTGCTGGGTGGCATGTTCATTCTTTCGGGTAAGAGCCCGAGTAGCGCGCAGTTGGCGGCGCTGCCGCCGGCCGCGCTGGGCGCCTACCTCGACCACGAGGCGGCGGCCGTGCAGGTGCCCTACCTGCTCATCGGGGGCTTTGTGCTGCTTGTGGCGCTGCTGCTGTGGCGCACGCCGCTGCCGGTGCTGGCCGAGGAAGAGGCCGACAGCGCGGGCGGCGGCAGCCTGTGGCAGCAGAAAAACCTGCTTTTTGGGGTGCTGGCGCAGTTTTTCTACGTGGGGGCGCAGGTGTGCGTGAGCAGCTTTTTCATTCGCTTTGCGGGTAGCGTGGCGGGCATGGAGGAGAAGCTGGCCGCTCAGTATTTGGCCGTGGCGCTGTTTGGGTTCATGGCCGGGCGCTTTTTGGGCACGGTGCTGATGCGCTTTGTGCCAGCGGCGCGGCTGCTGGCGCTGTACAGCGTGCTGAACGTGGGGCTACTGCTGCTGGCTACCACGCTGCACGGGCCAGCGGCGGTGTACGCGCTGCTGGGGGTCGAGTTCTTCATGTCCATCATGTTCCCGACCATCTTTTCGCTGGGCATCCGGGGGCTGGGCGCGCGCACCAAGGATGGCTCGGCGCTGCTGGTGATGTCCATTGCGGGCGGGGCCGTGCTGCCGGTGGTAATGGGCCACGTGTCTGACGCCAGTACTATCCAAACCGCCTACCTGGTGCCTGCGCTGTGCTTTCTGGTGGTGCTGGGCTTTGCGCTGCGCAATAGCTCGGTGCGGAATCTTACGCTGGCGACGGCCCACTAGCCTGCGGCGGCTACCAAGTTCTTGCCTGGACTGCCTTCAAGGCCGCGCCACTACTCCCAATATTCCGACAGACTACTCTAATGGCTCGCGGCCAGCAGGGATTCTGCACCTTATTCTGAATTCTGATTTCCCACTCAAATCCCTGCAAACCATGAAAGTACCGTTTTACTTACTCTTGTTTGCCACCCGCCGGCCGCTGGGCCTGGCAGTAGCTGGCCTGGGGCTGGCCCTGGCCCCGCTGGCGGCCCAGGCGCAGGCCGCCCGCACTGTATCGGGCACCGTGACCGACGACGCCGGCGCGCCGCTGCCCGGCGTGACGGTGGTGCTGAAAGGCACCACCAACGGCCAGAGTACCGGGGCCGATGGCAAGTTCAGCATCTCGCTGCCGGCCGGGCCGGCCACGCTGCAATTTTCCTTCGTGGGCTACGCCAGCCAGGAGTTTGTCATCACCGACCAGGCCACGCTGGCCGTGACGCTGGGCGCGGCGGCCAAGGGCCTCGACGAGGTAGTGGTGGTGGGCTACGGCACCCAGAAAAAAGCCAACCTGACGGGCGCGGTGGCCACTATCTCGTCGGGCGACATCGACAACCGGCCCATCACGCAGGCCTCGCAGGCGCTGGCGGGTTTGGCGCCGGGCGTGCAGGTGCAGCAGGGCGGCGGCCGGCCGGGGGCCAACGGGGCCGGCATCACGGTGCGGGGCATTGGCACGTTTAACTCGGGCAGTGCGCCGCTGGTGCTGATTGACGGCATCGCGGGCTCGATTGACGACGTGGCGCCCGACAACATCGGCACCATTACGGTGCTGAAGGACGCGGCCTCGGCGGCCATTTACGGCAACCGGGCGGCCAACGGCGTTATTCTGATAACGACCAAGCGCGGGCAGGCCGGCAAGCTCGAAATCGGCTACAACAACTACGTGGGCTGGGAAAAGGTGACGCAGCTGCCGCAGTTCGTGAACTCGGCTACCTATGCCCGCCTCACCGGCGCGTCGGCCCAGACGGTAGCCAACTACGAGGCCGGCACCGACCCCGACAACTACCCCAACGTGTACCACCTGCGCGACCTGTTGAAGTCGGGCTCGGGCTTTCAGCAGTACCACAACCTCACGTTTTCGGGCGGCGAGAAGAAGACTACCTACCTGTTTTCGACCAGCTACCGGGGGCAGGACGGCATCACGGCCGAAACCAACAACAAGCGCTACGACTTCCAGGCCAACATCGACAGCAAACTGCGCGACAACCTGACGCTTAGCGCCAGCTTGCTGGGCTTTGCCCAGATTCGCAACCAGCCGGTATCCAACTCGGCGGGCATCGACGGCATCATCGGCTTTGCGGTGCGCGAACCTAATACTTACGCCGGGCGCAAGTCGGACGGCACCTACGGGCACCAGGATTTCTACGCCCCCGAGGCCTGGCTCGACGCCGAGGGCTTCGATAATTTCCGGGCCAAAAACTTCTACGGCAACACGGCCCTCGACTGGCAGCCCATTAAGGGGCTGACGCTGACGGGCAAGGCGGGCTACCACTACTACAACGGCACTACCGTTACCTACCGGCCCGACATCAACCTCGACCGCACGACCTACGTGGGGCCCAACAACCTCTACAACGGCACCTACGACGGCCAGGAAGTAACCCTGATTGGCCTGGCGACCTACGAGAAATCCATTCAAAACCACAACTTTAAGCTGCTGCTGGGCTACCAGCAGGAAGACCACCGCGACAACTCGTTTTCGGCTTACCGCGACCGCTTTCCCAACAACCAACTCTACCAGCTCGACGCGGGGGCCAGCACCAACCAGCAAAACAGCGGCTCGGCCGGCGAGTACGCCTTTCGGTCGTATTTCGGGCGCTTGAACTACAACTACAACGAGCGGTATTTGCTCGAAGTAAATGCTCGCTACGATGGGTCGTCGCGCTTCGCGCCGGGCAACAAGTACGGGCTGTTTCCGGCCGTATCGGCGGGCTGGCGCTTGTCGGAAGAGCGGTTCCTGAAAGAGCAGGTGAGCTGGCTCGACGAGCTGAAAATCAGGGCCTCGTATGGTACGCTCGGCAACGCCAACATCGCCAACTACCCCTACCAGTACACCTACAGCACCGGCCCGCGCTACACCTTTGGCGGCACGCTGGCGCCGGGCGCGGCCGTGAACTCGGCGGCCAACCCCAACATTCAGTGGGAAACCACCACGTCGGGCGACGTGGGCCTGGATTTCAGCCTGTGGAAAGGCAAGCTCAGCGGCTCGCTGGACGTGTACGAGCGCACGGCCAAGGACATTCTCTACCGCGTGCCCGTGTCGGGGGCGCTGGGGTTAGATGCACCCATCGTAAACGCTGGCTCGATTCGCAACCGGGGCTTTGAGGCGGCGCTGACGTATAACCTCAGCGCCGGCGGCTTCCGCCTGGCCGTGACGCCCAACTTCTCCTATAACCAGCAGCAGGTCACGAAGATAGCCGGCGATTTACAGGCGGTGATTCCGACCTTCTTCGTGGGTCAGCCGCTCAACGTCATCTACGGCTTCGTGGCCGACGGCTTGTTCCGCGACGCGGCCGACGTGGCCTCCTACGCCACGCAGCCCACGGCCGGGCAGCCGGGCAACATCCGCTTCAAGGACATCAGCGGCCCCGACGGCGTGCCCGATGGCAAGGTGGACGCTACCTACGACCGCACCATCATCGGCACTCGCAACCCCAAGACGTCGTTTGGCCTCAACATCACGGCCGCCTACAAGGGCTTCGATTTGGCCATGCTGTTCCAGGGGCTAGGCGGCTACCAGGTGCAAATGTCTTCGTACCAGGCGTATGCCTACTACAACGGCGGCAATATTCAGCAATGGCAGGCCGACAACGCCTGGACCACCGACAACCCCGACCCCAATGCCAAGTACCCGCGCATTTCGGCCCTGAACCAGGGTAGCCCCAACGTGCAAACCAACTCGTACTGGAACCGCTCGGGCACCTACCTGCGCTTCAAAAACCTGCAAATCGGCTACACGCTGCCGGCCGGGTCGCTGGCCAAGCTGCACGTCAGCCGCATCCGGGTATTCGCGGGCGGCCAGAATCTGTTCAGCCTCAACAGTTTTTACGAGGGTTGGGACCCCGAAAACAGCCAGGGCTCGGGCGACAACCCCAGCTTCTACCCGCTTACGGCCGTGTACACGTTTGGCGTGAATATCAAGCTGTAAGCTACTGTCATGCTGAGCGGAGCCGAAGCATCTCTATCGCTTCGTTGCTAACGCTAGAAGTTACTCTGATAAAGAGATGCTTCGACTCCGCTGCGCTGCGCTCAGCATGACAAAAAGGGTTCCTCCCCATTCCATCCCCAGACTTAACAATAAAATCTCTATGAATCTGTCATTTAAACGCCTGACCCTGGGCCTGACCGGCGGGCTGCTGCTGCTGGGCGCGCCCGGCTGCAAAGACAACCTGCTCGACAAGCAGCCGCTCGCCTCCATCTCGGACGCTACCTTCTGGAAAACGGCCAACGACGCCACCCTGGCCCTGAATGGCGTGTACGACACCGGGGCGGGCTTCACGGGCTACAATTTTTGGGCGGCTACCTCGATGGTGAACCTCGACCTGATGGCCGGTAATGGCTCGGAAAAAGAGCTGATTCCCGACCAGTTTACCGACGGGACTTTGAACTCGGCCTACAGCTTCGTAAACGCCTACTACTCGCAGGCTTACCGCCAGATTACGCGCTGCAACAACTTTCTCGACAACATCGACAAAGTGTCGATGGATGCCACCCAGAAGGCCATCATGGTCAACGAGGTGCGCACCATCCGGGCCTACGACTACTTCAATCTGGCGCTGTATTTTGGCGACGTGCCGCTCATCGAGCACTTGCTCACGGTAGACCAGGCCAACAGCGTGGTACGCGCGCCCAAGGCCACGGTGTGGGCCTTTTGCGAAACCGAGCTGAAGGCCGCCGCCGCCGTACTGCCGCCCTCGGTGCCCGATGCCCAGCAGGGCCACATGACGGCCGCCAGCGCCCTGGCCATTCTGGGCCGCGTGCAGCTGGCGCAGCAGAAGTGGACCGATGCTGCCGCCAGCTACAAGGCCATCATGGACTTCAACTACTACAGCATCGACGCGCGCTACCGCGAGCTGTTTTTGAACGCGGGCGAGCTGAGCCGCGAGGTTATCATGTCGCAGCAGTACGTGCGCGACACCTACAGCCACGCCCTGCTGCAATACCTGACGCCCGAAACCTGGGGCGGCTGGCACCAGTATTCGCCCTTCAACGAACTGGTGAAGACCTACGAATGCACGGATGGCTTGCCCATTACGCAGTCGCCGCTCTACAACCCCAACAACCCCTACGCCAACCGCGACCCGCGCCTCGATTTCACCATCATGATTTCGGACCGCACCGTGTTTCGGGGCCGCACCTACACGGCCACGCCCGGCACTACCCTGCCCGACCGCCTCAACCAGTACCCCGGCGTGTGGAGCGGCTACTGCATCTATAAGTTTCTGGAAGACGACCCCGCAGTAGCCACTACCTCTAATGATGGCAACAACTTCCCGCTCATCCGCTACGCCGAGGTGCTGCTGGGCTACCTGGAGGCCCGCCTCGAATCGGGCGCCGTTGTCGACCAGGCGCTGCTCGATGCTACCATCAACAAGGTGCGGGGCCGCGCGGCGGTGAAGATGCCCGCCGTGACGACGACCAACCAAGCGGCGCTGCGCACCATTCTGCGCCGCGAGCGCCGCGTGGAGTTTGCGTTTGAGGGCATCCGGTATTTCGACTGCCTGCGCTGGGGCATCATCGCCTCCGAAAACCAGCGGCAGTTTACGGGCATGAAGCTCACCAACACGCCCAGCACCTACACCGCCTACCCCGTCGATGCCGAAGGCTACTACCTGTATAAGCGCCGCAACTTCGTGGTGGGCAAAAACGAGCTGTGGCCCATCCCGCAGTCGGAGCGCGACTTGAACAAGAATCTGACGCAGAATCCGGGGTATTAATATCGCACCGGCGCTCGCCAGGCGTGGCACCTCACCCCCTAGCCCCCTCTCCAAAAAAGAGGGGGGACTAGTTTCTAGCACTAGCTTCTAGAACTAGCATTAGAGCTAGTCCCCCCTCTTTTTTGGAGAGGGGGCTAGGGGGTGAGGTTTCCCTCCCGGCGAGCAACTTAAACCTAATCCTTCCCCCAAGCATGAACCGCAGAACCCTTCTCCGAAACCTCGCCCTTGCCGCCCCCGCCGCCTGGCTACCCGGCGTAGTAGCTGGCCTCAACTGGAGCCCGCTGGCCCCGGCCGCCGCTAGCCCCTTTCAGCCCACCTGGGACTCGCTGGCCCAGTACCAAACGCCCGACTGGTTTCGCGATGCCAAGTTTGGGCTGTGGGCGCACTGGGGGCCGCAGTGCCAGCCCGAGCGCGGCGACTGGTACGCCCGCGGCATGTACCAGGAGGGCTCCGACCAGTACAAGTACCACTGCGAGAAGTACGGCCACCCGTCGAAATTTGGCTTCAAGGACGTGATAAACGAGTGGAAGGCCGAGGAGTGGAACCCTGAGGAGCTGCTGGCGCTCTACAAGAAAGCCGGGGCCAAGTATTTCGTGTGTCTGGCCAATCACCACGACAACTTCGACCTCTACGACAGCAGCCACCAGCCCTGGAACTCGACCCGCCTCGGCCCCAGGAAAGACCTGGTGGGCGGCTGGGCCAAGGCCGCCAAGAAGCAGGGCCTGCGCTTTGGCGTGAGCGTGCACGCCGCCCACACCTGGAGCTGGCTGGAAACCAGCCAGCGCGCCGACAAGAACGGCCCACTGGCCGGCGTGCCCTACGACGGCAAGGTGACTACCGCCGACGGCCAGGGCAAGTGGTGGCAGGGCTACGACCCGCAGGCCCTCTACGCCCAAAACCACCCCTTGAGCCAAAACAGCCAGGACAACGGCATGATACACCGGCAGTGGGACTGGGGCAACGGCGTGACGCCGCCCAGCAAGGAGTACTGCGAAAAGTTCTACAACCGCACCGTCGAGCTGCTGGATAAATACGAGCCCGACCTGGTGTATTTCGACGACACGGCCCTGCCGCTGTGGCCCGTGAGCGACGCTGGCCTGCGCATCGCGGCGCACATGTACAACACCAGCACCCAGCGCCACGGCGGGCGCAACGAGGCCGTGATTCTGGGCAAAATCCTGACGCCCGAGCAGCGCAAGTGCATCGTCTGGGACATCGAGCGCGGCCAGAGCAACCAGATTGAGCCCCTGCCCTGGCAAACCGATACCTGCATCGGCCAGTGGCACTACGACCGCCGCATCTACGACCACCACGGCTACAAGAGCGCCAAAACCGTCATCCACACCCTGGTGGACGTAGTGAGTAAAAACGGCAACCTGCTGGTGAGCGTGCCCGTGCGCGGCAACGGCAGCATCGACGACCAGGAGCGCGCCATCGTGGAGGGCATCGGTGCCTGGATGCAGGCCAACGGCGAGAGCATCTATGGCACCCGCCCGTGGAAAATCTTCGGTGAGGGGCCGGCCCAGGAAGGTGCCGCCGCCCTTAGCGCCCAAGGCTTCAACGAAGGCAAGGGCAAGCCCTTCGGGGCCGAGGATATTCGGTACGCTACCAAAGGCAAGACACTCTACGCCACCGCCCTAGGCTGGCCCAGCAGCGGCCGCGTGCTGATGAAGTCGCTGGCCGTGGGTAGTCCGCACTACTCCGGCAAGGTAAAGCAGGTAGAGCTACTAGGTATGCCGGGCAAGCTCAAGTTTGAGCACACGAAGGACGGGCTGGCTGTGGTGCTGCCCGCGCAGAAACCCAACGACATCGCCTACGCCTTTAAAATCACGGCGTGATAAGAAGCGAGGGGCAGGATGAATATTCTGCCCCTCGCTTCTTTTTGGCCTACCCCCTGCCAAGCTCTAAATCCGTGCTGCCCCATGAATAAGCAGGTAGTAAGTAGCACCGCGCTGCTGGTGTGTCTTGTCCTCCGCGCGCAGTGCGCGCTGGCGCAGCGCCTGCCCAGCGTACTGACCTCGCCCAACGGCAAAATCGAGGTTACCCTCGCCATGCAGCCCGCCGCGCCAAACCACCTGGTTTATTCGGTGCGGTATCGGCACAACCAGCAAGCCACCCTGGCCGTGCCAGCTTCCCGACTTGGGTTAATCCGGGACGATGAGGATTTTGCGGCTAATCTCAACTTCCTGAAAATCCTCCAAACCAGCCGCATTGCCGAGCAGTACGAGCTGGTGCACGGCAAGCGGAAGCGCTGCCAGAACGCGGGGGTGGAAAAAGTATTCCGCTTTGCCAACCCGCACGGCAAGCTTATCGACATCACCTTCCGCGCCTACGACAACGGCGTCGCCTTCCGGTACAGCTTCCCGGAAGCATCGCAGAAGAGCTGCGCGCTGACGCAGGAAGTGACCGAATTCAACCTATCGGCGGCTAGTGGCCGGTGGATGCAGCCTTACACTGCGGCCTACGAGGACTTGTACAACTTTACCTCGACAGGGGAGGATGTCAAGAAAAAGCAGGAGTTTGGCTTTCCGGCCCTGGTAAGCGTGGCTTCGGGCGCGGGCTACCTGCTGCTTTCCGAAGCCAATGTATCGCCCCGGCACTGCGCCACCCACCTGGCGAATAAGCTAAATCGGGACAGCTACCGCATCGTCATGCCGCAGCCGCAGCTGAGCCTGGCCTTGCCCTGGCAATCGCAGTGGCGGGTAATCGCGCTGGGGCAACTAGCTGACATCCTAGAAACTACGTTGATAACGGACGTGAGCGACCCGAGCAAGGTGGCCGACACGCGGTGGATACAGCCCGGCAGCTGCGCCTGGATATACTGGGCCTACAACCACGGCTCGAAAGACTACCAAACGGTGAAGCAATACATCGACTTGGCGGCTACCATGGGCTGGCCCTACGTGCTGATAGACTGGGAATGGGATGTGATGACCAACGGCGGCACCATCACCGACGCCATCGGCTACGCCAAGCAGCGGGGCATCAAGCCCATCCTGTGGTACAACTCGGGCGATAAAAGCAACGGCGCGCCGGGGCCGTGGTCGAAATTCACCACGCCGCAAGCCCGCGAAAAAGAGTTTACCTGGCTCAACGAAATGGGCGTGGCCGGCATCAAAGTCGATTTTTTTGACGGCGACGAGCAAAAGGTAATGAAGTACTACTTCGACCTGATGGCCGATGCGGCCAAGCACCGGCTACTGGTCAATTTTCACGGCGCGACGGTGCCCAAAGGCTGGAGCCGGACGTACCCCAATCTGCTATCGACTGAAGCGGTTTATGGCGCGGAGTGGTACAACAACGGCCCACAGCTGACCAACGCAGCTGCTCGCCACAACACTACCCTGCCCTTCACCCGCAACGTGGTCGGCCCGATGGACTACACGCCGGTTGCCTTTTCCAACTCGCAGCACCCGCACCTCACCACCTACGCGCACGAGCTGGCCCTGGCCGTGGTGTTCGAGTCGGGCTTGCAGCACTTTGCCGACAAGCCGGAGGCGTACAACACCTTGCCCGAAGCGCCCAGAAACTTCCTAAAAACCGTGCCCGCCGCCTGGGATGACACGAAGCTCGTGGACGGCTACCCCGGCGAAAAGGTAGTAATAGCCCGCCAGAAAGACGGCGTGTGGTACGTGGGCGGGCTAAACGGCCAAGACACCCCGCAAAGCCTGAATGTTAAGCTGGGCTTTTTGGACAATCAGGCGTACCGCCTGGAGCTACTGAAAGACGGGGCCGATGATAAGTCATTCGGCCAGGAAAGCCGGGTGGTAAAGGCCGGCGAGTCATTCCGTATCACTTGCTTGCCCAGGGGCGGCTTCGTGGCGGTGCTGAAACCTGTGAAACGCTAAACGACAGGCAGGCCCAGCACCAATGCCTTGCGCTTGAAAGAGTGCTACCTGCGCGTGCGACTGCAAGGCGTCAAGAGTATCTGGAAGCGGAATAGCTACTACCCTGCCTTTCACCTATGCTTCACCTTCTCCCACCCACCATGCGCGCTACCCTGCTTTTTACGTCCATTCGCCTGCTAGGCATCTTGCTAACCTGCGGGCTGGGAGCCAGCCCGCTGCGGGCCCAGCCTACCCCCGCGTGGGGCCACTGGCCCAGCTGGGGCGAGCAGCCCGGTGGCACCTACCGCAACCCCATCATTCCCAGCGACTACAGCGACCTGGACTGCATCCGGGTCGGCGATGACTACTACGCCATTACGTCGACCTTCCAGTTTTCGCCCGGCATGACCATCCTGCACTCGCGCGACCTGGTGAACTGGGAGCTGGCCGGGCACGCCGTGGCCGACCTCACCCAAATCGGCCCGGCGCTGAGCTGGGATAAGATGGACCGCTACGGGCGCGGCATCTGGGCGGGCACGCTGCGGCACCACGGCGGGCGCTTCTGCCTCTACTTCGGCACGCCCGATGAGGGCTATTTTATGACCTCGGCCCCCGGCCCGGCTGGCCCGTGGGAGCCTCTGAGCCCCGTGCTGGCCGAGTCCGGCTGGGACGACTGCGCGGTGCACTGGGACGAGCGCGGGCAGGGCTGGCTGGTGGGCACCCACTTCGCCGACCACTACAAAACCTACCTCTTTCGCCTGGGGCCCGATAACAAGACGCTCGACCGGAAATCGGCCGTGCTCCTTAACGAAGGCGCGGGCCGCGAGGCCAACAAGCTGCTGAAGGTGGGCCAGTACTACTACCTGATTTTCAGCGAGCACAAAGACGGGGTGGGGCGCTACGTCATGGCCAAGCGCGCGCGCCGCATCACCGGCCCCTACCGCGAGGAAAAGCAGCTGGCCCTGCCCAGCACCGAGGCCATGGAGCCCAACCAGGGCGGCCTAGTAACCGGTCCCGATGGCCAGTGGTACTTCCTGACCCACCACGGCTCCGGCGACTGGGCTGGCCGGCAGATGAGCTTGCTGCCTGTGACCTGGCGCGATGGCTGGCCCCTCATCGGGCAGATAGCGCCGGGCGCCAGCCTCGGCACGATGGCCTGGCAGGGCGCCATGCCGGCCGTGCTGCCCGCCCCCCACCTGAGCCTAGCCCGCAGCGACGACTTCGACGCGCCCGCGCTGGGCCCGCAATGGCAGTGGAACTACCAGCCTCGCTCGGAGATGTACTCGCTGCAAGCGCGGGCCGGCTGGCTGCGCCTAAAGGCCTACGCGTCCCTACAAAAGGGCAACCTGCTGCGCGCCGGCAACACCCTGACGCAACGCACCTTCCGCACCGCCGGCAGCGAGGTAACGGTGAAGCTCGACGTCTCGCACATGGCCGATGGCCAGCAGAGCGGGCTGTGCCACTTCTCGCAAAACCCCGCCCGGCTCGGGGTGGTGCAGCGCGCCCAGCAGCGCTACCTGGAGTTTCGCCACGGCAGCCAGACCGCCCCCGGCCCCGTGCTGATGGGGCCGCACGTGTGGCTGCGCTCAACCTGGGGGCTCGACGGCTTGTCGCACTTTTCCTACAGCCTCGATGGCGATACCTACCTGCCCTTGGGCGAGCCCTGCCAGCTGATGTGGAGCTACTACCGTGGCGACCGGCTGGGCCTCTACAGCTTCAATGACGAAGGCGAAAAAGGCTTCGTCGACGTCGATTATTTCCACTACGCGCTGCAAAAAAACGCGTCCAACGCGGGCGGCGCGCCCAGCCAGCCCTAATGATACCAGAATCGGCTGCGGTGGCCACATCGCGCTTCATCGCATCCACCAATGCGTTTTTTCTTTCCCACTACTTCGTAAACCACGCCCGAAAATCGGCCAGTTGCGTTGGCGAAGGCTGGGTCACGGCGGTTTCTATTTCCTGAATGGTAGATGTAGCAAAATCGGTTTACGCTCCAAGCTAAAACGCGGGCTGCCGAAACCTTTTCAGCAGCCCGCGTTAAAAATAGCCAACGGCTTACTTCTTACCCGCCACAATCTCGTCTACTACCAGCGGGTCGAGCAGGGTCGTGGTGTCGCCGAGCGCCGAGGTTTCGCCTTCGGCTACCTTCCTCAATATCCGGCGCATGATTTTGCCCGAGCGGGTTTTGGGCAAGCCGCTCACCAGCTGTATTTTATCAGGCTTGGCGATGCGGCCGATTTGGGCCACCACGGCTTCGATGATGCTGGCTTCCACGCGCTGGCGGTCGAGGTCGGCCTCGGGCACGCCGTTCTTGCAGATGACGTAGGCGTAGATGCCCTGGCCCTTCACGTCGTGCGGGTAGCCGACTACGGCGCTCTCCACCACGTACTCGCTTTCGTTGATGGCGCTCTCGATTTCGGCGGTGCCGAAGCGGTGGCCGCTCACGTTGATAACGTCATCGACGCGGCCGATGATGCGGTAGAGGCCCTGCTCGTCGCGGCGCGCGCCGTCGCCGGTGAAGTAGTAGCCGGGGTAGGGCTGGAAGTACGTCTGGCGGGCGCGCTCGTGGTCGCCCCAGGTGGTGCGGATGATGCCCGGCCAGCTGGCCTTGATGGCCAGGTAGCCTTCCTGGTCGTTGCCCTCTATTTCGCTACCATCCTGGTTTAGCAGCACGGGCAGCACGCCGGGCAGCGGCAGGCCGGCGCGGGCGGGCACGCTGGGCGTGATGCCCGCCAGGGCCGAAATCATGATGCCGCCGGTTTCGGTTTGCCACCACGTGTCCACGATGGGGCAGCGGCCCTTACCCACGTGCTGGTGATACCAGTGCCAGGCTTCCTCGTTGATGGGCTCGCCCACCGAGCCCAGCACCCGCAGGCTGCTGAGCGAGTAGGCCAGCACGTGGTCGACGGAGTGCGCCATGAGCGAGCGGATGGCCGTGGGCGCGGTGTAGAAAATGGTAACGTGGTGCTTGTCAATCACCTCCCAAAACCGGCCCGGCGAGGGGTAGGTGGGCACGCCCTCAAACATGAGCGTGGTGCTGCCCGTGAGCAGCGGCCCGTAGAGCAGGTACGTGTGCCCCGTCACCCAGCCGATGTCGGCGGTACACCAGTACACGTCGTTTTCCTCGACCTGAAACACGTTTTGGAACGTGAAGCTGGCCCACACCATGTAGCCGGCCTGGGTGTGTACCACGCCCTTGGGCTTGCCGGTGCTGCCGCTGGTGTAGAGGATGAAGAGCGGGTCTTCGGCCGCCATTTCCACGGCCGGGCAGGCCTTGGCCGCACCCCGCGCCTCGTCGTGAAACCAGGTGTCGCGGCCGTCCTGCATCTGCACCGGCCAGCCGGTGTGCTCCACTACCAGCACGCGCTTCACGCCGGGGCAGGTTTGCAGGGCGTCGTCCACCACGCTTTTCACGGGTATCTGCTTGGCGCCGCGGTTCAGGCCGTCGGCCGTCACTACGAACTCGGCCCCGGCGTCCTGCACGCGGTCGGCGATGGCGGAGGCCGAAAAGCCCGCGAACACCACCGAATGCACCGCCCCGATGCGGGCGCAGGCCAGCACCGTCACGGCCAGCTCGGGTATCATGGGCATGTAGATGATAACGCGGTCGCCCTTCTGCACGCCGTTGTTGAGCAGCACGTTAGCCATCAGGCACACCTGCTCGTAGAGCTCGCGGTAGGTCAGGCGGGTGTGGCGCTCCTTGGGGTCGTTGGGCTCGTAGATGATGGCCAGCTTGTTGCCGCGCTGCGCGAGGTGGCGGTCGAGGCAGTTCTCGGTTAGGTTGAGTTTGCCGCCTTCAAACCAGGTGCTGGCGCCGGCCGGCGAAAACTCGCCGCCGCGCACGGTGTCCCATTTTTTGCGCCAGGTGAAGCCTTCGGCAATGTCGCCCCAAAACTTATCGGGGTGCTCAGCGGCTTGCTGGTAGGCGGCGTGGTACTCGTCGAGGGTGCGAATGCGGGCAAATGACATTGGTGGGAGTTTTGAGTTGAGAGGTTTGGGTTTTGAATTAGGCGGGGCGTCTGTCATGCAGAGCGCAGCGAAGCATCTCGCTCGCTTCGTTGTTTACGTTATTGATTACTGCGCCACGCGAGATGCTTCGCTGCGCTCTGCATGACAGATGCGATTAATTTACCAGCAGCTCACGGACTTTTTCCATGAGCTGGCGGGTGCTGAACGGCTTGGGAATATACAAGTCGGCCCCCGCCGCGTAGCCCTGCGCCACGTCGGCAGCCTGACTTTTGGCCGAGAGGAAAATGACTTTGGTAGCAGCGCGGGCGGGGTTTTGGCGGATGTGGCGGCACACCTGGTAGCCGTCTACGTCGGGCATCATCACATCGAGCAATACCAGGTTGTAGGGCGTGGCGTCGATAGCGGCAAGCGCCTCGCTGCCGTTGCGCGCGATGCCGACCTGGTAGCCGTTTTTGCGCATCAAAAATTCGAGCGACATCACGATATTTGGCTCATCGTCAACGATTAATATAGCAGCCATAGCACTTAGGCAGAAAAGGTAGTGGTAGGAGAAAACGGGGCCGCCGCCCGCGCCGGGGCCGCCAGCGGCAGCTCCACAAAGAAGCGCGCGCCCTGCTCGGGCGCGCTCTCGACCCAGATGCGGCCCTGGTGCAGCTCGACCAGCTTTTTGGTGATGGCCAGGCCCAGGCCCGAGCCTTCGGGCTTGCGCAGGCTCTGGTTTTGGGCCTGAAAAAACTTGTCGAAAATCTGGTGTTGCTCGGCCAGCGCGATGCCCTTGCCGTTGTCTTGCACGCACAGCAGCAGGGCGTCGGCGGCGGGCCAGGCCAGCAGGTCGATGCGGCCGGCGCGGCCGGGCGGGCAGGCCTTCACAGCATTGCTAAGCAGGTTGATGAGCACCTGCATCAGGCGGTCGCGGTCGGCGGGCAGGGGCGGCAGGTGGGCGGGCACGTCGAGGTGCAGCGCGATGCCCTTGGCACGGGCCAGCTGGCCCACGGCTTCGGCGGCTTCGTGGGCTACCTCGCTCACCGTTAGCTCGGTGCGCGTTAGCGCCACCTGGCCACTTTCCAGCTTTTCGAGGTCGAGCACCAGCGAAATAAGGCGCGTGAGGCGCTCGGCCTCGCGGCCGATGGTGAGCTGAAAGCGCTGCCGCTCCTCTTCTTCCAAATCGGGGTTATCGGCCAGAATCTCGGCCAGCGCCCGGATGCTGGTGAGCGGCGTGCGCAGCTCGTGCGTCACGGTGTAGAGAAACTCGTCTTTTTGCTGGTCGAGCGCCTGCAATTGCCGGTAGGCTTGGCGCAGCTCGTCGGTGAGGCGCTGAAGCTGGCCCTTCTGCTTGTGCAGCTGGCGATTGGCTTCCAGCAGCTGCTGGCTTTCCTTGAGGATACCGACTACGTTATCGTAGCTGATTTCTTCGGCTCCCGCCACCGAGGCCAGCAGCAGCCGCGCCGAGGCGGGGCCGAGGGTGCCCGCCAGCAGCTTTTCGGCATAGGTGAGCAGGCGCGGGTCGGCGGCGGTGGGGTTGGGTGTTTCTGTTTCCTGGTTCCTGGTTTCTGGTTGCTCGCCGGTTGGGGGTTTCTGGTTGCTGGTTGCCGAGTAGTTGGCCGCCTCCGCCGAGCTGTTAAATGTTAAATGATAACTATTAAATGATAAAGCATCGGGGAAGCGCTCGGCGAAGGCTTTGAGCGCCTGGTTGGTGCGCTTTTTACCCAGGAAGCCGATGAGCAGGGCACGCACGTCGGGCAGGGGCGTGTGGCCTTGCCAGCCGGTTACTTCTTCGGCCAGGCTGCGGCGGCGGAAGACATCCACGAACACGTCGGCCTGGCGGAGTTCGAGCGCGGTGGGCGGCTCGGTCAGCGACAAGCCCACGTAGAGGCCGACGTTGAAAAACCAGCTCCAGAACAGGCCGTGCGAAAGGTAGTCGAGGCCTTCGAGGCCCAGCAGCGCGCCGGGGCGCAGCCAGGGCAGCCCCCCTACCCCATCGGTCAGCACCGATTCGGGCAAGCGGCCCGGCCCCACCAGCGTGGGCAGCACCAGCGTAAAAAACCAAACCGCGAAGCCCGCCAGAATGCCCCAGGTAGCGCCGCGCCGGGTGCCGCCCTTCCAGTAGAGGCCGCCCAGCACGGCGGGCACAAACTGCGCCACCGCTGCGAAGGAAACCAGCCCAGTATTGACCAGCGGCAGCGTGCGCCCGATGGCCGCGTAATACCCGAAGGCCAGCGCCAGCACCAGCCCCACCGCCAGCCGCCGGCTCTGCAAGGCTACCCGGCTGAGGTAGGCAAACCAGCGCCGCTGCCCCTCGGGCCGGGCGGCGGGCACGCGCACCAGCAAAGGCATCAGCAGGTGGTTGCTCATCATCACGCTCAGGGCGATGGTTTCGACGATAATCATGCTGCTGGCCGCCGAGAGCCCGCCCAGGTACGTGAGCAGCGCCAGCCACGAGTGCCCCGCCGTGAGCGGCAACGCCAGCACGAAGGTGTCGGCATCGAAGCGCCCGCCCAGCCGCAGCATCCCGCCAAAGGCGATGGGTAACACGAAGACATTGATGACCAGCATATAGAGCGGAAACAGCCACATGGCCTTGCGCAGGTGGTCCTCGTTCACGTTCTCGACCACCGCCACTTGAAACTGCCGCGGCAGCAGCAGCACCGCCGACATGCTGAGCGCCAGCAGCGTGGCCCATTCGGCTGGGCGCGTGCCCGCGCCGTGCAGCGTGAACAGCTGCTGCAAGGCCGGCACTGCCGCCGCCTGGTCGAAGACGTCGGCAAAGCCGCCGAACAACCCGAAGGTGACAAAGCCGCCCAGCAGCAAAAACGCCAGCAGCTTCACCAGGCTCTCCAGGGCCACGGCCAGCACCACGCCCTCGTGCCGCTCGGTGGCCTCCACCGAGCGCACCCCAAACAGCACGGTGAACGCCGCCAGCGCCCCCGCCGTGAACAGCGCCGGGCCGGTGGTGCCCAGGCTGGCATTGCCGCCCGTGAGGATGAGGTAGGAGCTGGCTATCGCCTTGATTTGCAGCGCCACGTAGGGCACCACGCCCAGCACGCACCCCCCCGTGACGAGCGCGCCCAGCGCCGCGCTTTTGCCGTAGCGCGCCGAGATAAAATCGGCAATGGAGGTAAGCCGCTGCTGCCGACACACCCGGATTATCTTGCGCAGTACCAGCCACCACGCCGGGGCCAGCAGCCCCGGCCCCAGGTAGATGCCCACGAAGCTCAGCCCCTGGTGCGCCGCCCGCCCCACCGAGCCGTAGTAGGCCCAGGCCGTGCAGTACACGGCCATGCTCAGGGCGTACACGTAGGGGTTGGCCACCAGACTCTTGCGCGCCGCCGACCGCCGCTCGGCCGCGTAGGCCACGCCGAAGAGCAGAGCCAGGTAGCCGAAGGAGAAGGCGATGACGAGCAGCTTGTTCAAGGGATTATTGACGTAGAAAAACGATTGTCATTGCGAGCGCAGCGAAGCAATCGCACTTGTTGAGCGTTGCCGTTCGGGTGCGATTGCTTCGCTGCGCTCGCAATGACAGATTATTGGCTTTCTCACTCTTTGGATTTTACCAGCCAGCCCGTTAAGCCTATCAGAAGCAGCCAGGCCACGAGCAAGTAGAGATACAGCACGGGCACGCCCGCCACGCGGCCGTCGTGGTCGAAGGCGGCCAGCAGCGGGTAGGTGAGCAGCAGCGCAAAGAGGCCAGCCACGAACAGCAGGCGCTGCCCGCGCCGTTGCGCGGTATCGGGAGGAGGTAAGCCGGGTTTCATGCTTAAAAATAGTAGGCCCTCACTTTAAGCAAAAACCCGCCGGGCGCGGGGCCGGGCGGGTTTTTGGTCATTATGCCAGTAGCGCGAAGCTCTGCTTCGCGTGTCGTTGCTTATGATGACGTCAACTAACGATACGCGAAGCAGAGCTTCGCGCTACGGCTAGCTATCCATCAGCTTCACATTGCGCACGTCGCGCATCATGGCCATGCCCACGAAGAAGCAGATGAGGGCGATGACCACCGGGTACACCAAACCCACCAGGCTGCTGTGCTCCTTGGCGAAAGTGCCGGCCGGCTGCGCGGCGGCCCATACGCCGATGGAGGTAGCGATGAGCGGCACGAAGCCCCCAAACACGCCATTACCAATGTGATAGGGCACCGACAGCGAAGTGTAGCGCACACTGGTCGGGAACAGCTCGACGAGGTAGGCGGCGATGGGGCCATACACCATCGTCACGAACACCACGAGGCAGAACACGAGCGCAATCATGGCCGGAATATTGGGCGTGAGCGCCTTCATAACGGCGGGTACGGCCTTGCCGGCGGCGTCCACGGTGGCGGGCGTAATCTCGGTGAGCGGGCCGGCGAAGGCCTTGATGCCGTAGAACAGCGGGATGGTGAACAGCGCCCCGCAAATCATGCCCGTCATGATGATTTTCTTGCGCCCGATGCGGTCAGAAAGCGAGCCAAAATAGATGAAAAGCGGCGTGGCCAGCAGCATCGCTACCACCATGATGATGCTCGAATGCACGATGTCGAGCTTCAAGGTAGCATTCATAAACGTGAACGCCTGAAACTGGCTGGTGTAGAAGATAACGCCCTGGCCCATAGTCACCCCAAACAGTGCGATGAGCACCAGGCGGCGGTTGATGGGGTTCACGAACGAGTCGCGCAGCGGGCTCTTGCTGGTGGTGCCGGTAGCCTTGGCTTTGGCAAACAAGGGCGACTCGTGCAGCTTCTTACGGATGTAGTACGAGGCAACGACCAACGCGCCCGACAGCAGGAACGGAATGCGCCAGCCCCACTCTTTGAACACTTCTTCACCCAGCACTTTACGGGTGATGAGGATAACCGAGATGCTCAAAATAAGCCCGCCCGTAGCCGTAATCTGGATGAAGCTGGTGTAGTAGCCGCGCTTGGCATCGGGGGCATATTCGGCCACGTAGGTGGCCGCGCCGCCGTACTCGCCGCCCAGCGCCAGGCCCTGCAACAGGCGCAGCACCACCACGATAGCCGGCGCGGCAATCCCGATTTTGTCGTAGCTTGGAATGAGGCCCGTGATAAACGTGGCCCCGCCCATAATCAGCAGCGTAACCAGAAACGTGTACTTGCGCCCAATCATGTCGCCGAGCCGGCCGAAGAACATGGCCCCAAACGGCCGCACCACGAAGCCCGCCCCAAACACGGCCAGCGCCCCGAGCAACGTATCCTCAATCTTGCCCGCGTGCCCAAACAGCACCGGCCCGATAATGGCCGCCAGCGAGCCAAAAATGTAGAAATCGTACCACTCGATAACCGTGCCCACCGACGAGGCCGTGATGACCTGCCGGATGGTTCGGGTATCGACCTTGTTGTTGTCGTGCGCCGCCGGCGCGTCCAGCGCCGCGTTGTAGGCGCTCGGGTTCAGGCTTTGTTCCATTTGGGATGTTGGGTGGGAAATATGGTTTTTAACGAGCTTGGCTGGTGAATCCGGCTGTCATGCTGAGCGCAGCGAAGCATCTCTACCGCCTTGTTGCTAGGCGTTAAGAGTTAGTTCACCGATAGAGATGCCTCGGCTCCGCTGCGCTACGCTCAGCATGACAATTGTTCTTCGACTAGCTTCTACAAAAACACCATCGTTTGCAGCGTCACCTCAGGGCGATACTTGATGTCGTTGACGTTGGTGAAGTCGGGGCGCGAGCGGTAATTGAGCGTCAGCTTGGCGTTGTGGCCGTCGAGCAGGATGTTGGCTCCGAGGTCGAGCACTTTGGCGGCCTGACGGTCGCCATCGGCGGCGCGCAGACCCTCGTAGCTGCTGCGCTGAAAAGCCGCGTAGGGCTGCAAGCGCGCCACCTGGCCGATGAGCCCTTTGGGCAGCAGCAAGCCGGCTTGCAGGTAGGCCGAGTGGCCGGTGCCCGACTGCGGCACGGCGTTGCCGCGGGTGGCCACGGTGCCGTAGCCGGGGTTGAGGCCGCCCACGTAGCGCACGTAGTTGGGGCCAAAGTTGAAGTTGTAATATACCCCGTACACGGTGAGGGCCAGATTTTTGTCAGCGCCCAGCGGCGAGTCGTAAAACACGTCGGCCCCAAACAGGCGGATGTCGTGCGTCTGGGTCGGCACCACCGCGAAGGGGTCGGCGCCGCTAGCTAGCGGCAGGGCGACCACGCTGCTGGTCGGGCGCGAGTACATGCCGTCTTTGTTGTACAAAAAGCCCGCGCCGATGTTGAATACGCGCTTGGTGCCGAGGTAGCTGCCCACCATGTAGGGCAGGGCGCTGGGCTCCGACTCCAGGAAGTCGTAGCTGAAGTAGCCCTGATACACGTGGCTGGTATTCTGCGGGTTGTACTGCGCCACGTTGGTGCCCGTGTTGGTGGTGCCGGCGGCATTGGCGGTGCCCAGGCTCAGGGGCGTGCTGCTCAGATTGGTCAGGAAGGGGTCGCTCATCGACACGCGGTAGTTGAACTTGCCAATCGTGCCCTTGGCGTACACGCCCAGCCAGCGCGCAAACTGGTCGGACTGCTCGATGGTGGGCCAGTTGGTTTGGGGCACGTCGAGGGTCAGGATGTTGAGTGTGCTGGCATTGGTCATCCGCGAAATGCCGTTGTAGTAGTGCAGGCCCGCGCCCAGGCTCAGGTACTTGTTCACGCGGTACTCGGTCACGGCGTCGTGGATGAATACCTGCGGCTTTTTGCCGTCCACGGTGGGGCTCGCACCGCCGCTCACTGCATTCTGGTTGTTGATACCCAAGTGGGTATAAATGAGAAAGCGCGTGTTGAGCTGCGCCAGGATGAGCAAACGCGAGCGGCGCAGCCCGAAGTCGAGCTGGCTGCTTTCGGGCTTGCTGGGCGCGCGCAGCGTGTTGCTGTTATTCTCGTTGTAGCGCACCCACACCTGGTGCCAGGTGATAAAGCGCAGGTATTTAGCCCCGTCCGACGACAGGTTTACGCGCAGGCCGGTGCCGTAGGGCTCGGGCAGCTTGGGCGCGGGCGTGGTTTGGGGGGTGGCGGGCGCGCCGGGCGGCAGCGTTTGGCCGGCGGGCGGCGGGGTGGGCGGAGTTTGGCCGGCGGGCGGCGTGGGCGGAGTAGTGAGCACCTGCGCGACGGCCGTGCCCGCCAGCAGCGTGCCCCCGAGGGCCAGCGCGTAGCGAATATTTCGCATGAGAGTGGGTGGGGAAAAGAAGAGCGATGGCGCTAAATCCGTGGTGATTATCACCAGCTCAATAGCAGTGTCCCGGCCTGCGAGCCCAGGCCAGTTGACAGGGCTAAATAGCACCCGTTAGGTAGCAGCAGCTACTCGGGCGCGGTAGTTTTGGTAAGAAGTATAGCTTGCCAGGCTTTAAAAGTACTTTTGATAGCTTTTTCGTAATCGTTGAGCGAAGTAGAGACGCAATATTTTGCGTCTGGCGTCAGGTTACGCATTCAGACATCAAATGCAAAATATTGCGTCTCTACTCATTTTTAAAACGATATCAGAGCATTATAAATGAACCTTACGACCAACAATATTAAATTAGCAAACCTATACTATTTTAGCAATAATACACGCAACGCCAGCTTATCCCCTACCCCCAACACGCCAAACGGCAGCCTCCTGACGGAAGCTGCCGTTTGCTAGCTAGTTAAGCTCAACGTTTATTCCACGTAGTTCAGGTCTTTGCCGTAGGTTTCGGGCAGCGTGCTGGCGCTAAACAAAGCCAGCACCAGCAGCACCGCCCCAATAATGGCCGCGCTGCCCACCATGCCGAGCGCGGGATAGGCCTTTAGCGCCTGGAACACGGGCACTACTATCACAGTAGCGCCACGAGCGAAGTTGGGAGCCGTAGTGGCCACCGTAGAGCGGATGTTGGTGCCGAACTGCTCGGCCGAAATGGTGACAAACAGCGCCCAGAACCCACCCGCGTAGCCGATGAAAAAGCACACCGCGTAGAACGCCGTGGTGCTAGCCCCGTGCAAGGCAAACAGATACGTGGCCACCATCACCATCGTGGCGATGATGAAGAGTTGCAGGGTGCGGTTGCGGCTGCGAATCCACTGGCTGACGCCGCCGCTGGTGAAGTCGCCGAGCGTGAGGCCGAAATAGCACCAGAAGATACTGAGCCCGCCCGTAACCGGCCCTTGCAGGTTGAAGTGCTTGCCAAACTCGGGCGCCAGCGTGATGAGAATGCCGACCAGAAACCAAAACGGCGTGCCGATGAGCAGGCAGCGCAGGTACTTGTAGAAGCGCGGGCCGTTGGTGAAGAGACTCAAGAAGTTGCCGCGGGCCACGTCGGTTTCCTTGGCTTGCTCAAACATGCCCGACTCGAACACGCCGGCCCGTAGCGCCAGCAGCCCCAGGCCCAGCCCGCCGCCGATGAAGTAGGCATTGCGCCAGCCAAATTCCTTGCCCACCAGGTAGGCCACCATCGCGCCCGATACGCCCACCGAGGCTACTATCATGGTGCCGTAGCCGCGCTTTTCCTTGGGCAGCGTTTCGGCCACCAGCGTGATGCCCGCGCCCAGCTCGCCAGCCAAACCCACGCCCGCAATCAGGCGCAACCAGGCATACTGGTCGATGGTTTGCACGAAACCGTTGGCAATATTGGCCAGCGAGTACAGCAAAATGGAGCCGAACAGCACCGACAAACGGCCCCTTTTGTCGCCGAGCACGCCCCATAGCACACCGCCCAGCAGCATACCCCACATCTGCATACTTAGCAGCTTCAGCCCCTCGTCGGTGAGGGCGGCCTCGGGCACGCCGATGCCTTTGAGGCTATCGACCCGGATGATGCTGAACAGCACCAGGTCGTAGATGTCCACGAAGTAACCCAGCGCGGCCACGATGACGATGGCGCTGAACAGCCCCACCGGGGGCCGCTCGCTGGCAGGAGTTGAGGATTGGGGGGCTCGCATGGGTGAGAATGGGTAAGTGGTTGATAGTTAAAAAGGGGCACGCTAGTGGTTGACGCGAGGCGCTACCGCACGGCTGGGTTGCTCGGCCCGGCTAAAGTAGGTGCCTGGCTAGGGCTTCCGATGCGCAGCATTGGCGAGCTGCTAAGAAACTATAGCCAGCGGCTTTTACTCGCTCCGAAAACGCTCCCAGCGTATCATCATGTACTTATCGCCCAGCTCAGTCACGACTAAGCCGGCACTTTTCAGATTTTCGGGCTTCTGAAAATATTCTAACAACTCTTTCTGGTTGAGAATTTTGTACGTAGGGTGGTAGTCGGTCTGGCGAGGGGCTTTCACACCGTATTTCTTGACCCAATTCATCACCGATACGTGGCTGACGCCAAGCAGACGCTCGATTTCACGGTAGCTCACGCCCTCAATGAAGAGCTGTAGGGCTTTGACTACGTAGTACGGATTGACCTCGCGGCCTACTTTGGCCACGGTGTAGTGGTAGCCGCAGCTTTTGCAGCGAAACCGCTGTCGCTCATTGATAACGCCACTTTTGGTGGCCTCTTTCGAGTTGCATTTGGGGCAGGAGGGGGCAGTCATGGGTGGGTGGGAAAGGATAGAGTACCTGGGGCGATACTGCTTTAGCAAAACAGCCATGCGCCACTAGGTTTGCCGCATTATACGCAAGCCCGGAAAGTTACTATGGCAGCAGCGCCACCAGCAGCGCATCCACAGCCAGCGCCAGGCGCGGTAGGCTCAGGCGGTTTAGCGTATCGGTTTGCTCGTGGTAGTGCGCGTTGCGGTAGAAGGCGGTGTCGGTGAGCAGCAGCGCCGGGTAGCCGAAGTGCCAGTAGCTGAGGTGGTCGGAGAAGTCGATGCCCGGCAGCCAGGCCGGGGCCTTGAAGCGGCGCACCGGCAGCCTGGCCACCGCTCGGTAGCGCCGGGCCAGTTGCCGCCCCCAGCGCCCGCTGCCGCCGAATCTCTGGGCCACAGTGACGTAGTTGCCCCGACTGCCATAAATGAGCTTGAGGGCACCCACGGGGTAGCGCTGCGAGCCGGGCCGGTCGTCGTAGTAGCCCAGCATTTCGAGGGCTACCATGCCGGTTACGGGCACGTGGGCCGCTTTCAGGCTGGCGGCGTGCACGTAGCTGCCCATGTGCGGCGTGCGGAAGTAGGGCGGCTCTTCGAGCGTGTAGGCCACGAGGTCGATGCGCTGGGGCAGGGTTTTGGCCTGGCCCAGCAGGCGGGCCAGCTCCAGCAGGGCGGCCGTACCGGTGCCGTTGTCGTCGGCCCCCGGCTGCTCGCCGCATACGTCGTAGTGCGCCCCGATAATGAGGCGCGGCCCGGTTTCGGGGCCGAAGCTGGCGATAACGTTTTGGTAGGTAACCCCATCGGCCGGCACCGGCTGGCGCGCCACGCGGCCACCGGCCGCTTGCAGGTGCCGGGCCAGGTAGGCGGCCACCGAGTCGAGCACGGCCGGGTGCGCGGCGCTGCGGGCGAGCTGCCGGCCGGTGAGGTAGCGCAGGTGCCGGCCCAGGCGGGCGGTATCGGTGGATTGCGCCTGGCTTAGCAAAGAGCTCAGCAGCAGGCATAGCCAGAGCAGTTTCATAAGCGCAAGCTACGGCAGCGGCGGTTGGGCAAAATAGGATAAGCCGCCAAACTACTTTAGTTTTGAGCATGGCTGGTATTCCAAAACGCATCCTCAGATTAAAGAGAAACCGCAAGAAAATCCGGGGCTTCCCTCGCTTCTTGCGCGACCACCAGCGCCGGGCCAGTATTCCAGAATGGTTTGACCTAAGTTATTTTGCCGAGGCACACCGCGATACGCATAAGCTTGGCTTATATCCGTGGGCGGTAAATGAGAAGCCGCCGCAGGTTATTCGGCAGCTTTGGGTGGCCCGGCTCGTGGCTGATTTTCACGCCTGGCACCGGGAATTGGCGGCGCACTACCCTGATTTTTACTTAGCAGTCTGGCTGTACGAGCCGGAGTTTGGGCGCTCGCAGTTAGTAGCGAGTATCAAGGATAAGCAAGCTCGGGACGAGTACTTTTTCGATTACATTTTACGGAAACCCTTGCCTGCGGAATACCAATCGGTACCAGGAGTAGCAGCGCTAAAGTGGACTGCTTCGCCCGAGGTTGTTGCCTACTGGCCCGACGAATTTGCGGAAGTAAGTTCTTGGGCAATCTATAAACCTCACTGGAAAACAGAAACGGCTGATGGCGAAACCCTTTTCATCGTGCAGATAGGGATAGTATGGGTGGGCGAGATGGCCGATTAAGAGGCAGTAGCTTTGGCTTTCCAAGCGTTATCTTTTCCATGCCCGCCGCCCACCGCCCCATTGCCCCGGCCGACTTGTCGCCGCCCGATTTTTACCAGTACATGATTGGGGCCATCGCGCCGCGGCCCATCGCGTTTGCCAGCACGGTGTCGGCTGCGGGCAAGGTGAACCTGAGCCCGTACAGCTTCTTCAACGTGATGAGCATGAACCCGCCCATCCTGGTGTTTTCGGCCACCAGCCGGGGGCGCGACAACTCCGAAAAAGACACGCTGCGCAACGTGCGCGAAGTGCCCGAGGTGGTCATCAATATCTGCGACTACGCGCTGGTCGAGCAGCTTTCGCTGGCCAGCGCCGAGTACCCCAGGGGCGTGAATGAGTTTGCCAAAGCCGGCCTCACCGAAGCCGCCGCTACCCAGGTGCGGCCGCCCCGCGTGGCCGAGTGCCCGGTGGCCTTCGAGTGCGTGGTCGAGCAGATTATCGCCCTCGGCGACGCGCCCGGCCACGGCAACCTGGTGGTGTGCCGCGTGGTGCAGGCGCACGTGCGCGAGGATATCTTGCTGGACGGCCGCCCCGGCATCGACCCGCTCAAGTTCGAGGCCGTGTCGCGCCTGGGCGGCGACTGGTACAGCCGCCTCACGCCCGAAAATCTCTTCAAAGTAGGCCGCCCCAACCAGCGCCTGGGCATTGGCTTCGACGAGCTGCCGGCGCACATCCGGCACAGCGACGTGCTCACCGGCAACCACCTCGCCAAGCTCGCCAACGTGGAGCGCGCCGCCCTGCCCACGCCCGCCCAAATCGAGGAAATCCGAGCCGAGCCAATGGTGACCTACCTCCTCAACAAGCACCGCGCCGATGCCGCCGAGCAGGCGCGGCAGCTGGCGCTGCTGGCCCGGCAGTGGCTCGATGAAGGGCGCGTGGCCGAGGCGTGGCAGGTGCTGCTGCTGACCGAAACCAGCGCGTAATGGCTGCGCGCTGCGCAGCTCACCATTTTCGGAGTTGCACTCCGAAAGTGGTGAGCTGCGGAGTTGCGCTCCGCTACGTTGTTCAGGCGCTACTACCCTTGTACACCTCCGAAAGCACCGAGGCGGTGTGAACGGTGGATGGTTCACTTGACCAAAATAAACGGCAGAACCAGTTGATTAGGCACTATTAAGATGCACTGGCAACCAATTCCTTATACTCGAAGCATAATTATTTATTCTACTACTGGCGCAACCATGTAACGTGTAAGTCCGCCCTTCTGCAACAAGAGCCCCGGTCAAAATACCCCTGGGTGCCTTTCTGATTTAGCATTTAAGGCAATTCCTTACAAGGCTACTAACGCACCCAAAAGATGGCGAAATACATTATAATCCTGCTCGTATTCTTACTTAAACAAGCTGTTGCTTTTGCCCAAAACACTGAAAAAATAACTATCGACAGCACATATTATTATCTCAAACTTGTACCGAAGTCAACACCGGTTGGCCTTATTATTGTTCTCCACGGCGGCTCAGAAGATGCAGCAGGAGTGATGAATCAAATTACTTTAGACGAAATTGCGCTTAAAAATAATTTTATTATCGCCTTTCCAACTATTGAAGACGATGATTTTAAAATGACGGTAGCACAACGGCTGCTAGACACTATAGCCAAACAAATAGTTGATAAACACAAAATATCGAAGAATAAGATATTCCTTGGCGGGCTGTCGGGCGGTGGAATGCAAACGATAACTTATGCAGAAAGGGCGGTCAGGGACAAAAATACCTATTTCACCCCAAAGGCTATTTTTGCACTTGACCCACCTCTTGACTATGAAAATATGTACTATCGTTATCAACGAGAAGTGGAAAGGAATTTTTCGGAAGCTGGTGTAAATGAAGCGAAATGGATTCTGGCAGAAATGGAGAAAAACCTGGGAGGCACACCTGAAACAGCGAAAGACGAATACGTAAAAAATTCAATGTTTTCATACCATCAGAAAGATGGTGGAAATGCAAAGTATTTACTACATATACCAATCCTGATTTACACAGAACCAGGTATAGAGTGGCAACTAAAAAACAGGCACAGAGATTTATACGATTTAAACTGCGCAGATATTTCGGCAATGATAAATTCACTGCAATTGCAAGGAAATAAAGGCGCTGAAATTGTAGTAACTCACGACAGAGGGGTAAGACCAAATGGAATGAAACATCCTCATTCCTGGTCCATTATGGACTCAAAAAGTTGTATGGCTTGGATTTTAAAACAGCTGAATTAAAAAAAATACTACCACCAATGCCTGGCTTACCAGGCACCCAGGTAGCCTTGGCTTCGTAGCACCCCCAAGAGGATGGTCCTCAAACAACTAAAAGCCTCCCTTACGACTCGTGCGTAAGAGAGGCTTTTACTTAATCTATGCGGCTGACTGCGCGAATTATTACTTCACCATAAAGGCTACTTCCGTCTTGCCCCACAGCAGCGCCACCTTGCCGCTCTTATCGGCCGTGATGGTGAATTGCTCGACGGGCGTGGACACGGTTTTGGGCTTCACTTTCACGCGCAGCACGTCGTCGGCGGCCTTGTACTCGTAGGCGCCCCACTGCTTGGCGGTTTTGTTGAAGATGATGGTCCACTCGGTGGTGCCGGGGATGGTGAAGAGGCCGTAGGTGCCGGCGGGCAGCGCCTGGCCCTCGATTTTCACGTCCTTGCTCACCGTGAAGGTGGTGGCCTCGTTGGCCCCCGTGCGCCACACCTCGCCCACGGGCGCGAGCGGCGACTTCTCGCCGTACACGGCGCGGCCTTTCAGCGAGGGGCGGCTGTAGTCGATAGTAACGTCGGTGCCGCGCACGGTGGTTTTGACCACGGCCGGCGGGCTCGGGCGCTTGGATTTGTCTTCGGGCTTTTTAGCCTGGGCGGGCTCCGCCATCGTGGTTTGGGCCTGCGCCTGGGCAGTGTGAGCGCTGAATGCCAGGGCGGTGCCGGCTACGGCGGCTACGAGGAGGGAGGATGAGAAGAAACGCATTTCTGAAAAGAAGTGAGGTACAGGCAGCAAAGCTAAAAGCCCGGCCATTAGTTTAGGTGGCGGGCAAAGCGCCGCACCTACCCTGACGCTAGCGCGCGTAAGCCGGGGGCTTGGTATGCAGCATCGCGCGGTATACGTAGCACCTCAAATAGTAAGACCTCGTCCTCGGGTGGTCGCTGTCGTAGCTGACGACCTCAGCCAGGGAAGAATCGTTGCCCAGGTAGCCCTGCACGTAGACCGGAACATCTGGATTCAACCCGTTCAATGGAAAATTAATGACAGGATTTCTTCCAATTTGTACCTCCCGGTAGTAATGCAGATAATCAGCAGAGTCACCTAAGCTGGTTATGTATAGCGCCGAATTTACCGGGCCTCGGAAAGTATCGTAGCAATACATTTCAGGATGAGCCCTGATTTTCTCGTGGTAAACGGTAGAGTAGTAGTAACACAGGTAAATAAATAGCGCGAAGCCAGCAACCAGCGCCACATTTAGCAGGTAGGATTTTTGCCTCAATGTATTCATCTGCGTAGCAGCTACCATTTTTTATGACGCAGGCCGCTTCTGACCAGCAGCACCCCGGCGACTAAACCCGCGAGTGTACCAAGCTCCGCCCCCACCGGCCATTGGTTGGCGGGCTGGCGCAGGTAAATACCTATCACTTTCAGCAGCTGCACCAGGCCACTCAGGGCCAGCATACTACCAACGATAATTTTCAGGTATTTCATGCAGCGTTATTCCGGATTGTGGGCGTCGCGCCGGATGGCGTACACCAGTTCATCCAGCAGCTCGCCGTCTTTTACCAGCACCTTTGCAAACCGACCTTCCAGCACGAAGCCGTTCTTTTCGAGCGCGCGCTGCGAGCCGACATTGGTGCCGAAGGGCCGGGCAAACACACGGTCGATGTCGTAGGTCTGAAACGCAAACGCCACGGCCTGCCCGATGGCGGCGCTGATGATGCCCTGCCCCCAAAAGGGCTCGGCCAGCCAGTAGCCCAGCTCCGCGCTGCGCCGGTGGATGTCGTCTTGCGGGTGAATGCCGATGCCGCCCACGGCCTGCCCGCCCACCTCGATGGCGAAGATGGAAATAGGGTCGCCCTGCGTGGCAAAGGCGATAAAGCCCCGGCCGGCCGCCTCGGAATAGGGAAACGGAAACTTATCCGTCATATTCTTCGCCACGTTCCAATTATTGGCGTGCTCGACCAGGCTAGCCAAGTCGGTAATGGCCCAGGGCCGGAGCTTGAAGGTGGGTTGCATTTGGCTATTTTGAATCTGCTTATTGTTTAAAATAGCCCTTATATTCTTCTTCTATCATTGTCATGTCTGCCTGTTTTGCCTTTTTACCAGGCTTAAAGAAATAGATACTCCAAAGCTCAGGCAACTTATCAACTTTAAGTAACTGCCCCTGCTTACCATTCGCCGCGAATAGGATAAATTTCTCATCGCTCACATCGACAATTGGCACTTTTACACTGTCAAGAAACTCTTGCGCAGTTGACATATAATACAAGTAGTCATTAGTCGTGATATCAAACCCTTCTTCGTCACCTTTCTGTCTTTCTTTATCTATTCGCGCAATATTGGGCCTGATAAAAATTGCAGCCTTCTTTTTAATCACAAGGGTATCATTCGTTTTTACTACTGGCGCAATCGTCGGCACCCGTTGCAGCTGCATATTATCAGCTTTGGCAACAGCGGCGGCCGGTCCGCTGCCAGCAGTATCACCGGGCGAATTATCGGCACAGGCAGTAAGCCCCAGGCCTAGTAGCAGGAAAGGCAGCGAGTACCGCATAAAGCACATTCAGAGTTGGTTATTGCAACAAATGTAGCCGCCTCACCGCGCCGCCCGGATGGCCTGCTCCAGCAGCGGGTCGTCGCCGGGCCAGCCTTCGCAGGCTTCGCGGAAGAGGTCGGGCACGAAATCCTCGCGGGGCTGGCCGTTTACTTGCAGAATCTGCTCTTCGCCCAGGTCGATTTTGGCGTCGCTGAGGGCGAGGTCTTCGTTGAAGAGGCCGCCCAGCAGGTCGGCTAGGCCCGAGCCTGCCGTGCGGAAACCCAGCGCGTGGAAGCCCACCAGCAGGCCCTCGCCCATGCTGCCGGTCCAGTGGCCGCCGAGCACCACCACACGGCCGGGGTAGTAGGGCGCGAGGGGCAGCACGTACTCCACAAACTTGCGGGGCACGCCGTATTGGCGCTCCTCGCTGGGCACCACGTGCACCTGGTAGGGCTGCTCGCGCTGCACAAAGTGCCCCATGATGCCCCGCGCCACGGTGGTGTTGCCGCCGCTGGGCGTGTTGCGGAAATCGAGCACGAGTACCTTGGCCGCCTGCACCTCTTGCAGCGCCGCCCGGAAGGCGGCAATCGTTTCGTTGCGCCCCAACGAGTTGTTGAGCCGGATGATGGCCGCCGCCCCGCGCCGCTCGATGCTGAGCGGCGGGGCCGCTTGCAGCTGCCGGGCCTGCTCGCCGGGCGAGCGCAGCGTGTAGGTGCGGCGCGCGCCCCCGGCGGCCAGCGTGAGCTGGCGCGGCTGCCGGGGCAGGCCGGCCAGGGCGATTGTGATGCCCGCATCGAGCTGCGGGGCCGTGAGTTGGGCCAGCGGGCGACCCATCACGGCCTCCACGGCGGCCTGGGGCGTTTGGCCGTTGAGGGTGATGATTTCGGCGCCCGGCGCGATGCCCTGGGCCTGGGCGTCGCTGTCGCGGCGCACGTCTACTACCTCAAAGCGCGGGGCGCGGTAGCGGGCGCACAGGTCGGCGCTGGTGGGCACCACGTTGTAGTCCTGGGCATCGAGCGGGCCCACGAGGAAGTGCGGGTCGGCAAAATTGTGCGCCACCAGTTGCAGCACCTCGCGGAAGGCCTCCTTGCTCGCCGCCGCCTTGGCCTGCGGCTCGAAATACGCCAGAATGGCCTCGCCGTCGATGCCGGGCCGCGTGAGGTAGGCGTAGTGCAGGCGCAGCAGCTCGGTAAACTCGGCCCAGGCCGCCGGGGCATCGAACGGGGCGCGGGCTGGCCGGACCCGCACCGGGTGGGCAGGCGGCGGGCTGGCCCCGGCCGCTAGCCCGCCGCCCGCCAGCAACCCCAGGCTGCCCGTAGCGGCTAGGGCCGCCAGGTGGCGGAGGAAGCGGGGAAGGCGGGCGCGGGGCGGGAAGGTGCCACTATTTTTTGTCAATACGTGCCCAGCTATTTTCTGGCAAACGACCAATATGCTTGTAACTCTGCCCAATTTTAGTATAGCCAAATGTATTGTTATACTCCCTCTCACTGAATCCGTGCACACTTTGGGGAAGAAAAATTTTATATATAAATGATATTCTCGCAGCCTTCCAGTACTCAGTAATGTCCTCAACCATTATTACTCTAATTGGCTTTTTTGAATATTTCACCAAGGTATCTACTTGACTCCTTGAATAATATTTAAAAATTATACCAGTAGTATCAATCTTTAAAAGATTTGGGTTAAGAGTTTCAATTAGCTTATCTTTTTCAAATACCTCAAATCTATCTAAACAAATTCGCAGAGTATCACCATCAAGTTTCAATTCTTTTGTTCGTAAAAAACTTTTTATTCCTTGAGAAATTAATCTATATTGACCCACCGGATTAGGCCTATAAATTGAATTTGAATCTAAGTAAAAGGATGATTTAGCAGGAAAGAAATAATCTATACTAGGCACTTTAATTTTTTTATACACCACACCTTTGATATTAATCCCATTCTGCTCGAACTTCAATTCAAGAGTACTCAAACTTGGGACGGGATACCTAAACCCTGTCAAGGAATCAATAGTGATTATTTTACCACAATATTCACAGTTGTGCCTAGTCAGATGAGCAACTTTATACAATCCTTCTTTCTTAATCACGCCATAATCGTAGAAAAATGCTCCATCTGAGGCTGAGTACAGCTTTTTACCCTTTGCAATACGCACAGGTACCTTATATATGAAAATACTATCTCTTTCAATTAAAATCGTATTTTCGTGATACCACTTTCGTGGCGAATCATAGCATTCTATCTTACCCTTAGAGTTTGTCCAGCACATACGTTCAAGACCACGATAGAACACCTGTCCTTTTACAGGGCATACGCCTAATAGAATTACTATGAGGAATAATATAATTTTCATCTTATATAAAAATGCATTCACACATTGCCACACTAACAAAGGAGTAGATGCGCTACCAACTGGTGTAGCATCCACAAGTATAAGCTAACGCCACCCAAAACCCACCCATCCCGCCCCCCATCGTAAATTTGCGCTTGCTTAACGGCTAACTCCCGTTCGCCTGCTTTATGAAACAAGAACTAGACCTGGCCCTCGCCCCCGAGGTAGCCTACGACGAGCTGGCCCGCTACGAGGCCATTCTGGCCGCCGCCGGCCTGCGCCCCGGCGAAGCCGATTTTGTGCACATCCGCAAGCGCTCGCTCGATGCGCGGGGCCGCCGGCCGCTCATCCGCCTGCGGGCCGACGTGTACGACCGCGCCACGCCCGCCCCCGCCCGCGAGCTGCTGGGGCCGTGGTTTGAATACCCCGACGTGCGGCAGGCCCGGCGGCGGGTACTCATCGTGGGGGCCGGGCCGGCGGGGCTATTTGCGGCGCTGCGCTGCATCGAACTGGGCATCCGGCCCATCGTGCTGGAGCGCGGCAAGGACGTGCGCACCCGCCGCCGCGACCTGGCCGCCCTCAACAAGGAGCACCTCGTGCACCCCGACTCCAACTACTGCTTTGGCGAGGGCGGCGCGGGCACTTACTCCGATGGCAAGCTCTACACCCGCGCCACCAAGCGCGGCGACGTGGGCCGCATCTTGCGGCGGCTGGTGCAGCACGGCGCCACCCCCGATATCCTGGTCGATGCCCACCCCCACATCGGCACCAACAAGCTGCCCGCCGTGGTGCAGAGCCTGCGCGAGGCCATCATCGAGGCCGGCGGCGAGGTGCGGTTTGAGACGCGGGTCGAGGACTTAATTCTGGACAACAACCGCTTGCGCGGGGTGGTTACGCACACCGGCGAGGCCCTGGAGGCCGAAGCCACCGTGCTGGCCACCGGCCACTCGGCCCGCGACATCTACGAGCTGCTGCACCGACGCGGGGTGGCCATCGAGGCCAAGCCGTTTGCGCTGGGCGTGCGCGTCGAGCACCCGCAGGCGCTCATCGACCGGGCGCAATACGGGCGGCCCGAGCGCGGCCTGCTGCCGGCCGCCAGCTACGCACTAGTCGAGCAAACCAAGGTGCGCGACGCGCAGCGCGGGGTGTTTTCGTTTTGCATGTGCCCGGGCGGCTTCATCGTGCCGGCGGCCACCGCGCCCGGCGAGGTGGTGGTGAACGGCATGAGCCCCAGCCGCCGCGACTCGCGCTTTGCCAACTCGGGCATCGTGGCCGCCGTGGAGCTGGCCGACATGGACGTGGCCCGCCACGGCGTGCTGGCCGGCCTGCGCTTGCAGCAGGAAATCGAGCAGCGCGCCTGCCGCCTGGCCGGCAACACCCAGCTGGCCCCCGCCCAGCGCCTGGGCGACTTCCTGCAAAAGAAGCTTTCCCCCAGCCTGCGCGAAACCAGCTACCAGCCCGGCCTGGTGAGCGTGGAACTAGACGCCGTACTCGGCCCCGCCCTCAGCGAGCGGCTGCGGCAGGGCTTCCGCGCCTTCGGCCGCAAAATCCCCGACTTCGCCACCAACGCGGCCCAGATTGTGGGCGTCGAGAGCCGCACCTCGTCGCCCGTCCGCATCCCGCGCGACAACGACACCCTGCGCCACCCGGTAGTGGCCGGCCTCTTCCCCTGCGGCGAGGGCGCGGGCTACGCGGGCGGCATCGTAAGCGCGGCGATGGATGGCGAACGCGTGGCGGAGGCGCTGGCCGTATCCGTAGGACGCTAGAACCCGTTTGTCATGCTGAGTGCAGCGAAGCATCTCGCTCGCTTCGTTGTTAACGCAGGAGATTACTGCGCCACGCGAGATGCTTCGCTACGCTCTGCATGACCAACGATTTTTAGCTTAATTACCATGAAAACGCTTGTATTAGGAGCCACCGACAACCCTAGCCGCTACGCCTACCGCGCCGTGCATTCGCTCAAAAACCACGGCCACGAAGTAGTGCCCGTGGGCATCCGCAAAGGCCAGGTGGCAGGCCTCGACATTCGCCTCGACCGGCCGCAGGAAGCCGGCATCGACACCGTAACGCTGTACGTGGGCCCGCAAAACCAGCCCGGCTGGTATGATTATATCTTAAGCCTCAAGCCGCGCCGCATCATCTTCAACCCCGGCACCGAAAACCCTGAATTGGAGCAAAAGGCGCAGGCGGCCGGTATTCAGACCGAGGAAGCCTGCACGCTCGTGATGCTCAGCGTGGGGCAATACGAACAGTAGAGTAGACCGGGACTGGCGGAGTAGTATCTTGGCGCCTCTGGCTCTATCTGCTTCGCTATGTCACCTATTACTCAGCCGCTGGCTTCCTCCACCGCCCTGGTTCCGGCCGACTACCTCGACCGGATGCTCGAATTCATAGCTTCCATTGGCCTCCCCGTGCGGGAAACCTCGTTTGAAAAGACAGGTTTTCTGCCGGGGTTGCTGATTGAGAAGGGCGAGCTGTTACTCGACCGCGCCCGCCTGCTCTACCCCGGCGACGTGCTGCACGAGGCCGGCCACATCGCCGTGACCGTGGCCGCCGAGCGCCCACTGCTGGGGGCCAACGTCACCGAAAACCAACCCGAGAAAGAAGGCGACGAGCTGGCCGTGCTGCTCTGGACCTACGCCGCCTGCCGCCACCTGGCTATTCCGCCGGAGGTAGTGTTTCACCCCGAAGGCTACAAGGGTCAGAGTGAGTGGCTTACCAAAAGCTTCAGCGATGGCCAGTACCTGGGCCTGCCGCTGCTGATGTGGATGGGGCTGACTACCGCCGAGGGCTTCCCCACCATGACGCGCTGGCTGCGGGAGTAGCCGCTGCGCCCGGCCTCGATACCGTTTACCTAGTACAGAAGCGCCACTTGCCTTGGTCGGCAAGTGGCGCTTCTGCATTGGCCGATGGCTGGAAATAAGCACAACAATCCATTACCTAATCAAAAAATATCTTTGGCTTGATATAGCAGTCTGCCGGGAAAACGTGTAGCTTTGGCGAGGCTGATACCACCTCATTTTTTGCTTCGCGTATGAATAATACTTTACTAATCAAGTATAAAAATAGTATTCGTCGTTTTACTTTGGCCCTGCTGCTGCTACTGGGCTTGGCGCGCCCGGCGCGGGCGCAGACGCAGTTTGTAACGCACGACGACAGCAACCAGGTGCCGAGCGGCCAGGCCAAGTCGGGCAACGTGCTGGTGAACGATGACAACCCCGCCAACTTGGCCAACAGCGCCTTCGGCGTGGTGCTGGTGACGCCGCCCACGCACGGCTCGCTGGTGCTCTTCAACCCCGACGGCAGCTACACCTACAGCCCCAACGCGGGCTACACCGGGCCCGACAGCTTCACGTACCGGGTTTGCCAGCCGCAGAGCTCTGGCAATTGCTCCAACGTGTCGACGGTGATGCTCAACGTCTACGACCCTAACCTGGCCTGCACCCAGGGCACCGGCCCCAACCTGCTGCAAAACCCCAGCTTCACGGCTGGTAATACGGGCTTTACGTCGGGCTACACATTTGTACCCACGCCGAATTCTAACCCTAGCCTCTACGCCGAGGGCACCTACGCCATCGGCAGCAACGCCCTCACCTACCATCCCAATTTCGTGGGCAGCGGGCGCACCGGGCCGGGCGATAATTTTATGATGGTGAACGGGGCCGCCGCCCTGCAAGCAGTTTATGCCCAGACCGTTACCGTTTTCCCAAACCGCTTCTATACCATTTCGGTGTACGGCGTGAGCTTGCACCCGAGCAGCCCGGCACAGCTGGGGCTGGTGGTCGATGGCAAGTCGACCTCGGTGGTAACGACGCTGCCCGCCGCCATCAACCAGTACGTGAAGCTCGAAGACCTGTATTTCTCGGGGGCCGGGCCAGCCACCGGGTGGCCGGTCACGATTGAGATTCGCAACATCAACAAGGAGCCCTCGGGCAATGACTTCGGCATTGATGACGTGTACTTTGGCTCGTGCAGCACCGATTTGCTGGCCGATACTAAAACCAACCCAGCCCTGCCCAGCGTGGCCGGCCCCACGGCCATCCTGCCCCTGAGCGCTACCCTGAGCGTAGGGGCCAACTCGGGCGTGCAGGCGGCGTCGTTTACCATTACCAGCCTGCCGGCTACGGGCGTGCTCGTGTACAATGGCGTGCCCGTGACGGTGGGCCAGTCCATTCCGGTGGCGGCGGCGGGCAGCCTCAGCAGCGGCGGCTCGCTCACCTACAGCCCGCTGGGCAGCTGCGCCACGGCCACGTTTACGTACACGGCTACGGATAATACGGGGCAGGTTTCGACCAACACTGCTACCTACACCATCCCGGTTACGGGGCCGGCCACGCCGGTTATTCACGCGCCGGCCGGGCCCTACTGTGCCTTCACCTCGGTGCGCCTGGGTGGCGGCTCGCAACCGGGCTACTCCTATACCTGGTACAACAACGGCGCGATAGTCAATGGCGCTGGCAACGTACTTAATGACAGCGTATTCGTGGCTACAACTCCTGGCCCTTACATCGTACAGGTATCGTCGGCAGGCTGCTCGGCCAGTTCGCAGATTTTTTCCGTATCCATCCTGCCGCCCCTGAACTCGGGCCTCATTGGCACCAGCCAGACAATATGCGCCGGGGCCACGCCCGCGCCCCTTACCAATAACCAGAACCCAACCGGGGGCACCAACACGTTCACGTACCAGTGGGAATCCTCACTCAACAATACTACCTGGGCAGCCATTCCATCGGCTACGGCGGCTACCTACGCGCCAGGTCCACTTTCAACCACTACGTACTTCCGCCGCCGGGCGCAGTCAAGCCCCTGCGGCAGTATTACTTCCAGCACCGTAACCATCACGGTGCAACCGGTGGTGGCCAGCAGCGTCACGCTGGCTACGCCGGCCGCGCAGTGCCTGGGCTCCAGCCTCACCTTCGCGCCAGTGCCCGTGAATGTGGGCACCGCGCCCACCTACCGCTGGCTCGTCAATGGCGTGGCCGTGGCCGGAGCTACCGGCCCCACCTTCACCAGCAGCACGCTGGCCAATGGCGACCAGGTGCAGGTAGAGGTAACGCCCACCGCCGGGCTGTGTAGCAGCGGCGTGGCCACGGCCACGGTGGCGGTGGTGCTCACTACCTCGCCCGCGCCCACGCTCAGCATCGCGGCGCTGCCAGCCGGGCCGGTGTGCGCGGGCACGGCGGTGGTGTACAGCATCAGCCAGTCAGCCAATACGGGCACGGGCGCGCAGTACCAGTGGCTGGTCGATGGTACGGCCGTGGCCTCGGCCACCGGCACTACCTTCACCAGCAGCACGCTGCGTAACGGCCAGGTAGTGAGCCTGGCGCTGAAAACCACCACCGCCTGCGGCCAGGCCGCCACGGCTACTTCCAACACTGTGGCCGCCGCCATCAGCCCGGTAGTGACGGTGAGTGCCGGGCCAAACGTGACCCTCTTCGAGGGCGGGCAGGTGGTGCTGCAAGGCAGCGCCAGCGGCGGACCCGTGGCGTGGTCGCCGAGCACCAGCCTCACCTTTGGCACCGACCCGCTGCGACCCACGGCCGCGCCCACCGTCACAACCACCTACACCCTCACGGCGGGCACGGGCGGCTGCGCCAGCACCAGCACCGTCACCGTGACGGTGCTCGACGCGCTACGCATCCCCAACGCCTTCACGCCCAACGGCGACGGCAACGACGATACCTGGCGCATCGACCGCATCGGCAATTTCAACGACAACAAGGTTATCGTCTTCAACCGCTGGGGTAGCAAGATTTTTGAAACCACCCACTACCAGCGCGGCAACGAGTGGGACGGCACCATCAAGGGCTCACCCGCACCCTTCGGCACCTACTACTACGTCATCACGCTGGGCAACGGCAAGTCGTACACTGGGCCGCTGACTATTTTGTATTAGCGGCGTGCGGCGTTGGCCGCTCACGCATTTCCGAAGGTGCCAACATACGGCCTAGCTTGCAGCGCCGTACGTTGGCACTTTCTCTTTTTACCTATGCCCAAGCCATTATACCCCATCGGCTTTGCGCTAATGCTCTTCAGCCTAGCCGCTTGCGAGCCCAAGTCACCCGCTACCAGCCCGCCTGCCACGGCCCCGTCGATAACTGCTCGGCCCGATACCGCTCGTCTCGGTCGTGGACCAACGCAGGGGTCGCCTGCTACCGCGGCTTTACTTACTGCCCATGCCACATTCTCGCTCTCGCCCAATGCTGCGCCCGGGGTAACGACAAGCAAGCTGGTAGCCCCTGATTTAGCGGTCACCATCAGCGGCATCTACCCGACCGACGATGAGCGGGTGAAGCCCCAGCGCATTCTCTTGATTAAGCAGCATGAGCGGGTTATCTACACTGATACCACCGCTGACTTTTTATACGAAGAGCCTTTCAAATCCAGTATTTATCCGCTGTGGGTGCCCACTGGCAAGGGCGCGGGTGAATTGTTGCTTGAGGTACAAAGTCCGCCCGACTTAGGGTTGGCCCGTCGCTTTTTTATCAGGCAAGGGCAGGTGATAAAGACGGATACGCTACCAATATTCGAGCAGAAGGCGCGCAACTTAGACAACGACCCGCACCCCGAGCTTGGCGGCCGCCGCTATTCGGGCGAGCAATGGGATGATAGGAAGGGGCATTATTTTACCAGCTATAGCCCAATACTTTATTACGAAATGCGGCCCGCCGGCCTCGTACTGGATACTGCGCTCACAAAGCGCAAGGCGATTGCGCAGTACGGCGTATTTCGAGGCTTTGGCTACTCCGCAAAACCCGGCATCCGGATAAAACGGCCTGAGTAAGACAGCTTGATAAATATGGCCTTACGCTATGCAGCGGAGGCTTTCGACAAAAATCAGCTGCCCCAGGCAACCCCTCCCCCGCCGCCCGCATCTAGCGCCCCAAACACTGCTCCTCTGCCCTACTACTACCTTTCCTGCCGTGACCTCCGACGCCGACCTCATCGCTGCCTGCCTGCGGGGCGACCCGCGCGCCCAGCGCCAGCTCTACAACCAGTTTGCCGGGCTGATGCTGACCGTGTGCCGCCGCTACCTCAAGCGGCAGGAAGATGCCGAAGAAGCCCTGCTGCTAGGCTTTGCCAAGGTATTCCGGGCGCTGCCCACGTTTCGGCTGGAGGGCAGCTTCGAGGGCTGGGTGCGGCGCATTATGGTGAACGAGGCCCTGATGGAGCTGCGCCGCCGCGAGCCGCTGCACTTGTCGTTTGAAGAGTTTGCGCAGCCCGAGAACCTGGCCAGCACCCCCGCCACCGCCGATACGCAGCTGCAAGCCGAGGAGCTCATGGCCTTGTTGCAAGAGCTGCCCACTGGCTACCGCACGGTCTTCAACCTGTATGCGTTGGAAGGCTACTCGCACCCCGAAATCGCCGAGGCGCTCGGCATCTCGGAGGGCACCAGCAAGTCGCAGCTCAGCAAGGCGCGGGCCATGCTGCAGCGGCGGCTCAATGGCGGCGGCCGGGCGGCCGAGCGCGCCGCCGTACCGATGTATAACTTTTAGAATTATCCGATTATGCTTCCTTCCGATAACATCGACGACCTCTTCCGCCAGAAGCTCGACGGCCACGCCACGCCGCCCGCCCCCAACCTGTGGGCGCGCCTCGCGCTGCCCCCGGCCGCCGACGCCGACCCGGTAGACGCGGCCTTCCAGGATGGGCTGCGCGGCCACGCCACGCCGCCCCGGCGCGAGCTGTGGGAGCGCCTCGAAGACGAGCACCTGCGCCCGCAGCCGCGTCGGCGGCGGCCGGTGGTGGCCTGGTGGCAGCTTTCCGCTGCCGCCGTTTTGCTGCTTGTGCTGGTGGGCGGCGCGCTGTGGGGCGGCCTCTGGCAGGGGCCGGCTAGCGGCCCGGTAGCCAGCCACCACGGTGGCAATGGACCGGCCGCTGGCACCACAAGCGCCGGGCACACAACTGCTAGCACCTCGGCTACGGAGGCTGCTACTGGTACCGCTCCGATGCCGGAATCTGCTGGCAGCCAAACCCAAAGCCTGGCTACCAACCAGCCTGCTTCGACTGCCACCGAAAAAAATAAAGAAATTTTCGCGCCCCAGGCAACCGCCCCGCGCCCTTCACCATCTAGCACCCCGATAGCCAGCACTACCCGGCCGCGCCGCCCCGCCACCGCGCCCCGCGCTAGCACTGGCCTTCAACCCCAACGCCTGCGGCCAGACGTGGCTACGGGCACCCTGGCCCGGCCCGGGGGGCGGAAAACCCCGGCCGGCCAGTCGCTTACCACTCCTCAACCCACTACCCCCGTGCTACCGCCCGCCACTTCCGATACCAATGCGCCGACCCTGGCCGTGGCCACGCCCCCGGCCGCCGCGCCCGAGGTTATCGACGTGGAAGTGCGACGTGGCGGTGGCCAGCCCACCCCGGCGGTGGTAGCAGCCGTGGAGGCCGCGCCGGTAGCCCCCGCCCGGCGGCGCGGCCTGCGCCTCGGCGGGCTGCTACGCCAAGCCGACCGCCTGGTGCATGGCGAGCTGGCCGAGGCCACTGGCCTGCCCGAAAGCGTGACCCTGCAAGCCCGCCTCGGCGGCCGGGTAGTGTCAAAAACCATTCAGCTGTAGGGTAAGCTTTAGCTTGCCCGTTCCAAAAACTCCCAACTCTTTCCCGCTTTTCTTACCCCGGTGCGGAAGCTTTTTCCGCGCTGTTCCTCACCTCTTTGCCTTTTTTCACTTATGAAACCCGTTCTTTTCGCCGCTGGCCTGCTGGCCTTTGCCGCCGCTACTACCACCGCCCAGGCCCGCACGCTGGCTCCCGCCGCCCCCACCGATACCATCGTGGTGCGCCTACCCAACAAGGCCATCATGACGCTGGTGGTGCGCGATGCCAAGCAGCTGCGCGAGCTGCCCAAGTATCACCTCGACTCGCTGGTGGCCCGGCTCGACACCTACATCCAGCGGGCCGATGAGGCGGCCAAAACCGCCAAAACCGACCGCGTAACCCTCGAATTCTTCCCCAACCAGGATGCGCCTGGCCAGGGCCTGCCCGAGGAAGTCCGCATTACGACCCGCAAAAACCGCAGCAGCGGCACGCGCACCAAGCGCGTCGACGTGGCGCTCGACAAGGTATTTGGCTTGCAGGCCAAGATGGATGGGCAGGGTAATAAAATGTACTCGACTGGCAATACCGACACCCGCCGCGCCCGCCGCGACTCGCTGAACGAGGCCAACCGGGAGCGGCGCTCGGCCCGGACTAACCTGGTACTTGACCTGGGCCTGAACGCATTGGCCAACCGGGGCAACGGGGCACCCGAGCTGCGCACGCTGGGCTCGCGCTACGTCAGCCTGGGCTTTAACACGGCCGTGCGCCTGGGAGGTAAGAAGAGCCCGGCCTACGTCGTCTTCGGGCCCGAATTCTCCTTCAACAACTACATGCTGGAAGGCAACAACAAATGGGTAAACCAGAACGGCGTGACCAGCGTGGTGCCCGAAACCAACGGCCGCCAGTACCAGAAAACCAAGCTGGCCACCTCGGCCTTCACCGTGCCGCTGATGCTGCAATTTGAATTCCGCGAAAAAAACCCCACTACCGGCCGCTCGCGGGAGGGCTTCACCATCGGGGCGGGCGGCTTTGCGAGCTACCGCCTCGGCAGTTGGACCAAGCTCAAGTATTTTGAGGAAGGCAACACGTACAAAGACAAGAACTACGGCTCGTATGGCCTCAACGACTGGCAGTATGGCCTGCAAGGCGTTATCGGCTACCACTCGCACGCCCTCTTCGTCAAGTACAACCTGAATGAGCTGTTCCGCGAAGGCCAGGGCCCGAAAGCCCAGACCATCAGCTTCGGCATCCGGTTTTTCGGTAACTAGGTTTCAGGAAGTGTAAAGCGGAATGGCTCTCCGTTTCGCGTTAGGATGCAACCAGACGCGAAATGAAGGGCCACTCCGTTTTACACTTCCCGAAAGAAATTATCGAGCAGAATCGCGGCCGACACGGCCACGTTCAGGCTTTCGGCCCGGCCGCCCGGCCCGTGCGGAATGTGCAGCCGCCGCGTGAGCTGCGCCGCTACGTCGGAACTCAGGCCGTGCGACTCGCTACCCATCACCAGCACGCCGGCCGGCTGTAGGCGCAGCTTGTGCACGTTGTCGCCTTCGAGGTCAGCGCCGAAAACATTTACCTCCGCAGGCAGCTCGGCCAACCAAGCGGCCAGGTTGCGGCCGGCCCACACGGGCACCCGGCCAAAGGCGCCCATGCTGGCGGCCACGGCTTTGGGGTTAAAGGGGTCGGCGCAGTTTTCAGATAAAACCAGGCCGGGCAGGCCGTACCAGTCGGCCAGCCGCCATAGGGTGCCGAGGTTGCCGGGGTCGGCTACGTTGTCGAGGGCCAGTAGCAGGCGGGTGATGGGCAACGCGGGCGGCAGGGCGGGCACGGGCGGCTGGGCCACCACGGCCAGGGCGGCGGCGTTGGTCTGGAGAGTGCCGAGCTGGGTCAGCTCGTCTTCCGAAGCCAGGCTGAGCGGCACGGCGGCGGGCAGCAAGCGGCTGGAAGCCAGCTGCTCGGCAAAGGCGGGCGTGGCTACCACGTGCTCGATGCCGAGGCCCGAGGCCAGCAATTCTAGCACGCTTTTGGCTCCTTCGACCAGGAAGGCGGCGTGGCGTTGCCGATATTTGCGCTGATGCAGCGACCGAACGTATTTGGCGAGGGCTTTTGATACCATTGGAGAAAGTACGCAAACTTACGCTGGCCCCCGGCCTCGTGCTGCTGGCCACGCTGCTAGCGCTGGCCGGGGGCTGCTCGCCGCTGCGCCTGCTGCGGCCCGAGCAGCGCCTGCTCACGAAGGTAGAGGTGGAGAGCGAAGGCCTGACCCCCGCCCAGCAAGAGCGCATGCTGACGCTGGTGCAGCAAAAGCCCAACCGCAACCTGCCCATTCCGCGCCTGGCGGTGTACCAGTTCGGGCACTCGTTCTACGACTCGGCCCGCATCCGGCGCAAAATCGAGCGTATTCAAACCAAGTACGCCGATAAAATCGCGGCTACCGCGCCCAGTGACTCGGCCCGGCTGGGCAAGCTCGCCGGCCGCCGCGACCGCCGCTTGCAGCGCAAAGAGCAGGCCCTGGCCAAGGGCAATGCCATCATGCGCCTCGGCGAGCCGCCCGTTATCTACGACCCCGATTTGAGCCGCCGCACGGTCGACCAACTCACGACCTACCTGCGCTCGCAGGGCTATTTCCGGGCGCAGGTGGCCTACACCGACTCGGCCCGCTCGAAGCGCAGCCTCATCGATGGCGTGCTGCGCACCTTGCAGCTGCGCAACAAGCCGGTGCACGCCGTACCGCTGCGCGACTCGGCCGGCCAGCGCCTGCACCGGCGCGTCACGGTCACCTACCTGGTGCAGGAAGGGCCGGGTTTCACCTTTAGTAAACTCACGCGCCGCATTGCCGACTCGGCGGTGGCGCGGGTGGTAGCGCAGGCCCAGGGTGCTACCCTGCTGCACGTGGGCGAGCCCTACAACGAGGACATCATCGGGCAGGAGCGGCAGCGGCTGGAAGTGCTGCTCAAGAACGCCGGCTACTACGACTTTCGGGCGCAGTTCATCACCTTTGAGGCCGATACCAGCTTCGAGAAAAAGCAGGTGCGGCTGGGCTTGCTCATTGCCAACCCCGAGAAGGGCGGGCACCGCCGCTACCGCCTGCGCCGCGTGACCATGCTCGCCGATGCTGGCCAGGGCCAGGTGTTGCGCAGCCTGGCCGGCGACACCGCCCGCACTGCCCGGCAGTTGCGCCGGGCCCAGCGTCAGGCCGCCCGCGCCCCCGAAGCCACCGATGCCGAAGGCACCAGCAGCCGCATCTCCACGGCCAACATGCCGGCCGGCGTGACACCCGCCGCCGTGGCCGACTCGCTGGCCGCCCGCCGCCGCACCCGTCCGCGCCTGCCCCCGCGCGATACCGTGTACGTCGACTCGGTGGCCTTCGCCAGCCGGGGGCCACTGGCGTACAACGCCCGCATTCTGGCCCGCCAGATAAGCTTGCGCCCCGGTCAGCGCTACGGCCTCGAACGCACCCAGCGCACCACCCGCCTGCTGGGCGCGCTCGATATGTTCCGGTTTAACAACGTGAGCTTTAGCAAGGTGGAGGCCGCCCGCCCGCCGCGCCCCGACTCGGCGCTGGTGGCCCCGCTGGCCGACTACTACCTCGATGCGCTAATCACGGCCTCGCCCAGCCCGCGCTTCGGCGAGACCACCGAAATCGGCGGCACCTACGTGGCCGAGCGCGTGGGCCCCTTCGGCAACCTGCGCCTGAAGTGGCGCAATCCCTTCCACGGGGCCGAGGTGCTGGAGCTGAGCGGCCGGATAGGCTTCGAGGGCCAATACAACCGCCTGGGCGCGGCCGATGGCAGCAATAACAGCACGCTCAATAGCGTATATACCGTGCAGTACGGCCTCACGGCGGCCCTGCTGATACCCAAGTTTGTAGTGCCGTTTGGGCTGGGTAATTTTTTGCGCAGCTACCAGCCGCGCACCCGCATTTCACTGTCGCAGACCTACACCTCCACGCCGTTTTACACGCGCAGTAACGCCGAATTTACCTTCGACTACCTCTGGCAAACGTCGCCTTATCACCAGTTTGTTTTTACGCCCATCGACGCGGCGCTGGTCAAAACGCCATTTATTCGGCAGGATTATCGCGACAGTCTCCAGGCCTACCGCCGCCGGGGCAGCCCGCTCTACCAATCGTTCCGGTCCATCTACGAGCCGAGCTTTAGCTTCACGTCAGTTTATAACTCCAACGACCTCAACCAGACGCGCAACGCCCGCTACCTGCGGTTATTCGTAGAAGTGGGTGGCCTCACGCGCAACCTGTACCGCACCAAAACCTGGTTTAGGGGCGACCGCGAGCCCCAGAACCAACTCGAAGCCTACGACTTTGCCAAGCTGGCCGTGGACTACCGGCGCTACTACCGCCTTTCGCCCCAAACCTACCTGGCCTGGCGCCTCAACGGCGGCGTGGCCCACGCTCTCACGCCCACGCCCACCGTCGACAACCCCAACGTGAGCGCCTACACCATTCCCTACGACAAGTATTTTTTCGTGGGGGGCTCCAACAGCGTGCGCGCCTGGCAGCCGCGCCGCCTGGGCACGGGTGCCTACGCCACTGAATTTGCCAACGGCACGCGCGACTACATCACCGAGCAGCCCGGCGAGCTGCTGCTCGAAGGCTCGGTCGAGTACCGCTTCCCGGTGTATTCTTTCATAAAAGGCGCGCTGTTTACCGACTTTGGCAACGTCTGGACCTTGCAGCCCGACCCGGCGCGGCCGGGAGCCGAGTTTCGGTTCGACACCTTTGCCCGGCAATTCGCGGTGGGCTCGGGCATCGGCATCCGGTTCGATTTCACGTTCCTGATTTTGCGCTTCGACATCGCTACCAAGGTCTACGACCCCACCAACCCCGACCCCTGGACGGTGAAAAACGCCCTGCGCCACACCCGCAATCAAACGGCGCTCAATGTGGGCATCGGCTACCCCTTCTAAAAACCAAGCCCAAGAAGAAGCCCCGGCCGCTCGCGCGGCCGGGGCTTCTTCTTGGCAATTCAACCAGCGCCGGCTAGTCGGGTTGCAGTGGCTGCGCGGGGCCGGCCGGGGTGTCGGCCTTGGTAGCCTGCACGGGCGCGCCGTTCAGGGTCACGTGGTTGAAGACGACGGCGGGGTACTTGTTGGTAAACGTGGGCTTGGTCGAAGTCGCGGTTACGTTCTTAAAGACAATGTTGGAAACCTGGTCGGTGGGGTTGCCGGCCAGCATGGCCAATTCGCGACACTGCACGTTCACGTTGGCGATACGGATGTTGCGGATGGTGCCAAACGGCTTTTCGGCGCTACCGGCCATGTTGAAAAACTGCGTCCAGGGCGAAAGCGTGACCAGCGTGCCACACTTGCCGGTAATGCCGTCGAGGGTGATGTTTTCGTAGACCTGGTAGGTGTCGGGGCGCATCTTGAAGAGCAATACCGGCCGGTCGTTGTCCATCTGGCAGTTGCGCATGACGATGCGGTTGGCGTGGAGGCACTCGCTGCCGCACGTCAGGGCGGCGTGTACTTCGCCGAAGGTGCAGTTCTCGATGAGCACGTCCTCGATGGGGCCGTTTTCGGGCAGTTGCTGGGCCGTGGGGCCTTTGCCGCCCTTGATGGCGATGCCGTCGTCGTTGACCGAGATGTAGCAGTTGCGAATCGTGACCTTGTGGCACACGTCGATGTCCACGCCGTCGGTGCTCGGGGCCTTCACCGGCCGAAAGGGCGAGCGGATGTCGCAGCCCTCGATGAGCACGTTGTTGCACTGGTAGAGGTGCGTGGTCCAGAAGCCGGCGTTGCGCATTTTCACGTCCTTTATCACCACATTATCGCAGCCCCAAATAAAGAGCAGCCGGGGCCGGTGCACCTCCAGGTTGGTCGCATACTTGCCGGCCTTCGACATCGAGTCGCGGTGCGCCCAAAAGCCTTTCCAGTATTTCAGCCCGTTGCCGTCGATAAGGCCGGGGCCGGTAATCTTGAAGTCATTGACCTTGGTCGCATTGACGAGCGCGGCGTAGTAGTCCAGCTTTTGCCCTTCCATGCGCGACGGAATGAGCGGGTAGTCGGCAATGTTATCGGAGCCCTTGAGCCGGGCCCCAGCCAGCAGCCGCAGCTGCGTCTTGGGCTTGAAAAACAGCGCTCCGCTCAAAAACACGCCTTTCGGCACGACTACCGTGCCGCCTCCTGCCGCGCTGGCCTTATCGATGGCTTGCTGAATGGCTTTGGTGTTGAGCTGGGTGCTGTCGAGACTCGCACCGAATTTGGTAATGACGTATTCCTTAGGCGGGGCGGCGTGCGCAACGGGCGGGGCACTGCGAAAGGCAACCGAAAAGGCAGCCAGCCCGGTGGCGAGCAGCGCGGCGAAAAGTTTCATGGGTGGGGAGCGTAGGTAAGCGGTGCGAAGAACCGGCCGGGTGTGCGCCCAACCATACTGTAGTTACCTGGCATTGGGGCGGTGCCGCACCAACCTCTATAAACCAGTAACTGCAAACCGACCGAAAATGAGCCGCTCAACTCTAGCAGACACCTCACTTTTTCGCAGCTTACGCTCACTAAGCGGGCAAGTGCTTTTGCAGTATCAACACCAGCTTATACACCCAGGTAGTAGATTCCTGGTAAGCCGGCTCCGTGCCCTGCGCCTGCCAGTACTCATCGATGGCGCGAGCGCGGCCAATGGCCACCTTGCGGCGGGGCAGCCGGCCGGGGTGCGCGCTGGGGTCGTCGGCTTCGAGCAGCTCAAACAGCTCACGGCTGATGTGCTTGCCCTTCTGCGAGTTGTAGCTGACTCGCGGGCTCGCGGCTTTTATCAATTGCTCGACCCGCGGGCCGCACACTTCGCGTCGCATACCGCCGCCCTGGTGGTTGTCGAAGTGCAACAGTAGCCAAAATTCGAAGCACTGGTTGGAAAAGGCTATTTCGATGCCTTCGGCGGCGGCCCGCTGCATGGCCGCGTGTACCTGCTGTGGCGTCGAATCGTCTTTGTCGAATACGCACCACACTTGCTCGTAGGGGTAGCGGCTGCGACTAATGGCGTCGCGCAGGTCGATGGCTTCCTGCACCAGTTTTTCGGGGTCGAAGGCCCGCCCCACGGCTTTAACGGTAGCCGTGGCCAGTTCAAAGTGCTTGAAATACTCGACCTCCGTTACCTCGCCCTGGCACACGATGAGCAGCACCGGGTTTTCCTCACGGCGCGGGGCCGCCCGCACCAGGGCCGGGGCCTGGCGGCGGCGGGCGCGGGCGTCTTCGCGCTCCTGGCGCTGGGCTTCGGCCTTATTCTTCGTGGGCATGGGCCGGCGCGTCGTCGGTGGCAGGGGCGGCCTGGGGCAGGGCGTTGAAGTCGCCCAGGTAGGGCACGGCCCCGTACTTGCCCCGGATGTAGTTGGCCTCGAAGTCCTCGTCTTTGCGCACCTGGTCGGTTTTGAAGTCGGCCAGCGAGTAGAGGGTAGCCTCGCCGTAGCGATTCTTCTCGGTAAACCAAATCTGGTCGCGCCGGAAATTACCCGAGGTCAGCAAGTTGGTATCGTGCGTGTTGAAGAGTAGCTGGGCGTTGTTGGGGTTGGTGGTTTTGGAGTTGAAGAGCTGGACGATTTTGGCGGATAGGTTGGGGTGCAGGCGGGCATCTAGTTCGTCTACCACAAGCGTTGTTCCTGTACCTATGGAATTGAGAACCGGTCCGATAAGAGTAAGAAATTTTTGGGTACCTACCGATTCGTCTTGCAGCAGGGACAACTCAATATCTCCTACTGACTCTCGATTATCATTGTATGCACGGTGAATAGCCTTAACCTCAGCATATTCCCTGTTTGACCATTGTACTAATTTCTCAGATACGTCGCCTGTCTTTTCGTAATCTTGTGATAAGAATCGAGGTTGCTTGCCTTCCTTTATATTTTCAATTCCAATGTCTGCATTCGACAGAAAATCTATAACAATCTGTCTACCACTTGAATGACGCAACATTAAAGCAGTTAACGCTCGCTCCCACTCTTCATTAGTTCCTGCCAAGACGATAAACTCAACAAACCAATCTAGTATCTCTATTGCCCTAGGCTGATTAAATTGAGCAGCAACTGATATCAACAAAGCGTTGTCTCGAACAGCGGCATTTTTCACTAGTTCGCCTACTATGCCACCAAATTGCTTAGTATTAAATACAATACTTTGCCTTGTTCTGTAGAATAATTCTACTTCGGGTTTATTACGAACGCTTTTTGCGGTACGTTGGAACAACCACTCAGCTTCTATTTTATTAGCTGACAACTCAAACCCATATCGAAACAGCTTTTCTTTATATATAAAGAGAATTTCAAACTCAGATGTATCTTTTGCTGAGTCTGGATTCAGTAAAAATGGTTCGACTTGAGTTGACTCGCGGGCCTGGCTATTTTTAGAAGAACCTATTACAAGCCAACGCATGTAATTCATAGCGTCCACCAGCTTACTCTTGCCGCTCGCATTGGCCCCATACACCACGGCGCTTTTGAGTAGCCGCAGCCCAAAGGCCGGCAACTCCACCACATTATCGTCTTCACGGGTTTTATCAGCCGAGGCGATGAGGCTCCACTCAACGCGCTCGCGGAAGGTGCGGTAGTTACGGACGCTGAAACTAATGAGCATAAGACGGCTTTTTGAAGGAATGGCGCAAAAGTAGCCCTTACATCCTCAAACAGCGGCTCATTAGCACCTACTAAACTGAGTGGCGCCGCGCAAAGCAGACGCAGCTTACAGATTTAATAAGCCCAGCCCCTACTCGCCCGGCTGATACGCCCGCTCCACGTGCCGGGCCACGTCCTCGGGGTAAAACCAGACTTCCTTGAACTGGCCTTGGGTGTAGAGCGGGGCCTGGTCGGTGAAGTGCGGCGAATCGGGGCGGCTGGCGCTGCCACCCGTGACCACCGAGCGGGCCACCACGCGGGGGCCAAACTCGACCACGGCCACGAAGCTGTTGCCCACGTTGCCGTAGCGGCGCCTGGTGCCGGGGTAGCTGTGCGCCCCGAAGGCCGCCAGGCTGCCCCAGGCCGACGACGCGAAGGCCACCGGCCGGCTGGGCTGCTTGTCGTCGTAGGTTTCGCGGAGGTTGCCCGTCAGGCGCTGGTAGCGGTTGATTTCGCCCCAGGGCGTTTGCCACTTGCCGAAGTCGCGGGTGAGCTCGGCCAGGGTTTCGGTGAGGGCGGCTACTTTCTCCTCGGGCGTGGTGTGGGCGATGGTGTAGGCTGTGAGGCTGAGGTAGTCGAGCGGCTGCCCGGCGGGCACCCGGCCGCGCCCCAGCCGCAGGATGCGCTCGCCCCAATAAATGGCTACCGTCTGGGCCACTGAGGCCTGGGAGTAGCGCAGGTCCCAGTCGCGCAGGGTTTCGATGGCCTGCTGCACATCCTGCGGAAAGGGGTCGCGGGGCGAGTCGGCCAGCAGCTGGTAGTCGTCGAGCAGGGCGGGCAGCAGCTTCTCGAAACCAGCCAAATACGAGTCGTTGGCCACCGCGATGAGGGTATCGAGGGTGAAGGACTTCTTGCGGCTCAGCACCCGCACCGCGTTGAGGCCCCGGTAGTTTTCGGCGTCGGGGGCCATGTAGGCGGGGTATTTGGCGCGGTCGGGGCTACCGGCCGCGCCGGCCACGGTGAAGGGCGTCGAGTTGCAATTCTGAATAAAACCGCTGGCGGGGTTTTTCACTTGCACCAGCTCGCTCACGGGGTGCAAACCCAGCCAGGCGGTGCTGTCGGAGCGGCCGGGCACGGGGCGGCTCCAGTCGTAGCCGGCCGGGCGGCGCGGCATAAAGTTGCCGTGCCAGTAGGCGATGGTGCCGTCCTTGTCTGCATACACGGTGTTGTTGGAGGCGTTGCCTTCCAGCTCCAGCGTTTGCTGAAAGCTGGCGTAGTCGGTGGCCTTGGTGCGCTGGTACGACTGCTGCAAGGCGGCCACCGGGTTGTCCATCATCTTCACCGTCAGCCATTGGCCATTGGCCTCGCCCACCACCGGGCCGTGCTCGGTGCGGTAGGTGGCGAAGGTGCGGCGCAGCAGCTGGCCATCCTTTTTGTAGGCCAGCGTGATATCGGCCGCCTGCACCGGCTTTTGCAAGCCATTATACAGGTAGGTGTAGCTGCCATCAGGCTGCTTGGTGATGGTTTCGAGGTACTCGTCCATCGAGTCGGCCGACGAGCTGGTGTGCATCCAGCCGCAGTGCTCGTTGAAGCCCTGGTAAATAAAGAACTGCCCCCACGTCACGGCCCCGTAGGCATTCAGCCCGGCCTGGCTGCTCAGCTGCATTTCGGAGCGGAAGTAGAACGAGGTGTGCGGATTTATCAGCAGCAGCGCGTGCCCGCTCGCGCTCTTGGCGGGCGCGATGGCGAAGCCATTGGAGCCCACCGGCTCGCGCTCGGCCCGCTCGAAGTCGGGCCGCTGCCAGGCCCCCGACTTCTGCTGGCCGTAAAACGCCTTGATTCTATCGACCGGCACCACGCTGACGTTGCCCCCGATGCTACCCTCGCTGAACAGCAGCGGCAGCCACGGCTGAAACCGCCGCAGCAGCTTGGGCTGCACCGCCGGGTGGGTGGCCAGGTAGTAGTTGGTGCCCGCCGCAAAGGCCTCGAGCAGCTGCTTCAGCGCGGGCGGGCATTGCTGGTAGGCGGCCACGGCGCGGGTGCTGTCCATGAAAAGCCGCTGGCGCAAATCGGCGTAGAGCGCGGTTTCGCCCTCGACCTCGGCGCGGCGGCCCAGTACCTCGACGTAGTTGTCCTCGACCCGCGCAAAGTCGTCCTCGCACTGCGCGTAGAGCGCGCCAAATACGGCGTCGGCATCGGTGGTGCCGCTCACGTGCGCAATGCCCCAGGTGTCGCGCACGATGCGGACCTGCTGGGCCTGCTGGTTCCAGCGCAGGATTTCGGCGGGGGTGAATGCCTGGGCGTGGGCAACGGAAACGGACGCAAGCAGAAAAACGGAAGACAGAATAGCGCGCATAGACGCGCAAAATACTACCCTCCTACCCGGCAGCCCACCCGGCAGGGCGGCTACCCGCCGCGCTACGCCTTACTTCAATTCAATATAAAAAGTAGTCCCCTCGTTTTCAACGCTCTCCAGCCAGATTTGGCCTTGGTGCATTTCCACGATTTGCTTGGTGATGAACAAGCCCAGCCCAGTGGTAGTATCGCCGTAGAGGCCGGGACGCGAGGCACTGGTGAACTTGTCGAACACGCGCGGCTGCAACTCGGCCGGGATGCCCAGGCCGGTATCGCGCACGGTGAGGCGCACGCGGCCGTCGTAGGCCTGCAAACCTACTTGGATGGAGCCTTCGGCGGGCGTGAATCTCAGCGCATTGCTGAGCAGGTTGTCGAGAATGCGGCCGAATTTATCGCGGTGAATGGCCGCGTATAGCGGCTCCTGCGGCAGGTCGAGCACCAGGTCTATGTTTTTCTCGCTGGCCGCCACCTGAAACACTTCGAGCCGCTCGCGCAAAAAGGCGCTGAGGTCAGTGCGGTGCTTTTCGAGCCGGGTGGCTTCGAGCTGCCCGAGGTAGAGCACGTCCAGCAGCAGGGTGCCGGCATTGGTGCAAGCCTGCGCGGCCAGCGCTAGCAGCTTCTGCACTTCCTGCTGGGCGCTGGCGGGCGCTATGCCGCGCACGCCGGCGTGGTTTTGCAGCAGCCCCAGTATTATCTCGATGTTATTGAGGGGGTTTTTGAGGTCGTGCGCCACCAGGTGCATGATGGTTTCCTGGGCATCGTAGAGCTGCTTGTGCTTTATCTCTAGGTTTTTGCGCGCCGTAATATCTTCCAGGGTAGTGTACCCCATTTCGCCCGCCTCATCCTGAAACAGCACCGACGTAACCCGGCACCAGAACCAGGAGCCATCCTGCCGCCGCAGGCAGGTTTCGAGGGCGAAGCTGGGCATCTTGTGCGCCCACAGGCTGCGTTGCAGGTGCTGCCAGTCGGCCTTATGGTCGGGGTGGGCAAACTCGATAATCTTGTGCCCCACCAGCTCCTCGGCCCGCGCAAAGCCCAGCATAGCCACCACGGCCGGGTTCACCTGCTTGATGGTTAACTCGTTGTCGATAATCTTATTACCCAGCGGCGAGTGCTCGAAGATGGTGCGGAGGCGCACCTGGCTTTGCTGGTAGCGTTCGTCGGCGGTTTGGCGGGCCAGCTGCGCGGCCTGGGCGGCGCGTAGCTGCTGGTTTTCGAGGCGCAGGGCGGCCAGTTCGTCGGCGGGCACCTGGTCGGCGGGGGCGGGCGGGCTGGTGGGCTTCATGGGGAAACGGGACTAGCAGGGGGCGGAATATATACCGCGCTCCGCTTACTGCTGGTTGCGCCGAGTAACGACCAAAACCGTAAGCTGGCCGGTATTTCTGCCTTTTGGGCGGGCTCTCAATTAGCTATTCGGCTGCGTGAAAATTTTGCTTGCGCCGCGTGGTGGGCAGCGAGTTGCAGCCGTGATACTGAGAGCAGTATTCGTCATGCTGAGCGGAGCGCAGCGGAGTCGAAGCATCTCTAGCGCTTCGTTGCTGGCGTCAGGAGTTAGTTCACCGATAGAGATGCTTCGACTCCGCTGCGCTCCGCTCAGCATGACAGTCAGTAAATGGCTGTTTGGTTGTTCCTAATCAACCCAACGCAGCCTACCCGCCTGTTCGCCCCTATTTTTGAAGCTTATCATTGCCGCCCGGCAACTCGCTGGCCGGCCCAGGCGCTGCGGCACCGCTTCTTTCTATGAGCTCTTCTCCTTCCAAACCTACCCTTCCGCGCCTCGGCTTTTCGGTGGGCGACCTCGCCGGCATCGGCCCCGAAGTCATTTACAAAACCCTGCGCGACGAGCGCCTGCTCCAGCAATGCACGCCCGTGGTTTACGGCACGGCCACCGCGCTCTTCGATGATTTTCCCATCGAGCAAGGTAGTGAGCCGCTCACCTTCCGGCAGCTGCGCGACGCGGCCGACATCGCCCCCGGCCGCCTCAACGCCGTGACCTGCTGGGAGGAAGACTTTCACCTCACGCCCGGCCAGCCTTCGCCCGCCAGCGGCCAGGCTGCCCGCGAAAGCCTACTCGCCGCCAGCCGCGACCTCAAAGCCGGCCTGCTCGACGCCATCGTGACCGCGCCCATCAGCAAGGAAAACACCCAGGCCGACGACTTCCGCTTCCCCGGCCACACCGAGTTTCTGGCCAGCTACTTCGGCGCGGCCGACAGCCTCATGTTTCTGGTCGATGAAAACCTGCCGCTGCGCGTGGCTACCGCCACCGGCCACATCCCGCTCAAAAACGTATCGGCCCGCCTCACCGCCGATTTGCTGCGCACCAAAATTCGCATGCTGCTCAAGTCATTGCAGCACGACTTTGGCATTATCAAGCCCAAAATAGCCGTACTCGGCATGAACCCCCACGCGGGCGAAAACGGCCTCATCGGCCGCGAAGAGAATGACGTTATCACGCCCGTCATCCGGCAGTTCGAGCACGATGGGCACCTGGTTTTCGGCCCCTACCCGGCCGATGGCTACTTCGGCACCGGGCAGTTCCGACAGTTCGATGCCACGCTGTCCATCTACCACGACCAGGGGCTTATTCCCTTCAAGCTCATGGCGTTTGAGCAAGGTGTAAACTTCACGGCCGGCCTGCCGGTAGTGCGCACCTCGCCCGACCATGGCACGGCCTATGGCTTGGCCGGCAAGTTCGCGGCCGATGCCTCGTCGTTTCGGGCGGCCGTGTATTTGGCCTGCGATGTAGTACGCGCCCGCCGACTGAGCGCGGCCGACCCACGGGCAACGAAATAATTTCCAGTAGCGAAATTTTATTTCTACTTTTGAAACGCGGCTGTCAACTGCCGCGTTTCTCATGCACTTCAAATGGTAGTCCTGAGCTGGCCTATTTTACGGGAATTTGGCAAGCAGTATCCGGATGCGGCGAATGCGCTAAAGGATTGGTATCAAGAAGTCAGCGCAGCTGATTGGCGCAATTTAGCCGACATGCGCCAATTCTCGAACTCAGTAGATTATGTGGGCAATTTTCGATACGTCTTTAATATTCGAGGTAATCGCTACCGCCTGATTGCCGCAGTAGTTTTTACCAGCCGCACGGTATATGTCAAGTTTGTGGGCACCCATAAAGAATATGACCTTATCGATGCAGCCACTGTTGATTACGCTAAGCCATAATTAAAATTATGATTATCAGCACCCCCCAGGAATACCGCGAGGCGTTCCGCCAGCTTGATGAGCTGATTGCTCAAGACATCGACAACAACCCGCCTTTGCAAGGGTCGGCGCGTGCACTGGCCGAAGCCATTCAGGAGTATGAAATACGGGTAGAAGGTGCACCTTTCGTTTTGCCTAAGCCTACCACCCTGCCCGCCATGATTGAGCTCAAGCGGCAGCAGCGGCAGCTCAAGCAAAAAGACCTGGCCCAGCTGCTCGAAGTGCCGGCCGGGCGGCTTTCCCAAATCCTGAGCGGCAAGCGGCGCGTGACGATGGACCTGGCCAAAAAACTCTACGAGCGGCTCGACATCAGCCCCGAGTTTATCCTGAAAACGGCGTAAGCCTGTTCGTATCCGCTTGATAAAGCCAACAAAAACCCGTACCTTTGCCCCCCGTTAATTCGGCTAACTGTGAAAAACGACCCGCAATTTGATTTGCCGATTGCCCGGCTCTCGCTTAAAACGCACCACTTCGCGTTTGAGCTCGGCCGCGCCTTTTTCGCGCACTTCGACCCGAAGGGCGAGTTTATCGCCGATGGCAACCTGCACGCCGACGTGACGCTCGACAAAACCGAGCGCCTCATTACCATCACCTCGCACATCACGGGCACGGTGCGCCTGACGTGCGACCGCAGCCTCGATGAGTACGACCAGCCGCTCGACATCGAAAACCAGCTGCTGGTACGCTACGGCGACGAGCCGAAGGAGCTCGACGACGACGTGCTGCAAATCACGCCGGACACGCTGACGCTCAACATCGCGCAGCATATCTACGACTATATCGGCCTGGCCTTGCCCATGAAAAAGCTGCACCCGCGCTTTCAGAACGAGGCCGACGAAGACCCCGACGCTGCTACCAAACTCATCTTTTCGACCCGGCCCGCCGACGAGAATCCTGATGAGGACGAGCCAGCCGACCCACGTTGGGCGGCGCTCAAAAACCTGAATTAGAGGGTTATCTAATTCATAATTTTTAATTCCTAATTCATAATTGACTCATGGCACATCCTAAGCGCCGGACCTCCTCTGCCACCCGCGACAAACGCCGCAGCCACCACAAGCTGACCCCCAAAGCCGTTACCATATGCCCCAACACGGGCGAGCTGCACCTGCGCCACAAGGCCTACGTAGTAGACGGCGACCTGTACCACAACGGGCAGCTGGCCATCAAAAACTACACCTCGGTAGCGGCCCCGGCCGTAGCCGGCGACACGGACTCGGACGAAGAATAGCCGAAAGCGTTGTTATTTCGCGGTACCATCGGGCCGGACTGCTCTAAATCAGATGGGCAGTCCGGCCCGGTTGGTTTCGTACCTTCGCGCCCCTAGGCTACTCTTTCACCATTTCCGCGTTCATGAAAATTGCCCTCGACGCTATGGGCGGCGACTTTGCCCCCCAGGCTGCCGTGGCCGGTGCCGTGCTGGCTGCCCAGCGCCTGGCCGGCAAAGCTCAAGTTGTACTTATTGGCACCGAGGCCGAAGTGCGGCCGCTACTAGAGGCCTACGGCCCCGAGGCAGCTGCTCTTGAGCTGGTGCCCTCCACGCAGGTTATTGAGATGGGCGAGCACCCCACCAAGGCCTTTCAGCAAAAGCAAGACAGCAGCATTGCCGTGGGCTACCGCCTGCTGCACAGCGGCGAAGTAGAAGCCTTCTGCTCGGCTGGCAACACGGGTGCCATGCTCGTGGGCGCCATGTTTACGGTGAAGGCCGTGCCGGGCGTGCTGCGCCCCGCCATTGCCAACTTTGTGCCCAAGCTGGCGGGCGGCTACGGCATTCTGGTCGATGTAGGGGCCAATGCCGACTGCAAGCCCGAGATGCTGGAGCAGTTTGGCGAGCTGGGCTCGCTCTACGCGCAATATGTGCTAGGTATTGACCGCCCGACGGTGGGCCTCATGAGCCTCGGCGAGGAGGAAGGCAAGGGCACCGTGACGACCCAGGCGGCGCACCAGCTGCTGAAAGTGAACCCGCACGTGCACTTCATCGGTAATATCGAAGGCCGCGACTTGTTTAACGACAAGGCAGATGTCATTGTGTGCGATGGCTTTACGGGCAACGTGATGTTGAAGATGGCCGAGTCGATGTACGACATTATGGTGGCCCGCAACCTCAACGACGAATTTTTTGAGAAAGTAAACTACGAAACGATTGGCGGGTCGCCCATTCTGGGTATTAATGACAACGCCATCATCGGCCACGGCGTAAGCACGCCGCTGGCCATCTGTAACATGCTGGTGCAGGGCTACGAAATGGCTCACTCCGGCATCGTAGACAAAATCAAAGACTCTTTTAAATCCTAAGTCCCGAACGCCCGGCCGGGGGCCGGGCCGCACGGAGTTTGGGCCGCACCTTTGCGCTCATGAAGATTACCGCCGCCATCACCGGAGTCGGAGGCTACGTGCCCGACTACGTGCTCAGCAACCAGGAGCTAGAAAAACTGGTCGATACCACCGACGAATGGATAACGACGCGCACCGGCATCAAGGAGCGGCGCATTCTGAAGGGTAAGGACCAGGGTAGCTCGGTGATGGGCATCAAGGCGGTGCAGCAGCTGCTCGAAAAGACGAACACGCGCCCCGAAGACGTAGACCTACTTATCTGCGCCACCGTGACGCCGGATATGCTGTTTCCGGCCACGGCCAACATCATTTCCAACGGCTGCGGCATCACCCGGGCGTTCAGCTACGACATGAACGCGGCGTGCTCGAGCTTCCTGTACGCGCTCGCCACGGGCGCGCAGTTCATCCAGGGCGGCCTGTACAAGAAAGTCGTCATCGTGGGAACCGATAAAATGTCGTCCATCGTGGACTACACCGACCGCGCCAACTGCATCCTGTTTGGCGACGGCGCAGCGGCCGTACTACTGGAGCCCAGCCTCGAAGGCTACGGCGTACTCGACCAGGTGCTGTGTTCCGATGGTAGCGGCGAGCCTTTCCTGCACCAGAAAGCCGGCGGCAGCCGCCGCCCACCCTCGGCCGAAACCGTGGCTAACCGCGAGCACTTCATTTACCAGGAAGGCGCGACGGTATTCAAATTCGCGGTGAAAAGCATGGCCGACGTGGCCGCGCAAGTAATGGCCCGCCAGCACCTTAGCCACGACGACATCGCGTGGCTGGTGCCCCACCAGGCCAACAAGCGCATTATCGATGCCACTGCACACCGCATGGGCGTAGGCCCCGAAAAGGTGATGCTCAACATTCAGCGCTATGGCAACACCACCAGCGCCACCATCCCGCTGTGCCTCTGGGACTACGAGAAGCAGCTTCACAAAGGCGACAACCTCATTCTGGCCGCCTTCGGGGGCGGCTTCACCTGGGGTGCCATCCACGTGAAATGGGCGTACAATTCTTAGGAGTTAGGAGTTTTAAGTTCTGAGTTTTGAGTTTGCCAAGCGGCTCTCAATTCAGAATTTTCAACTCATAACTCAAAACTTAAAACTCACAACTCCACCAAATGGCATCCACCGCCGACTTTCGCAACGGGCTCGTGCTCAACTACAACAACGAGCTGCACGTTATCACCGACTTCCAGCACGTGAAGCCGGGCAAAGGCCCCGCTTTTGTACGCACCAAGATGCGTAACATCAAAACCGGCCGCACCATCGACAACACCTTCAACGCCGGCGTGAAGGTAGAAACGGCCCGCGTCGAGCAGCGCCCGCACCAGTTCCTGTACAAGGACGACTACGGCTTCACGTTCATGAACAAGGACGACTTCGAGCAAGTGGTACTGCCCGAGGCGATGGTCCCCTTCGCCGACCTCATGAAGGAAGGCCAGGACGTGACCATCCTCTTCCACGCCGAAACCGAGCAGCCCCTCACCGCCGAGCTACCCACCACCGTGGACCTGGTCGTGACGTACACCGAGCCCGGCCTGCGCGGCGACACCGCTACCAACACCCTGAAGCCCGCCACCGTGGAAACCGGCGCGCGCATCCAGGTGCCCCTGTTCATCGACCAGGATACCAAAATTCGCATCAAAACCAGCGACTACTCTTACGTAGAGCGCGTTAAGTAATTTTTTTAAGCTGTTGGCTAGTAGCTACTGGCTGTTAGCTTTTGGCCTTTCGCGAGGCTAACAGCTAATAGCCAGTAGCTAACAGCTTAAAATATGTCGAAAGAATCTACCAAAAACCAGCCGAAAAAAGACGCTGCCATGAAAGCCAAAGAACTCCAGGAGCTGCTCGACTTCATCGCCAAGTCGGGCCTCAATAAAGTAAATATTGAAACCGAGGAGTTTAAAATCTCCGTGCAGCGCGAGCCTTCGACCAAGCAGGTGGTGAGCATGAGCGCCGCGCCCGTGGCCGCCCCGGCCCCCGCGCCCGCCGCTGCCCCAGTAGCAGCGGCTCCGGCCCAGGCTGCGGCAGCAGTTCCGGCCGCGCCCGCGGCGGCCCCGGCCGCCAGCCACACCGCGCTCAAGTCGCCGATGATTGGCACGTTCTACCGCAGCAGCGGCCCCGATTCGCCGGCCTTTGTGCAAGTGGGCGACACGGTGGAGAAAGGCCAGGTTATCTGCATCATCGAGGCCATGAAGCTGTTCAACGAGATTGAAGCCGAGCAGAGCGGCCGCATCGTGAAGGTGCTCGTGGAAAATGCCACGCCGGTAGAGTACGACCAGCCGCTGTTCCTGATTGAGTAGTGGTTGTTGGAACTTAGAGCGGAGAGCTTAGAGCTTAGACTTTTAGCGGCAAAATGTCCGTGGCAAAGTCCGAGTTCTAAGCTCTCTGTTCTAAACTCTAAAAGCTCTTAGTTCTAAGTTCTAACATCTAAGCTCTCCTAAACTCCGTGTTTAATAAAATCCTGATTGCCAACCGGGGCGAAATTGCCCTGCGCGTTATCCGTACCTGCCGCGAAATGGGCATCAAAACGGTGGCCGTGTACTCGACCGCCGACAAGGAAAGCCTGCACGTGCGCTTTGCCGACGAGGCGGTGTGCATTGGGCCGCCCGCCAGCAGCCAGAGCTACCTCAACATCCCGACGCTCATCGCGGCGGCCGAGATTACCAACGCCGATGCCATTCACCCCGGCTACGGCTTTTTGAGCGAAAACGCGGAATTTTCGCGCATCTGCGCCGAAAATGGCATCAAGTTCATCGGGGCCTCGCCCGACATGATTAACCGCATGGGCGACAAGGCGTCGGCCAAGGCAACCATGATTGAGGCTGGCGTGCCGGTAGTACCCGGCTCGACGGGCCTGCTCGAATCGGTGGAGCAAGGCAAGAAAATCGCGGCCGAAATCGTGTACCCCGTTATCCTGAAGGCCACGGCCGGCGGCGGCGGGCGCGGCATGCGCATCATCAACTCGGAAGACGAGTTTCAGAAAGCCTGGGACGATGCCCGCACCGAGGCCAAAGCGGCCTTCGGCAACGACGGCGTGTATCTGGAAAAATTTGTGGTGGAGCCCCGCCACATCGAAATCCAGATTTGCGGCGACCAGTACGGCCACGTGTGTCACCTCTCGGAGCGCGACTGCTCCATCCAGCGCCGCCACCAGAAGCTGGTGGAGGAAGCTCCCTCCCCTTTCATGACCGACGACCTGCGCGAGCGCATGGGCGCGGCGGCCATCGCGGGCGCTTCGGCCATCGGCTACGAGGGCGTGGGCACCATCGAGTTTTTGGTGGACAAGAACCGCGATTTCTACTTCATGGAAATGAACACCCGCATCCAGGTCGAGCACCCGGTAACGGAGGAAATCGTGAACTATGACCTTATTAAAGAGCAGATTAAGGTAGCGGCGGGCATCCCGATTTCGGGCAAAAACTACTTCCCGAAGATGCACGCCATGGAGTGCCGCATCAACGCCGAAGACCCGCGCCAGGGCTTCCGCCCCGCGCCGGGCCGCATCACCACGCTGCACATCCCCGGCGGCCACGGCGTGCGCGTCGACACCCACGTGTATGCCGGCTACCAGATTCCGCCCAACTACGACTCGATGATTGCCAAGCTCATCACCGTGGCCCAAACCCGCGAGGAGTGCATCGTAAAAATGAAGCGCGCCCTAAGCGAGTTCGTGGTAGAAGGCGTGAAAACGACCATCCCATTTCACCTGGCGCTGATGGACAGCGAGGATTTCAAGGCCGGTAATTTCACGACCAAGTTTTTGGAGTCGTTTGATTTTTCGGTGGTGTAAAGTATGATTAAGCGCTTGCAACAAATAAAGGCTGGGCCACTACGTCTACTTATAGTAGTTTCATGCCTGCTATTAATTGTCTGCATTACGCTTGGTATCACCAATTTCGATAATCTGTACGCGATTCATCTTTCCTCCACAGACGGTAGTAATAGCATCGAATACCCATTTGGCAAGCTTCTACCGTTTGTGTTTTTGTTAGCCGTGCCTCAACTGCTTTATTGGGGATTATTGAGAGTCATCTTGTGGGTTGTGGATGGCTTTAAACAAGCTTAAATATTAGCTAGTATGTCCGCCGCTCAATCTACCTATCAGCGCCGCTACACCGTCGAAGAATACTTCGTCCTGGAAGAGCAGTCGGGCATTCGCCACGAGTTCTTCCAAGGCGAAGTATTTCCGCTCGACGGACCGGAGGGCATGGCTGGCGGCACCAAGCAGCACAACCGGCTGATTCAGAACTGCACGTTTGGGCTGCGGGCGGGCGTCGGCGAGGGCAGTTGCGAGATTTACGCCGAAAACGTGCGGCTGGCACTAGCAGCCGGCGAGCACTACAACTATCCCGACGTGGTAGTAAGCTGCGACCCGCAGGACGACGACCCGCGCACGGTGCATACGCCGGTGGTCATCATGGAAGTGCTCTCGCGCAGCACGGAGGCCCGCGACCGGGGCTGGAAATTTGAGCAGTGCCAGCTGATTCCGTCGTTGCAACAGTACGTGCTGGTGTCGCAGTACCGCGTGTTGGTCGATAGCTTCGTGCGTACCGACCACGGCACCTGGGAGCTCACGAGCCTACGCAAGCTCACGGACGTACTCCTACTACCGGCGCTGCAAAGCCAACTGCCGCTGGCCGAGATTTACAAGGGCATTAACATTCCGCCGCTGCGGCTGGCTGATTAATTTGCATCTATGTCTGCCGCCCAATCCATCTACGAACGCCACTACACCGTCGAAGAATATTTCGCCTTGGAAGAGCAGTCGGGCACTCGCCACGAATACTTCCACGGCGAAATATTTCCGCTTGATGGGCCGGCCGCGATGGCGGGCGCAACCTTCGCGCACAACACCATCAAGCAAAACTGCGTGATGGCGCTGCGGCAGGGACTGCGGGGCAGCGGCTGCCGCGTGTTTGACGAGAACGTGCGGCTGGGCATTGAGCAGGACAAACAATTCACGTACCCCGACGTGATGGTGACCTGCCATCCCGACGACCAGCGCGAAACGCGCATCGCGCGCCACCCGAGTTTGGTAATTGAAGTGCTATCGGCCAGCACCGAGGCGCACGACCGGGGCTGGAAGTTCCAGCAGTACCAGCTACTACCGGAGTTGCGGCAGTACGTGCTGGTTTCGCAGAATAAGATTCTGGTGGAAAGCTATTTGCGTAGTTCAGATAACGAGTGGGTTTTGACTACACTGCGGAAGCTAACCGATGAGTTGCCGTTGCCTTCGTTGAATCTGCAACTGAGTGTAGCGACCATTTACGACGAGGTTGCAATCAGCCCTTTGCGGCTGGCCGATTCTTACTAATTATGTTCAATAAATTAGCTAGTAGCTCGTCGGGTATAGTACTCTTGCTGTCGCTCCTCAGCAGCTGCTCGGAGCCCTGCACCGGCCACATCGAAAGCACTGTGCTTTACTTCGTGGAAGCGCCCAACCACCAGGGCCAACTAGTCTACGCCAACGTGCTGAACAAGCCCAACCTGGGCGTGCAGCATACGCTGATGCGCGAAGACAAAGAGTATGGCACTTTCGGCCACATCGTTATTATCCAAGACCCGGAAAGCAAATTCAAAGGCCGCCGCAGCGTCTGCTTCAATGAGTTTCGGCAACTACCCCCGCCAGCCACTGCGAAGCTGGATGAGCTGGATATTCCGCAGATAATCGTGACGAAGTAACCCGGCTACTCTCCCCGCGTCGGCCGCCGAGGCAGCGTCAGCAGCAGTACCAGGAATGCACTGAAACCCAGGCTATACCACGTTATCATAGGCAAGCCTCGATAGTAGGGCATCTGGGGCGGGTAGTGCCCGAGCAAGCTCAGACCGGAGAAGATGATGCTGCCCAGCGCCAGTAGCGCTATAATAGTGCGGCTCACCAGCTGGTCGGCTTTGCGCAGCAAGCTCACGTAGCCGCTCAGCTCCACCTTCACCCGCAGGTCGCCCTTGCTGACTTTGCGCATAATCTGGCGCAGGTCGATGGGTAGCGTCTGAAGTAAGGCTAGTAGCTGGGTACCAGTATATTCGGCTTCGCTAAGAATGTTTTCGGGCGAGTATTGCTCGCGGATGATTTTTGCCCCGTAGGGGCGCACAAACTCGAAGGTGTTAAAGTTGGGGTGCAGCACCTTGCCGATGCCTTCGAGGATAACCAGCGCCCGCAAGATGAGGAAGACCGCACCCGGCACTTGCAGCTTGTAGCGGTAGATGATGGCTTGCAGCGAATCGGCCAGGTCGCTCATGCTCATGTCCTTGACGTCGAGCACGGCGAAGTCTTCGATGAGCAAACTGAGGTCGGCCTCGAAGGCGCGCATGTCGGGGATGTCGCTGCTGAGGGCGAGGCGGCGGAAGTTGAGCGCCATGCTGCGGGCATCCTGCCGGGCCATGCCGATGAACACGCCCGCGAAGGCGTATTTCTGCTGCTTGGTGAGCTTGCCCACCATGCCGAAGTCGATGAGCACCAGCGTGCCATCGGGGCGCACGAGCACATTGCCGGGGTGCGGGTCGGCGTGGAAGAACCCGAACTCGAATATCTGGGTCAGGTAGATATCCATGCCCGTTTCGGCCACCTGCTCGGGGCTGAGGCCCCAGGCCAGCAGCTGCGCCTTATCGGTTATCTTACAGCCATTCACGAACTCGATTACCAAGACTTTTTCGGTACTGAGTTCGCGGTAGGGCTTGGGGATGTAGAAGGTGGAGTAGCTTTCGTAGAGCTTGCGCAGCTGCTCCATGGCGCGGGCTTCGGATGTGTAATCCAGCTCCTTGACCATGCTGCGCTCAAAGGCATCGATTACATCCTGCGGGTTGGTGAGGCCCTGGTTGCGCAGAAAATTGCCGGTGAGGCGCACCAGCTCGTGCAGCAGGCGCAGGTCGCCCTCCACCTTGTCGCGCACGCCGGGGCGCTGCACTTTCACTACTACCTCTTCACCGCTGCGTAGCCGCGCCCGGTGCACCTGCCCGATGCTGGCCGAGCCGATGGGCACGTCGTCGAACTCACTGAATACTTCTTCGAGCGGGCGGCCCAGCTCCTGCGCTATCAGCTGGCGGGCCTCCTCCACGGGGAAGGGTGGCACATTACTTTGCAGCTTCTCAAACTCGTCTATCAACTCCTCGGGCAGCAGGTCGGCGCGGTTGCTGAGCGCCTGGGCCAACTTGATAAACGTGGGGCCTAGCTCCTCTATTATAAGGCGAATACGTTCCCAACGGGTAGTTTCGAACACCGGGCGCTCGTCTTGCTCCAGCCAGCGCAAGCGGCGCTTCTGGCTCACGAGCCGGCGCAGGGGCGTGTTGGTCACTACGTCTTCGAAGCCGTAACGCAATAGCACTTCGGCTACTTGCCGGATGCGGGTGAGGTTGGAACGCGTATTCTTAAAAAGCACGAAACGAAAATACTACAGCCATTTTTTGGAAAGGCGCGGGGGAGCGCGCCGACCATACAGGATTCAGCTTACGTACTTAGGGCCTGCTTTTTGCTAAAAGTCGCTTCGACTTGTACCCTTTTCCCCCACTTTTCTGATGACGCACCGCCTCCACTTGCTGGTCGAGCAGCTCGACTTGGCCACCGAACACGCGCTGGCCTCGGCCGAGGCGCTCGGGCCCCGCGCCTACGTGCCGCCCGTGCCGGGGCAGTGGGCGGCGGCGCAGGTCATTCACCACGTGCTGTCGGCCGAGCTCAAGATTGTTGATGCATTACAAAAAGCGCTGAGTAACAGCCAAGATACCTGGCGGCTGGGCACCCTCACAAACAGGCTGCGCAGCGCCATGCTACGGCTGGCACTACGCCTGCCCGGCCTCAAATTCAAGGTACCGCCTACACTGCCCCCCCCGCCCGCCCCGGAAAACATCGCTCCGCTACCCAAGCTGCGCGAGCAGTGGCACAGCATCCGCCGCCGCCTGGAACAGGTGCTTAATGAGTTTCCGGGCAGCAAGCTGAACCACACGGTATTTCGGCACCCACGCGCGGGCTGGCTTACGGTGGGCCAAACGGTAACGTCGATTCTCGACCACACCTTGCACCATCAGCAGCAGCTTAACCGGATTGCGAAGGCACTGAAGTAGTGCTAATTGCCAGTGCGAGCGCAACGAAGCTATCGCACCCAAACAGCAACGCTCAACCGATGCGATTGCTTCACTATGCTCGCAATGACAAACGGCAAATGTGTCTACTACCTCACTCCGCGCTCAGGGCAGCGGCCAGTTCGGCCGGGGGCACGGTGAGCTTGCGGCGGTCGAGGTCGAGCCACGCACCATCGACGGTAACGGTGGCCGCCACGCGGCCATCGGCCTTATAAATAGTGTGCTCGATGGTCCAGCGCGCACCATCGGGTGTGCCGCCGGTCAGGCGGCCTTCCACTCGAATTTGCTCGCCGGCGTGTAGCTCCTTGAGGTACTTGGTTTCTTCGCGAAACAGAATGGGGCCGATGCGCAGCTCGGCAAACTTGCGCAAGTCGAAGCCGTGGCTGGCCAGCCAGTGCACGCGCTGGTCGGCCGCAAAATCGGCATAGGCCGAGTGGCGCATATGGCCGTTAGGGTCCAGTTCGGCCCAGCGCACGGTATAGGTTTGAGAATGGGGCATATTTTCGATGACTAGTGACAGATGACCTTTGACTTATTAATTATTACTCATTTGTCACCAGTCATTCCACCGACTAGCGTTAGGCGCACCAGGTACTGGCCATTTTCGTCGGTGTCGATAAAATCGACTTCATAGCCAGCCTGGCGAGCGGCGTCTTCGAGCAACGCGGCATCGATGAACAGCCACGGGAAGGGCTTGCCGGCTTGCTTTTTATACTGGAAAGTGTAGTCGACCTCGCCGTAGTACGGGCCGTTGAGGTCGAGCACGAGCGCGCCTTCCTCGTCTTCGTAGAGGTAGCTGATATCGGACGACGTAGCCAGAATCTGGCCATCGGGGGCGAGTAGCGTGCGGGCATGGGCCAGAAATTTATCGAGGCCTTCTAAGGTACCAGCCAGCCCGAGGCCGTTCATCAGCATCAGAATGGTATCGTAGGGCTGCTCGTCGGGCAGGCGCGGGGCCATGATGTCGCGCTGCGCAACCTGCTGCACACCACGGGCTTGCATCACCTGCACGGCCCCGGCCGACTGGTCGATGGCCCGCACGTCGGTGAAACCACGGCTTTGCAGCTCCAGGGCGTGGCAGCCGGCCCCGGCCCCGAGGTCGAGCACGCGGCCCCGGCACTCGTCGAGGGCCTGGCGCTCAAGCTCGGGCATGGCCAGCAGGGTGCGGAAGAAATAGGCAGCGGGCAGCGGCTCATCGTCGGCGGCGCTGCACTGTACGGTGAGGGCGGCGGCGTGGTGGCCGTGCTGGTAGTCGAGCAGCGCCTGGCCGAGCAGGTCGGGAGAAGTAGTGGGCATGAAAAACGGGGCCGGCGAAATGGCCGGCCGAGGGCGTTTAAACGTAAACGGCGCGAAGCCGGGCGGCAAAGGTCCGGCCTTTTGCCCTTTCTCCCCTGCCCCATGGCTACCGCGCTCAAAAAAGGCCAGCTTCCCACCAAAATCTGCGCTACCTGCGGGCTGCCCTTCGAGTACCGCAAAAAGTGGCGCAACAACTGGGAGACCGTCAAGTATTGCAGCGAGCGCTGCCAGCGCAATAAGGAGAAGACGGCTACCGGCCCTTAGCGATAGGCCGGCGGCCTTTCACTACGCCTGCGATACTTTCTTTTTCACCTCATCCGAAAAAAGCTATCAGCCAACGGCTAATAGCCAACAGCTTCCCCCAAGATGGCCTCCAACCTCGATTACCTCTCCCCCTCTTTACAGCCCCTCGTAGACAAAGTAGAAGCCTACCTCGTGGCCAAGGAAGATTTGCGCAAGCTCACCCTCGCCGAGCGCAACGAAGCCCAGCACGATGCCGCCGTGGCCGAGGCTGCCACCCAGTTTGAGCAGCGCCCGCCTACCGGCTCCTTCGACCAGCACCACGACGAGTTGCACCAGCAGCACCAAGATGCCCTCGCAGACCTGCGCCGCCTCGAAACCGATATTCTGCACCTGCTGCCCACCCGCGACGAGTGGGTGAAGGTAAACCTCGGCTACGGCCCCAGCCGCGTAGGCGCCTGGCGCGTACCTAACGCCGACGGCGCGAAGGAAGAGCACTATGAGATAAGGATAGTGTTTTAGAGAAGTTAAGAGTATAGAATTAAGAGTGCTGAGTTATCAGCGAATGGCACGCAAATAGGGCGCTACGGCCGTTCGCCAGTATAGAATTAAGAGTGCTGAGTTATCAGTTGAATAGCTCAGCGCTCTTAGTGTCCCGAGTCCCAGTCGTAGCCCATTTCGGCCCAGTAATCGGCGGGGCGCTGGTCGGCGAAGGTAATAGTGCCGATGCGCTTGAGATGCTTGATACCGTATTTGAGGGGTGTAACCAAGCGCAGCGGCGCGCCGTGGGCCAAACTCAGGGGCTCATTATTTATCTCGTAGCAGAGCAGCGTCTGGGGGTGAATGGCGCTGTGCATGTCGAGACCCACGTAATATTCTTCGTCGGGCGTCATCACGCCCACATAGGGCGCGAGGTCGGCGGGCGGGTAGGCGATGTCCTTGATGGGCTGGCCGCTGCGGCTGGCCAACGGGTATCTGGCTAGAAAATCGGCGAAGCGTGCGCCGGCCCAATGCACTACGATACTCCAGCCTTCGATGCATTTTAGCTCAGTGATGAGTTCTACGCGAGGTAGCGCCTTTATATCAGCCAGCGTAAACTCCTGGGGCTGGCCGCCGCCGTAGGGCAGCACTACCATGCGCCAGGCGGCCAAGTCTACTTCTGACTCCAGCCCGGCGCGGCCGTTGGTGCGTACCTGCTTCACGGCCTGGCTTTTAGGAAATTCGCGAGCCAGCCGCGTTTCCTTGAAGTAGGCGGCCGACAGGCGGCCGTTAGCATCGAGCACCCGCCGAAAGGGCAGCGGCGTGCCCCCAGCATCGGGGCGCTGCAAGAGGTAGCGCCAGCCTAGCACGCCGCCCAGGGCGGCCAGCCCGCCCACGATAAACGAGCGCCGCGTGCGCCGCGTCGCTTCTTGTTGCAGCGGCGAGCCTGGCGGCAACGTTAGGTCTTGGCCATCGGGCGACTGGTGAAGCAGAATTTGGTTTTTGGGTTGCATAGCAGTTGAGTTTCCCTCAGAGCTTTGCGGGATGCACGCAGGAGAGCCCCCTACGCTTCACCCCGCGATACCTGCGGGGTATTTCTACCTTTTCACTTCATTACCTGTTATTTCTACCACCTCGAAGCCGGCTACCATCGAGCGGAAGTTATTCCAACCCGCCCGCGCTACCTGCGCCACGTGGACGACGAAAAACAGCACGTAGCCGATAGTCAGCACAAAATGCCCGATGCGCGCCGCCTCGTAGCCGCCCATTAGCCGCGTAAGCCAACCAAACTGCACCGGCTTATAAATGGCCAGCCCAGTGAGTATAGAACCTAAACCCATGATTATCACGGCGGTGTAAGCAATACGCTGGGCACCGTTGTATTTGCGCACGGGCGGCGCGGCTTTGCGCAAGCCTAGGTCATGCAAAATCACTTGCCCAGCCTCACGGAAGGAGTCGCGGTTGGGCAACAGGTAGCGCCACTCACCCGAAAATAGCGTGTAAAGTATGTAAAGCAAGCCATTTAGAAAGAACACCCACATTAGCAAGAAGTGCCACGACATACCCTGCGCCAGTTTGTGGTCGAGGTGAAAGGCATCGTAAAACGATTGCGGGAAGAACTTAAACAGCGTGGTCTTACCCCAGCCAATGCGGTACACATCGTTGGCCCAGTATATCCAGAGGCCGCTCCAAATCATGAGCGCCAGCACCGGAAAATTCAGCCAGTGAAACCAGCGGATGGCCAGCGGGTGCTTTTCAACGAGTTGCTTCATACATATAGGATTGTCGCGTGAGCATGAGCCTGCCTCTTAGGAATACTTCTCCCGGCTAGCTGATGCGTCTCGCTTCTTGCGTGCGCGGGGGCCTGCCCTAGCCTCGCGCCAGGCCGGCTAATAAGCTACAGCGGCAGCGTAGCAAAAGCTTTAGGGATTTGTGGCCCAGCTTGCGGCAGTGTAACCGCAATAGTGCGTGTCCGGTTCGCGGTAGAGTCAACTACACTTGACCTTGCCGCTTGCTCACAACGGCTCACCAGCAAAAAAATGAGATTACCTGCCTCCGCTATTCAGCACTGGCAAGTAAATTCTGCATAGTTTAAAGTAAATCCGACTAGCCATTCTGAGGCTAGTTGACGCTGAAAATAAAGTTTTATACGATTGATTGCCATTGCTCTATATCCTACATCTCAGCAGTTCCGCCAGGCCATGCGAGCAGCCGGAGAGTTTGCTTCTCAGACGACTTTGTATCACAGCGACAGCAAGGCCCGTATAAGGCTCCGATTTGTGCGGTAGTAAGGCCGTGAGCGACCCCCATAACGTGGAGGCAGAGATAATAGCTAAACTCAATAGGGGAAGCAATAAATACTGCTAATCAATAAGTTATCAACAGCTGCAAATTATTTCATGTTGCTCTCAACATAATTTGGACCGAGTATGCTGCAGCGTCAAAGCTAATTGCTTGCCGCAACCAATGTGCCTAGCATGCTTTGCGCAATCATTGATGCAAATTACTGACATACAATATATAGTTAGAGTTATTTTCCATTTAACTTTTCGTTATTGCTTTTCTTATTATTTCGTTCTATACTCCCGACACTTGCCAAATAATTATTCCTTTTATAAATACAATTATATCAAAACAATTCTTTTTATTATCAGCAATTTACCTCACTCCTACCATGCATTGACCCTAAAACAGTATGATGGCAAGACGAAAAATTCTACACACCTTAAAATATCCAAACGTATTATAAATTATTACCATACGCCATCCATTGTTTAGCTTTGTAGCGCAGCAATACACTCAAGTGCTGATGACCTATCATTAGATAGTCCCTACCGATGGTCTTTTTAGTAGCGTGGTAGCGGCTGAATGGTATGGCATGTTGCTCAATTGCTACTCCCGCCTAAATCTTATTGCCTGGTTATCAAAATTCAAACGCCACCCTTACTTCTAAAAGCAAACCAGACGCTCATATTTTTTAACAGAAATTTTATACGCACTACTTGAAACTTGAATTATTCGGCCATAATATTACACTATAATACTATTAACCATTCTTTCTACACCTTCTTCGCTATGCTAATCACTCTAGACTCTCCTACTACCATGGCCAATCCTTCAGTGCATACCACTGTTATACAGATTAGTACACCAGCTACGCAACGCCAATCTGTGCGCAAACGCACGTTCGACTTCATCTTTGCCCTGCTTGTCGTTCTGTTTGTGCTTATCTGGCTGATTCCACTGATTGCCTGCTTTATCAAGCTAGAATCAAGAGGCCCCATCTTCTTTCGGCAGCTACGCACTGGTAAGGACGGTAAGCCCTTCTATTGCTTTAAGTTTCGCAGCATGCTAGTCAATGACGATGCGAACTCGCGGCAGGCTACTCTCGGCGACAGCCGCATTACTAAAGTGGGCGCCTTCCTGCGCAAAACCAGCCTCGACGAGCTACCGCAGTTTCTAAACGTGCTTCGGGGTGAGATGTCGGTGGTAGGGCCGCGCCCGCATATGCTCAAGCATACCGAAGACTACTCTAAAGTCATTCACAATTTTATGGACCGCCACCTAGTAATGCCAGGCATCACGGGCTTGGCACAAGTATCGGGCCACCGCGGCGAAACTAAAGAGGTCGAGGACATGGTGAAACGCTTCAATGCGGATATTCACTACCTACGCAACTGGTCGTTTCTACTCGACTTAAAAATCGTAGTGCGCACCGCTACTCAGGTATTTAGCGACAATAAGCACGTTTTCTAGCATCACTCGGGGGCGAGCGCAGGGTTAACTGTTTTGCGGATGCATCCAACCGGATAAGGCAAAAAAAATCTCCCACGCCAGAGGCGTGGGAGATTCCAACCAAAACACCTTAAAAACTATTCTTTCACGAGGAGGTAAACAACACAGCCGCTAAATAATTCCAAGAGCTTCCTAAATTTTGAGTACGCTGCATTAAAACGCTGGTAATTTGCTTATTGAATGAGCAACTAATGTGTTTGGCTGACACTGGAAGCTCTACCAGTTTCGCTTTTTCGCACTCCTCACCGCACTTACTTAGATAAAGAAAGGCCGCCCATATGGACGGCCTTTTTGCTATGTATATGACGCGGCGACTACACGTCGAGCTTGGCATATTTAGCGTTCTGCTCGATGAAGTCGCGGCGCGGGGCTACCTCGTCGCCCATCAGCATCGAGAACAGGTGGTCCGACTCGGCGGCCGACTCTACCGTTACCTGCTTCAGGGTGCGGGTTTCGGGCTGCATGGTGGTGGTCCAGAGCTGCTCGGCGTTCATTTCGCCAAGGCCTTTGTAGCGCTGCACGTTCACGGTTTCGGGGCGGCCGCGACCAAGCTCGTCGGTGGCGGCCACGCGGTCTTCCTCGGTCCAGCAGTAGCGCTCTTCCTTGCCGCGCTTCACGAGGTAGAGCGGCGGCAGGGCGATGTAGATGTTACCTTGGTCGACGAGCTGCCGCATGTAGCGGAAGAAGAACGTGAGGATGAGCGTACGAATGTGCGAGCCGTCAATATCAGCATCGGTCATGATGATGATTTTGTGGTAGCGCAGCTTGTCGAAATTCAGCGGACCGGTTTCATTGCCATCGTCGTCGGTGCCGAAGGCCAGCGACTTGCGCTCGTTGAACGTGACGCCGAGCGCGGTAATCATGTTTTTAATTTCCTCGTTTTCTAGGATTTTATGCTCCTGGGCCTTCTCCACGTTCAGGATTTTACCGCGCAGCGGCAGAATGGCTTGGAAAGCCCGGTTACGGCCTTGCTTGGCGGTACCACCGGCCGAGTCGCCTTCCACGAGGTAGAGCTCGCACACCTCGGGGTCCGAGTCGGAGCAATCGGCGAGCTTGCCAGGCAGCGAGTTGGAGCCCAGCACGTTTTTGCGCTGCACCATGTCCTTGGCCTTGCGGGCGGCGATGCGGGCCTTGGCGGCCAGTATCACCTTGTCCATAATGCGGTTGGCCTGATTGGGGTTTTCTTCCAGGTACTGCGTCAGGATTTCGCCTACCACGGTGTTCACCGCGCCGCTCACTTCCGAGTTACCCAGCTTAGTTTTGGTCTGGCCCTCAAACTGCGGCTCGGCCACTTTCACCGAAATAACGGCCGTAAGACCCTCGCGGAAGTCGTCGCCGGTGATTTCCACCTTGGCTTTTTCAAACAGCTGCTTCTTGTCACCATACGCCTTCAGCACCCGCGTCACGGCCGAGCGGAAGCCGCCCACGTGCGTGCCACCCTCAATGGTATTGATGTTGTTGACGTACGAATAAACGTTTTCCTGGTACGAGGTATTGTACTGCAAGGCCACCTCGACCGGCGTGCCACCCTTCTCACTTTCCACGTAAATGGGCTCCGACAGCAGCGAGGGCCGCTCGGTACCGTCGAGGTACTGCACGAAGTCGCGCAGGCCGCCCTCCGAGTAAAACTCCTCGTAGCGGAAGCCTTCGGCATCGACGTGGCCCACGGCGGCGTCGCCTAACGGCTTCTCGCGGCGGTCGGTTAGCGTGATGCGGATACCCTTGTTCAAGAACGACAAGTCGCGCAGGCGGCTGGCGATGGTAGCGTAGCGGTACTCGGTATCGGCAAAGATGGTGGGGTCAGGCAAGAACTGTACTTCCGTACCGTGCTCATCAGTGTCGCCAATTTCCTTCACCGGGTAGAGGGGGGCACCAACACTGTACTCCTGCTGGTACACGTGGCCCTTGCGGCGCACCGTCACCTTGAGGTCGGTGCTGAGCGCGTTTACGCAGCTCACGCCCACGCCGTGCAGGCCGCCCGAGACTTTGTACGAGTCCTTGTCAAACTTACCGCCGGCGTGCAGCACGGTTAGCACCACTTCGAGGGCCGAGCGGCCTTCCTTGGCGTGAAAATCGACGGGAATCCCCCGGCCGTTGTCGCGGACGGTAATCGAGTTATTTTCGTTTATCGTAACCTGAATCAGGTCGCAGTGGCCAGCCAGGGCCTCATCAATGGAGTTATCGACTACTTCCCACACCAAATGGTGGAGGCCCTTGATACCCGTGTCGCCGATGTACATGCTCGGGCGCTTGCGCACCGCCTCCAGCCCTTCCAGCACCTGAATGCTGTCGGCCGAGTAATCGGCTGCGGGGGCTTTCTTTTCTACTACTTCACTCATGCGAGAGAGGGGATTAAACCGACCGAAAATACGGTCAGAAAGAGAACACTCAAAAGTACCGTTTTTATTCCGTTTTGCCTATTTTACGGGCCATTTTCTACTAGTATTTTTGGGCAGCAAAAAAGCCCTTGCCGGGGTCGGCAAGGGCTTTTTTGTTGGGTCTCAGCTGAGTGTTTATTCCTCAAAAGCGAGTGGCCCCAATTGGATTCGAACCAATGACCGGCTGCTTAGAAGGCAGCTGCTCTATCCAGCTGAGCTATGGGGTCAAATCCAGTGAAAATAAAGTCGGGGTGGCAGGATTCGAACCTACGACCTCCTGGTCCCAAACCAGGCGCGATACCGGGCTACGCTACACCCCGAATTGCAAAGAAGTCTTCTTTACTTTTCTCCCCTGTTCCTCACTCAGGAACGAGCAGAGTAGCAGAAACGACTGCTTTTCTCTGTGTTTAATCCGTTTGATTGCTGCAAAGGTACGTGCCAGCAACTAAACGGCCAACTTTTGGCGGCGGGCCAGGTGCCCCACGCTATCCTGCCCGGCTGCTTTTCTCACTGCATCCGGCTGGGGTCGCCGCCCGGTATCGCCACGGCATCGGCAACGCCCAGCCCCACACTCGCCACGCTGGCCGGGGCCTGCGTGTGCAGCCGGAAGGGAACCGCCCCTTCGACGCGCACCAGCGCCCGCAGCGGATAATGCCTGATGCCCAGCCGGGTATTGTTTTTAGAAAACCACGTCACCAGCAACACCGGGTCGTGGTAGCTGGCAAAGGAGGCCAAACTCACCAAGTGGCCCTGCAATACCAGCTGGCCCTGAGGCGTGCGGTAAGAGGCACCCGTGGCTGCCAGGTAGCGCTGCGGAGCGCGCTGCTCTTGCAGCAAAAACTCGTTCCGCAATTCTTTGTCGATTTGGGGCCGGGTGGTGGCAGGCGCGGCGGAATTACTGCGGGGCGGCGTTGGTTTGCAAGCCGGTAGTAGCCCTAGAAGCGCAAAGGCGCAGGCGGAAATTTTTTTTTTGCTCATAATGCGGTAGCGCCGCAAAAATACGCCCGCTGCTGCGGCTAGGAACGGAGCCGGCCTGGACTGCTTTCCCGCTAGCATTGCCCGTGGTATTTTCCAGTAGATAGCTACCTCATTGGCCTGCAGGGCGGGCCGCCAGTAGAAATCCACTCTCTCCAACACAAAAAAACCAGCCAGGGGCTGTCAGCCTGGCCGGTTTTGTTTTAGAGGCAAGCACTACATTTCCAGCACTTGCACTACAAATGTAGGCAAATCTTCGCGTTTATTCATCTATTACTCATCAAAAGGACTCGAGTTTGCCAAGCTACACTACGCTCGTGTCGAAGCACATGCTGGCCCTCACAACAAACCCTACCCGTCAGCTACCTGGCTCCGCCGAAACTATCACCGCCCGTGCAGCAGGCGATGTCTTTGCGCCCCGGCTACCTTGCCCCAAGCCAGAAGCGCCCCACTAATACCGATGCCTGAAGCAGGACACTGCCGGCTGGCAAATTGCAACTACTTACGTTCTTGGGGACTATGAATTGCATTTGTCCAGCTTACCACACTATCTTGCAGGCACTACCGCTTGTATGTGCATTTGCAGTTATTTTTCTTACTTATCCGCATGATTACTCTACAAATAGGCCAAACGTATCTTATCGACTGGGGTAAGACGACCAGCGAGCTGCACATTCTTGAGTTAACGGGGGACGCCGTGCGGGGTACGCTGGTGAAGAAGACGCTCGGTACCGGGGCATGGTATTTCCGAAAAGACATAGAGGCCAGAGTAATTGCACAGCTGGCCGAGGCCTGGCTCTAGCCCAGCACAGCCAGTGAGGCTCTTCTCTTATACTCTCAAAAAGCCCTGTCCGGCTTGGATAGGGCTTTTTGTGCCTGGCTGCCGGCCCTGGCAAAGCCTACTTTACGGTGCCCTGCCTAAAAATAAAAGTAATACGCACTGCCGCTCGCAACGGTGCCTAGAAGGCAAACGGCCGCGACATCACCACCCAGGCCACAGGCGGCGGGCAGGCGCGTGCAATCCAAGTGCCATTTATGAACCTACTGGCATGGATGTGGGTGGGACTTTACCAAAAGGTTCCGGCTGGCCAGAGCGCTTTATTTATTCACTGAGTATGGTGAACGCTTACTAAGCTTTTACTAAGGCTGCTTCACTATTTCCAACTGTAAGGCTTGGCACAGGAGAGGCACGCAGCCTTAGTTGTAACGGCTCTTCAAAATAGTAATACGCTAGCGCGGATAAACCCCAGCTTACAATAAAATGTACAGGCAGACTTGCAATTCCAAAGTGCAGTAATGTCAAGTAAATGCAGCCGCCATGTATTAAATAGAAAGCATAGGATATCTTACCAAGCTCTGATAAAAACTTAGTCTCTAGTAGTCTTCGCAATAAAGATTTCTCGCGAATTAGGCCCCAGAACAAGCCTGCCACTCCGATAGGTAGCACTAGATTATTAAGAATAATACCACTGTATGTATTCAGACCAAGGAGCCGTGGGTGACTATGCTCGGCGTAGGCTATGCCGATAAGGCTGAGGAGTATCCAGCAAAAGCCTGTCAGCGTAAGCCACGGCCCGCGCCAACTGCCCGATGCAGGATGCTGCTTGATAAAGAATGCAAGCCCTATGCCTATCATAAACTCTACGCACCGACCAAAATACGTCCAATTCAGCATAAATTTCATATCCTTCATAAAGCCAAATAGCCAGACAGGAGAAAGTGAGCTGCCTACTACCAACAAGGTGCCTATACCAAGCAGTACCGCTGGGTAAAAAACAAAGCGATAAGAATGCTTTTTTAACCCCATAATGATAAATGGGGCGGAGATATAGAAAAACTCTTCTACGGTCAGGCTCCAGGCAGTAGGGGCACCAATGAAGAGAAACTGCAAGAAAAAAGCCCTAGTCAACGTAATATTTAAAACGGCTGCAATACAATACTCAATAAAAGTAAATTTGCCACCAGTTGTAAATATTGGATGATAACCCGCGAATCCAGAGTACCAAAAAGCAACTGTCAGGATAGTTACCAACAAATAGAGCGGATATATACGTGCAAAACGATTCTGCATGTAAAACCTTGCCCAGCGCCAAGACGGCTCTATTTTATCCATGTAGCGCGTAGCTATCAAGAATCCGCTAAGCACAAAAAATATGCTAACACCAATGTGCCACTGCTCAACAAAGCTACGTAGCCACTCTACTAGCGCAGTTTGCGGTAGGCGAGGCGAAGTAGCGTTGCCCTTTTCGAAGGGATTGAAGTGGTGAAAGAACACCAGTGTCGCAGCTACAGCCCGAATGCCAGTTAAGGCAGGATAATATTCCTTACGAGCTACACCAGGTATTGCTTGATTCATGGCCCAAAGGTACTATTGATACAGAAGGGCGTCTCCTCATCCAGGCCATAGGCACCCTGTCGCCAAGCCGAGCGCAAGCACAGCTACAGCCAGCAATGGCAACCGTATCCGCTTCTTTTGCTCACGTCTAGCTTTGCGCGATAAGATTTTGGAGCTGACCTCAGCCGTGGCAAGGGCCTCATGCCTGAAAAATACGCTTTGCTTATATGATACTTTCAAAAACATTACCCAAACTGCGCAGCTTCAACGACTCGCAGGTACTGCATGGTTCGCGCACGGGATGTAACTACTGAAGGAATGAAAACGCCCCCACCAAACCAGCCCCAGCGTTTTGCTTACGCCACCTGTAACTCCTCCTCCCGGTAGCAGTCCCAGTAACCATCGGCCAGCCGGTAGACCGGCACGCGCAGCACCAGCCCCGTCATTGGGTGGCGCTCCTTGAGCAACCCGCGCCACACGATAGGGTGCGCCTGCTGCTGGGTAGCCGGCACCACGGGCCGACCAAGCTCAAACGCAAAGCCTGAATCGGCTCCTATCCTTCGCAATGGCACCGGCGTTGCGGGTAGGAGCTCTACCTGCGGCGCTTCCTCGTAGTCGGGGTCGGCGCTCAGCTCATACTCAGCCTGCGGCTCCTCACCATACTCGGGGTCAGCGCCCTCTTCATACTCAGGGTCGGCTACTTCGTGCTCGCGGTCCTGGCCGGCTTCGTCGTAGTCGGCATCAGGCGCATCGTAGTCGGGCTCAAAGTCAGGGGTAGGCTTAGTCATAGCGGAAACAAGCAAGTTTACTACTAAGCTAGCTAGCAACTAGCCTAACTGGCAAATTTCAGCCGGCACTTAGCTACCCCAGGCCGTGCCCTTGCGCGCCCAATCTGGCGTTGACCGAGCCCACTGCACGCAAAGCATTCGCGCGCCATTGCCGAGTAGCGCCAGCCTACGCTACCCCTGGCGCGCGGCCCCCCGGGCCAGGCAGAAATCCTCGGCCCGGCCGACCAAGATATTTTTTGTAAGGCTTGTAACGAACGAGCTATTCAACCGATAACCGTGTCCGGAACCTAGTAAGGTTCTTCTCATACTGAAAAACCCTGCCCGGCTCGGGCGGGGCTTTTTTATGCGCGGCCGGCAGCCCGCCCGATGATTAATGATATTTCTTGCGATGCTATAAATCGCTCGTGACGGCAGTGGCCGCCGTTTTACTGTGCAGGTAGCAGCGAATCTTGGGCGTGGGCACGGCGCGGCGCATGGATGGCCCACCAAGTCAGCACCGGGTGGTGCGAGTAGTCTTGGCAGCAAATTTACTTTGAGCCAATGTCACAATCACCCGCCCTTTGCACTATTCATCAAGCACCCGTAAGCTTTTGACAGATAAGCTTCAGCGAGCTTGGCCGTTTGGTACTAGTCACCGTTAGGTTATATAAGCAGGCATTAGCATAGCACAAAAAGGTTATCTCTTAAGGTAACGGAGTGTCTTGTTTTCAGGCACATTGTCCTTTTGCGGCGATGAAAAAGGCGAGTCCTTTACGCCAGTTCCTGCTGACCCGGGAATGTCCCTTAACCCCCTTTCTTTTTTCATCTTCTATGGTTCGTATTTCTTCCATCCTGGCGGTGGCACTGCTGGCCTTTGCCAGCGGCTGTTCGAAGCAGGATTCTCCGGCTCCTGCTACGCAAGCGACCGCCACGACTACCGCGGACGCGCCCAGCACCTCTAACAACGCTCCTCCCATCAACGACCCCGGCAATGATGAGCCCGGTGACGGCGGCTGTGTAGACGGTCCCCCGTCCCAGGCCATCAAAGACCGGATTAAAGCCATCGTGCAGAAAGAAGCCCGGCTCAGGGGCTGGTCCATCAACACGACCATTACGCCCCCCGATGGCATTACCTACGGCTTGGGCTGCGAAACCTCGCCGTATGCGTTCAGCGTAGACCTGAACGGCGGCACCTACGCCAGCGGCCTCTACAATAGCGGCGATGGCACCTACACGCTAAGCCAGTAGTTGCTTAACGCTTCTTCAACAAAAAGCCCCGCTCATCACGGGGCTTTTCTTTTACGCTTTGGTGATAGTCAGTTGCCTCTACCCTACTTCGGCCGCCGGGCGGCAGCCGGCATGCAGCCGCCAGCCGCCCGGGAGGCGCAGGCGGGGTAGTGCAGGATAACGTTGAGGCAGCGGGGGCGGGGTAGCTTGGGCACTGCTTGTTTTCGGGAAAATAGGTAAAAACAAGGCACGGGCGAAGCCGAACTGAATGGCTTGGTTTGAAAATCCGTTCCGACAGCTTGCCTCACGCTACCTTTTTGGTTCAGGCAATGTCCTGTTTTAGCCGATTGTATTGCAGTTGAATTGGCCGCCCAACATGAAATTTTACTATTGGCGCCTCACTTATCCTCTATAATGCAATATTTCGCAACGAAGCAGCTTGTGGCAGCGCACGCAGGAAGCACTATTCTGATGTCAGAAAAACAAGCACTTTGTCCTTTTCCACGAGCCGCTTCGGGTTGAACCTTTGGCAGCTGCACTAAGGAGTGCAGGCAATCATCTTCTTACCCTTTTTTTCTTTTTTCATGAGGTCACTTTTCCGTATTCTTTCGCCGCTCGCCCATCTCCGCCGCGTAGCTGGGTTGGCTGGCTTGGTAGGCAGCCTGTGCGTGCAGCAGGCCTACGCGCAGCCCACGCTGACGGCCAACCCACAGCCCGACCTTTCGGCTTCGAACGCCACTGCGTCGGGCGTACAAAACACGGGGGCCGACCACGTACCCCTCGCTGGCAAGACCCTGCGCGTGATGTGCTGGGATGGTGCCCAGCCGAGCCTGGGCTGGTCGTTTGGTAATGGCATCCAAGCCACGAACGCCGGAATGGTGCCGCTACAGGGGGCATCGCAGGGCAAGGTTCAAGACCCTGATATTGTTGCCGACCCCGGCGAATTTGGAGCGCGTACGGCCACTCGGCCCACCACTGATGTACTTGTAACCTATATGCTTGATGGACAGGCAACTTACGAAGTATGGGAGTACGACGCGCTTAACAATGTGATGCAACCCGTAGTACCCCCGACTGGCCTGATAGGCGGCCTCTCCGTGTATAATCTGGACGCCGGGCCAAACGTGGACGTGGACGGCAATGGACGCGCCGTTATTACCTGGAGCCAGGACTATAACATCTGGGCACAGACCTATGATATGCCTTCGCGCACGGCCAGCAGTCAGCGGGCCCTCATTGCTAATTATAACTCAAACACCTACGGCCACGGGCAACCCGACGTAGCCGTCAGCCACTTAGGTGGTGGACACGGGGGCACCGTCTCGTTCGTGTATGTAGAGACGAACAAAATAACTGGTGTTCAGCGACTACGCATGCGGCAGGTTCCTTACCTGGATATCGAGTATGGTGCTCAATTCTTCGACAGCGGCACCGACGTACTGCCTAACAATCCGGGCGGGCAGTACGAATTTCCCCGCATTGCCGCGCCGGTCAATTACGTGACGTTTGGCAGCAGCGATATGGAGGTTGTCGTGGCCGATGCCTCCAGCAAAACGATTCTCGGTCTCAACCTCTTCCAGAATAACACCTTCGTGTCGCCGACCAACTTGCCGAGAGTAGACGTCATCAGCGACGTACAGCACGTCAGCGCCTATGCCTCGGGCTACCGGCCCGTCGTGGCTTACTGCTTCGACAATATTGAGGTAGCCTGGACGCTGGACGATGACAGAACTCCTCGCCTGTTTTACGGCAACCAGGAGATAGCGCACGTTTGGCTACATCAGGACGGAGCTCCTGACCCTAATCTGGTACTTATCAACCAGCACGTGCGCAACAACCAAGCTATTCCCTCATTGGCTGGGCGCTTCAGCTCCTTTTTGGCCCCGCAAGCGAGCAGCTCGCAAACCGACCGTTCCCTGTACTGCTTTTATGACGAGTCGCAGCAAGAAGTATTTTACAAATCCCTTATTTACACTGGCTTATATCGCACATCGACCTTCAGCACGGCCTCGCAGCCCATCGTAGCGTATCCCAACCCCTTCCAGGAGGAAACTACGCTGACCTTATCGCTGGCCGACGACGAAACCGTGCAATCGCTGGACGTGACCGACGCCATGGGCCAGCCGGTGCGTGGCCTGAAGCTACCTTCGGCCGAGAGCAAAGGCGGGCAGCAGGTGCGCTGGGATGCGGCGGGCCTCAAGCCGGGCATCTACCAGGTGCGTATGCGCACGAGCACCGGCAAAACCTATAGCTACCGCGTGCAGCACGATTAGGCGGCGCGCACCACTGGCATCACAACGAAGCCCCGCCCACACCGGCGAGGCTTTCTTGTTGGGGTCGGGCAATACGGCGCGCCAAACTCGCCAGGCGAGCGGGCCGGGATTTTTATAAGCGCCCGATGGCCAAAAAGGACAACAGCACGCGGCTGAACCAGCCGACGTGGGGGTACTGCTCGTGCCCAGCCAAGAGCGACAGACTGCCCATGAGCAGCCCGAACCACGAGAAATCGGCAGGAAGCATGCCCAGAAGGCCGGAGGTATGAAGTAGACGGTCTCCTACTCGTGGGGCCGGCGGAAACGGGGCACCTCGGCCGGTGGGGGCGGCTCCAGGCGGCACCGGACGCCAAGCGCCTTGGCCTGCTCCAAGAGGCGCTCGGCCAGCGCGGCGGGCACCCGCAGCGTCACGGGCTGCTGGTCGAGCACGCGCAGCGCCACCGCCTGCGCTTCCTTGAGGCCCAGCTCGGCCTCGGCCCGCAGCAGCTGGGTGAAGGCCACTTGCTGCATGCCTACCTGCCAGCCGTAAAAAGTAATGTCGCGCATGCCTACAAGATAACCCCAAAAGCCCCACCTACCGGCGGGGCTTTACAAGCCCTACGAGCAGTGGGCTAGTAGGAGTAGTGGCCGGTGGCGATACCGTCGGCGTAATAGTCCCAGTACAGCACCATGTTATTGTTGTACTCAGGGTACGGTTGCGGCTGTGGGTTTGAGCGGTAGTAGTTGGCGTAGGCGTTCGCCCGGTCGCTCTCCTGGTTGCAGGCCTCGGTGCTGTTGTTGTGGCCGAAAGCCTGGCCACGGTCGTAGCCGGTATCGGCCCAGCAGATGTAGTCACTGTTGGCACAGGAGGTGTAAACGGGGGGTGGGGTATTCTGAACCTGGGCCGGAGCCGTGTTGGCCAGTAGCCCCAGGGCGCAGGTGGCGAAAAAAATCGACAGATTTTTCATGTAAAAAATTGGGTGAGAATTGGTGCAGGCAAAGCTGGTCATTTAGCTTCGCACTTAAAAGGACAAAAGCGCGTTTTTTGTGACATCAATTCCTTGTATCACAATCGATAGCTATTCATATTCCCTTGCACAAACGAGCTCCTTCTCCCCGTTGCTTACGCAATATATTAGCCTCATCACCAATTCTATACAAGCCCTAACCAGGCGTGAACGTTTGCAGCTTGTTCTAGGACACAGCTACGTGGCAGAAACCGAGCGGACTAGCTAGCCGCTACGGACAGGCAGGACACAAAAAAGCCCCCCAGCAGACGGGGCTTTTTGTTTACTTCGTAGGCCGAGCCACCAGCTGGCCGTCCTGGCTTACCCACAGGGTATACGTGCGCCGGGGCTTGCGCCACCCACGCACGATGAGGTAGCCAATGGCCAGCAACGGCCCTAGCGAGACGGAGAGCACCAGGCGCAGGTGCCAATACTGACTAAGGCTAAGGCCGCAGTGCAGGGCAAAATTTTTAACCAGCTGGTCCATACCGCTACTACACGGGAGCGAGGTATTTCGTGCCCGGTAACCGAGCGGGGCTTCGCTCTTACTAGCGGGGTCTTCAGGGTTTGCCTCGCCGGGGTCGCCGAGGCTACTGGCTAAAAAGGAGTAAGTATCCGTCTGGTAGCAAGAGCCCCCTCAGAAGGTGAGCCGCCCGAAACAGCCCGCCGTGGCATTGCTCGAATGAAAGCACGTGGTGTCGGCTACTTAATGAGCGCTTTTTTATCTGCGGGGCTTGCGAGCGGCCGATTTTCGTGAGGACTGTTCAAGGGGCGGGGGACTGGTAGCCTGGCATCTTCTTGACCTGCTCTATCGTCAGCGGGCGGTAGTCGATGTGCAGGCGCTTGGCGTTCTCTTCCACCGTTTGGTCGAAGCCCGCTTTTTTGCGGCGCTCGTTGACGTGCGCCGGGTCGTTGATGGGCCAGATGAAGGCAGGCTGGCCTTTGTAGCTGCTGCCCTGAGTGCCGTAGACCTGGGGCTGGCCCTGGTACATGAGCTGGCGGTCGAGCATCATGGCGTAGAGGTGGAAGGGCAGCTCGCCGGCCGCCGCCGCCCGCTTGATGAGCGGCAGGTACTGCGGGATGCGGGTAGAGTGCTGGACGATGTAGAACACGGCCTCGTTGGTGGGCGTGCCCACCAGCGTCTTGCCCGGGTAGCCATAGCGCTGGACGATGGCGCGCACCCGGTGAATATCGGACGAGTCGGCGGCGAGCATCAAGACGACTAGTTGCTGGAAGGCTTCGGCAGCGGGGAAGTGCCGGGCGGCGGCAATTGAATCTACTAGGTGCTGCTTGTTGTCGCCGAACAGAGCCTCGCGGTATACTTGGTCCACGTAGTAGAGGCTGTCGAGCTCGTGCTTGAGCGCGGGGTTGGCTACGCGCTGGGCGCGGGCCAGCCCGGGCAGGGCCAACAAACAAAGTAGTAGTAGCCGTTTCATGGGGCGAAGATAGAAAAGCGCTGCGGCGGGCAGGACTTCTCCCCTGCCAGCAGGGTGTTCGAAACCTGCGTGAGGAATAAAAAGGACCCGTAGTAAACGAAGCTTAGCAACCGCAGGGCAATCTGTTAATTTCAACCTTAGAAATCCTTTAAGCGGAGATAAGCCACTTTAAAAATGCAGGGGCTACGGCTAAATGGGGTGCTCGCATCCACCCGCGCTGATTTACGCATCTTCCTGGTGACCAAGCTATCAACCTGCGCAAACCGCCCCTCGGAATGCTGAAGTTAGCATACGGGCCAGGCAGCGCGACGGAGGCTTGCAAACTATCAGCCCTCAGGTGGCTGGCTTTTACCACTCTTTAAATCAGCCACTGCCTTACCTAAAGCCCGGTCGTACGCTTCCTCAGTGGCAAATACCTCCTTTGGGAAAGATGGCTTGCGAAATTTCGACCACACTTCCTTTTCTGGTATCTCTGGCACAAAGGGCGCGAGACTTTCAATAGTCATAGTTAAAGCTAGTGCAGCTACTAGCTGATTGTAAAGCTCATCTAGTTCGTCGGCATTGGTATAGCTAAATCCCATCTCCCGGCACGAAGTCAGTAGCAACTGTATGGTGTAGATGGCATTTCGCTCACCCTCGAAGGCTGGCCGGATTAAATTCGGCCAGCCTTCGGGGGTGTCTTACTAGCACTGGTGTGAATGGAAGCTACTTGCGCAACGTTGAGCTGTACGCTTCCCCGTGTGCCGGCTACTACGCACCGGCAATTTATTTAGCTAACTATAAGCCAGCCTCTTCCGTGCACGATGGTACGCCGCAGGACACGCCAGACCTTCTTCTTAGCTGGGGCCTCGGCCTGACCGGCCGGGACTTTTCATACTCACCCAATAGTCCGTACGGTGGGTCAGCAATCGCCTCGTGGCGTGATAGGGGGCCATACCTATAGACCGTCTTAGTGGCTTTCGCGCACGCACACTACCACAAAAAAGGCCCTCTACTGTATGTAGAGGGCCTTTTGGCGGAGAAGGGGGGATTCGAACCCCCGGTAACCTTTAGAGCTACGGCAGTTTAGCAAACTACTGGTTTCAGCCACTCACCCACTTCTCCGTGTTTGTGGCTCGCTACGGCGTTGATGCCCTTAGCGGCTGCAAATATACAACGGCGTTTCAAAAAACAGTAGCTTTTTTTAGAAGTTTTTATGCGGCTGATGCGTTGCTCTTCGCGCTTTGGGTTGGCAGTGCGGTAGTTAGCCGGCGCTTTGCCAGCTCAAAAAGGCTTTTTTGAGCTGGCAAAATAGCCCAGCCCTAGCTTTGCGGAGTGGCAGCGGCTTTTCGGAGGGTCGACGCCGGCTACCTCGCATCTGGCTTTTTTTATGTTCACTTGGGCTTATCCCGACTTTGCATCGGCCATCTTAGGCGTGGGGCTGCTGGCCCTACTGCTGGGGCTGCAAGTGCTACGCACCCGGCGGCTGGGGCGGCAGTTGGGCCAGGGTAGCCAGCGGCTGGCCTGGAAGCTGCCGCTGCGGCTGGTGGCCGGGCTACTACTACTGCTGGCATGGCTGGGGCCGGCGCTGGGCGTGCGCAGCCAGACCGTACGCACCAGCGGGCTCGACTTGTGGCTGCTCGTCGACGTATCGCACTCGATGGACGCCGCCGACGTGACGCCTACCCGCCTGCTGCGCACACAGGCCGCGCTGGCCGAGTTGGCAGCAGCTTTTCCGGCCGACCGGCTGGGGCTGATTGTTTTCGGCCCGGAGGCCAGCGTGCAGTGCCCACTCACGTATGACCAGACTTCCTTGCAGCTTTTCCTGAGCACCCTCAGTACTAAGCTATTGCCACCTGGGCCCACTACCTTGCGCGCCCCGCTCGACTCGCTGCTGGCGCGGCTGGCCGCTACCGGCGCGGCAGCGAGTGGGGCTGCCCCCCGCGCCACGGCCGCCGTGGTACTCAGCGACGGCGAGGACTTTGGTGAAAATCTGGAGCCCGTGCTGCGCGCGCTGGGCCGCACCGGAGCGCGCATCTATACGGTGGGCGTGGGCACCGCCGCCGGTGGGCCAGTACCTGCCCCCGGCAGCCGCACCAGCCTGCGCGATGCCAAAGGCCGCCCCGTGGTGAGCCGCCTGCGCGAAGCCCCGCTCCTGCAAGTGGCCGCCCAGACCGGCGGCCAGTACGTGCCACTCAACAACCGCGAAAACGGCCTCCCGACGCTGCTCGCCAGCCTGCGCAACCTGCCACCCGCCAGCCGCGCCGACACCGGCCGGGTAGTGCAGGTGGCCGACAACCGCTACCGCTACCCGCTGGGTTTCGCGCTGGTCTTGCTTCTACTCGACAGCCTACTAACCGTGCGCGTACTGCGCCCCGAGCAATGAAAACCGCCCTCTTAACCTTGCTGCTACTGAGTGCCGAGCTGCCGGGCTGGCACTGGCTGTTACACGTACGCGCCCATAATACCGCCCAGGCGCAGGCCCAGGCCGCCGCCCGGCGCGGCCAGGCTGCCGAGGCCGTATACTACTACCAGCAGGCTATAGCACTGGCCGGCCGCCGGGGCCCCACCCCAACCCTGCTACTTGCGCTGGCCCAGGCGCAGCTGCAAGCCGACCAAACGGCCGCTGCCCGCGCCACCTACGGCCGCCTGCTGGGCCCAGCCATACCAGCAGCCATCGGCAGCACCGCGCGGCAACAGCTGGCCGTGCTCCTAACCCAGCAGAGGCAGGTAGCCCAAGCCGTTGGCATGCTCAAGCAAGCATTGTTGCTCAACCCCGCCAACGCCACTGCCCGCTACAACTACGAGCTGCTGAGTCAATACCTGGCCGACCAGCCCGGCGCTTTGCCCGTCCCCTCGCTAAATCCACCGCCCGCGCCGAGCTCTACGAAAGCTGATTCCAAGAAAGCTAAAGCTCCTCAACCCGCCGACCAGGGCGCGGCCCACAGCCCCGGCGAGCAGCCGGGCACCAGCCGCCCCGGCCTCGCCCCCACGCCCGATGCTGAGGCATTGGCCTCGCCACCGCAGCCCGCGCCAGCCAGCCGCACGCCCAGTCCCGCTGGCCGGCCCGATAAGCAGCGCCCTACCGAAATTAGCGGCAGCAACGCCCAGGATAGCTTTCGCCCCAGCCAAGGCACCGAGCGCCCCCTACCCACCGGCACGCAGCCCGGCCGCCAGCGCGGCCTTGATGTCGGCGCATCTGGCACGGGCCGCGCTGCGCCCACCGGCCGCAGCCAGCGCCCCGGCACCGAGCTGGCCACCGATGCCGACCTACAGCTCCAAACCCAGCGCGCGCGCCTCAACGCCATGAACCTAACGCCCGCCCAGGCCCAGCAGCTGCTCGATGCCCTACGCGCCAGCGAGCAGCAGTACTTGCAGCAGCGCCCCCGCGCCCGGCCGGGCACGCCCCCACCGCCTGGCACGCCTACGTGGTGATGAGTTTGGGTTAAGAGGTATCCAGGGGGTAAGATTGGCGTTGAAAGATGAGCTCAAAAAACCAATTGCCGTATTTTTGCCTTTACCCAATGCTTGGCTGTCTTGGTCACTAAGTAAGCACCAGGCACTAAGTCCTAAACCCACCCCTCCCACCCCAACATGCAAGTAAAAGAAGTAGTTATCGTAGCGGCCGTGCGCACGCCCATCGGCTCATTTGGCGGGGCGCTGGCCTCGTTGTCGGCCACCGAGCTCGGAGCCATCGCTCTCAAAGGCGCTTTGGACAAGGCTGGCGTAGGGCCCGAATTGGTTGAGCAGGTTATCATGGGCAACGTCATTTCGGCCAACCTCGGCCAGGCCCCGGCCCGGCAAGCCGCCAAAAAGGCGGGCCTGCCCAACACCGTGGAGTGCACTACCGTAAATAAGGTCTGCGCCTCGGGCTCGAAGGCCATTATGTTTGGTGCCCAGGCCATTATGCTGGGGCAGGCCGACGTGATACTAGCCGGCGGCATGGAAAGCATGAGCAACGTGCCCTACTACCTCGACAAGGCCCGCTTCGGGGCTAAGTACGGCCACGGCCAGATGATTGACGGCCTGGTGCGCGACGGCCTCTGGGACCCCTACCACGACTACGCGATGGGCAACGCCGCCGACGCCACCGCCGAGCACTACGGCATCAGCCGTGAGGAGCAGGACGCCTTTGCGCGCCAGAGCTACGAGCGCAGCGCCGCCGCCGCCCAGGCCGGCAAAAAGAAGGAAGAGATTGTGCCCGTGACCATTACGGTGCGCGGTAAAGACACCGTGGTGAGCGACGACGAGGAATACACCAAGGTGCAGTTTGAGAAGTTCGCGGGCCTCAAGCCTGCCTTCACCAAAACCGGCACCGTGACCGCCGCCAACGCCTCGACACTCAACGATGGGGCCGCCGCCGTGCTGCTCATGAGCCGCGAGAAAGCCGACGAGCTGGGCCTCAAGCCGCTGGCCCGCATCCGCGGCTTTGCCGATGCCGAGCAGGCGCCCGAGTGGTTTACTACTACGCCCTCGCTGGCCATTCCGAAGGCCTTGAAAAATGCCGGGCTGGAAGCAAAGGACGTGGATTTTTACGAAATCAACGAAGCGTTTTCGGTCGTGTCGCTGGCTAATAACAAGCTGCTCAACCTCGAAGGCACCAAGGTCAACGTGTACGGCGGGGCCGTGAGCCTGGGCCACCCGCTCGGCGCCTCGGGCGCGCGCATCGTGACTACGCTATTGAGCGTGCTAAACCAGGAAGGCGGCAAAATCGGCGTTACCGGCATCTGCAACGGCGGTGGCGGGGCCAGCTCGATAGTACTGGAAAAGCTGTAAATCCGTTTTTTTAGCGCGAAGTGGCGCGAAGTTTGGGTGCGAAGTGTTGCAAAGCCAACCCGGCTTTATCAGACA
>CAXYJY010000085.1:0-72060 GCA_964277755.1 uncultured Hymenobacter sp.
CTTAACTCTTAACTCTTAACTCTTAACTCTTAACTCTTAACTCTTAACTCTTAACTCTTAACTCTTAACTCTTAACTCTTAACTCTTAACTCTTAACTCTTAACTCTTAACTCTTAACTCTTAAACCCACTCCACGCCCTTGCGCAGCCAGGCCAGGGTAGTGGCCTCGGGCGAGCCGGGCTCGGGCGGGGCGGGATTGTAGCTCCAGCCGCAGCGGGGCGGTAGGCTCATGAGGATGCTTTCGGTGCGGCCGCCGGTTTCGAGGCCGAAGCGGGTGCCGCGGTCGAAGGCCAGGTTAAACTCGGCGTAGCGGTTGCGGCGCAGGGTTTGCCAGGCTTCTTCGCGCGCGCCGAAGGGGAGGGCGTGGTTTTCGCGCATCAGCTGGCTGTAGAAGGGGCCGAACACCTCGGCTACGTCCTGGATGAAGCTAAACAGCTCGGCCGCCGTGCCATCCTTGCCCACCGTGAGGCGGTCGAAGAAAATGCCGCCCACGCCGCGTGTTTCCTGGCGGTGAGGCAGGTAGAAGTAGTCGTCGGCCCACTGGTGAAAGCGGGCGTAGTACGTGGGGTCGTGCTTGTCGCAGGCGGCCTTTAGCTGCTGATGAAAGCGCCGGGCCTGCGTTTCATCCACGTAAATGGGCGTCAAATCAATGCCGCCGCCAAACCACGCCTCGCCGTTGCCGGCCTCGAAATAGCGCACGTTCATGTGGATGATGGGCACGCGGGGGCTGCGCGGGTGCAGTACCACGCTCACGCCGGTGGCGTAAAAATGCGGGTCAGGCATATGCAGCTGCCGGGCGGCGGCCTCGCTCATGGTGCCCTCCACGGCCGAAAAACCCACGCCGCCTTTTTCCAGGATGCGGCCGTGCTCCAGCACCCGCGAGTGGCCGCCACCGCCGCCGGGGCGCTGCCAGTCATCCTGCCCAAAGCGGGCGCTGCCGCCGTCGGCCGCTTCGAGCTGCTGGCAGAGGCGGGTTTGAAAATCTTGCAGCCAGGCCGTGATATCGGCGCGGGAAGGGGAGGTAAGCAAAACGTTAGTTGGCAAGCTACGAAAATTAACGGCGCACGCAGCCCTACAGCCGCCGCGCCCACGGCCGCAAAGGTACGGCCCACCCGGCGCGGGCGCGGGCGGGGCCGTACTTTTGGGCTACCACCCGCCTCCTTGCCATGCCCACCGATTTTGCGGTTGCCGCCGCCCCCACCCTCGCTCCCGATACCCTAGCGCTGTGGCGCCGCGCCTACCTGCTCATGCACACGGCCGCCGAGATGGCCGCCCTCTACGAAGAGCAAAAAACCGTGGCCTCGCGCTACGTACACGCCACCGCCCGCGGCCACGAAGCCGTGCAGCTGGCGGCGGCGTTCCTGCTCACCGGGGCCGACTACGCCACGCCCTACTACCGCGACGATGCCCTGCTGCTGGGCCTAGGCCTGCGCCCCTACGAGCTGATGCTCCAGCTCCTGGCCAAGCGCGACGACCCCTTCAGCGGCGGCCGCACCTACTACAGCCACCCCAGCCTGCGGCGGCCGGGCGTGCCCGTCATTCCGCACCAAAGCTCGGCCACGGGGATGCAGGCCATCCCGGCCACGGGTATGGCGCAGGCTATTCAGTACTTAGAAGGGGTTAAAAGTGAAGAGTTAAGAGTAAAGAGTGAAGAGTTAAAAAATGCGAACGGACAAACAGGCGATACCGCTGGTAGGGCTGATTCAACTCTTAACTCTCAACTCTTAACTCAAAACTCCCTCGTTCTCTGCTCCATCGGCGACGGGGCCATGACCGAGGGCGAGGTAGCCGAGGCCCTGCAAATGGCCATTCTGCACCGCCTGCCCATCGTGTACCTGGTGCAGGACAACGACTGGGGCATCTCGGCCACCGGCCGCGAAATGCGGGCCATGGACGCCTACGAGTTTGCCGCCGGCTTCCCCGGCCTGCTGCGACTGCGCGTGGACGGCGCCGATTTCCTGTCGTCTTACAAAGGCCTCGAAGAAGCCTTTGCCCACGTGCGGCAGCGCGGCGGCCCGGTCCTGGTACACGCCAAATGCCCGCTGCTGGGCCACCACACCAGCGGCGTACGCCGCGAGTGGTACCGCGGCGACAACCTGCTCGAGCACCAAACCAACGACCCGCTGCCGCGCCTGCACCGCCGCCTGCTACACGCCGGCGCCACCGAAGCCGACCTTAGCGCCCTCGCCGCCCAGGCCCGCGCCACCGTGCGCCAGGATTGGGCCGAGGCCCTGGCCGCGCCCGACCCCGACCCGGCCACCTTCGCCGACCACGAATTCGCGCCGCCCGCCGTGCTGGCCGAGGCCGGCGAGCGCGCCCCCGCCGGGGCCGACAAAGTGCTGATGGTCGACGCCGCCCTGCACGCCGTGGACGATATTCTGCAGGAGTTTCCCGAGGCGTTGTTCTACGGCCAGGACGTGGGCGGCGAGCTGGGCGGCGTGTTCCGCGAGGCCGCGCTGCTGGCCAAAAAATACGGCGACCGCCGCGTGTTCAACACGCCCATCCAGGAGGCGTACATCGTGGGCAGCACGGCAGGCATGGCGGCCGTGGGGGCCAAGCCGATAGTTGAAATTCAATTCGCCGATTACATCTGGCCGGCGCTGAACCAGCTAGTAGAGGAGCTGAGTAAAAGCTGCTACCTCAGCATGGGCAAGTTTCCAGTGCAGGCGCTTATCCGGGTGCCCATCGGGGCGTATGGAGGCGGCGGGCCGTACCATTCGGGCTCGATTGAGAGCACGCTGCTCACTATTCGGGGTATTAAAGTAGTGTACCCCAGCAACGCCGCCGACATGAAAGGCCTGCTGCGGGCAGCGTTCCTCGACACCAACCCGGTCATTATGCTGGAGCATAAAGGCTTGTATTGGAGTAAAGTGCCCGGCACCGAAGAAGCTAAAACCACGGAGCCGGCGGCGGGCTACGTCATCCCATTGGGCCGGGCGGCCATCGCCCAGACGGCCGATGCCGACAAGCTGCGGCAGGGCGGCACCTGCGTGGTCATCACCTACGGCATGGGCGTGCATTGGGCGCGCACCGCCAGCCGCCAGCACCCCGGCCTGGTCGAAATTCTCGACCTGCGCACCCTCAACCCCCTCGACTGGGACGGCGTGCAAGCGGCCGTGTGCCGCCACGGCAAAGTGCTGGTGCTCACCGAAGAGCCCCTGCTCAATAGCTTCGCCGAAAGCCTCGCCGGCCGCATCCAAACCAACTGCTTCCTTGACCTCGACGCGCCGGTAGCCACGCTGGGCGCGGCCAATCTGCCGGCCATTGCGCTCAATGTGGAGCTGGAAAAGCAGATGCTGCCTTCGCCTGAGAAAGTAGGGGTAGCGCTGGCGAAACTGTTGGCGTATTAGTGTCGCCGTGCCTGGCGGCAGTCTTAGCTGCGTAGCGGCGCGACTGCCAGCCCCTAAAACGAGTGCAGTCTCCAGACTGCCGGATTGAGACGCTTGGTGAGGCGTGCTATTCCGGCAGTCTAGAGACTGCACTCGTTTTAGGGGCTGGCAGTTACGCGCTGCGCGCTAAACTGCGGCTAGCGGCTGCGCCTCGAAGCCAGCCTCTTGCACCAGTTCGATAACCTTAGCGGCCGGCAAGTCGGTAGTCACCGTCAGTACTTTATCGGAGCTGCTGGTATCGACCTGCCAGGCCGTGATAGCCGGCTCGGCGTTGAGCTCAGGCGTGATGGCGCGCACGCAATTGGCGCAGTTGATGGTAGTTTTAAACTGTTGGGTAGGCATAAGAAAAGCAAGTGAAGCCCCTCCAAAATGAGCGGGGGTTAGGCTACAAACAGGCAAAGTAGACGTTTTGTGCAGCTCAATTTATTCCGACGCGGGTAGCACCGTGCCGCGCACTTCGCCCAGCCCGATGCGCAGACCGCTGTGCTCGGCGTAGCCGCGCAAGATGACCGTATCGCCATCGCGCAAATAGTTTAATTGCAGGCCATTGGGCAAATCCAGCGGCTGCGTGCCGCCCAGCGTCATTTCGAGCAGGCAGCCCAGCGCGCCCGGCGTGGGGCCGCTGATGGTACCCGAGGCGCAGAGGTCGCCCACTTTGAGTGGGCAGCCGCCCACGGTGTGGTGCGCCAGCTGCTGCGCCATGCTCCAATACAGGTGGCGCGTGGTGGTGTGGCTGATGACCAGCGGCGCGGCCGTGGAGCCAGCCGGCAGCAGCAGTACCTCTAGTTGCACGTCGAAGTGGTGCGTGCCCGAGGTTTGCAGGTAGGGTAGGGGCGTGGGCTCCTGCGGTGGCCCGGCTACCCGGAAGGGCTCCAGCGCGTCGAGCGTCACTACCCAGGGCGATACGCTGCTGGCGAAGTTCTTGCCCAAAAACGGCCCCAGTGGCTGCGCCTCCCAGCGCTGCACGTCGCGGGCGCTCCAGTCATTAAAAAGCAGCAGGCCGAAAATGTGGTCTTCGGCCTGGCCCACGGGCACCGTTTCGCCCAGCGCCGTGGCCTGGCCCACCACGAAGGCCGTTTCCAACTCAAAATCAAGCTGCTGGGTAGGGCCGAAAACCGGCTCTGCCTGGCCCGCCGGCAGGTACTGGCCGTGGGGCCGCCGAATGTCGGTGCCGCTCACCACGATGGAGCTGGCCCGGCCGTGATAGGCCACTGGCAGGCGCGACCAGTTGGGCAGCAGCGGGTTATCGGGCCGGAAGAGCCGGCCGGCATTGGTGGCGTGCTCGCGGCTGGAGTAGAAGTCGGTGTAGTTGGCGGGCTTAACCGGGCGCAGCAGCGTTACGTCGCGCTGGCGCAGCAGGCAGGTGCGCACGGCCAGCTCGTTGTCGCGCAGCGCCGGGTTGTCGTGGCGCAGCAGTTCGCTCACGCGCTCGCGCACGGCCCGCCAGGCGCGCGGCCCCAGCTTGATAAAGGCATTAAGCGAGCGCCGCCGGAATACTTTAGGCAGGGCCGCGCCTAGCTCGGGCACGTCGTTGGCCACGCTGTCGAAGTAGCCGAGCTGCGCGCAGGCGTACAAATCGAGCGCGTAGCCGCCGATGGCCACCGCCACGCGTGGCCCCCAGTCGGGCACGTCGATTACCCCAAAAGGCAGGTTTTGAATCGGAAAATCGTCGGTGGGCCGGATGTCAATCCAGGAATGCAGGCTAGGGTCGTTGGCGGGCGAAGCGGCCATAAGAAAGATAAGAGCGAGGAGTTGACGAGAAATAAAAAACGTCTGTCATGCTGAGCGCAGCGAAGCATCTCTACCGCACCGTTGAAAAAAGCGGTAGAGATGCTTCGCTGCGCTCAGCATGACAGACGTTAAACTGGATGCTTGAAAAGTAAGCTTAGCGCGCTTCCACGGCCGTAATCTCGGGCACGGCCTTGCGCACGGTGTCTTCGAGGCCGGCGCGGGTCATGGGCGACATGGGGCAGGCGCCGCAGGCCCCTTCCCACTCCAGCTTCAGCACGCCTTCGGGGGTGATTTCGGCCACGCGCACGTTGCCGCCATCGGTGGCCAAGTACGGGCGCAGCCCGTCCAGGGCTTGCTCAACGCGGGACAAAACAGTATCCATATTTTTTAGTAAGTAGTTAAGAACGAGTAGCTAAAATGTTGTGTCATGCTGAGCGCAGCGAAGCATCTCGCGTGGTGCAGTAATCAATAACGTTAGGAGTTAGTTCTCCACGCAAGATGCTTCACTGCGCTCAGCATGACAGACGTTAGCTCTTCATTTCTACGATAGTCGTCTTGGGGGCCATGTTGTTGCGAATGCTGACCTGGCGGGCCAGGTTTTCGGCCAAATCCCGGAACGTGCCCGCTTCCGGCGAAGTTACGTCGGCCAATACGGCCGGGCGGCCGGCGTCGCCGGCTTCGCGCACCGCCTGCACCAGCGGCAGCTGCCCGATGAGCGGCACCTGGTGCTTGTCGGCCAGGCGCTGCCCGCCGCCTTCGCCGAAGATATAGTACTTGTTCTCAGGCAGCTCGGCGGGTGTAAACCACGCCATGTTTTCGATGATACCCAGCACCGGCACGTTTATCTGCGGCTGGCGGAACATCTGGAGGCCTTTCTGGGCATCCATGAGGGCCACCGGCTGCGGCGTGGTCACGATGATGGCGCCGGTCACGGGCACGGTCTGCACCATCGTGAGGTGAATGTCGGAGGTGCCGGGCGGCAAATCGAGCAGCAGGTAGTCGAGGTCGCCCCAATCTACCTCCGTAATAAACTGCTTGAGCGCCGACGAGGCCATCGGCCCGCGCCACACGATGGCGTTTTCGCTGGGGGCCAGGAAGCCGATGCTCATCAGCTTCACGCCGTACTGCACCACCGGCTGAATGCGGTTTTTGCCCTGCTGGTCCTGAAACACGTGCGGCCGGGCGTCTTCCACGGCAAACATCGTGGGCATGCTCGGCCCCGAAATATCGGCGTCAATCAGCCCGACCTTGGCCCCGCTGGCGGCCAGCGCCACGGCCAGGTTGGCCGTTACGGTGCTTTTGCCCACGCCGCCCTTGCCCGAGGCAATGGCGATGATGTTCTTCACACCGGGCAAAATCGTGTTGTTGTTGCGCATGGTCGTCACGCGCGAGGTCATCTGAATCACCACGTTGGCGTCTTTGTCCACCATCGTGTGCACGGCCCGCTCGCAGGCGTCGTGGATGAGCTGCTTCAGAGGGCAGGCCGGGGTAGTGAGCACCACGGTAAACGACACCGTGCGGCCCTCTACCTTGATGTCTTCCACCATGTTGAGCGTAATCAAGTCCTGCCCCAAATCGGGCTCTTCCACGAAGCTCAGGGCGTGGCGGACGGCTTCTATCGTAAGTTCTGGCATACTAGGCAAATGCGCCGCACTGGGCGCAGCTGCAAAGATAACCCAGGCGGCGGGGTAGGGGTTTCCGAAAAATAGGTGCCTCAGCCGGTAGGCTATAAAGCGCCTGCCTGGAAGGCTTGGCAAAACTCATCCGCTAGCCCCGGTGGGTTGGCTCGTTGTGTCCAAGCTAGCGGCTCGTCGTAATATTCAAGCTCATGCAGCAATACCGGGATATTCTTGCCAAACGTATCAGCAATAATATTTTCACGAAAAAGCTGCTGAATTAGACCGATACTTACTTCTATAAATTCGTTGTTAAATGACTCGCTAAAGCCAAGAAGCTTGTTAAAAAGAGCTTCATCATCAGTATCGCTTTCGGCCTGGGAGTAGTAAAAAGGACTTTCCTGAAACCAAGCCGCTAACTGGCTGTCTGCCTTACCTCCGATAGAAGCCAACTCGTTTTGAAGCCAAAAAGCGTAATTCCATTTTGCTTCTGCCTCGTCGGAAGCATGAAGAAGCTGCGCCTGAACCTGCTGTGTAGTGTTGTAGCCAAGCAACAAGCTGGGGTAACGAGGGTCATCCTCCTCCAAAAAATACCAGCACGATAGGGCATAGATAGTAGGCCGCTCAGCTTGGTCTACATGCGTGATTGTAGCTTTGAGTTGATTATAAGCATTTTGCCTGAAAGCGTTCTTGCTAAGCATATTTATATCCGTGGCTGCAAAAGCTGGGTGCTTGCGTCGGTTCAGTTGAAGTATATAACTCCTCCAGTCGCTCTACCGGCACGGTCTGGTCTTCTAGCGCCATCGACGCATACACCGACCGCACGACCATTGCCTTGACAACAGCCGGATTTTGCAGGTGCGGGTAGCGGTCGCGCAGTTTCATGGGGTACAAATATCAGATAAGTGCGTGAGACGCAGGTTACAAAGGTAATCTGTGTGGCGAGCTAGAGAATGTAGTAAAATAACTATGATGAGAGCTATCTTGCACAGTGAAGAGTTGGCTTCCAAGAATACTGTCCCGATTCAACCCGTATAACAGTAAAGTATACAAGTATGAAATACAGCAAGTTCAATGCAAATAAAAGTCAGTTGAATCAACTGAAAGACTTAGTGGATAAAAAAGTTTCGGAAACTGAAATTGATAAATTTCTGACAGATAACCCTGAGGTTTTTGCTTTTGCACTACATGGATTTCAAACTGGGCATCACGGGATAATTGTAATTTCAAAGCAACAAATAAAGGTTAAAAGCAAGATTGATAAAGATGATTATGGATTGATACCGGATTTTTTAGTTGCTGGTGAAAATTCAGACGGATATCAATGGTGGGTAATTGAAATTAAAGGGGTGTGCCATGAGGTATTTCAGAAGGACGGAAGTAATAGAATTTCGTTTAGTGAAACTGCGAATAAAGGCATAATTCAACTTTTGGAATGTATTGATTTCTGTAACAAATATCAATCTACATTAAGGGATACGTTCAATTTGCGTGATTTCAGAGAGCCTGACGGCTTGTTTGTGATAGGTCATGAGGATGAATTTAATGATTTAAAGAAAAAATCCGTTAAAGCATCTTGGAATCGAATGCACCAAAAGAAACTTGAGATTCGAACCTTTTCATGGTTACTTAGGGAGTTCTTTTTGCAGGATAAGGTACATGATTTCAAACTGGCAGATGACTCACCCGAGTGGTGATTAGAAGCACTAAAAGCCTCGACAATTACCAAGGCCTTTAGTACTTCCGACCTGTCAATTATTTACCCCGGCTGCCCAGGCTCCGAATGTAGCAGCCCGGCCGGCACGTCCAGTTCGCCCGAGTGGAAGCCAATTAAGCCGTTGCGCTCGTCCTCGATGTTGGTGGCCTGGGTGTACACGTCGCCCGCGATGGGGCGGGCGCGCAGCTCGCGCTTGAAGGCGCGGATGCTGTTGGTGCGGGCCTCGGCATCGGCGGGGCCGCCGTAGTCGCTGAAGCCGAAGCCGCCCCACTCGCTCACCAGCAGCGGGCGCTGGCCGCGGTAGAAGTAGGGGTCTCCTACGACCAGCGGGAAGGCGGCGGTGCCCTCTATTTCGCCGCGCACGAGGCGGTCGAGCAGCTCGCGCCAGCGGCCCAGGTCGGGCGTGTAGAGGTGGGCCGTGAGCAGGTCCGACTTCAGCTGGCCGTGGTGCGAAATGTGATGCCAGCCGTCGTTGTCAATCACCAGAAACTGCGGGTGCGCCAGCTGCATAAAGTGGTACATCTGCACGATGTAGCGCTGGGTGGCCGGGTTGGTGGCGATGTCCTGCGCGCCCCAGTCCTCGTTATACAGGCTCCAGATGACAATGCTGGGGTGCGTCTCCATCAAACTCAGCATGCGCAGCAGCTCGGCGCGGTGGTTTTCGCGGCTGCGCGGGGTGCTGCTGTGCGGGCTCGGCACTTCTACCCAGAGTAGCAGCCCGAGCTCGTCGGCCAGGTTGTAGATGCGGGGGTCGATGCCCGCAATATGCACGCGCACCAGGTTGCAGCCCAGCTCCTTCATGGCGTGCATGTGGCGCTGCATCTCGGCAAAGGTGGCTGTACCGGGCTGGTAGAGGATGCCGTCGAGGTAAATCGGCTCGTTATTGAGGTACACCTTGCGGCCCCGCGCCTCGATTTTGCGAAAGCCGAAGCGCGCCTCAATCTGGGCGGCGTAGCCGCTAGGGTCGATGAGCTGGGCCACGAGGCGGTAGCGGTGCGGGTTTTCGGGGCACCACACTTCGGCCCCCGGCACCTCCATCGAAAAGCGCTGCTCATGTTGGCCGGCGGCCAGGCGCATAGCAAAGTCGGAGGTCGCCAGTGGGGCTTCGCCGGGCGCGGCATCGGGCTCGAATACTTGCAGGCGCACCACGTAGTCGGCTGGGTCGTGGATGCGCAAGGTCAGGTTGAAGCGCACCAGCTGGTCTTCAATCGTGCTCACTACGCCCACCCGCGAGCGCAGGCGGTTGCGCTCCACGGCCTCGAGCCATACCGAGCGCACCGCGCCCGAGTGCGTCTGGTACCAGATGCCGCCGCGCTTGTACACGTGCGATTCCTGCTTGCCGCGGGTGGTTTCGGCGTCCATCGTGTCGGCGATGCGCACGGTGAGGCGGTTTTCGCGGTGCAACAGCTCCTCGGGCAGCTCGTAGGTGAAGGACGTGTATTCGCCATAATGCACGTCTTCGCCCTCGATGGTGCGCAGTAGCCGGCCATTCAGCCACACCCGCGTTTCGTAGCCGCAGGCCCCGAAGGTGAGCTGAATCAGGCGCGATTTGTCGCCGCTGGCCACCTCGGGCAGCGGAAACGTGCGCTCGTACCAGGCCACTATCTTGTCCTGCCAGCCGGTGGCGGCGTGGGCCTGCACGATGTGCTCCTCAATCGAGCCGGGCCACTGCGCCGTAAACTGGTAGTCGTGCCCCTCCTGCCACTCCTCAATCAGGCCCGCGTCGTCGGGGTCGAGGGCAAAGCGCCAGGTGCCATCCAGCAAAAAGTGCGTGCCCGAGCGCAGCACCGCGCGCGGCAAATTATTATCGGTATCGGCCGTAGAGTCGGTGCTGGGCGGGGCCGACAGGCCGTAGTTGGGTTGATTCAGGTCGTCCATCAGAAAAGGCAGTGGGAATAACAGAACAATTAGGTAACGGCCGACGGGCGCGGAATGATACGCTTGCTAGGGCTACACTCAGCTTTTGCTCTAAACAACAAACCCCGGCCAGTAGTGGCCAGGGTTCGGTACGGAGCTATTTATAGAAGCCGAAAGCTAGGTTTTGAGTTTCTTTTTCTTGGCAGCCGGAAACAGCACGTTATTCAATATCAGCCGGTAGCCGGGCGAGTTGGGGTGCAGCGAGAGGTCGGTCGGCTCTTCGCCCACCATGTGCTGGTAGTCTTCGGGGTCGTGGCCGCCGTAGAAGGTCCAGGTGCCCTTGCCCAGCGAGCCGTGCATGTAGCGCACCTCGCCGGTTTGCTTGGTTTCGCCCATCACTACCACGTCGGGCTTGATGAGCGACTTGCGGAAAGCCGTGGTCTGGCCCATAAAGCCGTGGATGGTTTTCTCGTGGTCCTGGGTCAGCATGGTCGGCACCGGGTCGTACTTGGCCGAGAAGGTAAAGAGCTGGAAGTAATCGTTTTGCTCGTAGAGGCCGCGCTCGTGCTGCTGCATGTCGATGTTGGAGTACTCGTACTGCAACGGGTTCATGTAGAGCTGAAAATTCTGAAACGCCAGCGTGCGGTTGAAGTTGAGCTTGCTCTGGGCGGCGGGGTCGGCGGGGTCGCCGTCGTACATGCTTTCCACCATGTCCACGCCCAGGCCGGCCAGCGCAATGTCGTAAGAGTCAGTGGCCGAGCACATGGCAAACATAAACCCGCCGCCCGCGATAAACTCCTGCATCTTTACGGCCTCGGCCGCCTTCATCTGGCTCACTTTGGCGAAGCCGTTGCGCTTGGCGGCGGCTTCGGCCTCGCGCACCTGCTGCTGGTACCAGGGCGCGGTGCGGTACACGGCGTAAAACTTGCCGTACTCGCCCGTAAAATCTTCGTGGTGCAGGTGCAGCCAGTCGTACTTGGGCAGCACGCCGCTCAGCACCTCGTCGTCGTAAATCTTGTCGTAAGGAATCTCGGCGTAGGTCAGCACCATCGTCACGGCATCGTCCCAGGGCTGCTTGCCTTTGGGCGTGTACACCGCTATTTTGGGCACCTTCTCCAGCTTCATCACGTCCATATTGGCATTAGGGTCAGCTATTTCCGACAAAATGCCGGTGTACTGCGCCTCCGAAATAGTCTGAAACGTGATGCCGCGCACTGCCAGCTCGCTTTCCACGCTCGGCTGCGCCTCCATCGCAAACGAGCCGCCTTTATAATTAAGCAGCCAATCGACCTCTACCTGCTTGCTCAACGCCCAGTAGCACAGCCCGTAAGCCTTGAGGTGCTCCTTCTGAGTATTATCCATCGGGATAAAAATATGGTTGGCAAAGGCCGGCAGGGTAGAAGCCAGCAGCCCCAGCAGCAGGGCAAAACGCTTTAGAAACATACTTTTGAGGGCAGAAGACCAGCCAGGCAAACGAGCCCGCCGCTCCCGTAGTTCAAGGTAGGGCAGCCGGCCCATATCAAAGTATCTAAAGTACTAAAGCGCCAACCCACCCAGCCCATCGCCCGCGTCCCATCACGCACCACCCAGCCAGCCCGGCGCAGCCGGGCGTATCCGTTAAATCCTAAAAATCCGTTTGAATCTGCGATGAGTTTACTAGAAAACATCCGCGAAGCCCTGCGCTCTATCCGGAGCAATTTGCTGCGCACCATCCTCACGGCCCTCATCGTCAGCATCGGGCTGATGGCGCTCGTGGGTATTCTCACGGCCATCGACGCCATGCGCCACTCGCTCGGCGACACCTTCGCCAGCCTCGGGGCCAACTCCTTCGAAATGAGGGCTAAGGGCTACAACAACCGCTCGCGCCGCGGCGGCGTGGCCGACAAGCAGTACCCCGGCATCAGCTACCTGCAAGCCAGCCTCTACAAAAAAGAGCTGACCCAGCGCGAGCCCGCCGCCATCGTGGGCGTGTCGGCCAGCATCAGCGGGGCCACCGAGGCCAAGGCCAACGGCCAGAAAACCAACCCCAACATGCAGGTAGTGGCCGGCGACGAAAACTACCTGCGCATCCAGAGCTACGCTCTCAGCCAGGGCCGCACCTTCTCGCCCGCCGAGCTACAAAACGGGGCCAACGTGGTCGTCATCGGCGAAGAAATTAAGAACAAACTCTACCCCAACCAAAACCCCGTCGGCAAGTACCTCTACGCCCTGGGCCGTCGCTTCCAGGTAGTGGGGATGTTTGAGAAAAGCGGCAGCACTATGGGGGGTAGCGGGGCCGACCGCCTGCTGCTCGTGCCCCTCGAAACCGGCAACCAACTGCCCCGCCAGGGTGCCCTTACCTACGACGTAAAAACCGCCACCACCAACGCCCAGGGCCTGCACTACCTGCAAGACCAGGCCACCGGCGTGATGCGCGCCGTGCGCCACGACCGCCTCGGCCAGGAAGATTCCTTCGAAGTGGAAAGCTCCGACTCAGCCTCCCAAACCCTCGACGAGCTGGCTGGCAAAATGCAGGCCGGTGGCGGCCTGGTCGCCTTCATCACGCTGCTCGGGGCCAGCATCGCGCTCATGAATATCATGCTGGTATCAGTAACCGAGCGCACCCGCGAAATCGGCATTCGCAAGGCGCTCGGCGCTACTTCGCGGCAGGTGCGGCAGCAGTTTCTGCTGGAGGCCATCGTCATTTGTGTGCTTGGCGGCTCGCTGGGCATCGTGCTGGGTATTGCGATGGGCAATGGCGTGGCGCTACTCGTGGGTAGCTCCTCCTTCCTGGTGCCGTGGCTGTGGGTGGGGGTAGGGCTGGCCATCTGCGTCACGGTGGGGCTCATTGCGGGCTCGTATCCGGCTGGGAAGGCGGCGGCGCTCGACCCGATTGAGAGCCTGCGCTACGAATAAGACCGCAGATTCAAACGGATTTTTAGGATTTAACGGATACGCCTGCTGCGCAGGCTGACTTTTTTTAGGTTGCAATTGAGTTTTGAAAAGGCCCACCGGTTGGTGGGCCTTTCTTGTTGGGCGGTTGGCTAGCTGCGCTGAAATAAAATACGCACCATACATTTGCATAAGTTACACATTTGCATAATGTCAGTATCCTCCTCCGTTGGTCAGCGTTTCTCTCAGCTTATTCAGGCTTTGGGAATGAGTAAAAACGCCTTTGCCATCTCGCTCGACAAGACGGCTACCGTTATTCAACATTTGGTCGACGAGCGCAATAAGCCGGGATTTGACCTTATGAACAAGGTAGTTGATGTGTACCCAAATGTATCCATCGAGTGGCTGTTGCGCGGCAAAGGCCCCATGTTACTGGATGGCTCTGGTACCTCAGCCGCTGCAGCGCCCGCTCTGCCCAAGGCGGCCTCTGCTGCGGCAGGTAGCCCAGCGCCGCTTTTCACTGCCGCTGCGCCTCGCGCCCCCGAGTTGCTGCCGCCAGCTGATACGCCTTCAGCTGCCTCGATTACAGCCTCGCCGGAGGTTCTTCCGCCAGCCGCCCCGCCTGCCACTGTTGCCCTGCCAACTATTGCGCCGGTAGCCGCTGCTGCGCCGCTCGCCCCGCCAGTTGCGCAGCAGCAAGAGCCGCCAATACCTGCACCGGGTCCAGCTGCGCCGGTGCCTGCCCCCGCCGCACTCGATGCAGCCATCCTCACGGCCGCGCTGCACGCCCAGCACCTTCAGCACCAGCTAGCTCTGGCCGAGCAGCGCAATCAGCACCTACTGGAGCAGCAAAAGCTGCTGCTGGAGCGCCAGGCGCTGATGCAACAAATGCTGGATTTCGTGCGCCGGCCCGTCTGAAACATTGCTCAGAGCGAAGTTATTGGCTGACGCGGGTTTTGTAGTTGGCTTGTTTTACATGCCTGGCATCCGATTTGCCACTTGGCCAAAAGTAAAAAGGGCAGCCCAAAGGCTGCCTTTTTTACGTCTACAGAATCCGCTGTGAGCCACGATTCAGATGAGTATGCCGACCTCCTCCGCCTCCATTAGCCCCAGCGCGCTTACCTGCGTGAGGCGCAGCGAGCGCACCTCGCCCACCAGCAGCGGGTCGTACTTAGCGGCCACCCGGATGTAGTTGGGCGTGTAGCCCTCCACCCGGCCATCGGTCACGTCGTCCTCGAAAAGCACGTTGGTTTCGAAGTCCGCGTGCTGCTCGTAGAAAAAGCGCTTTTTCTTTTCCGATAAGCTGCGCAGCTGCGTGGTGCGCTCACCGCGCACGCGCTCGGGCACGCGGCCTTTTAGGCTCGGCGCCAGCGTATTGGCGCGCTCTGAATAAGGAAATACGTGCAGGTAGCTGACGGGCAGCTCGTTGAGAAAGTGGTAAGTTTCGAGAAAATCGGCCTCCGTTTCGCCGGGAAAGCCTACGATGACATCGACCCCGATGCCCGCGTGCGGCATCAGCTCCTTGATGCGGGCCACGCGCTCGGCGTAGAGGGCGCGGCGGTAGCGGCGGCGCATGAGGCCCAGGATTTTATCCGACCCGCTTTGCAGCGGCAAATGGAAGTGCGGCATAAAGCGCCGCGAAGCCGCCACGGTCTGGATAATCTCATCGGTGAGCAGATTGGGCTCGCACGAGCTGATGCGAAAGCGCTGGATGCCTTCTACGTTATCCAGGGCTTGCACCAATTGAGTAAAGTCCTCCTTGCGCTGACGCTCCGGCCCTTGCAAACCAAAATCACCCAGATTTACGCCCGTCAGCACAATTTCCTTCACGCCCTGCGCGGCCAGCTTCTCCACCCGCTCCACTACCGAGGCCACGCTGCCCGAGCGGCTTGCGCCCCGCGCCAGCGGAATGGTGCAAAACGAGCACGAGTAGTCGCAGCCATCCTGCACCTTCAAGAAGGTGCGTGTGCGCTCGCCCAGCGACTGCGCCGGGTGAAACTCGGTCGCCTCCGAAATGGGCGAGGCAAACACCCGGCCGGGCGCGGCCACCGCGCCCGCCTCGGCGGGGGCCGGCAGCTCCAACTCGGACAGAATCTCGGCCAGCCGAAACTTTTCGGCCGCGCCCAGCACCGCGCCCACGCCCGGAATAGTAGCGATTTCCTGGGGCTTGAGCTGCGCGTAGCAGCCCACGATGGCCACAAAGGCGTGCGGATTGTACTTCAAAGCCTGCTGCACTACCTTGCGGCACTTGCGGTCGGCGTGGTCCGTGACCGAGCAGGTATTGACCACGTACACATCGGCGCCCTGCTCAAACTCGACGCGGCGCACGCCGCGCTCCTCAAACTGCCGGCCCAGGGCCGACGTTTCGGAGAAATTGAGTTTGCAGCCCAGCGTATAAAAAGCAACGGTTTGGGGAGTCATAAGCTTACAAAGGTACGGCTTGTAAAACGGAGTGGCACTCCGTTTTGCGCCTGCTAAGCCCATCGCAACACCCAAACGGTAAACGGAGTGCCACTCCGTTTTACAAACCGGCCAGCAGTTCCTCGGCCGCCGCCAGTACACGCGCGGGCGCGATGCTGGCAATATCGGGGTCGCGGCCGGGCGGCGCGAAATTACCCTGCGCAAAGCGCGCCTCCATATTCGGCGGAAATACACAGCGGCACGGAGCCCGGTGCAAATCGGGTGGGTAGGGGAAGAATTTGCCGTAGTTTTCGCCCATCAGCACTACCAGGCAGGGCGTGCCGAGTTGCACGGCCAGGTGCGCCGCCACGGTGTCATTGCTTATTAAAAGGCTGGCCTGGCCGAGCAATGCGGCCAGCTCGGGCAGGTTGGTTTGACCGCAGAGGTTTTCGAGCAGTACAGCCACGCCGGCCGCCGCTTGAATGCATTGAGCGTGTTCGCCATCGGCCGCGCTGCCGGCTATTATCAGCCGATAGTGGCCGCCGTAGCGCTGGTGCAGCGCCTGTGCCAGCCAGGCAAAATGGCCGGTGGGCCAGCGCTTTTGCCGCGCGCTGGCCCCCGGAAAGAGCACGATGGCCGGCCGCCCATCCAGGGCTCGAAACCGGGCCACGTCGGCTGCGGCCACCGGCAGATAGAGCGGCGGCCGTGCGGCGGTCGCGGTCGCCGCACGGCCAAACGCGACTAGCCAGTTCTTATAAAACTCGCCGTTGCGGTCGTACTCAAACAGCACTTCCCGGACGGTGGGTAGCAACTGCGTATAGCCTTCGTGGTCAATTGATTGAAACCAGGCCTCAGGGCGGTGCTCGCCCTGGCTGCCCACCCGCACCGGCGCGGCCAGGTAGCGAAAGAAGTTTTCCACGGCCGGCTCGCGCACGTGCAGCGGGCAGATGACCTCGCCGTAGCCCGCCGCCCCGATGCCGCGCAGCACCTCGACGCGGTAGGCCATATCGGTCTGGAAGCGGCCAAACTCCACTACCAGCATCTCATCGAAGCAGTCAGCATCCCAGGCGCGGGCTAGCGGGGCCCACAGCGCATTGGCCGCCAGCGTGAGGCGCTGGCCCCGGCCGCGCACCTCGGCCGCCAGCAGGCGCAGCCAGGGCCGAAACAGCAGGTAGTCGCCTATTGAGTCGTTGCGTAGCAGTAGTACCCGCGTGGGGTCGGGAGCAGCCTGCTGGGCTAGCGCGGCGCGGTCTACCTGGTCTACCCGCTCGAAGCGGCGCTGCTGCCGCCGTTGCTGGCGGAAGACACGAAAACGGGCGAGCAGGGCGTTGAGCATACGCCAAAATTACGGGCGGCCACGGCGGTGTCTAATTGGCATACACGTAAGCGGTGCGTTGGTCTTGACGTACAATTCAAAGCAAGCGCCTCACAGCGAGTATGCTTAGTGGTTAGCCAGAGTGCTTGCGGCGTGCGGCGTGCTATGGAAAAGGGCCTTCGCCAACTCACTCATCTACTCAGTCACCCTTCGCATACGTTCGGCTGACGTTCACAGGGGTTAAGCGATTGTTAAGCGTTTTTAGCCGAAGAAAGGTGCTTTTTTGGGGGGGTATCCCCAGAAATAAACTCTGCAAGCGTACTTTTGCCCCCGAAAACTGACCCCATCATTTATTTCATGGCCATTCTTCGTTTCAAAGCCCTTGAGCTGGTCGACCAGCGCCAGGCGCTGACCGTAACTCCCGAAAAGCACCGCCGGTCCGACTCGTTCGGCCAGAACGTGTTCAACCTGGAGGCAATGCGGGCCAACATGCCCGGCGAATATTTCAAGAAGCTGCAAGCCGCCATCAAGCATGGCACGCCCGTTGAGCGCAACGTGGCCGACGCCGTAGCTTCGGCCATGAAAACCTGGGCCATGGCTAAAGGAGCCACCCACTACACCCACTGGTTTCAGCCCCTCACCGGCGCCACGGCCGAAAAGCACGACTCGTTTTTCGACCTCAACTCCGACGGCCGGCCGATTGAGAACTTCAAGGGCTCGGCTCTGGTGCAGCAGGAGCCCGATGCTTCCAGCTTCCCCAACGGCGGTCTGCGCAACACCTTCGAGGCCCGCGGCTATACCGCCTGGGACCCCACTTCGCCCGCGTTCATCATCGAAACGGTAGGGGCCAAAACGCTGTGTATTCCCACGATTTTCGTGGCCTACACCGGTGAGGCGCTCGACTACAAAGCCCCGCTACTCAAGTCGCTGGCCGTGCTCGAAAAAGCCGCCGTCGACGTGTGCCAGTACTTCGACAAAGATGTCCAGCGCGTGAATACCACGCTCGGCATCGAGCAGGAGTATTTCTTGGTTGACAAAGCGTTGCACGACGCCCGCCCCGACCTAGTACTCACCGGCCGCACGCTCTTCGGCCATGCCCCGGCCAAAGGCCAGCAGCTCGAAGACCACTACTTTGGCTCGATTCCGCCCCGCGTGCACGCCTTCATGCTGGAGTTTGAGGAAGAAGCCAACGCGCTCGGCATTCCGCTGCGCACCCGCCACAACGAGGTAGCGCCCAACCAATACGAGTGCGCGCCCACCTTCGAGGACGCCAACCTGGCCATCGACCACAACCAGCTCCTGATGGATGTGATGGACCGCGTGGCTCTCAAGCACAATTTCAAAGTGCTGCTGCACGAGAAGCCTTACGCCGGCGTCAACGGCTCGGGCAAGCACAACAACTGGGCCATGAGCACCGACACCGGTGTGAACCTGCTCGCTCCCGGCAAAAAGCCCAAGGAAAATCTTCAGTTCCTGGCCTTCTTCATCACTACGGTGAAGGCCGTGCATAGCCACGCCGACTTGCTGCGCGCCAGCATCGCCTCGGCTAGCAACGACCACCGCCTCGGGGCCAACGAAGCGCCGCCCGCCATCATGTCGGTGTTCCTGGGCTCAATGCTCGATGGCGTGCTCGACGAGCTAGAGCGCACCGCCAAGCTGCCGCTCGACAAGGGCGATAACATCTACCTCAAGCTGGGCATCGACAAGATTCCGGCCATTCTGCTCGACAACACCGACCGCAACCGTACCTCGCCCTTCGCCTTCACCGGCAACAAGTTCGAGCTGCGCGCCGTAGGCTCGTCGGCCAACTGCTCGTCGGCCATGACGGTGCTCAACGCCATCGTGGCCGACCAGCTCATCGACTTCAAAACGCAGGTAGATGCCCTCATCGACCAGGGCAAGAAGAAGGAAGTAGCCATCGTGGACGTGCTGCGCGACTACGTTATCAGCTCGAAGAGCATCCGCTTCGAAGGCAACGGCTACTCCGACGAGTGGCGTGACGAAGCCGCCCGCCGCGGCCTCTCCAACGTGCCCACCACGCCCCAGGCCCTCGACGCCTACGTAACCGAAGAGTCGGCCGAGCTGTTTACCCGCCTCGGCATCCTGTCGGGCACCGAGCTGCACGCCCGCCACGAGATTATGCTGGAGGATTATACCAAGAAAATCCAGATTGAGAGCCGTATTCTGGGCGATTTGGCCGTAAACCACATCATTCCGACGGCTATTGCGTACCAGACCAAGCTGATTCAAAACGTGCGCGGCCTGCGCGAGCTGGGCCTGGACGACGAAAACAGCCAGGTTACCGTAGACATGATTAAAGCCATTTCGGGCTACGTATCCACCATCAAGAGTACCGTCGACGCCATGATTGAGGCCCGCAAAGTGGCCAACAAGCTGGACGATGGCCGCGAGCGCGCCGTAGCGTATTGCGACACGGTAAAAGAGAAATTTGCGGCGATTCGCCGCGCCGCCGACAAGCTCGAACTGCTTGTGGCGGATGAGGACTGGCCCCTGGTGAAGTACCGCGAATTATTATTCCGGCACTAACTTTGGGTTGGAGCCACGGACCAGCGCTGGGTGGGAATTCTCGCTGCGTCCGGGTTTGGAAAGGGTCGTGCCGGGTGGCGCGACCTTTTTTTTCTTTACACGGGGTCTGACTGGCTTTACAGGGCCGCCAGGGCACTTTTTTGAGTCGTCGTCCAGCCACATCCAGCCCAAGCCAGTTAGATTCAGGGGCAGTCTGCCACAGAATCTGCCACAGAAAATGCTAAGAAGCCTGGCTGCGGGGCGGGGGCAGGCGCCGGGCGGTCTGCCGGTGCGAGGCAAGTAATTCTTCCTCGTTGATGCCGAGGTACTCATTAAACTGCGCCTCGGTCTGGTGGCCGGTAGCCAGCATCACGAGCGACTTGGGTACGCCCTGATAAACTTTGAGCGTGGCGTAGGTTTTGCGCCCGGTGTGCATGCCGAGCTTGAGGCGCGTGATGCGGGCCAGGGCCGCCACGTGGGGCAGATACTTCCAGGGGTCGCGCACGAAGGGCAGGCAGGTCGGGCCCTCGCCCAGGGCGCGGTAGCGCTCAAGTAGGGCCACCGGCCGGAACACGTCGTCGTCGAGGTAGGGGACGAGGGCCGTGATGTTGGTTTTGTTGAGTAATTTTTTTATCAGCTCCTGCTCGGGGAAGACGTGCTGCCAGCCCAGCTCCTGGGCGTCGGCGTGCCGGAGACTGGTGTAGGCGCAGAGCAGAAACACGTCGCGCGTCCAGGCCGTGCGCTGGGCGTGGTCGGCCGAGGTCAGGGCGTTGCGGCCGCCGCTGCCAGCGGCCTTGGGCGCGGGCTCGGGGAAGGCCGTGGCCAGGTAGGCCTGCACGGTGGGCAGGGTGAAGTCGAGGGCGGCGATGCGCAGCAACTCGGCCTGGGTGAGGGCCTCCACGCCCACGTAGCTCGAAGCCAGGCGCAAGACCTTGGTGATGCGCGGCGGCACGGGCAGGCCCTGGCCTTCGGCCCAGAACAGAAACGAGCGCAGGCGCTTGATGTAGGTGTTGAACGTGCGCGGGCTGCGGCCCCGGGTGCCGAGCATGTAGTCGCGCAGGCCGTCGTAGAACTCCTGGTTGAGGCCCTCGAAGGTGACGGTGAGCTTGGCCGCCTTGCCAAAGTCCTGGATTTCGGTGCGCACGGCCTCGTGCGTCCAGATGGTGTCGCGGCTGAGTTTGCGGCCCGTGCGCACGGAAATCTTCTGCTTTTCTTTTTCTATCCAGCGGGCGAAGTGGTCGAAGAAAGTGAGCGGGGCCGCCGCGGGCGCGGGCGGCAGCTCGGCGCGGCCGGCGCGCTCGGCCACGAGCTCGGCGTAGCGGCGCTCGATTTCGGCGCGCAGGGCGGCCGGGGCCAGCACCTGGCCGAGCTCGGTGGCCGCCCGCTCGGCGGCGGCGGCTACGCTGCTGTAGTCGTCGAGCACCTGGTTGACGGTGCTGGCGTAGGAGTCGGCTTTGTCCTTGACGTGCTGGCGGCGCTCGTCCCAGTGCTTGGGCAGGCAGCGCTGGCCCGAGCCCAGGCGCAGGCGGTGGCCCGCCCAGCAGAGCGTGAGCTGGATGGGGGCCAGGCCGTGCTTGTTGAGGGCGTCGAGGCGCAGCTGGCGGGTTACTTCCATGTAATTACATCCGCTGGTAGCTAAAGTAATCAGGCAAAGTCGTGCAGGTTGCCAGTTCTTGATAAGTAGCGCGTATACTTATCAAGTAAGTTCTTTGCATAAGGGTCTCGCAAAGCCTTTACACGCTTGATTCCGAAAGAGAATATATTCCCTTTCAATGAAGACTTGGCCAGCTTATCGCCCAGTGAAAGATTAGGTAGGATGTCCTGAATAATTTTCCCTGGTATACCGCCTTTTACTCCTTTCAAGGCTGCACTGTATTCCTGGACTTTCGCATGTAATTTCTTGTGCGAATTATTTAGGTCAGAAAATCTTTCGGCTAGTCCTTCATTTAATGTTGTAGGTAAAGCAGCCGATATATCTAAGCGAGCTACTCCATCTGAGTTGAACATTGTGAAATCCAGTATATCTAGGTTGACTATATGGGCTCTTGGCATATCAACGATACCTACTGTTTTAGGGTCTTCGTCTATGTACTCGATGAGGCCTTTTGTCTCCCAATAATTAAACTTATGCAGCTTTTTAAGTTTGGCAGCCTTGAGCCTTGTATCAAAATCAGACTCTAATTCTTTGTTAGTGAAGGGTTTGATTTTTAGCAAATTGCCAGCTCTAATACCTCGCTCTCCATTTCTGCGAATCATTAAATCACAGGGCTGTGATAGTAGGATATATATACCCTTATTACTGCCATCTGTAACCTCAAAAATATCTCCATTCTCGATTGGTTTGAATAAACCATTGATGAGTCTCCCCTCAGCATATATCTCCTTTCTGCGCAGGTCGTACCGTGCAGTGTATGTTTCAGGGCTACTAATAGGAACTTCTACCCTATTGAATTCCGAAGCTTCGCTTAGTAAATTATTAATGTCAGGAACAAGACTATTCTCTAGTAAATAGTTCTTAACCTCATCTTTATATATTACGTCAATTATTCTAAAGAGAGTTTCAGGAGCCCATACCCCTTCTATTATAGATGATTGTAGAACAGCATGGCTGAAGTCGTAAGTATCGAGTAGTTGTATTTTCTTATTAGTCTCCTCTAAAGCGGCTTTGCCAATTTCAATAGCTTTGACCTTAATTCGCTCGCAAGGGCTGTTGAGTAAAAGCTTCTTAATGCCATCTATAAATCTTGGTAATTCTTCTAGTCGCTTCTTAGTTAAAACGAATAATTGGCTCGGTTCTAAGCCTTTCTCTGCTACTAATTTCGCTCTTTCAGCTAGCTCAACACTTTCGCTTTCTACAGTGTACGTTAGAATACCAGTCAACAACGATTCATTGTAAGGTCCGGTAATAACTTCACTAGCTAAATCTATACCCTTTGTTACAGCAAACCGTCCGCCTGCTTGCTCCAATTTCTGGTCGAACAATACAAGAATCTTCTTTCCAGAAGGAATTTTAGCGACAATATCCTTAGCAGTATCATCCCATTGTGTGGGCGATATACTTATTAGCTCCATTCTGCTTAGGTTTTCGTCTGCCTTAAGCTGCTTTAAAACACTGCTTATATCTAAGCTTGTGATTAGCTCCTCGTCTTTAGCAGGCAATTTTTCACATAACAGCCGTACGTATTGAAGTTGTTTGTCAGGTTGTGCCTTAGACCATAATTCTCTGCTGTATTGTTCTAGAATAGGACTGCCTTGCTCAAACTCAAAGTCCTCTTCAAGTTCGTTTGCCTCCTCTAAGATACCTTCACTATCTAATGTTTCAACTATAGCTATAAAGCGTTCAACAGTAGCAGTTTGTTCGCCAATAGCATCATCAACTATGCATATGCCAGCAATATTTGCTGAGCATAGTAACTGGTGTAGTTTTTCTTGCATAAAAAAGTTTGTTTTAAAAAGGGTGGAAGGGCAACCTAAGATTTAATAACAGACTCCATATTTAGCTGAAAAATATAACGTCTATTAAACTTATTTCTTTTTTGAAGTAATAGTATATCGCAACCCATAGATTCTAAAAGCTGCTGAACGATAAATAAGCCCAATCCTCGGCCTATTTCACTTGGTTTTGTAGTAATGAATGGCTGAAAAAGGGTGCTCTCAATATTTTTTGAGATACCGAAACCATTGTCACTAATCTTTATTGTGGGTTCGTTAATTTCTATTCTTATTTCCGGTGAAAAATCTGATTCGGTACGTTTGCGCTCGCGTAGCCAGTATTCGGAATTTAAGATTAAGTTATCAAATATCTGTGTTAGCTTACCAGGATTTGCGCTTACTATGAAATCACTATGTGCAATGATATTAAATTCAATTCCTGATTTTTCAAAACGATTTTGGTAATACGACTGTATTCTGGTGACTATTTTAGATGCTGTTGTCGTCTCCTTTTTCTCTCTGTTGAATTTAAGCGAGGGTGATAAGTGATTGAGCTGCCTATGTAAGTCCCGCGAAAAAGAACGTACGTATTCAATAAATTCATAAACCGCTGTCGGAACAGCCGCACGGTTAAGTGCTTGCTTGAATTCGTCGGTGTGCGTATTGATACGCTCTAGCAAGACGTAGACATCGTGCGTGAGCGCTTCGGCGGTTAGTCCTAATCCTGCTAACTCTGTAAATTGGACAATTTGGCCTTCTAGATTAGTTACTTTAGTGCTGACGTAAGCAGCTGTTTCCTCCCACTTTTTTGCCTCGTTCAGAATTTTATTTATTTCGCCAAACAAGCGAGCTCCTTCTGTAACCATCTCCTGCGCTTCTTTTAGCAAAGGCAAGGTGACAGCTTCGCCTGGGCCAGCGAAGAGAGGCTCGTTTTGTATCCGGTCAACCTGTACGTTTAGAGTTTTAGATAAATCTGTGAATCTACGCTGAGCTTGGTGGCTGCGAGTGGTAACTGCCTCTGCCTGACGGGAGGTCTGCTTGAGCAGAGCTACTGGTTGCGCGATAGATTGGAAGCCAGTAACTTTTTCAGCTAGGTGCCTTTTATAATCTGTATAGCTGCGCCGAGTACGCTCAAGTACCGTATTTATTTCTCTGACCACGCGCTGCATAAGAAGCATGAAATTGCGCGAGTAAGGAGATTCTGTGAAGCCCTCACGGCTGGTTAGCTCCTTCAATTGGGCGTTCTTGGCCATGGATATGGCCACAAAGCCCACTACGTTATTAGGCCGTAGTCCATAGAAAGAGGCGCCAGAGGTTTGGCCGCTACCCAAATTCAGCCAATCTTGCCCGTCAAAACCATAGGGTTTGATACCGAATCCATCGCGAAAAATACGTATTCCTATCTGATTGGTTACTAAGTTCTTAAATTGCTTTAATCCATCAAATATCTCGTCGGTAGAGTCTGTACCTCGTAAGTCATAGTCATCAATTTCGCCTGAAAAAGGCCCTGGATTAGCTATGACAGCCTTATCTGTATTGTCAGTGAGCGAAATAATTTCCTTTTTACCAGGGAAGTCTTTGTTAAACTCAAAATCGCGATGAAAAGAGAAATACCATCCGTTCTCAGTGGAAATACCTGGTAAGAAATATTTTTTATTATCTGTTTCGTTGGTGAGAAAGCTTAAAAAATCTTGCCCATTATCAAGTAATAAGTATTTGTCAAATTCATCTTTAGGGTCGTTTCCTCTCAATTTTCCTAATCTAATCTTTCCATCGATAATTAACTTATCCCCGGTGAAATTAAATTCATAATGGCCTATAGCTTGTGATTGCAGGTCTTCTGTAATTTCATCGAGGCCTTTATCATCTCCATTAATAGAGAGATAGACTGCAAAGGGGCGTTTCTTTTGGTAAGGAAAAATGAGTTGAGAGAGTTGGCCACGAAATCTATCGGCACCTTCTTTCTTCCAAACATCAGGATTAGCTAGGCGAGTTACGGCTAATTTGGTGCCTTTTTTCTTAGGTTTTTTAGGCGTAACGAAATGCTTGACAGGTACTTTAGTGAGGGGGATACGAGATGTGAAGTCATTCCAGTTAAAGGCTAAATGGTTGAGCTCTACACTATCTAAAACACCACTTATCATTTCTAACTGCTGGCCTAGGCGTTGTGTGCTCAAGCGACCAACGCCTTTGTCACCAAGGGGAACTCGCCCCTTCTTAGTTGTCTTATTTTGCTCCTTCATCTCACGTTTATCAGAGAGAGAGATGACAAGCCATTTTTTAATGATATCATTGTAGGTCATTCCATCACCATTGTCCTCCAGTGTGATATAACCTTTTGAGCCCGCATGTACTAAGTCGTTTGGAGCAGTGCCATCTGTACTAATGGTAATTTTTACCCAATCTGCATCCGCGTCGTAGGAATTTTTGACCAATTCCATGACGGCACTGACCTCGTCAGATATCAATTCATCACCTAGTCGTTTGACGACGGTGGCATCAATATCGAAGTGAGGTATTTCGGGTTGTTCGGGCTTAGTAGTAGGCACTAGTAATTTTTAATCAGTCGTTTTGCGCAAAATGAGAATTTGCTCGTTGGCCATGGTCTTACCCGAGCGATTTAGATGCGGCATGCGCTTGCTGTGAATAATGCGCTCGAGCTTGGTGACAGGCTCGCAGCCAAGACTACCCAAGAATTCGCCCAAGATAGCGTCGTTGCGGATTTCCATCTTATTCACGCGTCGATTGCCTAACGTCCAAATAAGGTAGGCATTGGGCTTCAAACTATCAGAAATGAGTTCCAGCGAGCGATAAAAATCGTCATAGAAAGCGACTACCTTACGGCGTAGTACGGCTTCAGCGCTAGCCAGCGACACTAAGTGTTCGCGAAGGGTAGGGGAGGCAGCGCGTAGCTTTTCAATAACATCTTGGGGGCGCTCATTAAAAACTCCCCCAATGCTATTTCGATCGATACCACCGGTCGTGTTGAGCCAATTGCGGTTGGCTACGACTGTAGGATGAATATCTTCGAGAGGTATCCATTGTAAGGGTAAGTAAGCATGCTCGCCGTAAGGGATGGTGGTTTTATTATCGCCGTAGGGGGGCGATGTCACCACTAAGTCAAACTTTGCCCCTTCCGCAGGCGTGAGTAGTTCCTCGGTGCTGTTGAGGCAATCTACGACCGTAGCAAATTGATAGCGCTCATCAACCCAATGCTGAGCATCGCGCAAATCGTAGCGGAAGTTCATCAGGTCAGTGAGATTGCGCAGGCCCAAATCGTGAAAAATGCGGATAACATCTAACACACGGGCAGCACTTTCGTCGACTGGCCGAGCGTGGAGCTTATAGGTGGACGTGCGGTCGTTGCTGGTCAGGCGAATAGTCTCGGCTAGCGTTACCCACAAGATGCGACGGTAGACTTCATCGCCAGCATTCATGATGGCACGTCGCAGTTTGCTCAATTCCAAGGCTACATCGTCACGAAACCACTTTTTAATACCCGGAAAGTCAACCGCTATTTCCTGACTGGTATCCTCGCGAGCACGCCGAACTACATCAACTAAGCAAGCATTACAAGCTTCTGTGTTGAAGGGAGTGGTTTTTACCCTGCTGATAAGAATAGCCAAGGGGTTAATATCCTGGCCATAGCAATCCATGCCATGATACATACTAGCTACCAAAGCGGTGCCCGAGCCCATAAAAGGGTCGAGCATAGACTGCGTATCTGGCTTTACCGTTTTAACGGCTTGGATAAGGCGTTGCTGTACTTCGGGCACCATGCGCCCAGGGTACTGAAAAAGCGAGTGCGCTCCTTGCCGACGGTCGAAACGTGGGACTGACCAGTGGTCTGCATCGCGAGCGGTAGTGGTGCTGATATTTTTTATCAATTGCTCGTCGCTAGACGTAGCTTTTTCAGTTGGCTTAGTGGCTACTAGGTCAATTGTGTCTTCAAATACGTTTAGCTGACTGCCTTTCTTATTTGTCATTGTTTTCTTAGCAAGGTACCCTAGGCAGGGTTGAAGTGCGCGTGACGCTCGTTATGATAAGCCACGTAAGTATCATTAATGTCGTGTTTAGCCCTTAGTTTACTCAAATCTAAGGGAATGGCAAAAAAATCGAGTAGCGTACGATGATTAGGACAAACGCACAGCACGTTCGATTCATGGTCGGGACCGTTGTGCGGTTGTCCCAGGGGCTGGAGGTGATGCACCTCACTATAATAGCGGCCGGGGCGTACTTGGATGCGCGTCCCACAGAGCTGGCAGGTGTTGGCGTATTTCTTCTTGATGTCGGCTACTAGCTTTTTATTGCGTACAATCGCCTCAATCTGTCGTTTGCGGCGGAGTGTCTTTTCATCTGTTGGTACTGCGGGTAGCTCCAGCAGATTGCCAGGGGCCTGCGTTAAAATGGCTAGCTGGGCATCGGAGAAAACTTGGTAACCTGGTATGGCCGTAATATCAGGTAATGCGTGGACTGTGTTGGTCTTGGGCTGAATGCGCAGTAGCGGACTGTCGAGGTACTCCTGTTCCGTCTCAAAACGCACGTAGCCGTCGGGGTCGATAAGCAGGCCTGGGAAGAGCTTCAGATTATGAAACCAATAGCTATCCTTGTGGAAATACGCCTTCTGCCCACCAAGTGCTAGCAATTGGTTGATGTAATCACCTCTCCGCATCAGTCTGTTATACTATTTCGTCTTCTCAAAGGCATCGGCTAGTCCAGTCCACCACAGGTGAGTAGCTTGGATTAGAAAGATGAGCGGAGGCGTATTTGCAGCTCGTGTCTCAAAAGATTCATCCGCTAGAGCAGCGGTTACTGCTGCACCGACGACCTGATAGGCTTGCCGCAGATTGTAGTCGGTCTTTAGATTGGTCGGCGTATTCGCGTCGAAGAGGTACAAGCCCTCCGGCAGCTTGCGCTGAACGGGCGTATTCTGCAAGGTGCGGCCATCCGTGAGTCGCTCGAAGCCACGTTTGCTCATTTCTTCGCGCAGTCGGTCGCCGCTTGAATTACTATGTTGTAAAGCAACGTGCGCAACGTAGCTCCGCCTGGGTGGCTGCTCACGTACTCGGTCAATTTTGGTGAGGAAGGTATTAGCCGCCTCAGCCACTAATTCGCGTCCAGCCTTTCCTGAGATTTTGCTAAGAGCAGATGGATATTTCTCCAGTAGTGCATTATACAGCCGCACAGACTCGTCGTAAGACAGCGGCGCCATCAGCCGTATGTGCCCAGGCTTTGGCACCCCAATCTGCTGCTGAATGAACGAAATCATCGGTCCTGACAGCTCTGTCTCGTTATTTCCTTCTTTGTTAGAATCGTTTGCCATAGCTAGGTAATAGTAGAATGAATCAGCAGCACAGGGCGTTTGTGATGTAGGCTAGGGGGCAAATATGTAGCTGCTGTATTGTCCAGCGCTAGCGTATAAATACCCTATTTTCTGACCCCCGCATTTTTACGGGGGTAGTAGACTAGTTAGGCCGAGTGTACCCCCCACGCAGCAGGCTAAGTGTCTCGGCCTGGGAGGCGATAAGGGCGTCTTTCGCAGCAATAATATCGTCCTTTGCCGCGAGTTGGAGCCGTAGTTGCTCTGCTTCACCACGGGCGGATACCAAGTCACGTTTGTGCTGCTCTAACTCTTGTTGGCATGCCTCTAGGGTGGTGGGGGCATAGTAGTTGTCGCCTTGGACGGTACCGACCGCTTGGCCACCATGAGCAGTGACATTGGTGATATTCTGCGCATCTGGATATTTATTAAATAACGCACTCCATGCTTCTGGAGTAGCTGATTGGTAGCCGTTGCGCACGCGGTTGAGAAAATTCTCACTGCGGCCCAAAGCAAGGCTCATGGCTCTATCGCTCGATATGCCTTGCTTGGACATTACTTGAGCAACAGCAGCTAAAAATTTTGTGTCAAGCTCTGTTCTGGGCTGCTTTTGAGATGACTCTTCTTGGTCTGGCTGATTTTTTTTCACGCTGATTATGTGCAGTATATGACCAAATTGGTAATACTGTATCTAAAAAAACGTGCTGCATGACATAAAAAGAACGTATGTTTGTCATGTCACGACAACGCCCACGCAATAAAGCGACGGGAGTTTGAAACGTAACGAACACGTTACATGCAAGCCCCACTCAGTACTGACCGGCAGAAGTACTACCAGCTCATGGCGCTGGTGTGCGAAGACCTCACCACCGCGGCTATCGATGCGCTGGTGCGCCGTGGCCACGAGGCGACCACGGCGCAGCTCACGGCTATCCGCTCGGGCCGCCGCATCGACCTGCCGTGGCTGATTGACTTGGTGCGGGCGGGCTTACCTGATTTTAACATTCCAGAGGCGCTGCTGCCTGCTAGCCCAGCTCCCGTTGCTACGCCGCTTTTTCAGCTCTAAAGATGGAAGCGCGTGCCCCCTACATTCTGGCAGCCTCTCGAGGGCCCCGCAACCTCGCTGCCGAGCTAGGCGCGTGGCTGCGCAAGCAAGGCTTCACGGCTACTGAACAAGCGCACCCCAGCACCGTGACGTTATCGGCCCACTGGCTCGGCCCTCAGCAGGAGCGCTTTGAGTTCACCTACTATTGGCAAAGCGGCCCGGTGCCCAGCGCCACTTGCTGGCTCACGGTACGCTACCCCGGCCAGCCGCAAGCCGAAACCCTCTTCACGGCCCAGCACGTGCGCCGCCTGCGCGAGGCGCGCCTGCTGCTCACCAACTGCGTGCGCTACGCCAACGCCCGGCTGCTGGCTGTGCCTGCTACTGCCTAACGCCATTCCTCCTCAACCACTTAATTCTCTCAGCCATGCATCCTGAGCTTCTTGTCAACGCCCAAGCCCTTCACGTTTCGGCCCGTGCTCGTGCCCCCAAAGGCACCGTGAGCCGCCAGCGCCGGGCGCGCCGCTGCTTCACCAGCTTCAATCTATTGCGGGTGCTGTGGCTGGGGGAGAACTGGAATTCTTAGTAAGCCTCTATCCCCTAACACCTTCTTTTCCATGCACCTCAACACCACCCCGCCCGCCCCGGCGCGCAAGCCCTGCTGGCGCGACTACGCCCGCCTCACCACCACGCTGCTGCCCGATGCGCTGGTGCAGCTCGTGCCCCTCAAGCAGCTCAAGCGCCGCATCCGCGAAATCAACGCCACCCACCCGCAGTACCAGGAAGAAACGCCCCTGGTGCTGGCCTACGAAACCCGGCGCCGGCGGGCGCTGAGCGGGCAGCTGCACGTGTCGCACGCCGTGGCCCAGGTCGCCTAAGATGGCCAGGCCCAAAATATCACTTACCGACGCGCGCACCGGCAAGCGGGTGCGCGTGGCGGGCTTTCGGCCCGGCGACGCGCTGGTGCCCGCCCCGCTGCCCATCCTGGGCTACGCTCACCAGCCGGGCGGCGGCCTGACGGTGTACGTCAACGGCTCGATGCCGCTGGCCATGCGCACGGCCCAGGAGGAGGGCCGCACCGACCAGGAAGCCTGGCTGGTGGCCGAGCTGCCCGCCGGCATCCGCGAAATAGACCTGGCCGACTGCCGCCGGGAATTCCACTTAAAACAAGCCGCCTAGCTGCCATGATCCTGTCCGACTTTGCCACCGCCGGCTTCATCGATACCTGGTTTCGGGCCATCGTGGCCCGCCTCGACCAGCTTGTGAGCGCGCGCACCGCGCCCCAGCACGAGGTGGTGCTCTACAGCGTGGCCAAGCTCGCGGCCGTGCTCGACGTGCACCCCGAAACGGTGCGCACCTGGCTGAGCACCGGCAAAAAAGGCAAGGACGGCCGCCAGCTCAAGTTGCAAGCCTACCGCTTCACCAGCGAGGCGCGCATTCCGTGGCCGGCGCTGCTGGCCTACGAGCGGGGCGAGGCCTTTGACCTGGCCACGCTGCCCCCGCCGCTGCTGCTGCCGCCCAAGGAGCTGGAGGCGGCCCCGCTGCCCACGCTTACCCCGCCGGACAAGCCCGCCGTGCTGCGGGTAGTAGCCTAACCCATTGGTTTTCACCTAACCCCTTCTTTGCCCATGTCCATTGATTCGCTTACCGTCGATGACTTTCTGCGCCTCGACTTTGAAGAGCACCGCGAGGCGCTCGCCCAGTACGACGCCCGCCTGGGCGAAGTAGCCCAGCAAGTAACCGAGGCCACGCCCGGCAGCGAGCCCCACCAGCAGGGCCTCGACAAGCTCTGCCGCCTGGCCAGCCTGCGCAAGGTGCACCGCGTGCGCCTCGCCGAGCTGGAAGAGGACGGGGCCGTGCCCTCGGCCGAGCGCTACCCCTTCGCCGAGCTAGACCAACTGCCCTCATGAGCACGCTCACCGTGTATTCGTCGCGCCCCGAAAGCACGCAGCTCGCCTGCGCCTACCTGGGCATTGAAAAATTGGGCATCGCGGTGGTGCTGCGGCCCCTGGCCGAGCTGGCTGCCGCGCCGCGCCCGCGTCGGCGGCTCGCTTCCTTGCGTCACGAGTTGGAAGGCATCACCCTGCAGATAATCGAGCTAGGCGAGCGGCTGGAAGCGCACCAGAACGGGGCGCGCCGGCTCGGGGCAGGAGAGGAGCAGGAGCTGTGCGCCCAGCGCGCGGCGCTGCAAGCGCGCCAGCGCGAGGTGCAGGCGCACCTGCAAGTGGTGAAAGGAGGGCCGGGCCATGAGTAAGAAACTGCATGTGAATGCTTTCCCGGTGGATAAGCAGTGGGCCGAGGAGTTTCGGCAGGTGGTGCGCTCGTTCAACGAGCCCGCCACCTACGAGGAGCACCAGGCCAACGACTACGTCGAGCCCGAGCCCGTGGTCGAGATTCTCTACGAGGAGTCGAACCAGAAATTCACCCATTTCGACTTGTGGTTTGCCACGCCCAGCACGGGCTTTTATTTCAGCCGCAAGTGGGCGCGGCGCGAGCAGGAATTGCTTCAGCAGCCCGCCGCGCTCGCCTACCCGCAGTTCTTATATCACCCCAAGTATCGCACCTGGTTGCGCTACAACTCGGCCGAATACTTCTGCATTGTCTCGGAAGACAATCTGCAAGTGCGGCGCGGGCGGCCCCAGGAGCTGTTTAAGCCTGGTGAGGTCGAGGTGGTGAGCGAGGCTGTCTTTCTGGAAAACTACCAGCGTATCGCCCGACTGCTGCGTGAGCGGGCTACGCACCACCTGGCCAACTACCAGCGCCGGGGTAGCGAAGGCAACGAGTGGTTTTACTGCCGGTTAATTTATGCTGGCGGCGCCACGGACCTGCAAAAGCACCTGCGCCTCAACGTGTCGGCTAGCGCGCACGGCCGCAGCTGGCAGCTGCTCTACGACTACGACCGCCACTGGAACGATGCGCGCCGGGTGGCCAGCACCGAGCCGGAGTTCGCGCAGCAACTGAGCCTGATGCTACAGGAAGCCGAGGCCGCCGCGACGGGGCAGGAAGGAGGGCCGGCCGATGGCTGAGTGGACGAAAGCCGTGTTCCGGGGCGAGTCGCGGCCGCTAGGCCCGCAGCAGGGGGAAGTATATCACGTTAAGGTGCGCACGCCGGGGCAGTTCTACCCCTACCAGGTGCTGATTCAGGAACTGCCCGACTGCCAGGGGGAATTCCTGAGCCTGGCGCGGGCGCAGCAGGACTGGACGCTCGACACGCCGCCCCGCCCGGCGGCCCCGCCGCCGCTGAGCGAAGAGGAGGCCGAGGAGTTCTACTTGTACGGCGACCCGTTCGACGGCACTTTCTCGGTGGGAGGCGAGGACGACGATGGCTCCTAGACCCCGCTGGTGGCGCGCCCGCCTCGGCGGCGTGGCCCTGCTCGCGGCCCTGGCGGCCGCCCTGAGCTACACCTAGCCGTAGGGTGCCGCCCGGCCCCGCTACGGCTAGGTGCTGGCGCGTAAACTAAAGATTCAGAATAACTTGGCCGTGCCGCGCAGTGCATGCGTGGTTTGTCGAAACTAACCAACTACCCCATGAGCAAAGCCACCGACCGCCTGTTCCAGGCATTTGAATTATTGAACGCCGCCCTCGACGAGGTCGAGTCTGCCCAGCGCGGCATTACCGATGACGAGTACACCCTCGACCTGCCCTCGGTCGTGGTGGCCAGCTACGAGCCGCTGCAGGAGAAGGGGCGCTTCGTGCTGCTGGGCACAGTCGACCACGCGGCCGAGTCATTCGAAAAGGGCATGGCGGAGGAGCAAAACTTCCCTTTCCGTCAGGCTTTCGCGCAGGCTATATACCGCCGCACATCCTCTCAAGAATAACATACTCCCCGTCAGTTCGATGGGCCGCACCCTCCAGTGGGAATTCGGTGCGGCGCGCGGCTTCGAAGCCGGCCGGGGAGCGCAGGGTCAGCCGTCGGCGACTCGGGAGCGTGGGCAGCACGGGGAATACCCGCCCCTGGCTGCCGCCTCCCATACTTTCTCTTTCTATTAACCTCCTCCTATTTCCATCACAAGCTTCTGATTTTATGTTTCCTGCGCTTCGTACCCTAGCCGCTGCCAAGCTGGCCTGGTTCCGCCTTGCCAATACCCTGGCCCCCGGCGCGGTGGCCACCACCCACACCCGGCGCACCAAAGACCGCGCTGGCAACCCGCTGGTGCAGCAGGTAGTGCGCCAGCCGCGCTACGTCTGCACCAACGGGGCGATGCTCACCGGCGTCGAGCTGCTGAAGATGCACCTGGCCGGGGCCCGGCGGCTGGCCGGCACGCCCGCGCTGTGGGACGCGGTGGTGATGACCGACGCCGGCGTGCCCGAGCTGCCGCCGGTGTTCACCAGTGGCCGCGAGCTGGCCGAAAAGCGCCGCGTGAGCGAGCGCACCACCCGCAACCACCTGCGCGAGCTCAAAGCGTGCGGCTTTATCACGCGCACCAAATTCCGCGGTACCAACGCCGAATTCTGCTTGTGGATAAACCCCGACTTCGCGTGGGAAACGGCCCTGGCGGCCCCAAAAACGACTAAAATGCAGGCCTCGGAGCCGGCCGCAACTGAGGGCCAGGGTAAAAATTTGCCGCTTACTGAGGTTCTAGAAGCCCTAGAAGCTCAGAAATCCGAAATCAGCGGCGTTGAAAAGTTACTGCGCCACGAGTACCCAGGCGAACCAGCCGAAACGGGAAGCCCCTTGACTGGAAGCGCAGGGTCTCCGTCGGGCTGCCAACCGAGCGCCCAGGCAGCGAAATCAGGGGCTGGGGCGGCCGGCGAGGCGCGGTGGGTCAAATTCCGCGACAAGGCCAGGGCGCGCGCCCTGGCCCCGGAAAAGGCCGCCGCGCTGGCCACCGTGGAAGCCTTCTGGAGCTACGCCAAAGCTACTGTCTACAAGAAAGTTGTCTTTACGCCCGAGGCCGAGCGCCTGGCCAAGAACGCCATCTGGCAGGGCGTCTTCCACGGCTTCCAGGTAGGTGAGCCGGCGCAGTGGCAGCAGTGGCTCAAGCCCCTATTGCGCCGCCTCGAGCTGGCTGCCGACTGGCTGGCCCGCAACCCCAGCCGCTTCGCGCCGCTGCCTTATGCCGAGGTACTTGACGGGGCCGGCTACTTCGACGCTACCAACCAGCGCGGCTTTGCCGGCACGCTGAAGTGGTGGCAGGCCGAGCAGGCCAAGACCCGGCAGGGGGCCCTGGAGCGGGCGCTCGACGAGGCCGTGGCCGAGATGGGCCAGCGCAAGGTGCTCGACGCCGGGGCGCCCCGCCGCTACCAGGCCAGCAAGCGCGCGCGGCAGAAGTCGCTGCCCGAGCTGCACCGCTACCACCACACCAAGCTGCGCCGGCTGGGCGGCGACGAAGCCCTGGTGCGCTTCGCCGCTCGCCTGCAGGCGGCGCACATTCTCTCGCTCTCCTAACCTTCACGAAACCAAAAATTTGCCATGCAGCAGCAAGGTGTAAAACCATCCGAGGCGGGCCTCACCAAGTGCTGGGTGCTCTTCACCAGCGGGGCCAAGAAGTCCTTTCGCTCCTACGATTCCAGCGGCCGCTACGCGGTCAAAGACCCGCGCGAGTACGGCATCCGGGGGCTGAAGAAAATGGTTGACAAATGGGGCGCGAACGTGGCGCGGGCCGTGCTCTACGACGTGGCCACGGGCCAGGCAGTTGAGCAGCTCGTGAACGGCCAGTGGGTGGCCGCGCAGGCTTAAACATAAAAAACCTAGTTGAAATGGATGCCTTTCACGCAATGACCGTAGCGTTTGGCCTGGAGGCCCTTGCCCTGGCCGGCATGTCGCTCGCCAACTTTGGCAACCTCAAACGCGCCCACGCGGCGGAAAAAGAAGTGGCGGAGTTGAAAAAGCAGCTAGAACAGGCGCGTACCACGCATCGGCCATGAAGCTGCCCCACCTCGACCAGCTCGTGCTGCTCGAGCGCGGCGAGGCCGGGCTGCTGGCCCGGGCGGTGGCCGTGCTCGTGCAGGACGTGACGCAGGCCAAGCGCCCGGTGCCCTACCTGGAAATGCTCGCCTTCGCGCCCCTGTGCCACCTGGGCCAAAAGCTGCTTCAGCACCACCGCCGCGAGCAGCTCACGCCCGCCCGGCCCCGGCGCTTTCCCAAGCCCAAGGCGCTACGCGTGCCCTACGACCAGCTGGTGGCGCTGCACCTGCACCACTTCGCCCTCCACTATTGCCATCTGTCCGAAGCCGAGAGCCTTCAGCTGCAAGTCGTGCTCGGCAAGTTTCAGCAGCAGGCGCTTAATCTGGCGCGGTGGATACGTTTTTAGCTAGCGTGCCGGGCCGACTGGTACATCAGCCGTCAGTGCCTCCACTACTTCCTGCACGCTCAGAAAGCCCAGGGTAAATTCCGTGAGCAGGTACCAGTGCGACGCCTTGACGGTAAAGGCCGCCCCGACCGGCAGGGAGGCCGTTCCCATGACGTAATAGCGTTGCGCAGTGGGGTCAACGGGCGTCGGGTGGGCCTTGGGGCGAGGGGTGGGCATAAACATGCCCTAAAACTAGCCCGGGCGGGGTAGGATACCCGCCCGGGACGGGCTCAACGGCTAAAAAGCCGCGCCGAACGCCCGGTTAGGCTGGCTGAATGAAAGCAGCCGCGTCGGGTAGCAGCAACGGCTACAGCTTCTGGAAGCCCAGCGCCTGGATGGCGGCGAGCTGGCTGGCGGAAACCTCGCCCACCAGCACCACGCCCGTGGGACAGGTGCAGGCGTTGCACACGGCGGCGGGGGCCGATTGAGTGGCCTGTGCGTTGGCGAGGGTAATGCCCTGCTGGGCGAGGTAGGCCGTGGCCACGGCCTCGAGCTGCTGCGGGGTACGCGCCTGGCCCCACTTGTCGGCGCACTGCGTCTGGGCGTAGCTGACCTTGGTGAGCGGGACCTGGGGCCGCTCGGGCTCGGGGGTGTTCTTGCTGGTGCAGGCCGCGCTGGCAAGCGCGAGCAGGCCGCTCAGCAGCCAGGCGGTGGTAGGGTGAGGGGAAGTCATGGGCTAGCAGGAGAAGGGTCTATATAGACGATGATGCATTTTAGCCAGCAACCGTTGCAGGCGGTTGCAACTAAAAGTAGCGCCAGGGGAGGGGGGCGTAATAATCGCTTATTGTGTTAGATTTACGTAAAGTATTCAACCCTGCCTTTTTCCGTGGATATTCTGCTACTTCCCGTCGATGCGCACGTGCTCAAATATTTGAAGTTTCACCAGGAAGAAGAGCACTATTTCCTGTCGGAAAGCGACATCTTCGGCTTGTTTCTCTTCCGGCTGCTGCGCGAGGAGCCCGTTGACCGCCGGCGCGATGCCGGGCTGGCCGCCTATCCAACCAAGTGGGAAGTGAACATGGGCAGCTACGGGGCCGACAGCTGGGGCCTGCGCGCGCCCACCAGCAAGGCCGTGTACTTGTTCAACAGCTTCGTGCACAAGTTTATTCTCAAGGAGATGCACGGCTTCGTGGAGCAGGCCCTCGACCACCGGCAGCAGGCCAAGTACGCCATCGAGGGCTTCATGCTCAAGTACGGCTTTGGGGAAGAGGACATCCAGTTTGCGACGCTGCAAAAGTCCTGGACGCGCTACTGGGCGGGCCGCAAAAGCAAAAAGAAAAAGCCCGCCAGCCTCACCGGCCACCTGCCGCTCAAGGAGCTGGAGAAGCGCCTCGTGCGCCTGGCCCCCGCTCTAAATAATGCCGCCTGAGCTGCGCCAAGCAGTTGTCCATTTCGCCAAGCGCTTGTCCACTAAATTTTACCTTTTGTCCATTGGCTATTTCGCCTGATTTGCCGGGCCTGCGCCAGGCCCCCAACCCCGGCCTGGTGGGCTTCGTGGCCGCCTACTACCTGCCGCAGGAGGACCTGGCGGCCGACTTCGTGGTAGAAGCCGGCGCCGTGGCCGGCGACCTGGTGCTGGCCGCCGGCGCGGGCTGGCGCGCACTGCCCTACACCCCGAACACGCTCAAGCTCGACGAGCAGCCCAGGGCCGAGCGCGGCGGCACCACCTACCAAGTGCGCGTCACGGCGCAGCGCCCGCAGCCCGATGCCGGCGTGCTGGCCGTGCTAGCCAGCCTCGACCGGCGCAAGCTGCTGCTGCTGCTGGTGGAAGCCAACGGCGGCCGCCGCCTCCTCGGCTCGCGCGAGGAGTACGTGCAGTTGCTGGCCGGCACCGAGGGGCAGCACCCCGGCACGCGCGCCGGGGTGGAGCTGCGCTTCGAGGGCAGCACCACGGGCCGGGCACCTTATTATATGGGGGCCGTGCCGGTGCTGGGTTCCGGCGCGGGGCCGGCCCTGCCGGCGGGCACCGGCGGCTACGTCGACATCCGCGATGCCAAGGGCCGGCTGCTGGCGCGCGTGGCCGCGGGCAAAACGGTGACGATTCTCACGCCCTGGAAGGTGCTGTTGCAGATAAAATAGTCCTTTTAGGGGGCGCTGCCGGGGGCCAGGTTTGCACTATGGCAGTTTTAACGGAAGACCAATTCGCGCAGAAGTGGGCCGGCAAGTTTGCGGACAATACCATCCAGAACTTCGACGAGCCCCTGTTTCGCGAGTTCAAGGAGGATATCAAGGACTCGTTCGTGCCGGTGGCGGCCACGAGCGACGTGGCGCACAACGCCGTGTTTGCCGGGCAGGACGCGGGCATCACCTCGTTTAAGCTCAGCGCCGCCGTGCGCGACAAAACGCGCCTGCGCCTGCAGCGCTTCGGTAACGCGGCGCTGCTCAAGAGCTTGCCGGCGCTGCCGCTGCCCGCCGACCGGCCCACCACCATCGCGGCCCCCGGCCACGTGCTCACGCTCGCGGCCGCCGGCGCGCGCGCCCTGGGTAGCCCCGAGATTTCCGAGTTCGGCCGCGGGGCCGCGGCCGGCCAGAGCATTTGGGCCACGGGTGAGCAGCTCACCGGGGCCACGGCCGCCGTGTACGCCAACGGCCAGCTGCTCGAAGCGCCGGTGTCGGGCAACACGGCGCAGCTGGCGGCCGTGCAGCTGCCGGCCAACACGGGCGCGTGGGGCGCTTACGTGCTGTGGCTCAAGAATGCGGTGGGCTACGGCGAGCCGGTGCTGCTCAACCGCACCCGCCTGACGTGGATGAGTACCTGGCTGGCGGCCGGCGCGACGGGGCACGTATTCGGCCGCAACCTGACCGACACCAACGCCGCCGGCGGCACCTGCTCGGTGTACCTGCAGCACGTGGCCACCGGCACGGTGGTGGCGTGCCAGGTCACTGCTACCACCCCCGAGCGGGTGAGCTTTACCGTGCCGACTGGCCTCGACCTGGGCGACTACCACTGCTGGGCGCACAACCAGCACGGCGGCGACTGGGGCTGGAGCGAGCGGCTGCGCTGCACCGTCGTCGGCCGGCAAGACCACATTCAGACCCACGAGTGGACGGGCAGCACGACGCTTACCAATACGGGCGGCGACATGGCCGGCGATATTAATGCGGCGCTGCTGGCCGCCAGCCAGAACAACCGCTGTACCACGCTGCGGGCTGGTACCTGGCTGGCGGGCAAGGGTATCGAGGCCCGCTCCAATACCTACCTGCTGGGCGAAAAGGATACTAACGGCGCGCCGCTGACCATTATCAAGCCGCTGCCCGGCAAGTTCGACCCGAGCGACGACCGCGGCCTGTTTGGCTCGCCCGCGCCCAAGGAGATGCTGCGGGTGGAAAACATCCTCTTCGACAACAGCACCGGCGAGGCGATGGGCCCCGTGAGCCGGCTGCTGGTGCTGCGCCGCTGCCGGCAGGTGTGGCTCAAAAACGTATGGGTGGTGCAGCCCGGCGGCGCGCTGGTGCGCCTCGACGAGGACACGAGCGGCGTCTACCTAGATGGCTGCCGGTTTGTGGGCGGGGCCGACGGCATCGGCGAGCCTATCTTCCTGCTGCCCTCGCCCGAGGCCCAACTCTTCGTGGCCAACACGGCGTTTGTGTTCACCAGCAACGCGGATAGCGCCATCAACGCCTCGGGTGCCAGCCAGCTGGCGCTGCTGCCCGGCGTCACGTTTAACAACTACGACAGCAGCGTGCTGGACGGGGCCAAGCAGGGCAAGGGCCGCCTGCTCAAGGGCTCAGGGGCCTACGGCGTGGGCAGCGAGTGCTGGCACGTGGAGTGCAACACAGGCAGCGACCTGGGCGTGATGCGGCCCTGGCTGGGCACGACCCAAAACCCGGTGCGCAACCCCGCACTCGACGACAACGAAGGGGAGGGCTACATGTATGAGGGTGCCGAAACGCGCTTCCGCGAGGAAGTGGCCAGCGCCACGGCCCGCACCCTGACCTACAAAACGGCCCCCTCGCTCGACCGCTTCAGCGGCGTCGCACCAGGGGCGCACTTCGTGCATGTCGTGCGGGGACGCGGCATGGGGCAGATGCGCAAGGTGGTGGCCAACGACGCCAAGGGCACTATCACGCTTGACGAGGATTGGCGCGTAATCCCGGATGCTACCAGCGTCGTGATGGCCGGCACCTTCTGCCGCTACGTGGCCATCGTGGAGAACGTGCTCAGCGCCCGCCCCGGCATGAACGGGCCGAACTACTCGGCCTCGAAGCCAATCGAGGCCTACGGCGGCTGCCACCAGTGGTACGTGGCGCGCAACCGGTTCACGGGCTTCCGCAACGGCCTCTCCACGTTCACCACCCAGCACAACAGCTCCGCGTTCCTGGATGCGTGCAGCCACAACGAGTACGTGGATAACGTGCTGGACAAGTGTCGCTACGGGGTGCGCATCGAAGCCACCGGCGAGGGCGGGGGCGGGCTGCCTAGCGGCGCGGGTTACCCCGCGCCCGGGCAGATTGCCCTGAGCTTCCGCAACACGGTCACGGGCTCGCTCAAGTACGCGGCCGTGCTGGCCACCCCGCGCAGCGACGACCCGGGCACGGCCGCTAACTTCCCCTACCCGGCGATTCTGGGCCTGCTCTTCGACGGCGATAAGCCGGCGCTGCCGTTCTACACGGACTGGCGCACCACGAGCAACCCGCAGAACTTCCCCGAGATTGTGGTGGCGCCGGCCATGCTCGGCGCGCTGGTGCTGACGGTGGCGGCCGCCGCGGCCACCGTGCTGGTGGCGGCCGACGAGCTGGGGCCGCTGGAGCCGCTGCCGGCCAGCGCCAACGTCGATACCTACGGGCTGCTCACCTTCCCGGAGGCCGGGCAGGTGCTGCTCAACTTCCTCGATACCAAGCAGCGGGCCCTGCCGCTGGCCCGCACGCTGCCCGTGGCCAGTACAAGCCTGCCCAGCACCGACTACACCAACGCGCAGATTGATAGCTTCCTAGCTGGTAAGGCGAATATTGTCAGCGTAGGTACTGGCTCGGTGGTCAAATTCGATACGCAATATGAGTACCCGGCTATCGCCTCGGGCACCTTTACGGTGGATACAACGGCGGTGGAGATAGGCGTATGCGTGCGCGTGCGGCTGGAGGCCACGGCCAGCGCGCCCGCGCTGCCGGCCGCCGGCTTCACGCGCTACGGTGGCCAGCACGTGGCCAACAAGGCCAACCTCTACGCCTTCTGCGTGGCCGCCGACGGCACCATTGATTACTATATCGTTCAGCCCGCTTAGCCATGAACCGACGTGCCTGGATAGCTGGCTTGGCGGCCCTAATGCCCGCCGAACTGCCGCTGGTGCAGCAGTTCCTGCACGACGAGCGCACGGACGTGATTACGTACGGCCCGGGTTGGCGCTTCATCGCCACCGGCAGCGGCGACCCCTTTCGCAACAACGGTGTGACGGTCAATTTCGATTCGTTGGCGCAAGGCTCAGCGTTTACGTTTTCGTTCACCAGCGGCGGCCAGGTTGACGAGTGGGTGCAGTTGCAAGGCGTGCTTGATTACAGCGTGCAGGCGAAAATCTACCTCAACAACCAACTTATAGCCGAGTACTATGAGGATGGTACTTACCGCCCCTACGGCGCGATACAGTACCAAGACCGAGGCAATTTCTGGCAGCACAACGGTGATTTCGCCGAGCCCTGGCTGCGCTTCCGCCCTGACTCGGGACTGAACGTGTTGCAAGTGGTATGCCTGCCTACTAGCGGCACGAGCAATCGCAACATCTACTTCGACGGCATCGGCTACAACCTGCGCGGCGTGCCTAAGCCTTAACCTGTTACCTGCTTTTTTATGCTTCTTGAACCTGAACTGCTGACCCCGCTCGTGGACGTGGCCGACAAAGTGCTCGGCCCCACCACCATCATCCGCCAGCGCGCCCGTCCGCTCGACCTGCACGTGAAGTTTTTGGCCGGCGGCTGCCGCGAGGTGACGCTGGTGCTGGAGCGTCTCCAGTACGGGCGCAACCTCGATGGCAGCTACGGCGACGAGCTGCCGGCCGACGCCACCAATGCCGCCAGCAACCGCATCACGTTGATTGGCAACAGCCACTGCGCGGTGAACCCGGACGGCAAGCCGCGCTACCGCCTCATTTCCGAGAGCGTCAACCTGCCGGGCGTGCAGCGGCCGGGCTCGGCCCGCAACATGCTCACCTATGCGGTCGAGACGTTCGAGCCGGGGCAGACGTGGCGCGACTGGCTCGATGCCAAGCCCGAGGCGTACCTGTTGCAGGACAGATACTACGGCCTGGTGTGCGCGCGCTTCGACGTCAACATCGACGACCTGGTGCTGCAAACCGCCGAGGAGGCCGACGCCACGCCCAGCTCGTTTGCCTGATGCTATTCATCGTCTTCTTCCCCGGCTGGTGGCTGCTGGCGGCGCTGGTGGCCATGCTGCTAGGGCTGACCTGTAAAGGCTTGCTACGCCGCCGCTGAAGCTTGAGCCCCGCCCATCCGGCGGGGCTTTTTCGTGTCCTTTTTGCGGGCCGGCCGGCTCGGCAGCTTTGCACCACTTAGCTACTGCCGATGCGCGTCAATCATTTACTTTCTGCCATCCTTCGCGGGCCGTTCGCCATGCAGCACGAAACCGTGCTGGCCTACCTGCCGCAGGTGGCGCAACTACTCAAGGGCACCGGCCAGCCGGTCGACCTAAGCGCCAAGCGCACGGCGCGGCCCACGCTGGTGGCCACGCTCGGGCAGCCGGGCGCCGCCACCGTGGCCGGCCGTAAGAAAGTGAAGGGCTACGACGAGGCCCCGGAGGGCTCGGTGGCCGTGCATAGTCTCAAGGGTGTGATGCTCAAGCAAGACCAGTGGGGCCTGTGCCAGGACACGCCCGGCACGGCGAGCCTGCTGCGCGCCATGCAGGCAGCCGACGCCCACGAAAACGTCGTGGCCCACGTGCTCGACATCGACTCGGGCGGGGGCACCGTCGACGGCACGGCCGAACTCGGCGCCGGTCTTAAGGCCCTGACCAAGCCCGTCGTGGCGTACAGCGACGGCATCATTGCCTCGGCCGCTTACTGGGCCGCCAGCTCCTGCGCCCGCATCGTGCTCAACAACGGCACCTGCTCGGTGGGCAGCATCGGCGTGATGTGCTCCATAGCCGACTATAAGCCCATGCTCGAGGAGCTGGGCGTCAAGTTTCACGACCTGCGCGCCGACGACTCGGACGAGAAGAACGAGGACTTCCGCCAGCTGCTGGCCGGCAATTACAAGCCCTACGTCACGGCCGTGCTCAATCCGCTGCGCGACATGTTCGCCAGCACCGTGCAGGCCAACCGGCCCCAGCTCGCTACCAAGGAGGGCAACAAGCTGCTGCGCGGCAGCATGTATTTCGGCGAAACCGCCAAGGCCGAGGGCCTGGTGGATGAAATCGGCTCCTTCAGCCGCGCCGTGGAGCTAGCCCTGGAGCTGGCCGAGGGCGGCGACAGCTCTACCACCGGCGCCGCCGGCGGCAATTCCGCTACCACTTTATCACCCCCCAACATGAGTCTGTTCGGAAAGAACAAATTTCCGGCCGTCGCCGCCCTGGCCGGCCTCACCGGCGCGGCCCTGACGCCCGAGCTGGTTTCCGCCGCCAACACTGAGCTGGAGGCGGCCGGCATCACCGGCGCCGCCCTCATCACCGAGGCGGCCCACGACCAGCTCGCAGCCGACGCTACGGCCTGGAACGCCGCCCACACGGCCCTCGAAGCCGCCGGCGCCACCGACGTGGCCGCCCTGGCCGCCGACCGCGACCAGTGGAAGGAAAAGGCCGAAACCTACGGCGACCAGCCCGGCGAGCTGCCCACGTCGGCGGCTAAAACGGACGGCGACGTGCAGGACGAGGGCGGCGACGAAAACGACCGCATCGTGGCCGAAACGCATGCCCGCATGATGGGTGGGGATTAGGCCAGTCTAATCAGTTTTTCAACGCTTTAACGCACCCTATCGATGGCTTTGCTAATCGCCGACGTAGTGGCCCAGTTCGGGGCCTACTACCTCAACAACGGCCAGAACCTGAGCCGGCTCTACGAGCTGCTACGCCGGGCGACTCCTACCGAGTCGATGTTCTCGCCCATCAATACCAATGACACCATCTGGCGGGCGGCCAAGACGCTCTACGCCCGCGTGGTGCAGCCGTTCCAGAAGGCGTTTACGCCCCTGGCCAGCGTCACGTTCGTGCCGGTGGAAATCAAGCAGTTCAAAATCAAGGTCGACGCCCAGGAGTACCCCGACGACCTGGAGGCCAGCTGGCTGGGCTTCCTCGACGGCGCGGACATCGACCGCAAGGCCTGGCCCTTCGTGCGCTGGTACGTCGAGCAGTACCTCATCCCGCAGATTAAGCAGGACATCGAGCTGCTCGAAATCTACCAGGGCGTGTACGTAGCGCCCACCAACGGCACGCCCGGCGCCGCCGGCACGTCGATGGACGGCCTGAAGAAGACCATCAACGGCCACATCGCCGCCGGCCGCATCACGCCCATCGCCACCGGCGCGCTGGCCGCCAGCCCCGACGACTTCGTCGACCAGATGGAGGAGTGGGCCGATGGCATCGACAAGGCGTACTGGAACATCCCGATGGTGCTCGGCATCTCGGAGGGCAACGCCCGCAAGTTTTTGCGCGGCCAGGAGCGCAAGTATGGCAAGAACACGGGCGGCGGTGCCCTGGGGCTGACCATCAACAACACCAACATCACCCTCAAGGGCCTGCCCTCGCACCAGAACACCGACAAGTTCTGGTGCACGCCGCAGGCCAACGCCGTGATGCTGCGCAAGCGCATTGAGAACCAGGCCAAAGTGCAGGTAGAGAACGTCGACCGTCTGCTCAAGTTCTTCACCGACTTCTCGATGGGCATCGGCTTCATCATCCCCGAAATCGTCTTCACCAACGACCTCGACCTGGTGTAGGCGAAGCCGGCGGCCGGCCCCCGCATGGGGGCCGGCACGTCGCACAAGGGTAGTCCTAGTTTTCCATCTGTAACGCATTGCCTCTCATGGCCGAACCAACTAAAGACCAACTGCAAGAGCAACTCGAGCAGCTTAAAAAAGACCTGGCCACCGCTAACTCGGCGGCGCAAACCGCGACGGCGGCCAAGGAGCAAACCGCCCAGGAGCTGGCCGCGGTGAAGCAGCAAAACGCCGAGCTGCAGCAGCAGCTCACCGACGAGCGCCAGCGCTCGGGCGAGCTGGCGGCCGACCTCAACGAGTCGGAGCAGCTCACCGAGGAGCTGCAAAGCCAGCTCAAGCGCGCCGAGCTGCGCCAGGCCGAGAGCGACACGCACATCGTCACGGACGGCACCCACGACTACAAGGTGCTGCTCAAGAGCTTCAAGTTTAAGGGCACGACCTACCAGGCCGAGGAGCTGGGAGACGACCAGAAGCTGGTGCAGCAGCTGGTGGCCGCCGGCGTGGGCTTCCTGCAAAAAATCGAGGAGTAGCCCGCCGGCTACTCCCACATGGTTTCATCTGTTAGTAACTCAGCCACATGGCCACGCTAACCCACCTACCCGGCCCGCAGGGCAAAGACAACCAGCCGGGCCTGAAGGGCGACATCTTCATCGCCCCCATCGACTGGTTCGATGACATCGCCGATTTCAAAACCACCAACGGCCCCGGCGACTCGGTCACCATCGACGGCTCGCACACCTTCAAGGTGAACCCGAACGCAACTACGCCGGGGGCCAAGTACGGCTTCCTGAAGGTGTACTCGACGCTCGACACGGCGCAATTCAAGCTCGACCCCACCGGGGAGCGTGACGGCCGCGGCTACAAGTCGAGCCTGGAGTTCTTCAACCCCGGCTCGGGCAAAGAGGCGGCCGAGTTCGCCCGTATCATCAAAAACTCGAGCTGCATCATCCTGGTCAAAACGGCCGACGGCCAGGTGCAGCAGATGGGTGCCGAGGGCCTGGGCGCGGAAATCGTGGCCAGCTATGACTCAGGCAAGCTCTCGGGCGGCCGCCGCGGTAACACCTTCAAGGCCGAGGCTTACCAGCAGGGCAACCAGTACTACGAAGGTACCATCGACCTGTTGCCCGCTTAAGAAATGCGTCCCGAAGTTGCCGAGCAGTTCGAGCTGACGATGGGCGTGACCCACGTGCATGTGCCCAAGCTGGGGCGCGACTACGACCTGACGCGCATCTCGCTCAAGCAGGCCGAGCAACTCGTAGCTGCCGGCTGCGACCGCATTCGGCGCAAGCAGGTGCCCGAAAACAGCGCGGGCCTGGAGGCGGTCACCACCAGGCCCGCAAGGGCAAAAAAGAAGAAAAAGGGAGAGTGAGGAGGAGCTTGGAGGAGCAGGAGACTCCCTTTTTCGGCGCCCCAACCGCAAGGTTGGGGCGTTTTTTTGTCCTTTCTCCAAGCAAGTTACAGCGCCAGGTTTGCATGGTGAAGGAGATACGGGAGTGGTTGGAGAGCGGGCAGGACTATGCCCAGGGGGTGGCCCTATATGAAAGCCACGGCAAAAGCCGCGTGGTGCTCACGGCCTTACGGCGGGGCGTCAGCGACTTTACGCGCCAGAAGCTGCGCGAAGAATTAGGTAGTATTGCTAAGGCCGTTATGCCGCCGGCCGCGCCCGTGCGCGTGCCCAAGGCGCCCAAGCAGAGCCCGGTCGCGGCTAGCTCGGCCATGGACAGCCCGCCGCCCGTCGATGAGGCCCTGCGCGCGCAGCGTCGGGCCTGGTTTGCCGAGCGCAATTATCTGCACCCGCAATTAGGGCTGGTAGCTACCGATACGGAGCGTCTGGCCATGGGCTTGCGCATTCTGGCTCTGGGCGACCTCATCAGTCAGAGCTACGCTGCCCCGGTGGGGCTGCCAGTGTCGCTACGCCTGGCCCACGTGACTGATGAGGGGGAGATGCGCCGGCTGCTGGCCAACCTGCGCCCGCGCCGCTCAAAACTTAAAAAATGGCCCGACCGGGCCGAGGACCTGGCTCAGGTAGAGTCGGAAATTAACTATTTGGAGGAGAAGCTGAAACGTGATGGAGGAGAACCCAAACTACAATGAGAACACCGAAACGGCCCTCGACCGCATCCGGGCGTCGTTTTTTGACGAGAGCGACGAGCCTGACGCCGGCTTATCGGAGGCCGAGCTGGAGCAGAAAGGCCAGCTCGTGTGCGCGCACGCCAACCGCACCGAGGGTAAGAGCCTGGAGAAAACCGTGAAGCTGCTCATCGGCCGCTACGGCGTCTCGCGCGCGACGGCTTACCGCCGCTGCCGCGATGCCAGCGTGCTGTTCGCCGACGTGACCCGCACCCACAAGGAAGGCGAGCGGCAGATTGTCTACGAAATGGCCCAGCGCGCCTACCGCGATGCCGCCAAGCTCGGCGATGCCAAGGGCATGAACGGGGCCATCGCCAACATGATTAAGCTCAAGGGCCTCGATAAGGACGACACGACGGCGCTCACGCCCGAGATACTGGGCAGCAAAAACTACTACCTCACCGTGCAGGTGGGCGAGGGCAAAGGCAAGCAAAAGACCATTGACCTGGGCAAGCTCGAAAGCATCGACGCCGGCACCTATGCCGAGGTGCTGGAAGCCGTGGAGCAGTCGGACCTGTCGCTGGTAGGCATGCAGCAGCTGCTGTTGGAAGCAAAGGAGAAAGGAGAGGAAGCCGATGAAGACGAAAGCGCCGCAGGTTAAGCCCCTGAAGTTCAATCGCCCTCAACTGCGATTCATGCTCTCCAAGCTGGCCAGCGCGGTGAGTCTCTGGAGCCGGGCTACCGGCAAGAGCACGCTCATTGCCTGGCTGATTCACCTCATCGTGGCCAAGATGCCCCGCTCGTGCTGGGCCATTGTCGGCTCAACCTACCAGCAGATTCTGACCCGCACGCTGCCCAGTACCATGGCCAGCCTCGAGCGGCTAGGCTACATCAAGGACGTGCATTACTTTATCGGCCGCAAGCCGCCCCAGGGCTGGGGCTGGCCCGAGCCGTTCGAGCGCCCGGTGAAGTACGACCACTTCATCATCTTTTACACCGGTGCCGGATTTCACTTAATTAGCCAGGACGGCAACGGCTCGAGTAGCCGCGGGGTGAACCTGGACGGCTACATTGGCGACGAAGGCCTGCTGCTCGACCGCGAGAAGCTGGGCACCGATGTGATTGCGGCCAATCGGGGCAACAAGAACTACTGGCCCGGCGTGCAGCTGCACCATGGCAAGTTCCTGTTTAGCTCGATGCCCTGGGGCGATACGGGTAAGTGGTTGCTCGACGATGCCGCCTACTACGAGCGCGATGAGCACAATTTCCAGCAGACCCGCGACCAGCTGGTCAAGCTACAGCTGGAGTTCGTCGATTCGCGCTCGTTCAACGGCCGCCTGAAGCTCTACGAGGAGATTCTCTCGCTCTCGGCGCAACTTACCTTCTACGTCAATCCTAAGAAGCTCAAGCGGGATGGCAAGGAGGTGGCGGCCGGCCTGCTTTACTCGGAGGCCAATATTTTCGATAACCTCGATAACCTGGGCATCCCCTACCTGGAAGAGCAGCGCCGGGAACTGTCGGATTTCATGTTCCTCATTGAAATCCTCAACCAGCGCCCTAAATCGGTCGAAGCGGGCTTCTACCCACGCCTGGCCCCCTGGCATGCCGAGGAGTGCCCCAACAACGCCTACGTGGAGGGTTTGGAGTTCAACCTCAATAAGCTCAAGGTGCACGATTCGCGCATGGACGGGGACTGCCGCAGCCACCTGCCCATCCGGGGCGCGGTGGACTGGGGTAGTAAGATTAGTACCCTGACCCTTGCCCAAGTGCACGCGGACGTGCGGCAGTACCGCTTCCTCAAGGGCATGTACGTCAAGCATCCCAAGCTCATCAATGACTTGGCCGATAGCTTCATCAAGTACTACGAGTACCACCTCAATAAGACCTTCGAGTTCATCAAGGACAACGAGTGGGGTAACGCCCGCCGGCCCGATAGTAGCCTGACCTATAACGAGCAGTTTGCCCAGCGCCTGCGCGAGGTAGGGTGGCGGGTCCGCTTCCTCGACCAGGGCCGGGTGCCCGACTACGCCATTCGCTATAACCTGGCCATGGAGCTGCTCGGCGAGGAGGACGAGCGGCAGCTGCGCATCCGCTTCAATAAGCTTAACTGCAAGGACGTGCTCACGGCCATGAGCCTGGCCCCGGTCAAGCAGGGTAACCGGGGCGAGATTATGAAGGATAAGAGTAGCGAGAAGAAGCTCACCGTGCCCGGGCAGGAGGCGACCCATTTCACGGATACGGTCGACCTGCACTTCCTCTCCATCGACAAGCACGTGGCCAAGACCCAAGGCAATGCCCATGGCTTGCTCATCGTGAGTGCCTAAGTGGCAATTGCCACTTAGGCACCACCTGATTTAATCTAAAAGTGCGTTTGCAGCCTGCAAACGCACTTTTTTTGTGCATGGCCCTGGGGTATATCCCTTGGGTGCCTATCGGCAATTGCCAAAACGCGGACAGTGCATGTTGGGGTGTTCAGCGACTAAATGAGACGGAAAAGTCTCAAAAGTGCCCAAAAATTGCGTTTACAGGCTGCCAGGGCACTTTGCCGTGAGACGCGTCTCAAATTGACCTGCAACAGGCAGTTGCCGGTTGAATTTGCTGTCCTTTTTTCGGGCGCGTTGGTAGTGGAGTTTTGCCTTGATGATTGCGAACAGTGTGCGGCTGTCGGACGCGCTCCGGCAGATGGAAGAGGGGAGGGAGCGATTCACGATTCGGTTCGTCAGAGCCGATAGAAAGCGCAAAACCGGTGGTCAAATCGAGGAGTGGCACAATTGCCGCCTCTCGAAGCGACGTGCGCGAGGTGCGCAGCGGTCGACAGTGGCGGCTGAGCAGGGCGAGGCGCCTGGCCGGATGCCCGGGCACTATCAACATGCTACCCGCAACATCATACAGGGGACTAGCAGCCAGGTACGCAAGGTGCACATCTGGCTGATACTGGCCTTCAACGGCCAGCCAGTAGTGCTAGGATAAGGTACCTGGCCAGTCAAGGGGCTGGCAGGAGGAGAAGAATTGTGCAGGAGAAGTCTTTATGAGAGTAGTTATCAGCCCCGACGGCCGCTATGGCCACGTCGAGGACAGCGGAACCGTATTCCGGCTAAACGCGGGGGTAAGCGGGGGCAGCAGCGCCGGCGGTGCCGGCGCGCAGCCGGCGGCCGAGCCCACCAGCCCCCAGCGCAAGCCGGACGGGGGCGGCCTTATCTCGCTCTGGGGCGCCGACAACCTGTTTCCGCAGGCCGTAGTCAAGGATATTGAAAAAAACACCGTGCTCGGTAGCATACTGGAGCGCAAGACGGCCACCATGTACGGCCAGGGGCTGGCCTACGGCATCATTATGGGGGTTGATAAGTCGGGCGCCAAGGTGTTTGAAGGGCAGTATGTGCCCGAAATCGAGGACTTTCTGGAGGGCTCGAACGTAGGGCGCTATGCCTTTGAGGCCCTGCAGGATATAAACACCTTCGCCAATGCCTTCCCAGAGATGGTGCTGACGAAGAACCGGGCGAAAATCTGCGGTATCAGCACGCAGGAAGCGCCCTGGTGCCGCTATGGGCAGCCCAAAAAGGGGCTGGTGGACTACTTGTACATCAACGCCAACTGGGATAATGGCGGCTCGGCCACCGACCCGCTGCTTACGACCCGGGTACCCATTATCGACCCCTACTACGATGCCGTGGGCAACCTGCGGGCGCGCTCGGATGGCTTCAAATACATCTACCCGCTCAGCATTCCGTCCCCGGACAAAGCGCTCTACCAGCTCGCCAGCTGGAACGCCGTGCGGCGCTCGGGCTGGCTCGACGTGGCGGCCGCCATCCCGGAGTTTAAGAAGTCGCTGTTTAAAAACCAGCTCTCGGTCAAGTACCTGGTGGAGATTCATTCGGCGTACTGGTTGTGGAAGTATGGCGACTGGGATGGCTTGCCGATTGACGAGCGTAAGAAGTTGATTGAGGAGGAGTTGACCAACTTCAACAACGTCATGAGCGGCACCAACGGGGCCGGCAAAACCGTGATGGCCACCACCCTCACCGAGCCGGGCACGGGCAAAGAAGTGTCGGCCTTCAAAATCACGGCCATCGACGACAAGCTCAAGGACGGCATCTACATCGAGGACTCGCAGGAGGCTAGCAGCCACATCTATACGGCCGTGGGCTACGCCCCGAGCCTAATGGGCGTCTCGCCCGGCAAGGGCATGGGCGAAGGCGCCGGCGGCGGCTCCGAGCCCCGGGTGCTCTTCTCGAATTTCATCAGCACCGCGCAGTTCTACATGGACTTGGTGCTTGAGCCGCTCAACCTCATCGCCCGCTACAACAACTGGACGGTGCAGGGCCGCCCCATCCGCTTCAAGTTTTTACCCCCGCTCGTGATGACGGAGGCCACCGACAACACGGCCTCGGCCGACCCTAAGCAGCAGTCGAAATGAGCCTGATACGCACCATCGAACAATTCTGCGCCCACATCCGCGTGAGCCGCGACGGTTTCCGCCTCGAAAACCTGGAGCCCGACCTGCGCCTGGCCGAGCGCGAGAAGCTGCGCCCGGTGCTCGGCCCCGCCTTGCACAACGAGCTGAGCGCGCTCCCCGACGCCGACGTCGACGCCGACCTGGCCGACCCGGCCAGCGTGCGCGGCGGGCTGCTTCGCCTCGTGCACGAGGCGCTGGCCAACCTGGCCCTGCTGGCGTATCTGCCCCTTAATCAGCTGATGATTAACGACGGGGCCGTCTACGTCAATAGCAGTGGCGCGCGGCCTTTCCAGTGGCAAATCGACCAGCTCGCCGCCAACCTGCGCCGCAAGGGCTACAACGCCCTGGAGGCGGTGCTGGCCTACCTCGAAGCCCACGCCTCGGACTTCCCCGCCTGGACGACGTCGCTGGCGGCCGTGCAGGCCCGCGAACTGCTCATCCGCTCGGCCACCGAGTTTACCCGTCACTACGACATCGGCGACTCGCGCCTCACCTACCAGGCCCTGCTGCCGGTTATGCGCAAAGTCGAGCGTTTCGACCTCGAAGCCACGCTCAGCCCCGAGTACCTGCTGGAGCTGAAGACGCAGCTCGTGGCCGGCACCGTGACGCCCGACAACCAGGTCGTGCTCGACAGCTACCTGCGCCCGGCGCTGGCGCACCTGGTCGTGGCCAAGGCCGTCAACGAGGTCGGGCTGAGCTTCAACGGTGCGGCCGTGGAGTTGAACGTGTACCGCTCCGACGACGCCAACAGCAAGGAGGCCGACGCCAGCCTCGGGGAGCTGCTCAAGCTCAAGGCCCGCCAGGCCCACGACGACGGCGTGGTGTACCTGACCAAGCTCAGCCGCTACCTCAACGGCCGGGCCTCGGCCACGCGCTACGCCACCTACTTCAATTCCAGCGCCTACGTCGACCCGGCGGCCCCGCAGCCCACGGTGCGCACGGCGGCCGATTCGCCCACTTACAATCTGTTCGGCTAATGGAGCACTTAGAACTCACCCTCAAGATTTTGGGGACTATCGTGAGCCTGCTGGGGCTGGTGGCGGCCATTTACAACATCGTCACCAGCCGCACCCACGCCGCGCGCCTGGCCAAGGAGCGCCACGACGCCGACCGCCTCGACCAGGTGTGCCTGCTGGCGGCTAAGACGCAGGAGCGCGTCACGGGCCTCGAAGGCCGCCACAACAGCCTCGAAGCCCGCGTCGACCGCCGGCTCGACCAAATCGCCAGCGACATCGGCAAAGTCAAGGATTTATTCACCGATTACTTAATAAAACACTGATTATGCGCGCATTCATGCACAACCGCAACCCCGACACGCTCACCTGGTACCAGCGCCTTTACGGTTGGTTTCTCCGGCACAATGAGCTGCACCTGGCCCTGCTCATCGCCTTGCTCTGGTACCCGTTCCAGGTGGCCTTCACCTGGTACTTCCCCGACGCGGCCCCGCTCAGCTCGACCCAGCTCGACAAGCTAAAGCTCGCGGCGTTGGTCTTCGCCTTCGGTCACGGCTTTCTCTGGTTCGGCCTGCGCCTGAATCTGCCCGTCATTCCGCGCTGGCTGCGCAACCGCTTCACCAAAACCTTTTTATCCCTTACCGAATGGCAAAAAATGCAGTTTTTCGCGTTCTTGTGGTCGGCCTATTTGCTGTGCTGGGCCCTTATCTGGCTTGGAGTCAGCCAAGCCGCGTAATTACCCCGCCGCCGCTGGAAGTACAGCGCCGCAATGCGGCCTGCCTGATTCACTGGCTGGAGTCGCAGCTGCCCGTGCGGGAGAAAACCGGGCGCAACGACGGTCCCGAAATCGAGGCCTATCTGCGCACCACCGGCAACGCGCCGGGCTCCGAGTGGTGCGGCGCCTGCCAGGCCACGGGCAACCGCCACTGCGGCCTGCCCATCCCGGCCGGGGCCGGCGGCTCCTACAACTGGTTTAAGGCCAGCGACCCGCGCACGTTCTTTTTGCGCGGCACTCGCGGCAGCGCCGACGACATCCAGCCCGGCCATAAGGTCGGCTTCTACCGGCCCGCGCTCAAGCGCATCGGGCACATCGGCTGCGCCGTCGAGCGCACGCGCAACGGCTTCATCACTATCGAAGGCAATACCGGCACGGGCACCCGCGCCGGCGTGCACCGGCTCACCCGCAGCAAGGGCGAAATCTACGCTGCCTCCAACTGGCTGTATTAGATGCGCTACCTGGCTATTCTCGGTTGCTCGCTGCTGAGCAGCTGCGCCCTGGAGCGCGCGGTGCCCGCCGTCACGGCCGGCCCGCTCGACTCGACGCTGCGGGCGGCGGGCCTCACCACCCGCAAGGTGAAGTTCACCGGCCCCGTAACGCTGCAAGTGGGCGGCACCAATAATACTGCCACGACCACGGCCATTGCCAAGGCGAAAGCGCCGGTGGCCAGCGCCCCCCACGCCACGGCTACCGAGGCCACCACCAAGGCCAGCGCGCCCTGGCCGGTTTATGCCGGCGGGGCCGCACTGGCGCTGCTGGCCGGCTGGCTGCTGCGCAGCCGGTGGGGCTAGCGTATCTTCGCCCCCGCGAGTACTTCCTGGAAATAAAATGACCCCGTTCGCCTCGGCCGAAACAGCATCGGCCGGGGAGTGGAGGAGGAGTGTGACCTCCGTACCCAGGCGAACGGCCCGGAAGTACTCGCAGCTAATTCCCCGGCTTTGCTATGGCTTTTGACGACGATGCTCCTGACGAAGAGGCTCCTAACCTGCCCGTAGTGCGGGTGCGCGGGGTCACCCATGCCGACGCCATGCGCCTGTATGAGCGCTACAAAATCGAATTCACGCCGCCTGGCTACGCCGAGCTGAAGCTCTGCGAGGTCATTATCGAGCTGGAGGAGCTGGTAGAAACCCTCTCCCGCCGCAAATCCTAACGAAAATCGCCCCGGCCAGCAGCCGGGGCGATTTCATTTTTTCACAAAACCACCAGCTTTGCCGGCTGGCGGTAAGGCGTGCAGCACCGCTGGAAGCTGCAAACCGGCGCCGACGTGCGCATCGACTCGGTCGAGAACTTCGTGGCCGACCTGCTGGCCACCGGCTTTATGGAAGCCGAAACCGGCCACGCGTTGTAGTTTTACTGGTAAGCAGTAGTTGCTCAAAGCCTGTTCTTTAATGAGAAGACACTACCAGACCACTGGCGAGAAGTAGCGGTTTATTCCCCGCATCTCTCCTATGAAACGCGCCAAAAAGCGCTGGGCCTGGAAGCCCAAGCACAAGCGACCCCACTTCAAAAACTGGTGGTCGCGTCCGGACTGTAGTGGCTATTATCATCGGATGGCTCAAACCCTGCACCAAACGCAGACCCGCCAAGCCATGCATCGCCTGAAAAAAGGCGAAGAAGAAGCCGCAGTACACTTCCCCTATCACCACAAGCATTGGCTGAAGTGGTGGTGGGCGTAATGAAAGCCCCGCCGGTCGGCCCCCGGCGGGGCTTTTTTGCTGTCCTTTTTGCCGGCAATTGCCGCAGCGAGCTTTGGGTATGCATGACGTCATATTCGAAGGCCAGGCCAAAAAAGTGGCCGCTACCTGGGACGAGCTCAGCCGCCGGCAGCTCGAGCTGCTGCTGCCCGTGCTTTACGGCCAGCACCCCGCCGCCAACCAGCAGCGCATCGAGGTGCTGGAGGTGCTGCTGGGCGTGAGCCGCCCGCTGCTACTGCGCCTGACCCCGGTGCAGCTGCTGCAAGTGTTCTGGCTCACCGACTTTCTGCTGGCCGCACCCATCGCGCTCACCCGCCAACTGCTGCCCCAGGTCAAGCCCGCCTTGCTGCTACCCACCTACTACGGTCCGAGTGCCGAGCTGGCCAACGTGAGCTTCCTGGAGTTCGCCTTTGCCGACGCCTACTTCGTGGCTTACGCCAACACGCAGGAGGCGCAGTGGCTCGACCTGCTCGTGGCCACGCTCTACCGCCCCGGCCGCCGGCTGGCCGAGGGCCTGGCCGCCGGCGACCGGCGGCTCCCCTTCAACGAGCACCTCATCGAGGTGCAGGCCGCCCGCCTGGCCCGGTTGCCCCGGCTGCTGCGCCTGGCCATCCTTACCTGGTACCGCGGCTGCCGCCACGCGCTGGAGCAGCGCTACCCCCACGTGTTCACGCCCGCCCATGAGGAGCAGGCCAAGGCCCACCCCGACGGCTGGGCCTACGTGCTGCGCGAAATGAGCGGCGCGGCCTTCGGCAGCTACGCCGAAACCGGCCGCCAGCTGGCAATGCAAGTGCTCAGTAAGATGAATGACGACCTGGCCCGCGCCGGGGAGCTGCAACGCCAGCAGCAGGCCGCGCAGGCCCGGCACTAGCCCCTTTTTTATGCGCCTCGATACCTACCACCACCTGCTCAGCGAGCTGGCCCGCCGCCACAAGGCCATCGCCTACACGCCCCAAAACGGGCGGTTTATGCGCATTTTCATCTCGGCCGACCCCGTGCAGAAGCAGCTCGACCTGCTGGAGTTCGAGCGCAGCACGCGCTCGCAGCTCCAGGCCCCGGTGGGCCAGCCCTACCTGCTGGCCCAGAACTACCAGGTCGACTACCACGACAACGACGGCGACTACTTCAGCCGCGAGTTTCAGGCCGCCTTTTTGGTGCTGCAGCGCGTGAACGTCGACGACTACGCGGCCCGCGACCGGGCCGTGGCCAACTGCGAAGCCATCGCCGAGCAGCTACTGGCCGCGCTGGTGCAGGAGCTGCGCGAAAACCACCAGGCCGTGCTCTCGGTGCGCGACGCCTGGCTCGAGCACGTCGGGCCGCTGGCCGACAAAAGCATCGGCGTGCGCCTGAACTTCAGCTGGCAGGAGCCGGCCAGCGAAGAATTGACTTACGACGACACCCTTTTTATCCCTTAGCATTATGCCCGGCCAACGCTTAGCCAAACTCACCGTCGAGGCCAGCTTCCACGTCAGCGCCGGCATTCGGGGCAACCAGACGGCGCACGTGCGCTTTTTGGTGGGCGGCGGCTGGCTCGACTACTACCGCGGGGCCTACACCTCGCAAAACCAGTTCGTGGTGCCCGACCCCGCCGACGTGGGCCGGGCCTACGTGCAGCAGGCGGTCGACAACCTGCTCAGCCTCGTGCGGCTCGACATCCAGGCGCGCGGACTGCCCTTCGTGGTGTCGGCCAGCCGCGACGTGGGCAACCAGATGGGCACCAACCAGCCGCGCATCCAGTTCGACATCGAGGCCACGCAGTACTTCAACGTCGGCAGCCTCGACTTCGCCAACCCCGACCCCACGGGCAGCGTCAGCGGCTGGACGGTGCTCACCAACCTGAGCACGCTCCAGCCCGTCTTGGTCTCGCAGGTCGTCACCAACGCCGGGGTCTACGGCTCGGCCACGGGCAGCATCCGGCTCCAGGTCACGGCCGGCAACCGCACGCCCTACGTCTTCGTGTGGCAGGACGGGGTGACGGGCGACGTACGCCAAAACCTGGTGGCCGGCACCTACACCTGCCTGGTCAGCGACCAGGACGGGGTGAACACCACCGTGACGTGCGTGGTGGGCTCCGACGCGCAGCTGCTGGTGCTGGCCCAAAGCACCGAGGACAGCATCACGCTGGTGGTCAGTGGGGGCGTGGCTCCCTACGCCGTGGGCTGGGACGACGGCCCCACGGTCTTCGTGCGCACGGGCCTGGCCAGCGGCACCTACGCGGCTACCGTCACCGACAGCCGCGGCGCCAGCCAGCGCGTGGTGGTGACGCTCCAGCCCAACCGCTGCTACTTCAGCCGCAACCCCGTGCGCCTGCCCCTCGACGCCGGCCCGGCCTACCGCGCCAACCCCGCCAGCAAGCCCAACCTAAGCTTCCTGGCCGAGGTGTGGGTCGAGCGCGACTACCTGAGCGGCGTGTACGTGCAGGCCGGCCCGCAGCTCGAGCAGCCCGCCGACCCCGAGGGGCGCACCGTCTTCGACGTGCAGGCCCTGCTCGACGCCTACGTGACCGAGCACCTGCCCCCGGTCGATGCGCCGGCGACGGCCCTGGCCGAGGGGGCGTTCAAGCGCTTCTTCCTCAAGAGCGGCGAGAAGTTTGGCACCCCGCCGGTGCCGGCGGCCCTGAGCACCGCCCAGGTGCATGTGGTGCTGTGCGGCGGGCTGAGCCCGGCCGAGGCCGCCGCCGGCCGCTGGCCCGCCTACCAGGCCGCCGTCAAGCCCTTCCTGACCTGGGAGCCCGACTACCAGAAGCTGCTGGTCGAGCAGCCGGCCTACCTCTATTACCAGCACACGAGTGCGCCCGACAACAACCTGGCGCTGTGGGTGCGGGTGCGCCACGTCGACGGCAGCAGCTCGTCGTTCGTGCTGGCCTCCTTTTTTGCGCTGGCGCGCTGGGAAGTGTACTGCCTCGACGTCAGCCCGCTGCGCCGCGGCCTGGCGGGCCTCGACGTGGCCGGCTACGACGTGTGGGTAACCGGCACGGGCGGCGTGGTGCTGAGCCAGGTGCGCCATTTCGTGCTGGAGCGCGCCTACTACCCCGACCAGCGCTTCTTTCTCTACAGCAACAGCCTGGGCGGGGCCAACGTGCTGGCCGCCCTGGGCCAGGCCAAGCTCACGCTGGAGGTCAAGGCCGAGGAGGCCGAGCGCGCCGGCTACGACCCGGAGCTGGGCGACGTGGCCGTGCTCGACCGCCGGGGCACGCCCACGGTGGCCGTGGCCACCGGCCCGCGCCGGCGGGCGCAGGTGCAGGCCGACCAGGAGCTGCTGCTGAGCCGGCGCGTGGTGCTCGTGCGCGGGGGCACGTACTGGCCGGGGCGGGTGGCGGCGGCCACCTTCACCGTGCGCGACGAGGCCGAGGGCCTGGCCGCGCTCAGCTTCGAGTTCGTGCTGCCCCGGGCCGGCCAGTTCAGCCCCCGCCTGCCGCTGGTGGTGGCGGGCATTCCGACAGCGCCGGTGGCCGGCGGGGAAGGGCCCACGCCATGATACAGCTCGTGACCGTGGCCGGCCAGCAGGAGCTGCTGCTGCCGGGCGAGCTCAGCCTTGATATCGACAACCCTGCTTTTCAGGCCGACGCCATCCCCGGCACCTGGTCGCTGCCCTTCGATTTGCTCTGGGCGCGCCAGAACCTGGTGGCGCTCGACTTTCCGCACTACTACCGGGGGCCGGGCGGCCCGCCGCCGGTGGCGGTGGACTGCTACCTCGACGGCGTGCGCTGGCGCCGGGGCAAGCTCGTGTACCTGAGCGTCGACGCCGAGGCCCGGCTGCTCAAGTACAACCTCGTGGCCGACGCGGCCGACCTGGCCACGCTCATCCAGGACGTGCGCCTCGACCAGCTCGACCTGGGCACGGCCCCGCTGGTGCTGGGCGGCACGGCCGCCTACGCCCTGCTGCCGGTGCGCAACGAGTCGTTTTACGGCGACAAGGACAAGGCCCCGGCCGGCTACAGTGGCTACCTCAACCACGTGCCCGCCGGCAGCGGCACGCCGCTGCCGGGCACGGCGCTGGCCCCGCAGCCCTACCTGGTGCCCATTATCCGTAAGGTGCTCGCCCACTTTGGCTACGAGCTGGTGGGCAGCTGGGCGGCCGACGCGGAAATCAACCGGCTCGTCCTCTACTCCGACCGCCTGTGCGTCGACCCGGGCACCGTGACGCTCAATCGCCACGTGCCGAGCCTCGACGTGGCCGATTTGCTGCTGGGCGTGGCCGGGCTGTTTTGCCTGCAGCTTTACTTCAACCCGCTCAGCCGGCAGGCCCGCTTCACGCCCCTGCGCGAGGTGGTGGCCGGCGCGGCGGCCGGCCAGCGCCCGCGCGCGGGCCGCTGGCTCTCGTCCACGGCCAACACGAGCAACGGCTTCCTGCTCAAGTCCGAGCCCGACGGCAACGACGAGCTGGACAAGTCGCTCGACACGGCCTGGCAGCAGCTGCGGGTGGGGGCCGGCGGCGAGGAGCAGGCCGTCAAGGCCGGCACCCTGCACCAAGTCAACGTGACGGAGGGCAACCGCAACTGGCTGGTGCCGGCCTACGAGGGCAAGGGCGCGGTGCCGGGCAACGCCGACGTGGGCGACGAGAGCCGGGTGGGGCTGCGCCTGCTCTTCCATCGCGGCCCGCAGCCCGACTCGGCCGGCCACCAGTACCCGCTGGGCACGGGCGGCACCGTCAACGCCGCCGGCGCGACCGTGGGCAGCTACGCCTTGCAGTGGGGTGGGGCAAAGGGCCTTTACCAGGTCTGGCACCGGCCCTGGCTCGACTTCCGGGCCCGAGCCGTGCAGCACGTCTACCAGTGCGCGCTGCGCGTGGGCGACCTGCTGCTGCTCGACCCCGGCCAGGCCGACCTGGTGGATTACCACCTGTGCTTTTGGGAAAAGGTGAGCTTGTCGGTGGCCGCCGGCAGCGCCCTGACTACCGCCACGTTTACCTACCAGGAACTGCTATGAGTACGACCGTCCAAGCCGACCTCTCCCAGCAGTTTGCGCAAAACGAGCGTGACATCGCCGAGGCGTGGCTAAAGTACAGCATCGAGCACTTTCGGGCCAACCTCAAGCGCCTCAAAATCGGCGTTACCCACGAGCTGGACCAAAGCTTCACGGGCTCGCTGGTGAGCGCGGCCGGAGGCGACGAGCTGAAGCTGCGCATCGCCTACGCCATTCAGGGCGTGTACACCGATATGGGCGTAGGCCGGGGCATGGGCGCGGGCGTCACCAAGCGGGGTGGGCGCGACGACCGGGGCCGTACCTACAACGAGCTGCGCAACGAGCGCGGCCAGCTGCACCGCCACCAGCGCCGGCAAAAGCGCTGGTACAGCAAGCAGATGGCCTTCGAAAGCAAGCGCCTGGCCGAGCTGGTGAGTGAGCTGTGGGGCAAGACCATGATTGCCTCGGTGGGCACGGCCCTGCCCGCGCAGCCGGTGCAGGTGGAGTTGTAATTCGTTGTCCTTTTCGGCGATACAATGCACTCACACCTTTGCAGTATGATTACCCGGCGTCAACTTCTGCGGTTAGTACTCTTCCTGGCCGCCAACTGCCTGCTTTACCTGGTGCACGTGCAGGTTTTCCAAAGTGCCTGGCCTTTCGCAGTGTGGGGCAGCCTGGGCTTGCACTTGCTGGGCTTATTATTTTTTCCCTACTCTTATTTTTTCAAACAACCCAGATGAAAGGAATTTTACTGCTCGCGCTGGCCAGCACCTGTTTGCTCACCTCCTGCGGCCGAAACCGGGTCGAGCCCAACAACGAAGGCGTGCTCATGGAAAACTACGGCCGTGGAGGACAGACTGACTTCAAGGCCGTCACCGGGGCGCAGGGCTACCTGATGCCTGGTTCCGAATTGTACCAGGTGCCCATGTGGGAGCAAAAAGCCGACCCGCAGGCCGTGGGCATCACGGCCAAGGACGGCGGCTATTTCTCAGTTGACCCTACCTATACCTACCAGGCCGAGCGAGGCAAGGGGGTAAACATCGTGTTCAATTACAAGCACGTAGGGCTGGGGCAAAACGTGATGGACAACATCGAAGACCAGATTCTCAATCCGCTCGTGCTCAATGCCTACCGGGAGGAGGCCAGGGGCTACACCACGGATAGCCTGCTCAACAATTTAGGGGCCTTCGAAAAGCAGGTGGAGGCGCGGCTGTCAACGGAGTTCACCCGTAAGTTCTTATCCATCACCTCACTTACGTCGGGGCTGAAGCCGCCGCAGAGCATGATTGACGCCATTGAGCGGCGCAACAATGCCATCCAGCAGGCCGAGCAGGTGAAAAACGAGTTGGCCGTCTCGGAAATGCAACTCAAGAAAGCGCGCATCGATGCGGAAGCCAACCGGGTGCGCTCGGCTGGCTTGACGAAGGAAGTGCTGCAGCAGCAGTGGATTGAGGCCATCCGGACTACAAATAATAAGGTGATTATTACCAATGGGCAGACGCCCATCATGCTGAACCAGTAGCCATAGCTGGAAATTTGAGAAAAACCCGGTTTGCCAGCCGGGTTTTTTCGTGTCCTTTTTGCCGGCCATTGCCGCCGCGAGCTTTGGGCATGCAAGTAGTGCAGCGGATTTTGTGAAGGAGGAGATATGCCAGTGCCAAAGGAAGAGCGCGTTGTCGAGATAATCGTCAACGGCACGAAGGCGAATGCAAGCCTGAAAGAGATGGGCGCGGCGGCGGCCGTGCTCAGCAACCAGGTGGCGAAAATCGCCGCCGACGACCCCAAGCGGGCCGAGTTGATAGCCCAGCTCCAGCAGATGCGCCAGCGCATCGGCGACGCGCGGGCCGAAATCGCGGGCCTGCTCACGAGTGAGCAGCAGGCCGCCGCGGCCGAGCAGCAGCTGGCCGCCAGCATCGCCGCCACGGCGGCCGAGCAGGAGCGTGCCATCGCGGCCCAGCAGCAGGCCATCGCGACGGGCAAGAACAGCACGGCCTCGTACAACGAGGTGAAAGTGGCCGCCGGCCTGCTCGAAAAGCAGCTGCACGAGCTGAGCGCCGACGACCCCGGCCGGGCCGCTCTCATTGCCGACTACCAGGCCCTGAAAACCCGCATGGGGGCCGCCCGCCAGGAAATGGAGGTCACGGCCAAGACCGAGGCCCAACTGCGAGCCGAGCAGGACGCGCTGCGCGCCTCGCAGGTGCAGCTGGTAGTGAACGGCCAGAAAGTGTCGGCCTCGATGCGCGAAATGCGCGAGGCCGCTCAGCAGCTGGAAAAGGAGCTCGACGAGCTGGGCCAGGAAGACCCGGCGCGCGGGCCGCTCATTGCCGCCCTGCAGGAACTGCGCGCCCGGATACGGACGGTGAACGAGGAAGTAGCTGGCGTGAGCGAAACGACCAGTCGGATGCGGCAGGTGATGACCAACGCCTTTGCCTTCGCCGTAGGCGGCGGCATCGAGCAGGGTATCGAGAAGGTGGTCGAAATGGGTAAATCCATTTTCACTACCTCGGCCAAATTCGAAACCTACGGTAAGGTGATGGAGAACGCGCTGGGCAGCAAGTCGCTGGCCCAGCGCGCGCTGGCTGACATCCAGCAGATGGCGGCCAAGACGCCGTTCTCGGTCGACGAGCTCACGAGCAGCTTTCTCAAATTCGTAAACCGGGGCCTGCAGCCGAGCATGGCCGAAATGAGTAAGTTCGGCGACCTGGCCGCCAGCCAGGGCAAGAGCTTCGACCAGCTCACCGAGGCCGTGCTCGATGCCGGCACCGGCGAGTTCGAGCGCCTGAAGGAGTTCGGCATCTCGGCCAGCAAGTCGGGCGACCAGGTCACGCTCAGCTTCAAGGGCGTCAACCAGACGGTGGCCAACACGCCGGAGGCCATCAAGGGCGCCATCCTGGCGATGGGCGAGATGAAGGGCGTGGCCGGCGGCATGGCCACCATCGCCGAGGGGCTCGAGGGCCAGCTCTCGAACCTGGGCGACACGGCCGACCAGACGGCCATCGAGTGGGGGCAGACCCTGCGCCCGGTGTTCGTGGCCGTGCTCAGCACGCTGGCGTTTCTGCTGGGCGTGCTCAAGGCCCTGCCGGGCTTTATTAAGGAAAACCGGGGTGTATTGCTCGGGCTCGGGGCGGCGGTGGTGACGCTGAACGTGGCCAACATAGCGGCCACCGCCTCGACGCTGGCCCAACTCGCGGCCGAGAAGGCGCGCGCCATCGCTGTGCGAGCAAGTACGGCCGCGCTTTGGCTGCTGGATGCCGCCGCCAGGGCCAACCCGCTCGGCATAATGCTAGCGGCCGGCGCGCTGCTGGTAGGGGTGCTCGTGAGCCTGTACGAAAAGAGCCAGACGTTTCGGGCGGCCGTGGCCGGGCTGGGCCAGGCGCTGTTGGCCTTCAGTAAAACCTACGTGCAGGGGCTGATTCAGCAGTTTACGGGCCTGGGCGACATTATCATGGGCGTGCTGACGCTGGACAAGGAGCGGCTGAAAAAAGGCCTGGAAGAAGTAGGGGGCGCAGTCAAGACCATGTACTTCGATGCCGGCAAAAACGCGGCGGCGGCCTACGGCAAGGGCTACGACGAGAAGATGACGGCCGACCTGGCCAGCAACGCGGCCAAGCGGGAAAACCTGTTCGACCAGTACGAAAAGCAGTTCCAGAAGCGGGTGGAGGCCGCCTACAAGGCCCGTGTGGCGGCCGAGGCCACGGCCCGGCTGGAGGCCCTCAAAAACGAGGAGGCCGCCCTGCGCCTGAAGCTGGCTAAGGTGAAGGAGGACTCCGAGGCCGAGATGCGCCTTAAGCAGCAACTGGTGACCAACGAGGCCCGGCAGCAGCTGGAGGACAGCAAGAAAACGGCCGCCGAGCGGGCCATCATCGAAGCCGAGGCCGAGCAAAAGCGCGTGAAGCTGGCCCAGGAGTTCTTTGAGAAGCAGGCCACTGCGCAGAAAGCGGCCCGCGAGAAAGCCGCTCAGGAGGCCCTCAAAGCCCGTTTAGCCGAAATTGACGCCGAGAAAACGCACAAGGAGATGCTGGCCCAGGTCAAGCAGGCGTCGGTGGCCGGCCGCAGCGACGAGCAAGTGACCGAGCTCTCGAAGATTTACACCGAGGGCCAGCTCAAAATCGCGGCGCTGGAGGCTACTGCGCAGAAGGAAATCGCCCAGCTCACGGGTTCGGCTGAGCAAAAGCGCCGGCGCACGCTCGACCTGGAGCAGAAGCTGGCGGCGGAAGTGGCCCTAGTACGGGCCGACGTGTTTCAGAAGCAGCAGGAGCAGGTCGAGAAAAACGACCAGCAAACTTATAAGCAGTGGCAAGAGGAGGTCGACCGCAGAATCGCCGACATCGAGGAGGCTAGTGCGCGCGAGCAGGCGGCCTTCGAAACCCCATTCCACGCCAGCCTCCAGCTTCAGCAGCAATACGACGAGTTGCGCTATCAGGCCCGGCAGGCCATGTTCGAGAAGGAGCTTACCCTCATTGAGAACAAGCTAGGCAAAGAGAGCACAGAATTCAAGCGGGTAGCCGCCGCGATGGAGAAAGACCAGCGCGAGCACCATAAGCGCCGCCTAACCAATGAGGAGCAGCTAGCACGAGCGAAGCGTGAACTCGACAAGCAGGGCATGAAAGTGGCGGCCGATGCGCTCAGCTTTGGCCTGGATTTGCTCGACCAGGATATGCAAGCCCGCAAGGAGCACCACAGCCTGTACGTGGCGCTCTCGACTGCCAAAGTCATCGCCGAGGGGGTGGCCGAAGTGCAGGCCATCTGGTCGACGTTTTCGGAAATGGGGCCGGTCGGCGTTGTGCTGGCAGGTATTCAAACGGCCTTGGCGGCCGGGCGTACTGCCTTTGCCATCGGTAAAATAAAGGCTACGGCTGGTGGCGATGCTGGTGGCAGCTACGCCAAGGGCGGTACCACCGGCGACGGAGCGGGCTTGGCCCTGTCGCCCATCGGGGCGATGCTGCTGGCCTCGGGCATGAGCGTTGGCGCAGGCGGCCGCCTGCTCGATGGCTCGGGCTTCGCCGTGGCCGGCATCGTGCATGAGGACGAGTACGTGATTCCGAAGTGGCAGCTCGCCGACCCGCAGGTGGCGGCCGTGGCGCAGTGGCTGGAGGCCCGGCGCCTGCGTGGCTTCGCCGATGGGGGCGGTACCAGCGCCGGGGTGGTGCAGCTGCCGGTGCCGGCCGCCGCGCCCACCACGGGCGACGAGAAACTCTACGCCGTGCTCACCCAGCTGCTGCTGGTGAATCAGCAGCAAGCCGCGCAGCTCGCCGACGTCAAGCAGTGGCAGCGCGAGCTGAATGTGCGAATGGACTTGCGCGCTACCAAGAGCGGGCTCGACGAGTACGAGAAGGTAGCGCGGGCCGGCGCGATTCGGAGTAAATCGTAGGCTCCGAAAGGCGCACCTTTCTGATGCATCAGGCCACCCCGGCGATTTGCCACCGGGGTGGCCTTTTTGCTGGCTCAGAAAGTGGGTTCCGAATCGTAGATTTGTGAACCATACTTTTTGAGCCATGCAGCACATTTTCGGCTACGCCCGCGTCTCGGCCACTGACCAGAACCTCGATACGCAGCTCGACGACCTGACCCGCGCCGGCTGCACGCGCATCTTTCAGGAGAAGGTGTCGGGCACGCGCACGAGCAGCCCCGCGCTGGAGGAGTTGCTGAGCGCCGTGCGCGAGGGCGACGTGGTCGTAGTAAACCGCCTGGCCCGGCTTGGGCGCAACACGGTGCACACCATCCAACTGGTGGAGGAGTTCAACCGCCGGGGCGTACACTTCCGGGCGCTCGACCTGGGCATCGACTCGCGCACGCCGGCGGGCAAGATGATAATTGGGGTGTTCTCCAGCTTCAACCAATACGAGCGTGAGAACAACCGGGAAAAGAGCTTGGCGGGTATCGACCTGGCCAAGCAGCAGGGTAAGCATCTGGGCCGCCCCGCCGGCCGCGATGCCGAGAAGCTGGCCAAGGTGGCCAAGGCGCTGGAGCGCGGCCTATCGGTGGCGGAAATTGTCGACCTAACCGGCATCAGCCGCGCCAGCGTGAAGCGCTATCGCCAAGGATTAGGCTGAGATTTGCCACATAGAATGCCACAGAAAAAGAAAAAAAACATCGTTTAAAGCCCGTAATAAGAATAATATTCTTGCCGGGTGGCGCGACCTTTTTTTATACCCATCTGAACTCGCTTTAAACCACTGTAAAGTCACTTTTTGCAAAACCCAATCTGCCACATAAAGCTAGGCTAGGGCACGTTTGGCACCAATTTGCCACCATTTTCTGCCACCACTTTTCGTGCCGTGCGCCAGTAACTCTCCATGAGCTACTTTTCGTCGATGCCCAGGTAGCGATTAAAGTTGGCTTCCGTCTGGTGGCCGTTGGCCATCATTACCTGCGAGCGCGGCACGCCCTAGTAAATCTTGAGGGTAGCAAAGGTTTTGCGCCCCACGTGCATACCCAGGTGCAGGCGCGTGATGCCAGCCAGCTCCTGCACCAGGGGCAAGGGTCGCGCACCCAGGGCAGGTAGGTCGAGAGGCCCAGCGGGGCGTAGCGCGCCAGCAGCGCTTGGGGCTGGAGCACATCGTCATCCACGAGCGGCACGTGGCAGACAACCTCGGTCTTGCCGGCCCGCATGCGCAAGTCGCCCTGTACGTGCTCGGGGACTAGGCGGTCGGCGTCGGAGAGGCGCAGGCTGGTGTAAGCGCAAAGCAAAAACTTGTCGCGCACCCAGCTCAGGCGCTCCAAGTGGCGTAGCTGCTTGAGGTAGCCGTTGAATGTGTGCGGCGAGCGGCTGGCTGCCCCGAGCGCGTAGTTGCGGAAGGGTTCGTAAAACTCGGGGCTGATGCCGGTGAGGCGCAACTGGTAGTCGGCTGCCTGCTGGAAGCGAGCTCGTTTTTAAGTTGGTTGTGGTAGTAGATGACGTCGCGGCTCAGCACGCGGCCCATGCGCACGGATACCTTGGTGGCCTCGGCGTCAATCCAGCGCTGGAAGTAGTCGAAAAAGGTGGGCGGGGGGCGCAGGGATTTATTCGGTTGTCATTGGTGGCCCGCATGCGCAAATTGAAGTTGGGGGGCGGGGATTTCTTCGGGTACTTCGCCGCTGGCTTCCTGGGCCAGGCGCCGGTAGCGCTGCGCTATCTCGGCGCGCATGGCGTCCTTGTCGAGCGCGGCCGGCGAGCCCCGCATCGTGTGCGGCCGCAGTGGCCGTATCCTGGTAGCGGTTGAGCACTTGGTTGACGTCGTCGAGGTAGGTGCCGGGCTTGGCCTTTTTGCGACCGCGCTTCTCGTCCTAGTCCTTAGGCAGGCACTTCTAGCCCGAGGGCAGGCGCAGGCGCTGGCCGTTCCAGCAGAAGATGAACTGAATGGGGGCCAAGCCCTTTTTATCGACTCGCCCGCGGCGCAACTGGCGGGTTACTGCCATAGAGCCGGCAAGGTGGGAAGTGGGCTTTGAAAGCCCGCAAACACCTTGCCCTGCTGGGGCTGCCCACCGCGAGCCGGAAAAAAAGAACGTGGGCCAGATGTCACAAGTAGGGGCGTTTACAGCCAAGGTATAGAGAGAATAAAGTATTAAGAAGCTCAAAAAATATATCATTTCGGGCTTATGTGGAAGAAATACGCGCGATTATTTAGTAAGATATAGCGAATTTTTGATGTCACAAAAACAGGCACTTTGTCCTTTTGAGCGGGCGGCCAACGCCGACTTTTGAGGCGCGCGTTCACTTGTTCTTAATGCAGCAGTAAGAACCTCTCTTCCACCGCCGTATGTGAAAACCGGCGGCGGGCGGCCCGCAGGCTCGCCGGGGCCCGGCCGCTCCCTAATACCTCTTCTTGTTTTCGCCCCACTTTCTTTTTCCTGTGCTAACTACGTGCTATTTATGCGGCCGTGGTGGTGCGCCAGGCTGGCCCACCGCGCGCTGACTGTACTCCAGGCCTCCCCACAACTTTTCTGGTACTACTGTTTTCGTTACGCGTATGCATTTTACTACCTATTCGCTATGGGGCCGCGTGCTGCTAGCCCTCTCGCTTACCATTGGCTGCGCTGCGGCTCAAACGCCGCAATACTGGCCGCCGGCCAGCTCAAGCACCGATGGCCCGCCGGCCTACGCCAACAATGCCGGCCTCGGTACGCAGGTGGGCGTGACCCACACGGGTACCGATGTCATTCACTTAGCCGACAACAATAACAACCTGCAAGTAATGGTCTGGGACCGCAGGGTAGGCAAGCAAAGCACGGTAACCCTTTCGTGGAGCCAGTTTCCGGCCGGCTCCTCGACGGTGGTGCCCGGCAGCGCCAAAGCGCTGCAAATCGTCTTGCCCGGTGGTAATCTTTCAGACCCCGACGTGGCCATGGCGTATTTCGACGGTGGATTATACGCCGACGTAGTGTACCTCTCCGATGTCGACGGGGCCGACCGCACCTACTGGGCGGTGTATAAGTGGGACCCCATTCAGGCGAGCTTTACCCTCATTGGCGCGCCCAGAAAGCTGGGTAGCGACAACAAGCTGCCCAACGTGCTGGGCTTCCAGCCCGACCCGGTGCTGCGCTCGCACTCGGCCCCCAACATCGATGCCAACGCGGCGGGCAACGTGGCCATCGCCTGGCAGGAGTCGTCGGTGGAAACGGCCCAGATTACGGTGGTTTCGGCTTCTTACCCGCCCCCGGGCTACACCTACACGGCCACGAGCCTGGTGTTTGCTGAGGCCTACTTCCTGACCGGCAACATCACCGGCACGCTCGACTGCACCGACCGGGGTTACCTGGTTTCGCGCAACTTCGACGCGAACTCGGCCGCCACCAACCCGCCCATCCTGGCCAACCAGACGCTGCTGCCCGACGTGGCCGTGTCGCCCGGCAACCGCGTTTGGGTAACCTACCTCAACAGCAGCGCCACGCAGGGCAAGCCGCCCGTTACGGCTGGTATGAACTTAGTCATAAAGCAGTTTAGCATCGACCGGTGCTCGATTCGGGGCCTTGCCAGTTACACCCAGGCCTATGCCATCCGGGACGTGGTGAACCCGCCCCGCATCGCGGCCTCGCCCAGCCTCGAAGGGCTCGACGACGTGGAAGTGGTGCGCGCCCAAACCGAGCCCGGCGGCTGCTTCTCGAACGAGGCCTACAATATCTACAACTACGGCTACATCACGAGCCTGGGCGGCTACCACGACGTGCGCGTGGTGAATGCCGAGCAAAACGCCCGCTACGCCTTCGAGCCGGTGGTGGCCTTTAACGGGTGCGAACCGGATGGCTCTGGCTACACCGCCCAGTATCTGGTGAGCTGGGTCGGGCAAAGCTACCCCAAGGGCGATGCCCTCGACGTGTGGGCCCGCGCCCTGAAGGGCGGCTACATCGTAGGTCCCGGCGACTACAGCCGCGTGAACACCAATACCGGCGGCGACCAGCGCTACCCCAGCATCGCGGCCCGCTACCTGTGGGACAACCAGTCGTCGGCGCACCTGTTTGCCAACCTGGCCAAGTCGGACCTGGGCTACAAGCTGACCCCAATGGGGGTGGGCTCGCCCCTGACCCGCCAGGCCGCGCCCGGCACTACTGCCGCCCCGGCCGAGCAGCCCGTGCAGGCGTTCCCCAACCCCTTCCAGCAGGCCGTGAAGCTGAGCCTGCACTTGGCCCCACAGGAAACCGTGCAGCGCCTGCAGGTAACCGACCTCAGCGGCCGGGTGGTGGACACGCTCGCCCCGCCGGCCGCCGACGCGCCCACCGTGACCTGGCAGCCCAAGCCGGCCCTGCCCCGGGGCACCTACCTGCTGCGCGTGGTGACCAACCAGCGCACGCAGACGCTCTCGCTGAGCAAGGAGTAGGGTAGTGACTTGACTGGTTGACCCGGCATAAAAAAGGCCGCTGACTGTTGTCAGCGGCCTTTTTTCGATATTGATAATATAGCAATGAACAAACTGCTATTATTGGTAATGCTGCGCTAGTAAATATGTATCAAAAGTACTGATAAAATGTATGTAAAAATTAAATGATTCATCAATTCGGGACTGAATTTGTCTTATTGTCATACTCGCTCATACCTGAGTTGATGAGCTGTTACTATGAGCAGCGTTGATTCTATTTCATACAATACTTTGTAAAATTCTTATGTATCTTGAGTCGTGCAATAATTTCAACTGAATGCAAAAGAAATATTTTTTATACTACTTAATTGGTTATGAGTAAAGATTTTGCCGTCAGTAGGCATCAAATCATTTCGAATATTGATTATGCTACTAAGTTCTATCGTGCTGAAAAGCTCGTGTCTTTTGTCTCACTTTCTAGAAGTGACGCCAACAAGAGCACTGAGCTCAGCATCTAAAACTAAGCTTGCAATTTGAGGTCTGAAGCATGGTGTATTAAGCTTTTTATTATTCATATAGCCTATCGCAATGGTCTGAAGTACAGTATATTCAGTCAAGCGAGCAGCAAAAATTGGCCGCCACAAGCACGACTACCGGTTGCTTGACGCGCGCCGGTAGCCGCTTTTTCAGGCGCCGGGGTAGGTTCAGGGCCAGCGCCCGATAAATGCGTAAAGTGCGCTTGTAGTTGCTTATCAAGCCATTTTCGCGCAAGCGGTGATGCAGCTTCCAAAATCCCCAGTCTGGGTGCCGCCCACTTAACGCCTGTAGGGCCTGCTGCACGGGCTCGTCGTTGCGCCCTCGCCCCGTCGGCTGGTAGCTGCCGAGGGCAAGTCCGACCAGGGCACACGCCCACCGCTGGCTCCAGCTCTTATTTACCAAGCCCTGCGCTACCTGGCGCCGCGCCGCAGGGCTAGCTACTTTTTTCGTAATAACCCCTTAATAGCCTGGTTTTCTAAGCTCAGGTCAGCGAACATCTGCTTGAATTTTCGATTCTCTTCTTCCAAGCGCTTAAGTCTGGTCAGCTCGGCCACGCTGGCCCCCGCGTACTTACTTTTCCAAGCATAAAATGTCGCTTCGCTTAACCCGTGTTCACGCACGATTTACGCGACGGTCTGGCCGCTGATTTGCTGTGGCGGAATGGCCACAATCTGGGCTTCGCTGAATCGCCCCTTTTTCATTTCGCAGCTGTCAGGTAGTGAAAATACGCTTTTCTCTACTTACAACTGGCGCTCGATTCGGGAAGCGCACAATCCAAGTTGATAATGGTAGTAATTTATTAGCGAATTGCTTGGGCTATGAGTTAATAGTCAATATGTTAAGCTGAATAATCTTGACCTGGCAAACTGACAGATAGCACATGCATTTCATCATTTGATGGCAGCTTGAGGTGGTCTAGCAGAGCGAGACAGAATTGGGCAATACTTTTCTCCTCGATGGAAAAGCCCGCCAAACGCCGCAAATACGATGCGGCCTTCAAAGCCGAGGCCCTGCGTGTGGCCAGCGAAAGTCGCTCGACCCAAGCCGCCGCCCGTGCCTTGAATCTCAACCTGAAGCTGCTCTATAAATGGCAGCAAGAAGCCCTGCCCGCCCTACCTAGCGACCCAGCTGAAGCGGCCGAGGTGCGCCAACTGCGCGCCGCTAACAAGCGGCTGGCCCAGGAGCTGGAAATTTTAAAAAAAGCCATTGCCATCTTCAGCACCCCGCCGACCTCGTGAGCCGCTACCAGTTTATTGACCAGCAGCGCGCTAACTACCCCGTGCGTGTCCTCTGGCGGGTGCTGGGCGTGACGCCGGGTTGCCACTACGCCTGGTCGGCACAGGTGGCTAGTCCCCCTCAACCGGTTCGGGAGGTGAGCGGGGAAGCTGCCCTGGTGCAGGCCTTTACGCGCCACAAGCAACGGTACGGTACCCGCCGGCTGCGGGCCGAGCTACAAGCCCAGGGCTACCGCGTCGGCCGCCAGCGCCTACGAGTTGCCCTGCGCCGTCGGGGACTACGCGCCGTGCAGCCCAGGGCCTTTACCCCGCGCACTACCGACTCCACGCATGGGCTGCGTTGCGCCCCCAATCGGCTGCTCGACCAGCCCGCCCTGACCCACGCTAATCAGGTCTGGGTCAGCGATATTACCTATTTGCCTCTGGCCTCAGGGCAGTGAGCCTACCGCTGCGCTTTCCAGGACGCCTATACCCGCCAGGTCGTGGGCTGGCAGGTACTGACGACCATGCCCGAAGAGCTGGTGACCAGCGCCTTACGTCGCGCCCTACTGGCCCGGCAGCTGCTGGTAAGCCTGGCTACCAACTTCGACAAGGCGCCTTACGCCGCGCCCTACTGGCCCGGCAGCCCGCCCTCCTGGTGCACTCCGACTGCGGCGGGCAATACTGCGGCAAAGCCTACCGTGCCCTGCTGCACCGCCACCACGCCGTGCGCTCGCAGAGTCGGCGTGGCGAGTGCCTCGACAACGTGCAGGCGGAAAGCCTGTGGTTTAGCCTTAAAACGGAGGAACTCGAACAACGCAAGTGGCCTCTTTTTCGCGATTTAGTTGATGCTCAGCACAGCGTGGCCATTTATTTTGACTACTATGAATTATGAACGCCGCCACTCCGCGCTCGCTTATCATACCCCACAAGCCTTTTATCTACAGTAACTTAGAAACGCTGCCCTAAACTCTCTGGCTTAACTGAACCACCTCAGCTTTCGTGATGAGCGCTTGAATGTGCATTGATTTCTACTATTGACCGACGCACTAGTAGAGGCAAGAATGCAATGGCTTCCGTCCGCACAGCTCGCTACAGAATTTAAAGCCCTATGAGGTAGTGGCGGCAGCCACTACCTCATAGGGCTTCAGAAGGTCTAGTGCTCTAATTACAGGTGGTTTAATGCATGAGAAGAGGTCATTTCGGAATATCTTCTCAAATAACGTTTGTTTTGTCAGGATAAAAGAGTACCTTTGCACCCCCAATCCGAACGGGAGTGGCTCGAAGGCAGGCCTAA
>CAXYJY010000086.1:0-31385 GCA_964277755.1 uncultured Hymenobacter sp.
ACGACCACTGAACTGTCCGGGCTCACGGGCCAGCGGCCCCCTGGGTGCCAGCATGCTGAACGGCCTCCGAAGCCAATGACACACTGCGGCGTGGCCCAAGAGGATGCCACCACAAACATATGATGACCTGGTTTTGCGGCCCTGGTTTCCCGCACCTACCGCACCAGCTCAACCCAGCCTTTGCGCACCGGGCTACCATCGGGCGGCGTAATGAGGTAGTAGTACACGCCCTCGGCCAAGCCGGTGCCGTTCCAGGTGTTGCGGTAGGCGGCATTTTCGTACACGAGGTGGCCCCAGCGTGAAAACACTTGCAGGCGCGGCGGGCAGCCGCCGATGCGCGGCGCGAAGTACTCGTTGAGCCGGTCGCCGTTGGGCGTGAAAATGTTGGGTATCACCATGTCGAACACTTGCACCGGCACCATGGCCACCTGCGTGGCACAGCGGCTGTTGCTGTAGCGCAGCGTGGCCTGCACCTGGAAGCTGCCCGGCGTGGTGTAGGTGTGGGTGGCGCTGAAGCCGGTGGCCGGTGCGGTGCCATCGCCAAAGTCCCAGGTGAGCACGGCATCGGCCAGGCCCGATAAGTTGGGCTGGCTGAAGCGCACAGTGTAGGGCAGCACGGCCGGCACCGAAAACTGCGCGGCCAGCGAGTCGTTGCACAGCACCGGCCGAAAGGTAGGGGTCATCGTAAAGTCGGGCAGTAGCGTGATGCGCCGCGTGCGCGACGCCTGGCACGCGGCCCCCGGCGCTACCGTGTAGGTTACTACCACCGAGCCCGGCGCGGCCGGCGGCGTAAACATGCCGCTGGCCGTGGTGCCCGGCCCGCTCCACACGCCGCCGGCCGGCGTGGCCCGCAGCTGAAACGCCGTGCGGCTGCCGGGGCACAGGGCCGTATCGGCGGGCATCACGATGGGCAGCGGGCCCGGTATCACTATCAGCGTAGTGGTGGCGCGCCCCACGCAGCCCGCCGCCGTGGTCACGGTGTACGTCAGCGTTAGGGTGCCCACCAGCGCCTGGCTCGGCGTGAAGACGTAGGCACCGGCCGCGCCCGATACGCCAGGCCCGCTCCAGACGCCGCCCGCCGGGGTACCGCCCGCCAGGGTCATCGCCCCCGCCCCGGCGCACATGGTGGGTAGGGCCGGGGCCGCCACCTGCGGTGGCAAGGCTACGGTCACGTTTTTGGTGCCCGTGATGGTGCAGGCCGTAATCACGCCCGGCAGGGTGTAGGTGAGCACCTGCGTGCCCGCCAGCGCCGCAGTGGGCGTGAACACGTAGCCCGCGCCCAGCGAGCCTGACACGCCCGGCCCGGTCCAGATGCCACCGGCGGGTAGGCCTGCCAGCGCCACCGGCGCGGCCCCGAGGCACACCGTCACGTCGCCGCCCGTGAAGACGGACTGTGGCTCAAAGTTGAGCTTAAAGGCGGCATTGTTGCAATTGGAGCCGCCCGTGCCGTTGCTGGCCGAATAAGTGTAGGCCCCCGGCGGCACCGGAAAGCCCGTGGCGTTGAAGCACGAGCACACCGCCGAGTACACCACCCCGCGCGGGTCGAAGCGCGAGGTGCCGCCGTCCACGTGGTCGCCGGCCGCGCCCACCATGGCATCGCCGTAGAAGGTGCCGTAGAGCAGCCCCGTGAGGCCGGGCGTGAACTGCGCCAGGTAAAAATCGGAGCCCTCGGTGGGCGAGTCGGGCGTGCCGCGCACGGCATTGGGCGTCACGGGCATGCCGTGAGTGTAGCCGTTGGTATTGCCCACGTAGCCGTTGTTAAAGGCGCCGGGGCCATTGGTTTTGCCGCCCCAGCCGCACACGTACACCCGGTCGCACTGGTCGACTAGAAAGGCCGTAGGCGAAATATCAATGGTGCTGCGGCCACTGCCGAACACCGTGCTCAGCAGGCGCTGGCTGAGGTCAGGGTTGAGCTTCTGAATAAACTGCCGGCTGCCCGCGTTGCTGTACACGCCCGCCGATACGGGCCAGGTGCCCAGCGTCTGGCCCAGCAGGTATACGCCGCCATCGGCCCCGAGCTGCAAAAAATACGTCTGGTCGTAGGCGCTGGTGCCCAGGTAGGTAGCGCGCTGCACGCTGCTGCCATCGGCCGCGATGCGCGCCACAAAGCCATCCACGTTGCCCTGCGCCGTAGGAATGAGCGCGCCCGCCGTGGTTGGGAAGTTGGTGCTGAGCGTGCCGCCCGCCACGTACACGTTGCCGCTGGCGTCGAGCTGCAAGGAGTAGGCCGCATCGGCCGCGTTGCCGCCCAGGTAGCCGCTCCACGTCAGGCTGCTGAGGCTGGCGGGCATTTTCACCACCACCGCGTCGCTAGTGCCGCCCCGGCTCAGGGGCCCAAAGCCGCCAGGCGTCACCGGAAAGTTGGTCGACGACGTCACCGACGCCACGTAGATATTACCCGCCGCGTCGGTGTTCACGTCGCCCCTAAAGGCGTCGCCGTAGTTCTGCGGCAGCTGGCGCACCGCCGAGGTTCTGTCGTAGGGTACCAGCCCGTCGGTGCCGCTGCCGCCCAGGTAGGTGCTGGCCGCAATGCTGCCGCCGCTGCTGTTCAGGCGCGTCACCACGATGTCGGTGCCGCGGTTTACCGCGTAGATAGGGTCAATGGTAGCGTCGCCAAACGGGTCGGCCGCCGTGCCGCCCGCAAAGGTGCGCCGCCATGCCGTGCTGCTGGTGGGGTAGTTGGAAGAAGCCGAAGTGCCCAGAATGATAAGCTCATTCTGACTATTCACCACCAGGCTGCTCGGAAAGTCTTGGTAATCACCGCCCACGTAGGTGGCCCACACCCGCGAGGCGGCCCCGTTTACGCTCGTGTTGTACTTGATAACCGCGATGTCGATAATGCCGCCAAACGCAGTCTGAAAGGCCCCCATTGTGGTAGGGTAGCTGGGCGCCAGGCCAGCGCCCATCGCGTTGCGCTGGTCGAGCACGATGCCGCCCGAGTACATATTGCCCGCCGCGTCATAAGTCGCCGTGAAGCCCCAGTTGTCGCCGGTAGCGCCGGAGTAAGTCGAAAATAATACCGTGGGGTCGATGACCAGCGGGCGGTGGCGGTCGTAGCGCCCCAGCTCGAAGGTCACGGTCGAGTCCTGGGTATGCAGGCGGTAGCGGCAGTCCACGGTGCGGCGCTCGCCACTGGCGGGGTCGGTTTGGTACGCCTGCGGGGCCAGCTCGGTGAGCTCGCCCAGCGTGGTGCCCACGTGCAGGCGGCCATCGGTGCTGAGAGCAAGCTTGGTAGCGCCGTCGTATTTCAGCTTTATCCGGGTCGGGTCGGCCCCGGCTTCCAGCTCGAAGTCATACTCCAGTTGCTGCCGCTTATTCTCATAAAACCGTGCCCCGATGCCCGGCCACGGCGCCTGGTAGCGCACCTGCCGGTAGCTAGGCACGCCGCTGGCCCAGTGGGCGGGGTCGTTGCCGTGCAGGTAGTTGCGCACCTCGCCGGTGGCCTCGGCCGGCACGAGCGGCGTGCGGGTATCGGCCCCCACAAAATGCACCCGCAGCTGATGGCCCCGGATGAGGCTGTCGGCGGCCGGCAGGTGGGGCGCGCCATTGACTTCGGCGTGGCCGTGGGCGTGCCGGATGGGCTGGAGTAGCACGTAGTGCAGCCCGCCCGGCTCCAGGTTGAGGTGGCCGCCCGGCACCGCGCCCGAGTAGCGCACCGCGCCGGCCCACTGCCCCTGGTTTGGAATAAACTCCAGCGTGCGACCATCGGCCGGGGCCGGCGCTTGCGCCGCAGCGGGCCAAGCCGCCGCGAGCAAAAGACCAGAGAGCAAGTAAAAAACTTTTTTCATAGAAACAGGATAGAAACCAGTTATAAAGCTACACTTCGGCGGCCAACCTTCGGGGCCGGCGGCCCCGAAGGTTGGCCGCTGCGGCTGGGCGCGGGCCGGCGGCGTATTTTTGCGTTGCGGCGGCTACCTGGCTGCTGGCTGCTAAGTTGGTGCGCCGTTTGTTTCGTTATCGCTTTACCTGGCTGATACTCATTGGCTTGTGGCTGAGCGTGACGCTGGGCGAGCGGGTGCCGGCTGGCACGTGGTCGCTGGCCCCGCTGCTGGCCCTCACGGTGCCGCTGTGGCTGGCGCTGCTGGCGCTGTCAGTGGGCTACTGGCTGCGCCGCAGCTGGCGCGTGGCCTTGCTGCCGTTGGCTGGGCTACTGCTGGCCTGGGGCCAGGTCGAGCGCGGGCTGCCGCTGCACGTTGCTGGTTCCTGGTTTCTAGTTTCTGGTTCTCAAACGCCAGCAAATGAGTCTGTATCCCAAAACCAGAAATTAGAAACAAAGAACGAGCAGCCGGAAACTCTGCGCCTGCTCTCGGCCAACGTCCGCATTTTCAACGTGTACCCGCAGCTGCGCAAGCTAGACCCCACGGCCCCGGCCAAAGCTATTACTTGGCTTGCTGCCAGCCCGGCCGATGTGCTGTGCCTGCAGGAGTTTTACCAGGAGCCGGCTGGCACCCACTCGCGTGATGGCGAGCTATACCGCGTGGCCGACCGCCTGGGGCTGGGCAGCGGCCGGCACGGCTTCGTATCGAAGTCGTTGGTAAACAGCGCCGGGGCCGAATTTGGGCTGGCTATTTTCTCACGCTTTCCCATTGTGGGGCGGGGCGAAATTTCCTTCGGCCGCCTCACCCAAAACCACGCCATGTGGGTAGACGTGGCCGGCCCCGGCCGGGGCGATACCGTCCGTATTTTCAACACCCACCTGCAAAGCATGAGCCTCGATGAGGGCGATATCGTGGCGGCCGGCTCGTCGCGCACAGGCTTTAAAAGCAAAGGCCGGGGGCTGCTGCGGCGCTTTGTGCGTGGGGCGGCGGTCCGCGCCTGGCAGGCCGATACGCTGGTGGCTAATATCCGCCGCTCGCCCTACCCGGTGCTGCTGGCTGGTGACCTCAACGACCTGCCTTATTCCTATGCCTACTCACTTCTGGCCAAGGAGTTGCAAAACGCCTGGGCTACTGTGGGCTTTGGCCCCGGTAACACCTATCACGGCCGCCTGCCGCCGCTGCTGCGCATCGACCAGCAGTTTGCCGGCCCGCGCTGGCAAGTGCTGGGCTGCCGCGTACACACCGAGATTCCGTATGCCGACCACTACCCGCTGGAGGGGATTTATCGGCTGAAAAACAGGTAGTAAAAGCTAGATATTTTCATTGCGAGCGTAGCGAAGCAAGCGCACCCGAACGGAACCCGGAAGTAGCACGTCCTGGTGCGCTTGCTTCGCTGCGCTCGCAATGACAGAGAAGGCTTAGCCATTCCTACCCAATTAATCCTGAACTTTGCCCGCCGTTGGGCGTTGGGTACTGCGCTGGCCCCATTGGCAATCGCGCATTGCCGCCTGCTTTTTGCTAATTCCCTGTCATGTCGCTGACGCTTTATAATACGCTTACCCGCCAGAAGGCCCCGTTTGAACCCGTGAACCCGCCGCAGGTGGGCCTCTACCTCTGCGGCCCCACCGTGTACAACGATGCCCACCTGGGCAATGCCCGCGGCCCGATTGTGTTCGACGTGCTCACGCGCTACCTGCGCTACCTCGGTTACCAGGTGCGCTACGTGCGCAACATCACCGACGTGGGCCACCTCGAAAGCGACGCCGACACTGGCGAAGACAAGCTGGCTAAAGCCGCCCGCGCCAAGCAGCTGGAGCCCATGCAGGTAGCGCAGCACTATACCAATGCCTACCGCCAGACGATGGCCGCGCTCGGCTGCCTGCCGCCCGACATCGAGCCCCAGGCCAGCGGCCACATCACCGAGCAAATAGCGCTCATCCAAGAGATTATGGGTCGGGGCCTGGCCTACGAGGCCAACGGCTCGGTGTACTTCGACGTGCCCAAATACAACGCCGAGGGGCTGAACTATGGCCGCCTCTCGGGCCGCGTGGTGGAGGAGCTGCTGGCCGGCACCCGCACCGAGCTGGCCGGGCAGGACGAAAAGCGCTCGCCGGCCGACTTTGCGCTCTGGAAAAAGGCTTCGCCGCAGCACATCATGCGCTGGCCGTCGCCTTGGGGCGAAGGTTTTCCGGGCTGGCACCTCGAATGCTCGGCCATGAGCCGCAAGTACTTGGGTGCCGAGTTCGACATTCACGGTGGCGGGCTCGACTTGATGTTTCCGCACCACGAATGCGAGATTGCCCAGAACGAGGGCTCCGACACGCCAAGCACCGGCGCACGCTTCTGGCTGCATAATAATATGCTGACCGTCAATGGCCAGAAGATGAGCAAGTCGCTGGGCAACTTCATCACCCTGCCCCAGATGTTCAGCGGCGATACCAGCGCGTTGTCGCAGGCCTACTCGCCCATGACGCTGCGCTTCTTCTTTTTGCAAGCGCACTACCGCTCGCCCATCGACCTCAGCGACGAGGCCCTGCAAGCCGCCCGCAAAGGCTACCGCAAGCTGATGAACGGCCTGCGGCTGCTCGATAAGCTGGTAGTAGCAGGTGCGGAAGTAAGCGGGGAGGAAGTGAAAAGTGAAGAAGTGAAAGGCCCGCCCTCGCCCGCGCAGCAGCTGCGCAACCTGGCCGCCAAGCCCTTCGCCTTCCTCGACGACGACCTGAACACGCCCCGCGCCGTGGCGGCCGTGTTCGACCTGCTCAAGCGCCTCAATACGCTGGCCGCCAAGCCCGAGGAGCTGACCGAGGTAGGCCCTGCCGCGCTGGCCGAGGCTGCCGCCGCCTACCGCACGCTGGTGCTCGACGTGCTGGGTTTGCGCGACGAGCCCCGCGCCAACACTGAAGACCTGCTGGGCCTCACGCTGGGCTTTTATCAGGAAGCCAAAGCCACCAAGGCTTACGACAAGGTAGACCAGATTCGGGCCGCGCTCAAAGAGCAGGGCATCGTAATCAAGGATACCAAGACCGGCGTGGAGTGGGCCTATAGCGAGGAATAGCCTAAATAGTTTCTGGTTTCTAGTTGCTGGTTTCTGGTTGCTGGCGGCTAGTTGAAAAAGAAACAACTGGAAATAAGAAACTCATTCTCTGCGTGAAAAATATCCTGCCCCGCCTGACGCTGCTCGGCGCCGCCTCTTTTCTGCTTACGGCCTGCCCCTCCGAGAAGCCCGCCGAAACCGCTAGCCAGCCTTCGACGGCCGAAACGCCGCCCGCCAAGGCCCCGGCTTTCAACGCCGACTCGGCCTACGCTTACACGGCCAAGCAGGTGGCCTTCGGCCCCCGCGTGCCCAACAAGCCGGCACACATTGCCTGCGGCAACTACCTGGTGGCTAAGCTAAAAACCTTCGGCTTGAAAGTGTACGAGCAGCCGTTCAAGGCGATGACCTTCGACGGCACGCAAATAAACGGGCGCAACATCATTGCGCAGTACCAGCCGCAGGCGGCGCGGCGCATCGCCCTGTTTGCGCACTGGGACACGCGGCCCTACGCCGACGAGGAAAAAGACCCGGCTAAGCGCAAGCTACCCATCGACGGGGCCAGCGACGGGGCCAGCGCCGTGGCCGTGGCCCTCGAAATAGCCCGCACCCTCAGCCTCCAGCCCGAAAAGCTGGCTCCCAACGTGGGCGTGGACGTAATATTGGTGGACGCCGAAGACTGGGGCTTCGACGCGGGCACCCAGGCCGGCCAGAAAAACCTGCTGCAGGGCCAGGGCGACGGCTGGTGCCTGGGCTCGCAGTACTGGGCCAAGAACAAGGTGCCGGCCGGCTACAAGGCCGAGTACGGCATCCTGTTCGATATGGTGGGCGCCAAGGATGGGCACTTCACCCGCGAGGGCACCTCGCGCCAGAATGCGCTGAGCGTGGTAAACAAAATCTGGAACACGGCCACGCAGCTCGGCTACTCCGATTATTTCCTGTTTAAGGATACCGACCCCATTACCGACGACCACGTGTACACCAACCAGGCGGGCATCCCGACGGTGGACATCTACGACCACCCGGCGTTTGGCACCGAGTATTTCCCGGCCTACCACCACACCACGGCCGATAATATGTCCATCATCGACCGCAAAACGATGAAAGCCGTGGGGCAGACAACGCTGCAAGTGCTTTACAACGAGTAAAGAAGCAGTACTGTCATGCTGAGCGGAGCGCAGCGGAGTCGAAGCATCTCTGCTGCTTCATTGCTAACGGTAGGAGTTAGTATTGAGGTAGAGATGCTTCGACTTCGCTACGCTCCGCTCAGCATGACAGTACTACTTTATTCAATTGCTATTAAGCGGGCTTGGTAGCGTTGGTTACGAGCGCTTGCTCAGCCTGGCGCACGTAGGCCTGGTAGCTGGCAATCAGCATTTCGAGCACGTCGGTGAGGCGCAGCTTGAGCCAGGGGCGCAGGGGGCTGGGCACGCGCACGCTGCCGGCATCGACCTGGCGGGCCAGCAGTAGCAGGCGCAGCAACTCGTCGAGCTGGCGGGTGAAGGCCTCGACTACCGTGCCGGTGAGGCGCACGCCGGTGGGCGCCAGCGGCTTGGGTACTTTGAACAGTTCTTCGGGCTCGTCGGTGTGGCGGATGGCGTTGGTGAAGCGCCGGCCCAGCCAGCCGCTGCTCACTTTTGCCCCAGCCGTCGAGCCCTTGGCCTTAGCCAGCTTGAGGCGCGCTTTCACCGAAGGCAAGTAGTAGCCGCTAAGGATGTTGAGGTGCTCAAGGCACTGGCCCACGCTCCATTTGTTGTAGCCGGGGCGGCGGTTGAGCTGCTCGGTGCTGAGGGGGCGCAGGCGCTGGTGCGCCGCCACGCGCAGGGCGAGTACCTGGTTGGTAAGCTGGTCAAAAAACTCGGTGGTATCGCGCGAAGAAGCACTCATGCGGTAGGCGGTAGTCCAGCTTAACTAGATAGGTTGGCGTCGTAATATTACGGCGTAGTCCGGAATCCAGTTAGCTACGTCCTTTTATTACTTAGTGCGAATTACTATGTTACTAACTCCTTTTAGCGGCGGGCGGTTGCCCCGGCTGGGGCTGGCCGCGCTGGCGGTGCTGGCCACCGCCGGCCGGGCCCACGCGCAGGCCGTGCCCAACCCTGGTGAGAACATTCAGTTCGTCATCACGTTCGGCCCGAAGGCCGACCCCGCCTGGGGCGACGATGATTTCACCCAGACCTTCTTTTTCCTGGTGCCGCAGGGCCAGCGCCAGCCAGTGTATTTGCGGGTGTTTGACCCCGATTGCGGCGGCACGCTCGACTCACAAAAGGGGCCGTTCGATACCAAAACCACGTTCAGCATTTACGGCGGCCCCGGCGCGCACTCGGGCGACGGCGCCCGCGACCCACGCCCCGCCCTCAAGACCAAGCCCGTGACGGGCCGGCTCTTGCAAGAAAAAACCTTTGGCAACGACCCGCAGTACGACGGCCAGTACTACACCTTTGGCCCGCTGAACCCGCTGGAAGGCGAGCTGGTAGACGAGTTTAAGGGCTACGTATTTAAGGTAGTGGCGCGCGGCACGGCCGGCAACGACGGCAACGTGTACCGCTACTACCTCAGCACCAGCCCCACGGCCAGCCAGCCGGTGCCGGGCGGCAACGCCTTCACCTACGAGTACTGCTTTCGGATGCCGCCCGCCCTCAAGCAAAGCACGGTGCACCTCTACCCCTTTGTGAACGACAAGGTGGTGAGCATCAAGCAAAGCAACTACGACGTGGACGGCACGGCCAAGCTAACGGTGTTCAGCGTGGCCAAAAACGGCCACCCAGCCGCCGCCAGCGGCGACAAGCAGTGGGTGAGCAGCGTGCTGCCCATCACGCCGCAGGAGCGCGGCCTGTCGCTGGATTTGCGCCTGACGACGACCAGCAAAACGCCCAACGACATGCAGTTTTACGTGACCGACCAGTACGATACGGCGCTGCCGTTTTTCGCCATTCCGCTGGGCGGGCCGCCGCGCTACAAGTACGACATTGATATGAAGATTCACCGCTAATAAGAAAGGCTGCCCATTTGGGCAGCCTTTTTAGTGGTCTTAGCTTCGTGACTCTATGCGGTGCTTAGGCCTCGTCACGGCCGGCGTTGCGGCGCGGGGCGGGGCCGTAGTCACCTTCTTCGGGCTTATCGCCGTCTTCGGGGCGGAAGTCATCCCGCTTTTCCTGGCCGTAGTTCTGGGCTTTGTCTTGCTGGGAGAAGTTATCGTAGGCGGGGCCGCGCGCGCCGGGGTTCTCGTCATCATAAGAGCCGCCCTGCGAGCCGTGGCCCTGGCTGGCGTCGCCTTCTTTCGAGCCGCCGGGGCCGAAGCCGCTGCGTGAGTCGCCGGTTTTTGGGTTGCCGGGCTGTTCCTGCTCGCTGCGCTGGTGGCCGTAGCCGTAGCCCTCGGTCTGGGGCGCGTCGGGCGAGTCGACGGGCGCGGGGGCGCTGCCCTGGCCGGGAGTAGAGGCTTCGGTTTGCTGGCCGTCGTAGCCGCCGCGGGCCGAGGCGGGGTCGGTGCCGAGGCCGTGGCCGTCGGGGCCCAGGGGCAGGTGGTGGCTGGGAGTGCCAGCGGGTAGGCTCACGCCCGAGGTGTGGCCATAGTCGTCGGCGTAGGCGGGCCCCACGGTGGGCGCGCCGTTATCGTTCTGAAAGGCCGCGTTGGGGCCGGTTTCGCCCACGTCGTTGCGGGTGTCGCGGGTGTTACCCTCGCCGCGGGTGGGCGTGGTGGGTTGGTCGTCGAAGTTGAGAACGCGGGCGGCGGGCGTATCGCGCACGGCGTGGCCCTGCTCTACCGGGCGCGTGTCCTGGCCGTCGTAGTTCTGGTAAGAGTTGTGCTGCGGGCCGGGGCGCGAGGCGCCGTCGCCGTAGTATTTCTCTTCGGTAGCTTCGGCGGCAGGGCGCTCGGCAGCCGTGTCAAACTCACGGTATTGGTTGCCGTAGCCGCCATGAGTAGCCCCTAGCTCGCCCTGCTCGCCAAACTCGCCGCGGTTGGCGTCGGCGCGCTGGTTGCTGGCGCGGCCCTGGTCGTGGTGGCTGGGCTGTACGTCGTTGCCGAAGTTGCCGCCGTAGGCGTTGGGCTGCTCGCTGCCGGGGCTGGCGGAAGCCGCGTTGTCGGCGGTAGCGTGCTGGCGGCCGGTTACGTAGTCTTCTTCCGACGCCTGAGCGGTGGGCTGCTCGGTGGTGGGCGCGGGGCCGCCCTTGGGCGTTGAGATGAGCGGGTTGTCGGCCAGCGAGCCGGTAGTAGTACCCGGCTTGGGGCGGTCGGCGGGCGAGTTGGCGTCGTTGCCGGCGATGTAGTTGGTGTCGAGGGTATCGTCCTGGTCGGGCATGGGGCGGGGGCCGCAAGCGGCCGGAAGAGATGGGAAGAAGGAACTACGCAGGCTATACGCCACCGTGCGAAAGGGGGTTGGCGGGGCGGTGGGGTGGAATTTCGGGCCGGCGCGGGCGGCGGTTGTTGGCGGGGTGGCTTACATTTGAGAGGGCTGCTTTTTCCTTCGCCCTACTTTGAAGTTATGGGTCATACAGAGCGCAGCGAAGCAGCTCGCGTGCTGCACTAAACCCAGACGGTAGCAACGAAGCGAGCGAGATGCTTCGCTGCGCTCTGCATGACCGAACGCTCCTTACTTCCTCTTGTCCTCATGAAACGTCGCCACTTTCTGCACCACGGCACCCAGGCCGCCGTGGCCGCCACGCTGCTACCGCTGGCCGCCGGGGCTACTGCGGTTTCTGAGGCCGCCGCCCCGGCTGCCGCGCCCGAAGCGACCGCCGCTGATTCCGACCTCGCCGAGGCCAGCATCGCCGACCTGCAAGCCCGCCTGCAAAGCGGCCAAAGCACCAGCCGCACCCTGTGCCAGGGCTACCTCGACCGCACTGCCAAAGTCGATAAAGCCGGTCCCAAGCTCAATGCCATTATTGAACTAAACCCCGACGCCCTGAAAATCGCCGACGCGCTCGATAAGGAGCGCAAGGCTGGCAAGCTGCGCGGCCCGCTGCACGGCATCCCGATTTTGCTGAAAGACAACATTGACACCGGCGACCAACTGCAAACCACGGCCGGCGCGCTAGCCCTGGCCGGGCACCGGGCCGCCCAGGATGCCACTGTGGTGCAGCGGCTGCGGGCGGCCGGGGCCATCATCCTGGGCAAAACAAACCTGAGCGAGTGGGCCAATTTCCGCTCGACGCACTCGGCCAGCGGCTGGAGCAGCCGTGGCGGCCAAACGCACAACCCCTACGTGCTCGACCGCACGCCCAGCGGCAGCAGCGCCGGTAGCGGGGCGGCGGTGGCCGCCAGCCTCTGCGCCGCCGCCGTGGGCACCGAAACCAACGGCTCCATCGTGTCGCCCGCCTCGGTAAACGGGCTCGTCGGCCTCAAGCCCACCGTGGGGCTGGTGAGCCGCACGGGCATCATCCCCATTTCGGCCACCCAGGACACGGCCGGGCCGATGGCCCGCACGGTAAGGGACGCGGCGATTCTGCTGGGCGGGATGGTGGACGAAACGGCGCTGTCTGATTTACCGAAGCGTACCGCAGCTCATCGGGCAGTCGTTACTGCCTTACGCGAAGCATTTGAGAATAACGGCTACGTGCTGCCACTCGCCGCCGACGCCCTGAAAGGCCAGAGGCTCGGCGTCGAAAAGTCGCACCTCGCCAGCACCTTGCCAGCCGGCGAGCTGCTGCGCCAGGCCGTGGCTGTGCTGCGGGCGCAGGGTGCCACGGTAATAGAAGTGGACGTGCGGACGCCCACCCAGCCGCTGGGCGAGGCTGAGTTTGACGTGCTGCTCTACGAGTTTAAGGACGGCGTGAACAAGTACCTGGCCCAGGCCAAAGCGCCCGTGAAGACGCTGGCCGAAGTCATTGCCTTCAACAGAGCCAACGCGGCGAAGGCCATGCCCTTCTTTCAGCAGGAAACCCTGGAGCAGGCCGAAAAAACCGATGGCCTGGCCAGCGAGAAGTACAAAGCCGCCGTGCGCAAGGTGGTGGACACCAGCCGCGCCGCCCTCGACGCGGCCCTGAAAACTGACGGCGGCCTGGCCGCCATCGTGGCCATCACGACCGGCCCGGCCGCCTGCATCGACCTCGTGAATGGCGAGTACGGCACCGGCCCCGGCTACTCGGGCCCCGCCGCAATGGCCGGCTACCCGCACCTCACCGTGCCGATGGGCCACGTGCATGGGCTGCCGGTGGGGCTGTCCTTCGTGGGCGCGCCCTATACCGAGGCGGTGCTGCTGAGTTTGGGCTACGCCTACGAACAGGCCACCAAGCACCGCCAGGCGCCAACGTTTCAAGCGGTGGTGGGGTAGGCCGAAGCTGCCAAGATACCCGGCAAAGGTGCCGACTCGCCTTCCGAAAGCTTCAAGGTGCTGCGCAGAGGTGCCGATACGCCTCCCGAAAGCTTCAGGAGGCCATACAAAAGTGCCGACACCTACCCTGAAAGCTTCGGGGGGCTATGCAAAAGTGCCGAACCCTACCCCGAACGCTTCGGGGTGGGTGTCGGCACCTTTGCAGGGTAGCTGGGTGGCCGCTTAGAAGATTTTGCCGGGGTTGAGAATGCCCGCCGGGTCGAACACCTGCTTGATGCCGCGCATGAGGTTCAGGTTGGCTTCTTTCAGGGCGATGTGCATGAATTGTTTTTGCACCAGCCCGATGCCGTGCTCGCCCGAGATGGTGCCGCCGAGCTGCACGCAGAGCTCAAAAATCTCGGTAATGGGCTGGCGCAAGCCCACGTTCCACTGCTCGTCGGTGAGCTCGCCGCGGATGATGTTGACGTGCAGGTTGCCATCGCCGGCGTGGCCGTAGCACACGCTCTTGAAGCCGTAGCGCCGGCCGATTTCTTTCACGCCTTTCAGCAGGGTAGGTAGCTCGGCGCGGGGCACTACCGTGTCTTCTTCCTTATACACCGAGTTGTAGCGCACCGAGTTGCCGATGTTGCGGCGGATGCGCCACAGCTCGTCTTTCTGGGTGGCCGTGTCGGCCAGCAGGATTTCGCCGACCTCGTAGTTTTCGAGCACGCCATACACCTGCTCGGCTTCCTTGTAGAGCTGGTCCATGTCCTGGCCATCGAGCTCGATGAGCAGGTGGGCCGTGATGTCCTCGGGCAGGGTGAGCGGGATTTTCAAATAATCCGACGACCAGGCGATGGCCTCGCGCTCCATAAACTCCATGCCCGACGGGATAATGCCGGCCCGGAACACCGCCGACACGGCCTCGGCCGCCTGCGCCTCGTGGCGGAAGGGCACCAGCATCAGGATGTTGTGCTGGGGGTAGGGGAGGAGCCGGAATACTACCTTGGTGATGATGCCGAGCGTGCCCTCCGAGCCCACCATGAGCTGGGTGAGGTTGTAGCCGGTCGAGTTTTTGAGGGTATTGGCGGCCGTCCAGATAATGTCGCCGGTGGGCAGCACCACCTCCAGGTTCAGCACGTAGTCGCGGGTGGTGCCGTATTTCACGGCCTTGGGGCCGCCGCTGCTGTGGGCCAGGTTGCCGCCCAGCGAACAGCTGCCCTTGCTGGCCGGGTCTGGCGGGTAGAAAAGGCCGACTTCCTTCACCGCATTCTGAAACGCCTCATTCACCACGCCCGGCTCCACGGTAGCTTGCAGGTTGCGCTCGTCGATTTCAATGATTTTATTGAACCGCTCGGTGCTGAGCACTACCCCGTTGTGAATGGGCAGCGCGCCCCCGCTGAGGCCCGTGCCCGCGCCCCGCGCCGTCACGGGTACTCGGTGCTGGTGGCAGAGCTTCATGATGGCGCTCACCTCCTCGGTGGTGCTGGGGCGCAGCACCACGTCGGGCGCAAAGTGGAAGTCCTCGGTGTGGTCGCGGCCGTAGGTTTCGTACTGCGCGGCCTCGGTGCGCTGGGCCGTGAGCACGTGCGCCGGGCTCACGATGGCCTCGAACTGCGCTACCAGTTCGGGCGTAAGGGGGGAGAAATTCATGGCAGGAAAAGCGCCGCCCAAGGCGCTAAAGTTATATTTGTCTTAATGCAAGGGGAAAAAACGAAGGTACAGCGAATGCTCACAGGTTCACTAGCGGCCCGCCGCCCGCCGGTCCATACGGCCGTTTACCTGCTGAGTTTGGCGCTGTTGCTGCTGGCCAGCGGCTGCGCCCAAAAGCTCAATCAGCGCAACGGCCGCTACTACTCGGCCCGCGACATGGCCCGCCTGAAGCGCACGCCCAGCCGCCCCGCCGGCCGCCCGGCCCTCACTAAAACCAAGGAGAAAACGACTGCCGCCAGCGGCAGCGGTACCGTCACGACCAAAACCGTGACCCGCCGCCCCACCCGAATGGGCAACGCCACCGGCGCGCTGGCCAGCGTGATTGAAAACGCCCGGGCTTACCAAGGCGTGCCCTACCTGTTCGGCGGCACCACGCGCCTGGGCATGGACTGCTCGGCTTTGCTCCAGCTCTCGTTTGCCGATGCGGGCATCGACATTCCGCGCTCCTCCAACGAGCAGGCGGCCTGGGGCGAGCCCATCAAGCCGACTCAGCTGAGGCCGGGCGACTTCCTGTTTTTCGGGGCGTCGCCGGGCTCTACCGTCATCACGCACGTGGGCATGGTGACGGTGGTCGATGCCGAGGGTGTCGAGTTCATCCACGCCTCTACCTCGCTAGGCGTCACCGAAAATAGCTTCGAGCTCGATTATTACCTGAGCCGTTTCATCCGGGCAGTACGGCCCCGGCTGTGAAAAGGTTAAGCAATCGATAAGATGAAGATGTGATGAATAATACTATGATTTTCAGATTAATAACGTTTGCATAATTTGAGGGCTACCTAACGGGGAGTAATTTTGCGGCGGCGTTTAGTGCGCTGCATGTTTCATTTTATCTCTCCTTTATGAAGTTGTTATACCTGCGTCATACGTTCGCTCTGGTACTACTGCTCTTGTCGGCCTCCCTTAGCTGGGGGCAGGGCGCTACTACCTCGGCCATGAGCGGCACCATCACCGATACCCAGGGGCAAGTGCTGCCGGGGGCCACCGTGATTGCCATTCACACCCCGACCAACACGCAGTACGTAGCCCCCACCAATGCCGATGGGCGCTTCAACATCCAGAACATGCGCGTGGGCGGGCCCTACAGCGTGCGCATCACGTTCGTTGGCTTTCAGGATTTTACCCGCACCGGCATCAACCTGACGCTAGCCGAAAACTTCCGCCTCGACGTGAAGCTCGGCGAAGGTGCCACGCAGTTGACCGAAGTGACCGTGAACGGCCGCCAGGACCCGATTATGAACGCCGACCGCACCGGGGCGGCCACTACCATTCAGCGCCAGCAAATCGAGCGCCTGCCCACCATCAACCGCTCGCTGTCGGAGATTACGCGCCTCACGCCGCAGTCGAGCGGCAACTCGTTTGCGGGCCGCAACAACCTGTACAACAACATTACCATCGACGGGGCTATTTTCAACAACTCGTTTGGGCTGTCGGGCAACGCCATTGGTAGCCAGACCAATGCCCAGCCGATTTCGCTCGACGCCATCGACCAGGTGCAGGTGAGCATCGCGCCGTTCGACGTGCGCCAGGGCTCGTTCACCGGGGCCGGCATCAACGCCGTGACCCGTAGCGGCACCAACAAATTCTCGGGCTCGGTTTACGGCTTCTACCGCAACCAGAAGCTGGTGGGCAAGCGCGTGGGCAACGTGGAGCAGGCCATCCCCAGCTTCAACCTCTACAACGTGGGCTTCCGCTTCGGCGGCCCCATCGTGAAGGACAAGCTGTTCTTCTTCGTAAACGCCGAGCGCGAGCGCCGCAACGACCCGCCCACCGGCAACTACGCCGCTACCCAGCTCAATGCCAACGGCAGCGCGGCCAACGCCGGCCTGTTTACGTCGGCGGCGCGGGCCGTGGATTTGGGTATTCTGAGCAACTTCCTCAGCACCAATTACGGCTACAACGCCGGCCCCTACGAGGGCTTCGTGCTGGCCTCGAACAGCGACAAAATTACGGCTAAGCTCGACTGGAACATCAGCCAGAACCACCGCTTCAACATCAAGTACAACTACTTGCGGTCGTACCGCGACGTGCCGGCCAGCTCGTCGGGGGCCATTGGCGCGGGCCGCGCGCAGTCGCAATTCGGCCTGCCCTTCTTGTCGTCGTACTACCGCATCAACAACAACCTCAACTCGTTTATCGCCGAGCTGAACAGCACCTTCGGGGCGCGCTTCTCCAACAACCTGACGGCCGGCTACCTGGCCAACCGCGACTTCCGCGAAAGCCCGGCCGGTGGCATTTTCCCGCTGGTGGACATCGGCAATGGTACGGCCCTGAGCGCGGCCAACACCGGCGTGACGGCCGCTCAAAACCTGACCGCCTTCGGCTACGAGCCCTTCACGGCTTTCAACCTGCTGAACAGCGACACCTACCAATTGGGCGACAATTTCACGGCCTACCTGGGCAAGCACAACGTGACCGTTGGTACCTACAACGAGCTGTATAAGTTCACTAATGGCTTTGCGCCGCAATACTACGGCGCGTACGTATACAACTCGCTGCAAGACTTTTATGCCTCGGCCGCGACCACGGCCGCGCCCTACGGCTACAACTACGACAACACCACGAACCCAGCCAACCCTAGCCTGACGCCCCGCACCCAGGCCGAGGGCCTGCGCGCGGCCCAGCGCTACCAGCTGCGCTACGCGGCCACGCCCGATGGCTCGTTTCCCTTCGCCGTGACCAAGGCCGCCCAGATTGGCTTGTACGTGCAGGATGAATGGTCGCCGCGCGGCAACCTGAAGCTGACCTATGGCATCCGGGCCGACTTGCCCATCGTGTTTTCGAGCATCGAGCAAAACGAAAACCTGGCGCGCCTGACGAACTTCCGCGACGGCATCCGCATCAATACCAGCCAGCTGCCCCGCAAAACGCCGCTGTTTTCGCCCCGCATCGGCTTTAACTGGGACGTGAACGACGACAAAAAGACGCAGGTGCGCGGCGGCACCGGTATCTTCACCGGCCGCGTGCCGTTCGTATGGATTTCCAACCAGGCCAGCAACAACGGCGTGCAGTTCGGCTCTATCGATGTGCAGGGCGCGCTGGCGTCGCGCTACGCCTTCAGCCCCAACGTGGACCAGTACCGCAACCAGCTGATTGCGGCCGGGGCCAACACCTCGTATAACGTGGCCTTTGCCTCGCGCGACTTCAAGTTTCCGCAGGTGTACCGCAGCAACCTGGCCATCGACAAACAGCTGTTTGGCGGCGTAGTAGCCACGCTGGAAGGTATTTATACCAAAGACCTGAACGCGGTGTACTTCCAGAACGTGAACCTGCCGTACTCGACCGTGAACGCGCAGTCGTCGGCCACCGACGCCACCTCCGGCGACCGCCGCCCGGTGTACTGGGCCACCAACGCCGCCGGCCTGCCCACCACCACCAAGAACTACCGCATCTACAGCGGCGCGGGCGGGGCTACCCTGGCCAACCCCAACATCACGGATGCCATCCTGCTGAACAATACCAGCAAAGGCTACTCTTATACCGTGACGGGCCAGCTCCAGAAGTCGTTCAGTAACGGCCTCTACGCCATGGCGGCCTACACCTACGCTGACTCGCGCTCGGTAAACGACGGCGGCACCATCGCGCAGTCGAGCTGGGCCGGCCGCCAGGTATCGGGCGACCCCAACGCCGACGTGCTCAGCTACTCGCAGTTTGTGGTGCCGAGCCGCGTCATTGCCTCGCTGGCCTACCGCTTCGAGTATCTCCAGCACCTGGCTACCAGCGTGTCGGTGTTCTACGAAGGCGCGGCCGCCGGCCGCTTCTCCTACGTGTACAGCGGCGACATGAACGGCGACAACGTGAACGGCAATGACCTGATGTACGTGCCTAAGAGCCAAGATGAAATCGTGCTCACCGACCGCACCATCGCCGGCACTACCTACACCGCCGCCCAGCAGTGGACTGACCTCAACAACTACATCAACCAGGACGACTACTTGAGCAAGCGCCGCGGCCAGTATGCCGAGCGCAACGGGGCCCTGCTGCCCTGGCAGCACCGCATCGATTTCCGCCTGCTGCAAGACATTTTCACCAACATCGGCGAAAACCGCAATACCCTGCAACTGAGCGTGGACATCTTCAACATCGGCAACCTGCTGAACAAAAACTGGGGCACTTACCAGTTTCAGTACAACGCCAGCCCGCTGGCTTTCCAGGGTAACAATGCCGCCGGCCAGCCTACCTTCCAGTACCAGTACGTGACTAACCCGACCGCCACCACGGCCGGCCAGACGCTGACCAACACCTACCGCCCCGACGTGACCACCATCGCCTCGCGCTGGCAGATGCAGCTCGGCGTGCGCTATATTTTCAACTAGCGCGGTAGGCCGTGCCAGGCCACCTAGTACAACCCAAAACGGGGTAGGATACAATTCCTGCCCCGTTTTTTTTTGGGCCCGCCTAGCGGGGCCGGCGCGTGCTCGCAAAATGTGAGGCTTAACAAAAGGATAATTAAACCGGCGATGCTGAATCGCTAAAAGCTTGTTAAGTAGAAAGTTAAAATGGGCGAAAAATAAAGTAGGCTAGCCGAATAGTTGGCCGGGCAGCCGCCGTACCGTGGAGGTTGGGTGAAGCAATTTTAACCTGTGCCTTAACTTTGTACAGTCATTAGTGCCTTCCTAAAAATTAAAGCGTACAACAGTTTATCACCAACTCTTTTTTTCATGAAGCGAATACTATTCAATGCGCTATTCCTGCTAGTGCTGGCCCTGGGGCTAACCCCGCAGAGCTGGGGCCAGGGGGCTACCACGGCCTCGATGAACGGCGCCGTTACGGATGGCAAAGGGGAAAGCCTGCCTGGCGCTACGGTGCTGGCCATCCACACGCCCACTGGCACGCAGTACGGGGCTGGCACCAACGGCGAAGGCCGCTACAACATTCAGAACATGCGCGTGGGCGGGCCCTACACCATCAAGGTGTCGTTTGTGGGCTACCAGGACTTCACCAAGGAAGGCGTGTACCTGACCCTGGCCCAGAACCTGCGCGTAGACGTGCAGCTGTCGGAAGCCAGCACCGCCCTCGGCGACGTAGTTGTGACCGGCCGCCCCGACCCGGTTATCAACGCCGGCCGCACGGGCGCCGCTACCAGCATCAGCCGCGAGCAAATCAACAACCTGCCCACGCTGAACCGTAACCTGACCGACTTTACTCGCCTCACGCCGCAGGCGGCCGGCGGCGGCAGCTCGTCGTTTGGCGGCTCCAACAACCGCTACAACAACATCACCATCGACGGGGCCGTGAACAACGACGTATTCGGCCTCGCAGGCTCGGGCACGCCCGGCGGCCAGGCCTCGACCAACCCCATCGCGCTCGACGCCATCGAGCAGATTTCGGTGGTGCTGGCCCCCTACGACGTAACGCAGGGTAGCTTCACTGGGGCCGGCATCAACGCCGTAACCCGCTCGGGCTCCAACGACGTGTCAGCTTCTATCTACGGCTTCGGCCGCAACCAGAACTCGATTGGCAAGAGCGTCATCGAGCCCCGCACCAAGGCTGATAACTTCTATAACTACACGACCGGCTTCCGGGTGGGTGGCCCCATCGTGAAGGACAAGGTGTTCTTCTTTCTGAGCGGGGAAATCGCCCGCATCAGCACGCCGCTCACCTTCGCCCCCGGCTCGCCCGAAACGCCCGTGACCCTGGCTACCGTGCAGCGCATCGCCGCCGCCGCCAATACAGCCACCTACGGCTTCTACGACGTGGGCAGCTACGGCGACATCACGGCCCGCACCCAGAGCAACAAGATTTTTGGCCGCCTCGACTTCAACCTCTCGGAAGGCAACACCCTGACGCTGCGCCACAACTTCGTGAAGGCGTTTGACGATAACATCAGCCGCTCAAGCATCAACTTCCGCTTCGGCAACAACGGCTACGTGTTCAACAACATGACCAACAGCACGGTGGCCGAGCTAAACTCGCGCTTCGCCGGCGGGTTCTCCAACAAGCTCATCCTGACCTACACGGCCATCCGCGACACCCGCGACCCGCTGGGCGCGGCCGGCCCGGCCTACCGCATCACCGACGGTAGCGTAACCTACGACCTGGGGCAGGAGCGCAGCTCGGTAGCCAACCAGCTCGACCAGGACATTGTGGAAATCACCGACAACCTGACCAAGCAGTTTGGCAAGCACACCCTCACGCTGGGCACGCACAACGAAGGCTTCAAATTCCGCAACCTGTTCCTCAACAACGGCGCGGGCTACTACCTGTTTGGGGCCACTGGCACGCCTGGCACCGCTGGCTACCGCACGGGCATCCAAAACTTCGAGCAGGGCCTCTCGACCCGCGTGCAGGCCAGCTACGCTACCGCCGACGGCGGCGAAGCTAAATTCAAGGCTGCGCAGCTGGGCTTCTACGCCCAGGACGAATACACGCCCGCCGAGAACCTGCGCCTGACCCTGGGTATGCGTATCGACGTGCCCGTGTTCGTAGACAAGCCCGGCAACAACGAGGGCGTGGCCAACCAGTTTGGCAGCGACTACCGCACCAGCAACACCCCCAACGGCCAGATTCTGTACTCGCCGCGCCTGGGCTTCAACTGGGATGTGAAGAACAACGGTAAAATCCAGGTGCGCGGTGGTTCGGGCGTTTTCACGGGCCGCGTCCCCTTCGTGTGGCTGTCGAACAGCTATACCAACAGCGGCCTGATTCAGGGCTCGGTAGACCAGACGGGTACCACGGCCTCGGGCACTACGCCCGCCTCGCCCACGCTGCCCTTCATCCGCCTCAACCCCGCGCAGATTGCTACCGACTACAGCCAAGTGCGGACTACGCAGATTAACTTGGTGCGCAACGACTTCAAGCTGCCCCAGGTGTGGCGCTCGAACCTGGCCGTGGACTTCCGCCTGCCCGGCGACGTAGTGGCCACGATAGAAGGTATCTACTCCAAGACCCTGAACGACATCTACTACCGCGACCTGAACCTGACGGCCCCGGTAGGTAATCTCGCCGGCCCCGACCAGCGCCTTGTGTACGCCAGCAGCACGCAGGCCCGCCGCATCAACCAGGCCTACACCAACGTGTACCTGCTCGATAATACCAATAAGGGTTACCGCTACAACGCTACTTTCCAGCTGCAGAAGACTTTCCGCAACGGCCTCAACGCCTCGGCGGCCTACACCTACGGCCAGTCGAAGGAAGTGAACAGCGGCACCAGCAGCACGGCTTCGTCGAACTTTGGTTTCAACCAGATTGCCAATGACCCCAACAGCCCCGAGCTGGGCTACTCGCGCAACGACCAGCGCCACCGCGTTATCAGCACTGCTGGCTACACTTTCCGCTACGCCGACAACGCCATGGCTACCACTTTCACCTTCTTCTACGAAGGCCGCTCGGGCCAGCCGCTGACCTACATCTATGGCCAGAACACCGACCTCAACCGCGACGGCAACACCGGCAACGACCTGCTGTACGTGCCGACCGACGTGCGCGACGTAAACCAGATTCGCCTGGTAGCTACCGATGGCCGCACGCTGGCCCAGGTGCAGGACCAACTGGAAAACTTCATCAAGAACGACCCCTACCTCGACAGCCACCGCGGCCAGGTAGTAGAGCGCTTTGGTGCCCGCCTGCCCTGGACGCACCAGGTTGACATCCGCGTAGCGCAGGACTTCAACTTCATGGCCGGCGGCAAGAAGAACACCATCCAGCTGACCTTCGACATCCAGAACCTGGGCAACCTGCTCAACAAAAACTGGGGCCGCCAGTACTTCGTGACCAACAACGCCACCGAACTGCTGCGCGTGGAGTCGACCAACGTGAACGCCCAGCCGACCTTCTCGCTGCCCTCGACCTTCGGCAACGCTGGTCGCTCGTATGACTTCTCGCCCTTCCTGTCGCGTTGGCAGGGCCAGCTGGGCGTGCGCTACATCTTCAACTAGTGCCAGCCTAAGCGCTGTAAGCCGCAAAAAAAGGCGTGGAAATTTCCGCGCCTTTTTTTTGTGCCTGATTTTGCGTTAGTTGCGAAAAAAAGATGCCCCCAGACCTTGCATAGTTAAAAAATCGCCGTACTTTTGCACAACCAAAACGCAAATGGCGCAGCGGTCTACAAAAAAGGGGGATTAGCTCAGCTGGCTAGAGCGCTTGCATGGCATGCAAGAGGTCATCGGTTCGACTCCGATATTCTCCACTTTTTAAATAAAAAAGGCCCGTTACAATAACCATTGTAACGGGCCTTTTTCGTTTTTCAGCCGGTCGATACGCTTTACGGCACAGCCACGTCCCAGACCTTGGCCATGCGCGCCTTGCCGGCCGGCCATTCTACCTCTAGCACCACGATGTACTTGCCGGCCTCGCGGTACTGGTGCACCGGGCTTTGCGCGGTAGAGGTCGTGCCGTCGCCGAAGTCCCAGCGCCACTTGCTCACGCGGCCCTGGCTCTCGTTGGTGAACGTGACCTTACGGTGGGCCGCGTCGGTAACCACAAATGACCACTGTGCCGTCAGTGACGGCTGGTACTGCGGAGCCAGCGGCAGCAGCGTGAAGACGGTGCCGAGGCTGGTGTTGCCGTACATCTTGTGGTTGGCCGCGAGGTTCCAGAAGCCTTTTTTGCTTTCGTCCTGCACGTCGTCGTAGTCGATGACGGCCCAGGTGAGGCCGATTTTCTTGTTGTCTGTCAGCACCGACTCCACGGCGCGCGGCGGGCCTTCGGCACCGGCGTAGTCGAAGGGCGTAAGCCAGAACTCGGCCGTGAGCTTGCCCGGCTGGCCGGGCTTGAAGTCGTAGCTGTAGGCGATGTTGGCGTAGGGCAGGCGTTTTATCCAGGGCTGGCTGCCCCAGGCCAGGGCCCAGTCTTTGCCCACGGCGGGCATGAAAATGTGGTAGTTCTGCGCCTGCACGCCGTGGAAGGCGAAGTAGCGCTCCATCAGCGGCAGTGTTTGGTTGGGGTGAAACTCGGCCGTGAGCGGGCCGCCCGAGAGGTCGCCATCCACCACTACCTCGAAGGTGTCGTTGTGCAGGTCGGGCCGCGAGAAGTCCCAGTAGTTATCGTAGGCTTCGTAGAGGAAATACAGGCGATTCAGGCCTTTCACCCAAGCCACGCGCACGCTCACTTTCAGGTTGGTAGTATCAGGCTTCGGATAATGGCCCGAGTCGTCGCGCAGCTGGTCGGTGCCCACCACGTATTGCTTGGGAAAGGTAGCCCAGTCGTCGGCGTTGCCATCGATGCGCGGTATCAGGTTGGCCGGAAACTGGTACACCTTGTAGCCCCGGTCTTCCTGGGCCAGGGCGGGTAGGGCGAGGATGCTAAGTAGCAGAAATGAAGCGATTTTAACTTGGTAATGGCCACGCTTTATTATAAGTCTGGAATAGGCTTTCATTAAGTAAAAGCAATAAAAAGTCATGCAGAGCGCAGCGAAGCATCTCGCGTGGCGTAGTAATTTCTAACGTTTTGATTACTGCGCCACGCGAGATGCGTCGCTGCGCTCTGCATGACTCTATTTAATTAAGCAGACTACTCCTTCCACACCACCACGCCGGCCGGCGGCACCTCGGCGCTGCCGATGAGCGCCTTGCCCGCCACGGGCATCGTGTAGGGCTTGTCCGAGTAGTTCAGCCCCACCCAGAAGCCGTCGCGCCAGTCGAGCACCACGCCCGGGGGTAGGTCGGCCACCGCGATGCCGGCACGCTGGTACACGCGGCGCAGTACGGCTTCTTCCAACTCCCCGTCGTCGGTGTCGGGGCCGACGTAGGTGACGCTGCCCTTGCCGAGCGCGCGCGACACTACGGCCGCCTTGCCGCTGTAAAACTGGTTGGTATAGCTGGCCCACACCTCGGTGCCGGGCAGCGGCTCCAGCACGTCGGCCCAGTTGTTCCACTGGTATGTTTTGCCCTCGCTGCCAATGGTGCCGGTCACCGACTCGGGCAGCAAGTCGTACATAGTGATTTTTGCGCCGATGAGGTCCAGAATCGGGCCGGCCCAGGGGGCTTCCCACAGCCGGTCGGTGCGGTCTTTCTGGCCGGTGCGGGTAGTCAGCACCAGGTGGCCGCCCTGCTGTACGTACTGCCGCCAGCGCTCCACCAGGTTTTTATCGAGCAGCTCGTAGGCCGGGGCGATGAGCACCGGGTAGCGGGTGAAATCCTTGGCTTCGGTGATGATGTCGACCGGCGCGCCGGCCTGCTTCAGCGCCTCGTAGTAATGCTTGATATGGAGCATGGTGCTCCACTGGTTGGTTTGGGGCTGGTTGTCCATCTCCCAGCGGTTGTCGGCGTTGTAGAGGATGGCTGCCTGCCGGCACTGGTAGGCGGCCGGGGCCTTGGCGCCGGGCCGGTACTGCTGCTGCACGGCGGCCAGCTCCTTGATAACCTTGATGTACTCCAGCCCGCTGGTGCTGGGCGTGAGGCCATCGGTGCCGATAATGCCGTAGTGGTACTGCTCGCCGCCCGTGAGCGGCTGCCGGAAGCGGTAGTTGCACACAAACTTGTTGCCGCCCGCGAAGGCGTGCCAAATCCACATCCGCACCGCGCCCGGCAGCGGTTGCGGGTTAAACTTGCCCCAGTTTACCTGCCCCGGCTGCAATTCCATCACGCCCGTCACGCCGTTGAACGACCGGAACAGGTCATTGGCAAAGCCGATGCTGCTGGCCGAGCCCAGCCGAAAGCCCTGCGCGCCCAGGCCGTTGTCGTAGCCCGCCACCAGGTACTTGGTGTAAGTCAGAAAGTCGAGCCCTGTGATGCGGGTCGGGTCCACGGCCACGTGCTCGGGCATGAGGTTGGTGGTAATCCACTGAGTAGGAGCCACGTGCTTGCGCAGGATGTTGTACTGCATACTCAGGAAGTCGTTGGCCTCGTCGGCCGTAAACCGCTTGAAGTCGAGCACGGCCGCCGGGGCCGGCTGCTCGGGCAGCTCCTTCTGGTTGGGAATCAGCACCTGGCTGAAATCCGAGTAGCGGATGCTCCAGAAGGCCGTGCCCCAGGCTTTGTTGAGGGCATCGAGGGTCTGGTACTTGGCTTGCAGCCAGCGCCGGAAGCTGGCCTGCGCGGCCGGGCTGTAGTCATACTGCCCGTAGTGCGAGGGCTCATTATCCAGCTGCCAGCCCCAGATGCGGCTGTCCTTACCGTAGTGCTGCCCGATGGCCTCCACCATGCGCTGCACGTACTGCCGGTACACGGGGCTCGACCACGACGCCTGCTGCCGCGAGCCGTGCTGCATGGTGCGGCCGTCGGCGTTCACCACTAGTATTTCGGGGTGCTTCTGCGCCAGCCACGCGGGCGGCGTGGGCGTGGAGGTACACATGATGACCTTGATGCCATTCTGATGGGCCAGCGCCACGGCCTCATCTAGCCATTTGAAGTCGAACTTGCCTTCCTCGGGCTCGACAAACGTCCAGGCAAACTCGCCGTAGTGCGTGAACTGAAAGCCGACCTCAGCCATCTTCTTGATGTCGCGCGCCCAGTTTTCGTGCGGCCACTGCTCGGGATAGTAGTAGCTGCCAATGGACATCAGCGGGCCTTTGTCGAAGAAAGTGGGCCGGGGCGGGGCGCTCAGTTCCGGGTAGCGGTTTACTTCGACCTGACTTTCGAGACTGGTAGGCCGGGTCCGGACCTTTTGGGCCAGAGCGGGCGCGGTGGCGGCGAGGGCCAAGGCAAGTAGGCGGTGCTTCATGGAAGGCGTGTAGCGTTTCTGATTAGAAAGCGCAAAAAAACGACTGTCATGCTGAACGCAGTGAAGCATCTCTATCGCTTCGTTGCTAGCGTTAGGTATTAGTATTGAGGTAGAGATGCTTCGCTACGCTCAGCATGACGGGCGTTTTTGGCTTACTTACTTAAAGGACCTTACCAGCTCAACCGCAGCAGCGACACGCCCTGCCTCGGCAGCGTAAAATGCAGCACCGCGTTCCCATCCTTCGCGCTCACCCAGCTCGGCGACGTCAGCAGCGCCAGCTGCCCAGCCTGCGCCAGGGTGGCGCGCTGGGCAGGCGATATCTGCTGTGGCGAGCCCAGCGCCTGCCACGCGGCGTAGGAGTTGCTGTGCTCCTGGTCGATGCGGTAGTGCTGGAGCAGCGCCTTGCCGGCGGCCACGCCGCGCAGCGTGAGCTCGATTTCGGCGGGTGGCGCGGGCAGGTCGTCGTTGTGGTAGTTCCAGACCATAATGGCGGCCGAGTGGGCGTCGGCCGTGGCCAGCGCCCCGATGTCGGCGCGCTCGTTCTGGCCTTGCTTCAGAATGTCGGGCAGGCTCATGGCCTGGGCATTAGCCACGGCCACGCGCTGGCCGCGCATCTGCCCCAGCATCCGAAATACGTTGAGCACGGGCTTGTCCACACCGTTGGTGGCCAGGTCGCGGAAGCCCGCAAACCAGGGCTGGTCTTCAAACTCAAACGACCAGCTCACGGCCCCAGCCAGGTTGATGCGCTGCTGGTCGGCCAGCTCGTACAGCCGCGCGTAGCTGGCGGCCGTGTAGCTCGAGAACATTGTGCCGTTGCGATAGGCGTTGTCGGGGTTGGTTTGCACGCCGCAGGCGGCGCAGCCCTCGGGGTCGTTCTCGCCCAGGATGATGGGTAGCTGGCGCAGCGTCGGGAAAGAGTTCAGAATCTCCATGCCCGCCTGCACGTCGCGCAGCTGGGTGGCCATATTCATCCGCACGTGGCCATTGGTGAGCTTGGGCGCGCCTTTGGCGTGGTAGGTGATGAAGTCGAGCCGGGTGCCGGTCTTGCCGGTCACATAGTTCTGGCCGCTCACGCAGTGCTGCAAAAAGCTGCGCAGAAAGTCGCCCGCCTTGTCCCAGCCGGGGCCGGTGGTTTCGGGGCCGCCGAGCTGGGCGGCGGGCAGGGCGCGATGCACGGCCGCTTCGGAGTAGTCGAACAGCTTCTGGTACTCTTCAGGAGTGCCTTTCCAGTAGCCGATGTTGGGCTCGTTCCAGAGCTCCCAGCGCCAGGTCTTGACCTCGGCCTCGCCGTAGCGGGCTACGCTGTGGCGCACCCACTGGTACACGAGCTCGCCCCACTTGGCGTAGTCTTTGGGCGGGTAGGCCCAGCCGGTGTAAATGTCATTGTAGTTGTCGCCCGGCTTCCAGTGGTGGCGGTAGGGCACGGGGTGGCTGCTCAGTGCCTCGGGCATGAAGCCGAGCTGCGCGATGGGCTTCATGCCCCGCTGAATGTAGCTGTCAAAAATGCGGTCCACGATGGTCCAGTCGTACACTGGGCGGCCTTTCTTGTCCTCGGTGTAGGCGTTGGTCGAGCCCCATTTGAAGGAGGCCGTGCCGTCGCCGGAAGTCAGCATGTTGTGCACGCGCACGTACACTGGCACCGGGCTGAGGGCGGCGAGCTCGGTGAGCAGCGGCTGCCCGTCCTTCATGTAGGTGTAGTTGGGCTCGTCGTAGCCAAAGTAGGCCCACAGCGGCGGCAGCGGCCCCACGGGCCGGGCCAGGTCGACGCCGATGGCCACGGGGGCCGCCGGCGCGGGTGGAGTAGGGGCGGTGGGCTGGGCCAGGGCGGCCGGCCCGAGTAGCCCGAGCAGCAGCAAGCAGAAAAGGTTTTTCATGGGTGGGAAAGGTGGAATTGTTCTCTCAAAAAACAGCGCCGCCTCTCCACGCGGGAAGGGCGGCGCTGGGTGGCCGAAGTGCGGGCAGGCTCGCCTACCAGAAGCGGTCGACGCAGACGACCTTTTTCTTCTTCTTAATCTTGAGGCCCAGAATGACCTCGTGGCTGCCATTTTGGTAGCGCGAGATGTCGGAAGTGCTGGCGTCGTAAGAGTAGCTCAGGCTGGCCACGTCGCTGAAGTTCACGCCTACGTTGCCCACGAAGGCATCCTTCACGCGGTACGAAACGCCTACCCACATGATGTCCTGGAGCTTAAGCTTGGCGTTGACATCGACCGAGACCGGCGCGGGCGACATATACTTGACCAGCACCGAGGGCACCAGCGACACGCCTTCGCTCAAGGGCAGGCGCACGCCGGCCGTGCCGAAGTAGTGGCGATACAGCCGGTTGGCTTGAATTGGAATGGCCGCGTTGGGCTCGTAGGCGATGTCGAGCTGGTTGCCCAGCAGGTTGGCCGCCGACACCCCGGCGTAGAAATTGTCATTGTACAGCCACAGCCCGATGCTGGCGTCCGGCACGATGGAGGCCTGGCTGGCCACTACCGTGTTCTGGTTGTAGAAGCGCAGCATAGAGCCATCCAGCGAGTACTGCTGCATGCCCACCGACGCCCCCATGGCCAGGCGTAGCGAGCGCGTCAGCGACAGGTTGTAGGTGTACGAGCCGTAGGCCCCGGTGCGGCGGGTAGGGCCCGTTACGTCGCTGTACACGATGGCCCCGAGCGCGTGAAAGCCCCGGCTCCAGTCGTGCAGGGTGCGTTTCTTCTGGGTGTGCAGGCGGCCGAGCGACGAGTTGACGCTGGCGTAGTACGTCTTGGGCGCGCCCTCGATGCCCGTCCACTGCGTGCGGTAGCTGAACTTGAGGTCGATGTAATCCTCGGTGCCCGCCACGGCGGGGTTGAGGATGTAGTTGTTGTTCATATACTGGCTGTACTGGGCCAGCTGCTGGGCGTGGCCCTGCTGTGCCAAGCCCAGAGCCAGGCCGCCAGCGAGAAGGGCAGGTAAGTATTTTTTCACGAGAGCAAGGCAGTTGAAGGGGGAGAAAAGAAGGAAAGACGCGGCGCCGGCCGTCCCGGCACCGCGCAAATTTCGCTTAATATACTATCGTGAGCGGCCCGGTGTACGACTTGCCATTGCCCAGCGTGATAAGGTAGTAGTAGGTACCCAGCGGGGCCGGCTGGCCGTTGATGGTGCCGTTCCACTGATTGCTGCGGCTGTAGCCGGTGGTTTCGAAAATCTTGCTGCCCCAGCGGTTGAACACGATAACGCGCGAGTTGGGGTACTCCGCGATGCGGTCAATTTCCCAGGTGTCGTCCAGGCCGTCGCCGTTGGGTGAGAAAGCGTTGGGGATGCGCACGCGCGGTAATACGGTGATAGTCACCTTGCTTTCATCGGAGCAGTCGCCCACCTTGGCCGACAGCGTGTAGGTCGTGGTCACGAGGGGCGAAGCCATCGGGCGCAGCGGGTTGCCGGCTGGGAAAGCCAGCGTCTGGGTCGGCGTCCAGGCTACCGGGTAGGTGCCGTTGGCGGTGCCTTCCAGCAATACCGACTCGCCTTCGACGATGGTCTTATCGGGGCCAGCTTCCACATCCACGTTCTGGATGATGGTAGCCCGCACGGGGTTCGAAGTTGCCGTGAGCGTGCCGCAGGCCGAGGGCGTCGTTATAACTAAGGTTACGAGCTGGCCATCGCGTAGCGTGCTGCTGGTGAAGGTGGGGCTGGTAGCGCCGCTCACGCTCACGCCATCGACCTGCCACTGGTAGGTGAGGCTGGTGCCGGGGTTGCCGATGCTGTCTACCGCGAAAACTACCGCCGTGCTAGAGCAAGCCGGCAGCGCCGTGCGGGGCAGAATGGCCACCGTGGGCTGGGAGATGGGCGTGAGGTTAATCGTAACCGAGGCCACGGCCAGGCTGGTGGCGCAGAAGCCGGCGGTGGGCACCACCTCCACGCGCACTACGTCGCCGTTGCCCAGCGTCGAGCTGGTGTAGGTGGGGCTGCTGGCTACGAGCGTGTTGTTGACGTACCAGCGGAAGGTCGGGGCCGGGCCGGCATTGGTGGCCACGGGCGTAAATACGAGCGAGGTGCCCGCGCACTGCGTGGCCGGGGTAGCCAGCGTCACGCCCGTTATCAGCTGCGGCTGAAGCTCGAGCTTCACCGAGTTCGACACCTGCTCGGCGCACGAGCCCGAGTTCACGCGGCGGCGGTAGTAGATGGTAGCGGCCAGCGGGCCGGGGGCGTAGGTGGCGCTGGTCGCACCGGCCACCGTGGTCCAGGTCAGGTTGTCGGTCGACGACTCCCACTGGTAGGTGTAGGTGCCGTAGCCGCCGCTCGGGCCGGGCGTGCTGGTGAGCGGCACGGGCGTCGAGCTGGCGCACACCGTCTGGTTGGGCCCGATGATGCCGGGCAGAATTTCGGCGTTCACCGTCACCACTACCGTGCTCGTGCTCACGCAGCCCGTGGTCGGGTTGGTAACCGTGAGCGTGTAGGTAGGCGTGATGGCCGTGCCGGTCGCGCTCACGTTGGTTAGCGTCACGGTGGGGTTGGCGATAACCGAGTTGCTGAGGCCGGTAGTTGGGCTCCAGCTATAGGTGAGGCCCGAAACCGGGGCCGCGCCGAGCTGCGTGGTATTGCCCGAGCAGATGGTGACGGCTGCCCCGGCGTTGGCCACGGGCAGCGGGTTCACCGTCACGACTACCGTGCCGGTGCTGGTGCAGCCGGCGGCGCTGGTCACGGTCAGGGTATAGGCCTGGGTGGTAGCGGCCGCAGTGGTGTTGGTCAGCGTTACGGTGGGGTTAGCGGCCGAGGCGCTGCTCAAGCCCGTGGCGGGCGACCAGCTGTAGGTCAGGCCCGATACCGGGGCCGCGCCCAACGTGGCCGAGCCGCCCGAGCAGAAGGCTACCGCCGCGCCAGGAATTGCTACTGGCAGCGGGTTGACGGTCACCACTACCGTACCAGTGCTCACGCAGCCGGTGGCGTTGGTCACGGTCAGGGTGTAGGTCTGGGTGGTAGCTGCGCTAGTGGTGTTGGTCAGCGTCACGGTGGGGTTGG